>NZ_JBNNWO010000003.1:0-528745 GCF_050281105.1 Methylobacterium sp. NPDC080182
TTGGCCTGGTCGGCCAGGAGCTTCATCTCCGAGGCCACCACCGAGAAGCTGCGCCCGCTCTCGCCGGCCGCGGCCGCCTCGATGGCGGCGTTCAGTGCCAGCAGGTGCGTGCGCTCCGAGATGTCGTTGACCGTCTCGATGATGTCGCCGATCGTCTGGGTCTTCTCCGACAGGCTGACGATGTTGCCCGCCACCGCCTCCGCCTGCTCGCGGATCGCGTCCATGGCCTTGGCGGTGTCGGAGACCGCGCGCAGCCCCTGGCGCGAGGTCTGGGCGGTGGCCTGGGCGGTGGCGATCACCTCGGTGGCGCGCTTGGAGATCTGCGCCCCCGAATGGGTGATCTCGTCCACCGTGGCGGCGGTCTCCTGCACGGCGGCGAACTGCTGCTCGACCGAGGCCGCCTGCTCCTGCGCCGAGGCGCGGATCTCGGCCGCGGCCGCGTTCAGGTCCGCCGTCGCCGCCCGGTTCGTCCGCGCCAGGTCCGACAGACCCGAGACCATCGTGTTCAGCGTCGCGCTCAGACGGCCGATCTCGTCGCGGCCGCCGGCCGCCAGCTGGCCGGACAGGTCACCCTCGCCGACGCGGCCGACGAAGGCCATGACCGTCTCGAGCGGCCGCACCACCGCGCGGCTGATCAGCCACGTGATCAGGACCGCCAGCAGCACCGCGGCGGCCAGGGTCAGGTAGATCGAGAGGCGCGAGCGCTCGTAGACCTCCTGCGCGGCGCGCTGGCCCAGCGCCATGCCGCCGTCGAGCTGCGAGCGGAGGTTCTTGATCCCCTCGAGGAAGGGTGCCTGCAGCCGCGCGATCTCCGCGTTGCGGGCCTCGACCGCCGCGACGTCCTGCTGGGCGATGGCGGCGAACTGCGCCTCGCCCTGCGCCCTGACCTCGCGGAACGAGCCCTGGACCGCGGTCGCCGCCGCGGCGATGCGGTCCCAGGCCGCGACGCGCTCGGCGGATACGACCTGCGTCCGGTACTGGGTGGCGAGCTGGATCGTCGTGGCGAGCCGGTTCTCGACCTGGGCCGCGGTCTGGCGCCAGGCCGCCAGGGTGTCGCCGGCCTGGGTCGCGCGCCCCTGAACCTGCATCAGCATCGTGATCACGGCCGTGCGGCGCAGGAGACCGAGGTCGCGCGCGTCGTTCCCGAGATCGTCGAGCTGGCGCAGGATCGTCATGTCCCGCCGGACGATCGCGTCGGTCGTGTCGCGCACCGCGCCGATCTGCTCCAGGGCGTAGAGGCCGAGCGCCACCACCACCACCGTGATGGCGAAGAAGCCGAGGAGGATGCGTTTTCCGATCGAGAGCGACACGGGCGGGGATGGCTCCGGTTGTGGCAGACGGCCCGGTCAGGGCAGCGCGCGGCGCAGGAGGCGGGGGAGGTCGATGACGACGAAGTCGGGACGGCCGTCGCCCGCCGCCCCGGAGGCCGGGGCATAGACCGAGGCGGCCTCGTTGCCCAAGCGGTCGGGATCGGCCGCCTCGGCGCCGGCCGCGGCGACCGCGCCAGGGGCCCGGGCGATGCCCAGGACCCGGTCCACCGCGAGGGCGAGGGGCTGGGGGTGGACGCCGCGCAGCACGATCATGTGGCCCGCCGCCGCGTCGGCGTCGGACGCGGGATCCGGCCGGCCGAGGGCCCGGGCGAGGCTGAGCACGCCGACGATCCGCCCGGACAGGGCGACGAGACCGTCCAGCGCCGGCACCGCCCCGGGCATCGGCGTGGCGGGGCGCGACGGCAGGACCTGGGCGACGGCCGCCAGCGGCACGCCGTAGCGCTCGCCGCCGCAGGCGCAGACGAGGTGATCGACGCCCGAATCGGTCGCGGCCGCCGCGGCACCGCGCCGGGCGAGGGCGGCGGCGCGCTCGGCGCGCAGGTCCCGCTCCGGCCGCGGACGGCCGCCCTGTGCACTCGGGCCTGTGCCCATCAGGACCTCCTGCTGCCGGCGCCGCCGAGCGCGGCGCGGGCCGCGGCCGCGCTGGCCGCGATCTCGCCCGCGGAGGCGCCGTCGCCCTCGGGCAGCGCCGTGTCCGGCCCGAGGGCTTGACTCAAGGCGACGGCGTTGTCGAGGGCGCGGAGCGCCTCGTGCGGCCGTCGCAGCGCGATCAGCAGCAGGCCGAGGTGGTAGTGGGCCATCACGAAACCGCGGTCGAGGTAGAGCGCGGCCCGCAGCGCCCGCTCGGCCTCGGCGTCGCGTCCGAGGGTGCGGGCCAGGAGACCCTCGTAGAAGCGCAGGGCGGTGTCGGTCGGATCGCGGTCCAGGGCGCCCCGCAGCGCCCGCCAGGCCGCTCCGGTCTCGCCGGAATCGGCCAGCGCGCGGATCCGGTCGAGATCGACGGCGTCCTCCTCTTCCGGCCGGTCCCCCCGGGTCTCGGGCGCTGCGGGAGCCGCACCGGTGCCGGGTGCGGCGACCGGGTCCGGGGCGGGAACGGCCGCGGCGTCGGCCTCTGCAGCCCCGGACTGGCCCGGGCCAGGATCCGCCGGGAGCGGCTCCGTCGCCTGTCGCGCCGGAGGGACGGGGTCCGGCGCGGGCGCACCGGACAGGTCGACCGGTGGCGCGACCGGCGGCGCCTCGGCGCGCGGTCGGTAGGCCACGGTCCCGGGCAGGCTGACGGCGTCGAGGAAGCTCGCGAAGGCGGGACTCGGCTCGGCGTGGCCGAGGAGCAGCCAGCCCTCCGGCCGCAGCCTGCGGCCCAGCCCGCGCACCACCGCGGCGACCGTCCGGGCATCGAAGTAGATCAGCACGTTCCGGCAGAGGATCAGGTCGAAGGGCTCGCCCTGCGGCGGCCCCGGCTCGACGAGGCTCAGCAGGTTGCCGCGCTCGAACCGGACCGGCCCGCGGTATTCGGGCCGGAGGGCGTAGCCGCCCTCGCGCCGGATGCCCGGCGCGGGCGGCAGCCGGGTGAAGTAGCGGAGCCGGTCCTCCGGCGGCATGGTCCGGAGCGCCCAGCGGCCGTACTCGGCGGCGCGGGCCGTGGCGAGCGCCTCGACGCTGATGTCGGTGCCGAGGATCGCCACCCGCCACTCGGGCAGGGCGTCGCCGAGCAACTCGTGCACCAGGATCGCCAGGGAATAGGCCTCGGCCCCGGTGGAGCAGCCCGCGCTCCAGATCCGCAGGACGCGCTCGGACGCCCGCGCCGCGATCAGCGCCGGCAGGATCGTCGCGCGCAGCGCGCTGAACTGCTCGGCGTAGCGGAAGAAGAACGTCTCGCCGACGGTGATCTCGGCCTCCAGCCGGGCCCATTCCGCCTCGCCTTCCGCGCCGCTCGACAGGAGGGCCGCGTAGGCGGCGCAATCGGCCACGGCGGCGGCGCGGAACCGGCGGTGCAGCCGCTCGATCAGCAGCTCGTCCTTGTCGGTGTAGTAGTGGTGGCCGGTGCGCGCGATGATCCGCGCCTTGAGCGGCGCGTAGGCGGGATCGGCACTCAGGTCGGGACGGGGATTCCCCGGTCGGGCCATCGCGCGGTCAGACGGCGTGCGGCAGCGCGGCGAGACGTTCGGCGGCCGCCCGGGCCAGGGCGTCGACGCGGGCCCGTTCCTGCACGGTCAGGAGGCGCTCCGGCGCCAGAGCGTGGACGAGGCGCTCGCCGAGGACGAGCTCGGCCGCGACGCAGCCGTTGAGCGTGTCGGCCGCCTCGGCCGGCCGGATCGCGGAATCCGGGACGGTCGCGAGGTCCGCCACGCGATCGACGAGGTACGCCACGGCCTCGCCCTGCATCAGCGCGAGATGGGCGTAGAGACCGGTCGTCGCGCCGGCCGGGCGCAGGCCGAGCAGCGCCGCGAGGTCGACGACCGGGACCGGCGTGCCGCCGAGATTGAGGAATCCGGCGAGCCAGCTGCCGGAAGCGGGCGGCGCGTGCAGATCCGGCAGCGGCAGGATCTCGGCGACCGCGCCGCGGGGCAGGGCGCAGGCCGTGCCTGCGACATCCAGCAGGAGATAGGCCGAACCGCTGCTGGCCACCGCCACCCGCTCCCCTGTTGCTCGGTCGCGGCCGGGCCGGGACGGGTCGCGACATAGGCCGAGTTAACGCTGCCGGCAATTGTGCGCCGCACCGGCACGATGACGCGGAACCAAGTCTCGTCTGAGCCGCTTATTTTCCGACGCAGCGGCAACGCGCCTGACGAGGCGCGTGCTTTGCCTGCGCCGGTCTACGCCAGGGATTGACGATGAGGAAACTTCTGTTGGCCGCCGCGTCGCTGACGCTCCTCGCGGGCTCCGCCTACGCCCAGGGCAACTCGCCCTACAACGCCTCGGGCGCGCAGGCCGGCGGCCCGCGCGGCGGCCTGGAGCGCGCCGGCGAGGCGGCCGCGATGGAGCAGGGTGCCGCTCCGGCCGCGCGTCCGACGATGCGCAAGCGCATGAAGCACAAGCGCATGAAGCATCATCGCCGGATGCGCCACCACATGTGAGTGGCGAACACCGGGACGCGCCGCAGGCGTCGTCCGGGTGGCTCGGCCTGTCGCACCCGCGGCAGGCCTTTTTTATGCCCGGTCGCAGGCGAAGTGCCGGTCGTGCGGGCCTGAAGCATAGTGCAGTCCGGTCGACGCGTGGCGTCCGACTGTTGCCGGCCGGCGCGGCGCGGTCCAGAGTTGTGCGAAAGCCGCGACGCCCGAACATGTTCGCAAACGAACATCGTCCGGCAATCAGTACAGCGGTGCGACGGCCTCACGAAGGCGAGGGAGTATCGATGTCACGACCGCTCGACCGGAGATCCGACGACAGGATCGAGGCGACCGGTGTCGAGGGGCGGCGCAGCGCGATCGTCGCCTCGGTCCGCCAGCGCGGCTTCGTGACGATCGAGGCCCTGGCGGCGCAGTTCGGCGTCACCGTCCAGACGATCCGGCGCGACCTCAACGAGCTGAGCGCCGAGGGGCGGCTGGAGCGCTACCGCGGCGGCGGCGGCCTGCCCTCCAGCGTCGAGAACATCGATTACGCCGACCGGCGGGTGACCCTGCTGCCGGAGAAGAGCCGGATCGGCCGCCTCGCGGCGAGCCGTATCCCGTCGCACTGCTCGGTCTTCATCAACATCGGCACGACACCGGAGGCCGTCGCGCGCGAGCTGACCCGACACGACGATCTCAGCATCATCACCAACAACCTCAACGTGGCGATCTCGCTCGCCGAGACGACCGAGTTCCGCATCGTCGTGGCGGGCGGCACCGTGCGGAACCGCGACGGCGCGGTGCTGGGTCAGCTCACCTGCGACACGCTCAGCCAGTTCCGGGTCGACGTGGCGGTGATCGGCATCAGCGGCATCGACGGCGACGGGGCGCTCCTCGACTACGATTACGAGGAGGTGCGGGCGACCCAGACCATCCTGGCCCATGCCCGGAAAACCTTCCTGGTGGCCGACCACACCAAGTTCACGCGGCGGCCCATGGTCCAGGTCGGGCGCCTGGAGCAGGTCGACACCTTCTTCACCGACCGGGCGCCACCGGCCGAGATCGTCGCGCTCATGGAGCGTCTGGGCGTCAACTTGGCGGTCGCCGACAGCGCGGACGAACCGTAACGAACATCGATTTTTCGCTTGCGAAAGCCGACCGCCGCGTCAATATAGTGCCGAAACGCCACCAAGGCGGCCCAGGAGGAACCATGGCGGCTGCACCGCGACAGCGCGAGCCGTCCGACGCCTACGATCTCCTGATCATCGGCGGCGGCATCAACGGCACGGGCATCGCCCGGGACGCGGCCGGCCGGGGTCTGTCGGTCCTGCTGGCCGAGCGCGGTGACCTTGCCGGCTTCACCTCCTCGTCGTCGACGAAGCTGATCCACGGCGGCCTGCGCTACCTTGAATACTACGAGTTCCGCCTCGTGCGTGAGGCGCTCGCCGAGCGCGAGCGGCTGCTGCGGCTCGCCCCGCACGTGATCTGGCCCCTGCGCTTCGTCCTGCCTCACGACGAGGGCCTGCGCCCGGCCTGGATGCTGCGGCTCGGCCTGTTCCTCTACGATCACCTCGCGCGGCTGCGCACGCTCCCAGGCTCGCACGGGGTCGACCTGCGCAGCTCCGCCTACGGGGCGCCGCTGCAGCGGCGCCTGACGCGCGGCTTCGTCTATTCCGACTGCTGGGTCGAGGACAGCCGCCTCGTGGTGCTCAACGCCATGGACGCCCGCGAGCGCGGCGCCACGGTGATGACCCGCACCGGCGTCGTCTCGGCCCGGCGCGAGGGTGACGGCTGGGTCGCGACGCTGCGCGACGAGCGCGGCGGCACCGAGCGGACGATCCGCGCGAAGGCCGTCGTCAACGCCGCCGGCCCGTGGGTCAGCGAGACGCTCGGCGGCACGCTCGGCATCAACAGCCGCGCGGCGGTGCGGCTGATCAAGGGCAGCCACATCGTGGTCAAGCGCCTGTTCGCGGGCGATCAGGCCTACATCCTGCAGCAGCCCGACAAGCGCATCATCTTCGCGATCCCCTACGAGCGCGACTTCACGCTGATCGGCACCACCGACGTGCCCTATGACGGCGAGCCCGGCCCGGTCTCGATCTCCGAGAGCGAGACCGACTACCTCTGCGGCTGCATCAACCGCTCCTTCGACACGACGATCACCCCGGCCGACGTGGTCTGGAGCTACTCGGGCGTGCGCCCGCTCTACGACGACGCGGCCGAGAACGCCTCGGCCGTAACCCGCGACTACGTCCTCGACGTGGAGGACCAGGGCGGGGCGGCTGCGGTGCTGTCGGTCTTCGGCGGCAAGATCACGACCTACCGGCGGCTCGCCGAGCACGCGCTGGAGAAGCTGAAGCCGTACTTCCCGCACCTCGGGAAGTCCTGGACCGGCGACGCGGTCCTGCCGGGCGGCGCCATGAAGGACGCCGACTTCGACCAGTTCCTCGCCAAGCTGCGGGCCGAGACGCCGTTCCTGCCGGAGGAGACCGCCCGCCGCCTCGCCCGCGCCTACGGCACCCGGGCCCGGGACATCGTCGGTACGGCGCAGTCCCTGGCGGATCTCGGCGAGGCCTTCGACGGCGGCCTCACGGCGGCCGAGGTCGACTACCTGCGGACCGAGGAGTGGGCGGTCACCGCCGACGACATCCTGTGGCGGCGCTCCAAGCTCGGCCTGCGCACCGGCGCGGAGAGCGCCGCGCGCCTCGCCGCCTACCTCGACCGCAGGGCCGAGGCCGCCTGACGCATTCGAACCCGATCCGGCGACAGACCGGTCGGGCCATCTAGGGGAGGGAACGATGAGCCGTTACGTCGGGGCCATCGACCAGGGCACAACCAGCAGCCGCTTCATCGTGTTCGACCGGGAGGGCAGCGTGATCGCGCTCGCCCAGGCCGAGCACGCGCAGATCTACCCGGCTCCCGGCCACGTCGAGCACGACGCCACGGAGATCTGGACGAAGACCCAGAGCGTGATGCGCGAGGCCCTGGAGAAGGGCGGGCTCCAGCCCTCCGACCTCGCGGCGGTCGGCATCACCAACCAGCGCGAGACCACGCTGATCTGGGACCGGACGACCGGCAAGCCCCTGCACAACGCCCTGGTCTGGCAGGACACCCGCAACGACCGGCTGGTGGGCGAGTTCGCCCGCGACGGCGGCCGCGACCGGTTCCGCGATCTCACCGGCCTGCCGCTGGCGAGCTACTTCTCCGGCCTCAAGCTGCGCTGGCTGCTCGACCACGTCGAAGGCGCCCGGCAGAAGGCCGAGGCCGGGGACGTGCTGTTCGGCAACATCGACACGTGGCTCGTCTGGAACCTGACCGGCGGCACCGAGGGCGGCCTCCACGTCACCGACGTGACCAACGCCAGCCGCACGCAGCTCATGTCGCTGAAGACCCTCGACTGGGACGAGGGCATGCTGTCGACCTTCGGCATCCCGCGGGCGATGCTACCGAAGATCGTCTCGTCGAGCGAGGTCTACGGCGAGACCAAGGCTCCGTTCGCGGGCGTGCCGATCGCCGGCATCCTGGGCGACCAGCAGGCGGCCCTGTTCGGCCAGACCTGCTTCGCGCCGGGCGAGGCCAAGAACACCTACGGCACCGGCTGCTTCGCGCTGATGAACACCGGCGAGGAGCCGGTCCCGTCGAAGGCCGGCCTCGTCACCACGCTGGCCTACCGCCTCGACGGGCAGAAGCCGGCCTACGCGCTGGAGGGCTCGATCGCCATCACGGGCGCCCTGGTGCAGTGGCTGCGCGACAACCTGCACATGATCAAGGATTCCGCCGAGGTCGAGACGCTCGCCACGACGGTCGAGGACAACGGCGGCGTCTACTTCGTGCCGGCCTTCTCGGGCCTCTACGCGCCGCACTGGAACGAGGGCGCCCGCGGCCTGATCATCGGCCTGACCCGCTACGTCAACCGCGGCCACATCGCCCGCTCGGTGCTGGAGGCGACCGCCTTCCAGACCCGCGAGGTGCTGCAGGCCATGGCCAAGGATTCCGGCATCCCCGTCAAGGAGTTGCGGGCCGACGGCGGCATGGTCGCCAACAACACCCTGATGCAGTTCCAGTCCGACCTGCTCGACGTGCCGGTGGTGCGCCCGAAGGTGGCCGAGACCACGGCGCTCGGCGCCGCCTACGCGGCGGGTCTCGCGGTCGGCTACTGGAAGGGCCTCGACGACCTCAAGCGCAACTGGGGCGTCGACAAGCGCTGGACGCCGAAGATGGATGCCGGCCAGCGCGAGAAGATCGCCGCCGCCTGGAGCCGGGCTGTGCAGCGCTCCTTCGACTGGAAGACCGACGAGGATTGAGACGGGCTCGGGGCGCACACGCCCCGCGCAGTCCCACTCGCGCCCGCATCCGGAGCCGCTGCGCGGCGGCCTCGAAGAAGGGCTCCAGATCGCCGCGGGATCCCCGGAGGCCTTCGAAGAGGCCTCCGGGGCGCTCCGGTACCGCAGGAGAGGGCGCCGGCCCGGACCTGCGTAACCATTCGGTGACCGCCACCGGCGTTCACGCGCTCGCCAAAGCTTTGAACTTTCACAAAAAGCAGCGAACGGGGGAGACGAGACGATGACATCACCCTTCATGGGCGAATTCCTGGGCACCATGACCCTGATCGTGCTCGGCGACGGCGTCGTGGCCGGCGCCCTGCTCAAGCATTCCAAGGGCGAGAATGCCGGCTGGATCGCCATCACGGCGGGCTGGGCCTTCGCGGTCCTCGCGGGCGTCTTCGTGGCCAACGCCACCGGCAGCGCCGACGCCCACATCAACCCGGCCGTCACCGTGGCGGGCGCGGTCAGTTCCGGCGATTTCAGCAAGATCCCCGTCTACATCCCGGCCCAGATGCTCGGCGCCTTCGTGGGCGCCGTGCTGGTCTGGCTCCACTACCTGCCGCACTGGGGCGCGACCCAGGATCCGGGCCTCAAGCTCGCCTGCTTCTGCACCGGCCCGGCGATCCGCGACGCGAAGGCCAACTGGATCTCCGAGATCATCGCGACCTTCTTCCTGATCCTGACGATCTCCGCCCTCGTGACCACCACCCTGGGCTCGGCCGGCGCGATCCCGCGGGCCGTCGCGCCCTACATGGTCGGCATGCTGGTCTGGGGCATCGGCCTGTCGCTCGGCGGCACCACCGGCTACGCCATCAATCCGGCCCGCGACCTCGGGCCGCGCGTCGCCCACGCGGTGCTGCCGATCGCCGGCAAGGGCAGCTCCGACTGGGGCTACGCGCTGATCCCGGTGGCCGCGCCCCTGGTCGGGGCGGTGCTGGCCGGGCTCTTCGTCCGGGCGCTGGGGATCTGACGGAACGGCCGCACCCTCAACCACCGCGGGGCGGCCCGGCGTCGCGGCGGTTTGCGGCGCGCGGCCTTGGGCCTTAAGTCAGGGCGATCCCGACCGCGCCCCTGGGGCGCTTCCCCGCGGTGTGGCAGCCCCCGACCCATGGCCGTCGTCCTCGACACCCTGAAGAACGATCCGCGGCCGGTCCGCCTGCGCCACCCCGAGAAGGCGCACCGGCCCGACCAGCCCGTCCAGGCCAAGAAGCCGGACTGGATCCGCGTGAAGGCGCCGGGCTCCAGGGCCTGGTCCGAGACGCAGAAGATCGTGCGCGAGCACGGTCTGGTCACGGTCTGCGAGGAGGCGGGCTGCCCGAATATCGGCGAGTGCTGGGAGAAGCGGCACGCCACCTTCATGATCATGGGCGACACCTGCACGCGGGCCTGCGCCTTCTGCAACGTGCGCACCGGCCTGCCCGACGCCCTCGACCTGGGCGAGCCGGACAAGATCGCCGATTCGGTGGCCAAGCTCGGCCTGCACCACGTGGTCATCACCTCGGTGGACCGGGACGACCTGAAGGACGGCGGCGCCGAGCACTTCGCCCGGACCATCGCGGCCATCCGGCTCGCGAGTCCCGGCACGACCGTCGAGATCCTGACGCCCGACTTCCTGCGCAAGGACGGGGCGCTGGAGGTCGTGGTCGCCGCCAAGCCCGACGTGTTCAATCACAACCTGGAGACGGTGCCGGCCAAGTACCTCACGGTGCGGCCGGGTGCCCGCTACTTCCACTCGGTGCGCCTGCTGCAGCGGGTGAAGGAGCTCGACCCGACGATCTTCACCAAGTCCGGCATCATGGTCGGGCTCGGCGAGGAGCGGAACGAGGTGCTCCAGCTGATGGACGACCTGCGCTCGGCCGACGTCGACTTCCTCACCGTCGGACAGTACCTGCAGCCGTCGAAGAAGCACCACGAGGTCGTGCGCTTCGTCCCCCCCGACGAGTTCAAGGCCTACGAGACCACCGCCTACGCCAAGGGTTTCCTGCTGGTCTCGGCCACGCCGCTCACGCGCTCGTCGCACCATGCCGGCGAGGATTTCGCGCGTTTGCAGGCGGCGCGTCTGGCCAAACTGTCGCCCGCGCTCTCGGCCTGAGGATATCCGAAGACCATGCCGTCCTTCCGGGTCACCCGCGCGGTGAAGCACACGCCGCAGCAGATGTACGACCTCGTCGCCGACGTGGAGCGCTACCCCGAGTTCCTGCCGCTCTGCGAATCCCTGCGGGTGATCCGCCGGCAGGACATGCCCGAGGGCGGGCAGGTGCTGATCGCCGAGATGGGCGTCGGCTACAAGGCGATCCGCGAGCGCTTCACCACCCGGGTTACCCTCGATCCGGCGAGTCTCAAGATCGTCGCCGAGTACATCGACGGCCCGTTCCGGCACCTGGAGAACCGCTGGCTGTTCAAGGACGGCCCCGACGGCGGCTGCAACGTCGACTTCTTCATCACCTACGAGTTCAAGAGCCGCACCCTGGGGCTCCTCATGGGCACGATGTTCGACCGCGCCTTCCGCAAGTTCACCGACGCCTTCGAGGGGCGGGCGAACCGGATGTACGGGGCGCGGGCTTAGCCGCCGTCCTCGCGCGCGCCGTGAAGCGACCCGGGGAAATGGGACGCCTCCGAATGTGGCGTTGCCCTGGATTGCTTCGCTGCGCTCACAAAGACGGTGCGCAGGGATGGCGTCAGGCCCGCAGCGACACGCGCACGTGCTCGGGCCGCACATCCATCCCGATCCTCCGCGCCGGCAGGACCTGAAGCCGCGGCAGGGCGTCGAGGAGGCGCAGGGCGAGCGGCGCCCGGACCGGCACGTCGGCCGCCAGCGACGCGGCGATCACGCGGGACTGAATGGGGGAGAGCGCGGAAGCGCTCGGTGAAGCCCGGCTCGTCCATCGGCCGGAGGGGTGGATGGTCTCGCCGCGGAAGTCGCGCAGGAAGTCCGCGTGCTGCTCCAGAACGGTGACGTCGAGGCTCGCGCGGACGAAGAGCAGGCCGGCCATCGTCCCGGCGGGGCCCCCGCCGACGATGCAGAGGCGGGTCGTCACCGTACCCGTGGGCCGTCCTTCCCGTGCCGCGATCAGTCGCCGAGGGCGTCCTCCAACAGACCGAGCGCGTCGGCCACGGCGGCGCGGCGGATGCCTGCGCGCCCGAGATCGCCGTAGCGCCGCTCCAGGTGGAGCGTGTCGCCATCTCGCCGACTGAGGCCGAAATGCACCAGCCCCACCGGCTTCTCGGCGCTCCCGCCCCCCGGGCCGGCGATGCCAGTGATCGCCACCGCGACGGAGGCCCGCGACGCGGCCAGCGCCCCGGCGGCCATCGCCCGCGCCACGGGCTCGCTGACCGCGCCGTGCCGGCGGATCAGGTCGATGGGCACACCGATCGCCTCGGCCTTCGCGTCGTTCGAGTAGGTGACGAAGCCGCGCTCCAGGACGGCCGACGAGCCCGGCACCGCGGTGAGCAGCCCGGCCACGAGGCCGCCCGTGCAGGATTCGGCGGTGGCGACGGTGCGCCCGTCCGCCGCGTAGGCGGTCACCAGCGCCTCGGCCCGGGCGAGAAGCTCTGCGTCGTCGACCATCGCGAACGGGCTCCCCTCGGGCGCCGCCGCCCTATCTCCTGTTGTGACCCATGGCCGAGCCCGGCTCAAGGACCGGCGGCCGCCGACTGGAGACAGCCCTTCCATGATCTTCCCCGCGACCACGGCCTTCTACGCCGGGCTGCTCGCCCTCGTGTATCTCGGCCTCTCGGGATGGGTGATCGGGGCCCGCGTCTCCGGGAACGTGCTGCTCGGCGACGGCGGCGACGACACGGTCCTCAGGCGCGTGCGCTCGCACGCCAATTTCGCGGAATACGTGCCGCTGGCCCTGATCGTCGTCGGCCTGCTGGAGGCGAGCGGCGGCAGCCACGGGCTCGTCCGGGCGCTGCTGGTCGCCCTGCTGGTCGCCCGGATCCTGCACCCGATCGGGATGTTCGCGCCCCCGAACTCGCCGCGCCAGTTCGCCTGCCGGGGCGGCGGCATCCTGCTGACGATGGCGGTCCTGGGCGTCGCGGCGATCGCGCTGCTGGTGCGGGTGGCCTGACACCGAGCGCGACGCGCCCGGTCCTGGCCGCCCAGCCCTGGCCGCCCAGCCCTGGCCGCCCGACCTCTGGCCGCTTAGCCCTGCCGCATCGCCGTCTCGGCCTGCGCGTCGAGGGCGGGGCCGTCCTCCTCGGGCAGCCGGACCGTCGCGGCCGCCTGGGCGGCGAGCCCCTCCGCCCGGCCGACGAAGCCGAGCTTCTCGGTGGTCGTCGCCTTGATGGAGACCGCCGAGAGCGGGACGCCCGCGATGGCGGCGATGCGCGCGCGGATCTCCTCGCGGTGCTTGCCGATGCGGGGAGCCTCGGCGAGCACGGTGATGTCGAGGTGGTCGATGCGGCCGCCGCGGGCACGGACGAGGTCGCAGGCATGGGCCAGGAACTGGTCCGAGGAAGCCCCGCGCCAGCGCTCGTCGGAGGGTGGGAAGTGGGTGCCGATATCGCCGTCCGCGATGGCCCCGAGCAGGGCGTCGGTCAGGGCGTGCAGCGCGACGTCGCCGTCCGAATGGGCGAGCACGCCGCGGTCGGCGGGGATCTTCACCCCGCCCAGCCAGACATGGTCGCCGGTGGTGAAGGCGTGCACGTCGAAGCCGGTGCCGAGGCGGGTCACGTAGGTGGTCATGGCGCGGGCTCCCGGCGCTGGCAATGCGGTGGTCTCGGTCGCGAAGGCGCGGTCCGCCTCGATCAGGTCGGCGGGCTGGGTGATCTTGCGGTTGGCGACGTCGCCCGCGAACACCACCACCGGCAGGCCGGCCCATTCGGCGAGGGCGCCGTCGTCGGTGAAACCGTCGAGGCCCTGCGCGGCGGCGTCCCGGTGGGCGCCGAGCAGCGGGCCGAACACGAAGGCCTGGGGTGTCTGGACCGCGCGCAGGTGCTCCCGCGGCGGGGTCTCGTGCACCCGGCCGATGCCGGGCGCGATGTCGACGACGCGCTTGACCGTGTCGGTGACCGGCACGCCGGGAACGGCCGCCCCGTGGTCGCGGCCAGCCGCGATCGCCCGGGCGATCAAAGCGGAATCCACGTAGGGGCGGGCGGCATCGTGGACGAGCACGATCTCGGGCGCGTCGCCGGCGGCCAGGGCCTCGAGACCGGCGCGCACGGAGAGCTGGCGCGTCGCGCCGCCCTCGACCGGCGGCGCGAGCTTGGCGCGGATCGCGGGCGCGAGTTCCTCCAGGCAGTCGCGGAAGAACTCCGCCGCGTCGGCGGCGATCACAGGCTGGATCCGCGCGATCGCGTCGTCCGCCGCGAGCGCCGCCAGGGTGCGGGTGAGGACCGCCTGGCCGCCGACGCGGCGGTACTGCTTGGGGGTGCCGCCGCCGATGCGGATGCCGCGTCCGGCCGCCACCACCACCGCGGCGACGCCGGCTCCCGCGCTGGCGGGTCCGGTGGCTGGCGTGCCGGTGGCGGGCATGGGCAACGAGCTCGTGACGTCCTGAGGGGCGGAATGGCGGCCAGCGCGCGGGCCAGGCGTGCCGCCGTGACCCTGCCGCGGAGGGTGCCCGTCGTTTAAGCGGGGGAGGGCCCGAAATCAACGCGCGGTCCCGCTTGCCAGCGGACCGGCTTTGCCTCATTGTTGTGCAGAATGACGACTGACCAATATTTGAGCGCGCTGCGCCGTGCGGGAGCGACCGCGGAGGGGGCAAACGGGACCGATCCCGCCCCGCTCTGCCTGCTCGCGCCGCTCTCGGGCGTCACCGACCTGCACATGCGCCGCATCGCCCGCCGCTGCGGCGCCGACGCGGTCGTCTCGGAGATGGTGGCGGCCCGGGAACTGGCGCGCGGGTCCGGCGAGGCCGCGATGCGCGCCGAGGGATCCGGGGTCGACCTGCACGTGGTCCAGCTCGCGGGCTGCGAGGCGGGCCCGATGGCGGAGGCCGCCCGGATCGCGGAGGCCGGGGGCGCCGACGTGATCGACGTGAACATGGGCTGCCCGGCCAAGATCGTGACGGGGATCGCCTCGGGCTCGGCCCTGATGCGCGACCTCGACCACGCCGAGCGCCTGCTCGCCGCGGTCCGGGGCGCGGTGTCGGTCCCGGTGACGGTGAAGATGCGCCTCGGCTGGGACGACGCGAGCCGCAACGCCGCGGATCTCGCCGCCCGGGCCGAGCGGCTGGGCCTGAACGCCGTGACGGTCCACGGGCGGACCCGGCAGCAATTCTACAAGGGCAGCGCCGACTGGTCGGCGATCCGGGCCGTCGTCGCGGCGGTGTCGATCCCGGTGATCGCCAACGGCGACGTGACCGACCTCGCCAGCGCCCGCGCCTGCCTGGACGCCTCCGGCGCCGCGGGCGTCATGATCGGCCGTGCGGCGACCGGCCGCCCCTGGCTGGTCGGGCAGGTCGCCGCGGCGCTCGCGGGCCGGCCGGCCGCGGAACCGTCACGGGCCGCGCAGGCCGTCCTGGCCGCCGAGCATTACGCGGGGCTGCTGTCGCTTTACGGCCGCGACATGGGCGTGCGCCACGCCCGCAAGCACCTCGCCGCCTATGCCGAGACCGGCGGCGCGCTGGGTCCCGCGGAACGCGCGACCCTCCTCACCACCACCGACCCGGAGATCGCGCTCAACCTGCTGGCCCGGGCCTTCGCGGGTGCGGCGAACCCCGTGCAGGAGGCCGCGTGAGCGACGAGCCCCTCCCGCGCGAGCCCGGCACCCGGCGCGACACGGCCGCCGAGGCCGTCCTGAACGCGCTGCCGCTGCCGGTCCTGACCATCGGCGCCGACGAGCAGATCCTCCACTGCAACCACGCCGCGGAGGCGTTCTTCGACTACTCGGCGCGGCTGATGCAGCGCCGGCGGCTGCGCGACATCATCCCGTTCGCCTCGCCGATCATCGCCCTGGTGGCCGAGGTCCGACGGCGCCGCGCCAGCGTCAGCGAGTACCGGGTCGAGCTGACCCAGCCGCGCCTCGGCCTGGAGCGCAGCGTCGACGTGTTCGCGACGCCGCTCGGCGACGACGGCGAGGCCGTGGTGATGATGCTCCAGGAGCGCACCATCGCCGACAAGATGAACCGCCAGCTCACCCATCGCGGCGCGGCGCGCTCGATGGTGGCGCTCGGCGCGATGCTGGCCCACGAGATCAAGAACCCGCTCGCGGGCATCCGCGGCGCGGCGCAGCTCCTCGAGAGCACCGGCGCCGAGGAGGACCGGCTGCTCACCCGCCTGATCTGCGACGAGTCCGACCGGATCGTCCGCATCGTCGAGCGCATGGAGCTGTTCGGCGACGAGCGCCCCTCGGATCGCGGCGCCGTCAACGTCCACGGGGTGCTCGACCAGGTGAAGCGCTCGGCGCAGTCGGGCTTCGCGCGGCACATCCGGTTCATCGAGACCTACGACCCGTCGCTGCCGCCGGTGCTCGGCAACCGCGACCAGCTGATCCAGGTGATCCTGAACCTCGTGAAGAACGCCGCCGAGGCGATCGGCCCGGACGCGGTCGAGGGCGAGATCACCCTGTCGACCGCCTTCCGCACCGGCCTGCGCCTTCAGGTTCCGGGCTCCCGCGAGCGGGTCAGCCTGCCGATCGAGGTGGCGGTGCGCGACAACGGCCCGGGCATCTCGGCCGACCTCCTGCCCGATCTGTTCGACCCGTTCGTCACCACCAAGGCGCAGGGCTCCGGCCTGGGTCTTGCTTTGGTGGCCAAGATCGTCGGCGATCACGGCGGGATCGTCGAGTGCGATCCCGCCCCGCGCCGCACGGCGTTCCGCATCCTTCTGCCGATGTCGAGTGCCCGGGACGGGCGCGAATCGGCGGTCGATCCGTGATGTCGATCCCCGAATCCGGCCCCCCGTCGGAGGTCTGAGTAGAGAGTCATGCCGAACGGCCACATCATCGTCGCCGACGACGACGCCGCCATCCGCACCGTGCTGAACCAAGCGCTGTCCCGGGCGGGCTACGAGGTCCGCTCGACGGGCAACTGCGCCACCCTCTGGCGCTGGGTCGCGCAGGGGGAGGGCGACCTCGTCATCACCGACGTGGTCATGCCCGACGAGAACGTGTTCGACCTGCTGCCGCGCATCAAGCGGGTGCGGCCGGAGCTGCCGATCATCGTGATGAGCGCGCAGAACACCTTCATGACGGCGATCCGCGCCTCGGAGCGGGGCGCCTACGAGTACCTGCCGAAGCCCTTCGACCTGAAGGAGCTGATCGCCATCGTGGGCCGGGCGCTCTCGCGCCCCCGCGGCGCGGCGCCGGCCGGGGCGCCCCCCGAGAACGAGGACATCCCGCTGGTCGGCCGCTCGCCGGCCATGCAGGAGATCTACCGGGCGCTCGCCCGGCTGATGCCAACCGACCTCACCGTGATGATCACCGGCGAGTCGGGCACCGGCAAGGAGCTGGTCGCCCGCGCGCTGCACGATTACGGCCGCCGCCGCACCGGCCCGTTCGTGCCGGTCAACATGGCGGCGATCCCGCGCGACCTGATCGAGTCCGAGCTGTTCGGCCACGAGAAGGGCGCGTTCACGGGGGCGCTCCAGCGCTCCGCCGGCCGGTTCGAGCAGGCCGAGGGCGGCACGCTGTTCCTCGACGAGATCGGCGACATGCCCATGGAGGCGCAGACCCGGCTGCTGCGCGTGCTCCAGCAGGGCGAGTACACGACGGTGGGCGGGCGCGTCCCGATCCGCACCAACGTCCGGATCATCGCGGCCACCAACAAGGACCTGCGGGTCTCGATCCAGCAGGGCATCTTCCGCGAGGACCTGTTCTTCCGCCTCAACGTCGTGCCGCTGCGGCTGCCGGCCCTGCGCGAGCGCTCCGAGGACGTGCCGGACCTCGTCCGCCACTTCTTCGTGCTGGTCGAGCGCGAGGGCCTGACCCGGAAGACCCTCGACGGCGACGCCATGGAGCGGCTGAAGCGCTACCGCTGGCCCGGCAACGTCCGCGAGCTCGAGAACCTCGTCCGGCGGCTCGCCGCCCTCTACCCGCAGGAGACGATCACCGGCCCGGTGATCGAGGCCGAGCTCGACACGCTGCCGCTGGCGACACCCGCGGCGCCGGCCGCCAACGGCGCCGCCCGCAAGGCCAACGGCGAGTCGGAGACCCTGTCCAGCGCGGTGGAGCGCCACCTCTCGGACTACTTCTCCGGCTATCGCGACACGCTGCCGCCCCCCGGGCTGTATCACCGGATCCTGCGGGAGATCGAAGGCCCGCTGATCGGCGCGGCGCTCGCCGCCACCCGCGGCAACCAGATCCGGGCCGCGGAGCTGCTCGGCGTCAACCGCAACACCCTGCGCAAGAAGGTCCGCGACCTCGACCTGCAGGTCTTCCGGACGGCGCGGTAGGGCGATCCCCGGCCGATCCCAACAAATCCCAGGTCCCGAGGTGCGCGCGGCGCGCCCCGGGATCACGCGGAGGGTGGGATGAGTGCGCTCCGGCCCGCTCTCAGCGGCCCGGCAGGATCGGGTCGCCGCGCATCAGCGCGTGCAGCCGCTCCGTGTCGAACCCGTTGGGGATGCTGGGCACGGCCGGCTTCGGCGCCGGTGCGGCCTTCGCCGGAAGCGGGATCGACCCCGTCGCCGACGGCTCGGCCTGGGCAGCACGGACCACCGGCGCCGGCGCCAGATGGGCGAGCCGGTCGGCGCTGACGAGGGCGACGGTCGCCGTCGAGACGAGGACGAGGACGGCGCCGAGGAGGGAACGCAGGATACGCAAGCGACCACCCGGGACGCGACTTGAGACGGCAACAGATTTACGGCGCGGCCGTTAACGAAGCCCCACTCCAAGTCTTCGGGAGGCGATATTGACCAACGTCCAGGCCACCGCGAGCGACAGCCCGTTCATCCAGGGTCGCAACGCGCGCCTCTACGGGAAGCCCGTGAGCGAATGCCCCTACCCGGAGGGCTCCCAGGAGCGCGCCGCGTGGATGGAGGCCTACGAGGAGGCCGTGGTCTCGGATCCGCCCGAGAAGCCGTGACGGCGGAAAACGCGGCGGCCCGGCACT
The DNA here is from genome assembly GCF_050281105.1 of Methylobacterium sp. NPDC080182. Classification (NCBI taxonomy): domain Bacteria; kingdom Pseudomonadati; phylum Pseudomonadota; class Alphaproteobacteria; order Hyphomicrobiales; family Methylobacteriaceae; genus Methylobacterium; species Methylobacterium sp. NPDC080182. The sequence continues at coordinate 18,699 of NZ_JBNNWO010000003.1, forward strand.
GCGAGCCCGCGCGTCCGGCTTGACCTCGCCGGGCGCGGCGCGCTTCGTGCGGTGCACCGCAACGCGATCTCCGAGCCTCGATGTCCCTGAAGCCCTCGCCCGACGCCACGCAGACCTTCGCGCCCGCGACGCGCCTCGTCCACGCGGGCCGCGACCCGGGCGAGCAGCACGGCTTCGTGAACACGCCGATCTACCGCGGCTCCACGGTCCTCTACCCGACCTACGACGCGATCAAGAACCGGCGCGGGCGCTACAATTACGGCACCTCGGCGACGCCCACCATGGACGCGCTGACGGGGGCCTGGACGGAACTCGCCGGCGCCGCCGGCACCGTCGTGACGCCCTCGGGCCTCGCGGCGCTCACCGTCGCGCTGATGGCCGCGGTGTCGGCGGGCGACCACCTCCTCGTCACCGATTCCGCCTACCGGCCGACCCGCCAGTTCTGCGACGGCGTGCTGGCGCGCTACGGCGTCGAGATCACCTACTACGACCCGGTCATCGGGGCCGGCATCGCGGCGCTGATGCGCCCGAACACCCGGGCCGTGCTGGTCGAGGCGCCCGGATCTCAGAGCTTCGAGATGCAGGACATCCCGGCCATCGCCGAGGTGGCGCACGCCCACGATGCCTGCGTGATCATGGACAACACCTGGGCGACGCCGCTGCTGTTCCCGCCGCACGCGCGCGGGGTCGACATCGCGGTCGAGGCCGGCACCAAGTACCTGAGCGGCGGCTCGGACCTGCTGATCGGCCTGACCTCCGCCAACGCGCGCTACTACCCGGCCGTGCGCCGCACCTTCGACCATTTCGCCATGTGCGCCGGCGCGGAGGACATCTTCCTGGCGCTGCGCGGCCTGCGGACGATGAACCTGCGGCTGCGCGAGCACGGCCGCGCCGGGCTGGAGATGGCCCAGTGGTTCCAGGCGCGGCCCGAGGTGCTGCGGGTGCTCCATCCCGGCCTGCCGGAGGATCCGGGCCACGCGATCTGGAAGCGCGACTTCGCGGGCGCCTCCGGTCTGTTCGGGGTGATCCTCAAGCCGGTACCCGAGGCGGCGGTGGCGGCCATGCTCGACGGGCTGCAGCTCTTCGGGATGGGCTTCTCCTGGGGCGGCTTCGAGAGCCTCGTGATCCCCTTCGACTGCGCGGGCTACCGGACCGCGACCCGGTGGGCCCCCGGCGGACCGGCGCTCCGCTTCCACATCGGCCTCGAGGACACCGCCGATCTCAAGGCCGACCTCGACGCCGGCTTCGCGCGCCTCCGGGCGGCGTCGTAGGGCAGTCCCGTCCCCGACAGGCGGGGACCGGCGAACCTCAGGGCCGGGACGCGCGGCGGGAGCGGCGCCACATCCGCGCATCGTGATGTGCGCGCGCGCCGTGGCGACCGGCGACGGCACCGCTGCATTTGACCTCGCGCCGCGTTCCTGATTGACCGGCCCGGCATGACCACGAGCCTCTCCGCCGGCGGCGCGCCGCGCCTTGCCCCCGTCGACCGGATCGGCCGCGGGCTCGACGCGCTGAGCCTCACCCATGGCAGGGCCGTCGCCGCCCTGCTGGCGCTGTGCCTGCTCCTGTTCCTGCCGGGCCAGATCTCGCTGCAGCCGATGGACCGGGACGAGCCCCGCTTCGCCCAGGCCTCGAAGCAGATGCTGGAGAGCGGCGACCTCGTGGATATCCGCTTCCAGGGCGAGGCGCGGCACAAGAAGCCGGTGGGGATCTACTGGGCGCAGGCCGCCGCCGTGGCGGCCGGCGAGGCGCTGGGCGTGCCCGGCGCCCGCACCCAGATCGCCCTGTACCGCATTCCGTCGCTGATCGGCGCCGTCGCCTCGGTCCTGCTCGCCTACTGGGGCGCGCTCGCCTTCCTGCCCCGACGGTCGGCGCTGCTGGCGGCCGGCCTCTACGGCGCCTGCCTGATGCTCTCGGCCGAAGCCCACCTCGCCAAGACCGACGCGCTGCTCGCCGCCTGCGCCACCGCGAGCCTCGCCGCGCTCGCCCGGGCGTGGCTGGCGCCGCGGGACGGCAGGCCGGTCTCGGGGCCGACCTTCGCGGCGTTCTGGCTCGGCATGGCGGTCGGGATCCTGGTGAAGGGGCCGATGGTGCCGCTCTTCGTCGCGCTGCCGGCGCTCGGCCTGTCGCTCGCGGCGCGGTCCGGCCGCTGGCTGCTGCCCCTGCGGCCGTGGCCGGGCCTCGCCCTGACGCTCCTGCTGGTGGCGCCCTGGTTCGCGGCGATCGCGTGGAAGAGCGGCGGCGCGTTCTACGCAGAGGCGGTCGGGCACGACATGCTCGGCAAGGTCGGCGGGGTGGCCGAGCGGCACTGGGGACCGCCCGGAGCCTACGCGCTCGTGTTCTTCGCGACCTTCTGGCCCGGGGCGGCCTTCGCCGCCATGAGCCTGCCCTTCGCGTGGCGGGCGCGGCGGGAGCCCGCCGTGACCTTCCTGATCGCCGCGGTGCTGCCGGCCTGGCTGATCTTCGAGGCGGTGCCGACCAAGCTGCCCCACTACGTGCTGCCGCTGATGCCCTGGCTCGCGATCCTGACCGTGCTGGCGCTGAACCGGGGTGCGCTGGACCCGCGCCTGCGGGGCGCCCGCCTGACGGCCCTGCTGCTGCCGGCGATCCCCGTCGCCCTGACCCTCGGCCTCTGCCTCGCCGGCTGGCGCCTCGACGCCCACACGATCCCGTGGCCGGCCCTCCCGCTGCTCGCCGCCGCCTGCGCGGTCGCATTCCTGGCCTGGCTCGCCTTCGCGCACGGGTCGGCCGAGCGCGCGCTTGTCCTCGGCGTGCTGGCCTCCGCCCTGCTCGGGCCCGCGGTGCTCGGCGTGGCGCAGCGCTCGCTGCCGGCCCTGAAGGTCTCGCCGCGGCTCGCGGCCCTGCGCGAGCGGATGCCGTGCCCGAACCCGCTCGTGGCGAGCCTCGGCTACCGCGAGCCGAGCCTCGTCTTCCTCGTCGGCACCGGCCTCGCCCTGCCGCCCGACGGGGCCGCCGCCCGGTCCTTCCTCGAGGGCGGCGGCTGCCGCCTGCTCTTCGTGGAGTCCCGGGACCGCGACGATTTCAACGCGGCTTGGCCGGTGGGACGCGGCGCGCCCGCGCCCCTGGCGGAGGTCGAGGGCTTCAACCTCAACACCGGCCGCCGGGTCTTCGTGACGGCCTACGCGGTGGCGCCGTGAGCGGATCTCCCCATCTCAGCGTCGTCGTTCCGGTCAAGAACGAGGCCGGCAACATCGCACCCCTGGTGGCCGAGATCGAGGCCGCCTGCGCGGGCCTCGCCTTCGAGCTGATCTACGTGGACGACGGCTCCACCGACGGCACGCCGGCGGCCCTGGCGGCGGCCCGGGCGGGGCGCCCCTGGCTGCGGGTGCTGCGCCACGCGCGGAGCGGCGGCCAGTCGGCGGCGGTGCGCAGCGGCGTCCTGGCGGCCCGCGGCGGGATCGTCGCGACCCTCGACGGCGATGGCCAGAACGATCCGGCCTTCATCCCCGCGCTGCTCGAGGCCCTGGAGGCGGCGGGACCGGGGGCCGGACTCGCCCAGGGCCAGCGGCGCGGCCGCAAGGACGGCCGCTTCAAGATGCTCCAGTCCCGGATCGCCAACGGCGTGCGCGGCCGGATCCTCAACGATTCCACCCGCGACACCGGCTGCGGCCTGAAGGTCTTCCGCCGCGCCGTGTATCTCAGGCTGCCGTACTTCGACGCCCTCCACCGGTTCATGCCGGCCCTGGTCGCCCGCGAGGGCTTCTCCGTCGTCCACCGCGACGTGGTCGACCGGCCGCGGCTGACGGGGGTGTCCAATTACGGCCTGTTCGACCGCCTCTGGGTCGGGCTCCTCGACCTCGCCGGCGTCTGGTGGCTGATCCGGCGCAAGCGCGCGGACCCGCGGCCCGAGGAGATCGCCGGCCCGGCCGGCGCGTCGGCGGACCCGCCGGTCGGCCAACCCGCGGACCAGGACGTCGGATGCTGATCCAGCTCGCCCACGATCTGCCGGCCTATTTCTACGACGTGTTCGTCACCCGGCTCGACTTCTGGCTGGTGTTCGGAATCGTCGCCCAGGTGGTGTTCGGATCGCGCTTCATCCTGCAATGGATCGCGAGCGAGCGGGCCGGGCGGAGCGTGATGCCGCTGTCGTTCTGGTTCCTGTCGATCCTCGGCGGGATGATGACGCTGGTCTACGGGTTCGTGCGCCGCGAGCCGGTGATCATCATCGGCCAGAGCCTCTCCACCGGCATCTACCTGCGCAACCTCGCGCTGATCTTCCGCGAGCGGCGGAGGAAGCGGGGCGCCGCATGACACGGACGCCGCTGCCCGCCTTCTACGACGACCTCGACGCCACCTTCGCGGAACTCTGGCGGCTGCTGGCGGACGGGGCCGCCCATGGCCGTGGCGGCGTCCACCTGCCGACCCTGGCGACGCTCGGGGCCGACGGCGGGCCGCGGCTGCGCACCGTGGTCCTGCGCGCCGCCGACCCGGCCGAGGGGACGCTCCGGTTCCACTGCGACCGCCGCTCCGACAAGGCCGCCGAGATCCTGGCCGATCCGGCCTGCGCCCTCGCCGCCTACGATGCGGCCGCGAAGATCCAGATCCGCGTCGAGGGCCGCGCCACGCTGCACACCGACGACGCTCTGGCCGAGGCGGCCTGGACCGGATCCCGGGCGATGAGCCGGGTCTGCTACGGGGCCGAGCCCGGCCCCGGTACGTCGCTTCCGGCGGGGGACGCCTACAGCCTGCCGGACGAGACCGCGGCCGCGACGCTCGGCCGGCCGCACTTCGCCGCCGTTCTGGTTCGGGCCGAGCGGCTGGATTTCCTCTATCTCGACCGCCGCGGACACCGCCGGACCGCCTGGCATCGGCAGGCCGGCGGGTGGTCCGGTGGCTGGATCGCGCCGTAGCCGGAGCGCCGTCCGCGAGCCGGGCCGCCCCGGGGTCGGCCCGCCGGTCCGGATGGCAGCCCTGCACCGCCCGGCCTGTCGCGATCGGGCCGTCCGGGCTAAAGCCCGCGGACCCGGCCGCCCATCCGGGTCGACCGGGAGGACTCCGTGGGCCTCGTCTACGCGCTCGCCGCCTACCTGAGCTGGGGCCTCGTGGTCCCGGTGCATTTCCGGATGCTCGGGGCCTACACGCCGTACCACATCCTGTCGGAGCGGATCGTCTGGTCGAGCGTGTTCGCCGGCGCGCTGGCGCTGATCCTCGCGGCCCGCCACCGCCTCAACCTGCCGCTGCCGCTCCGGAAGCGCCACGCGCTGCTGGTGCTCTCGGCGGCGATGATCGGCGTGAACTGGCTGCTCTACCTCTACGCCGTCAGCGGCGGTCACCTGCTCGACGCGAGCCTCGGCTACTACATCAATCCCCTGGTGAGCGTGGCCTTCGGCCGGGTGGTGCTGGGCGAGCGCCTGCGGCCGGCGCAGGCCGTCGCGATCGGCATCGCCGCGACGGGCGTCGCCGTCGCGGTGGTGTGGGCCGGGGAACTGCCCCTGATGTCGCTGTCGCTGGCGGTGAGCTTCGCCCTCTACGGGCTCGCCCGGAAGATCGTCGGCGTCGACGCGCTGGTCGGCTTCCTGGCCGAGACCCTGCTGCTGCTGCCGGCGGCGATCGTCTGGCTCGTCCTGTCGCCCGAGCCGTTCCTGCCGGCCGCGCCGGGGGACCGTGCCCTGCTGATGCTCACGGGGCTGACCACCGCGCTGCCGCTGATCTGGTTCGCCGCGGCGGCGGTGCGCCTGCGGCTCACGACCCTGGGCCTCCTGCAGTACGTGGCGCCGACCTGCCTGCTCGTCCTGAGCGTCCTCGTCTACGGCGAGCGCGTCGAGCCGCATCGGGCGCTGATGCTCGCGCTGATCTGGGTGGCGCTCGCGCTCTACACGATCGACGCCCTGCGGTTTCGCCGGCCGCCGGCTCCCGCGGCCGCGCGGTCGGATCCGGACGCGATGCGTGTATAAGGAATACTGGTTCGAGCCGCCGCGGGGCGGGTGACGGGACAGCGTCGGGTCGATGAGTGAGACTGAGAGCGGCCCAGGGTCCGTCACGGAGGCCGATTACCGCAACCTCGCCGAGACGCTGCCGCAGCTCGCCTGGATCGCCGAGGCCGACGGCACCATCGTCTGGTACAATCAGCGCTGGTACGACTACACGGGCACCTCCCTGGACGAGATGCGGGGCTGGGGCTGGCGCACGGTCCACCACCCGGACCACGTCGCGGCGGTGACCGAGCGCTACCGCGCCGCGATCACGCTGGGCCGGTCCTGGGAAGACACGTTCCCGCTGCGCGGCCGCGACGGGAGCTACCGCTGGTTCCTGTCGAAGGCGCTGCCCCACCGGGACGGATCCGGGCGGATCCTGCGCTGGTACGGGACCAACACCGACATCACCGTCCGCCGCGCGGTCGAGGAGCGCCTGCGCCATTCCGAGCAGCGCTTCCGGGCGCTGGTGGACGCCTCGGCGGCGGTGATCTGGAACACGGATGCGGCGGGCGAGCTGATGCCGCCGCAGGTCCGCTGGAGCACCTATACCGGCCAGACCGAGGAGGCCTACCAGGGCTGGGGCTGGCTGGACGCCGTCCATCCCGACGACCGGGGCCACGCGGCCGATGCCTGGGCCGCCTGCGTGGAGGCGCGCGCGACCTACGAGGTCGAGTACAGGCTGCGCCGGCACGACGGGGCTTGGCGCGCCATGGAGGTGCGCGGCGTGCCGGTCCTCGCCGAGGACGGCTCCCTGCGGGAATGGGTCGGTACCTGCGTCGACGTCACCGAGCGCAAGGAGGCCGAGGAGGCGGTGGAGCGCGCCCGACAGGCCGCCGAGGCGGCCAACCGGGCGAAGAGCCAGTTCATCGCCAACATGAGCCACGAGCTGCGCACCCCGCTCTCGGCGGTGATCGGCTACTCCGAGATGCTCGGCGAGGAGCTGGAGGATATCGGCCAGGCCGCCCTCCTGCCGGACCTGCGCAAGATCGAGGCGGCCGCCCGCCACCTGCTGTCGCTGATCAACGACGTCCTCGACATCTCGAAGATCGAGGCCGGCCGCATGACCGCCTCGGCCGAGACCTTCACGGTGGCCGACCTGCTCCGGGACGTCACCGACTCCACCGGCTCCCTGGTCGAGAAGAAGGGCAACCGCTTCGTCCTCGACGCCGGCGCGGCGGGCGAGGCCGGCCTCGGGTCCATGCACCAGGACCAGACCAAGATCCGCCAGTGCCTGCTGAACCTGATCGGCAACGCCGCGAAGTTCACCGAGCGGGGGACGATCAGCCTGACGGTGCGGCGGCACCGGGACGCGGGGGCGGACTGGCTGTCCTTCGCGGTCGCCGACACCGGCATCGGCCTGACCGAGGCCCAGATCGAGCGCCTGTTCGAGCGCTTCGTCCAGGCCGACGATTCGACCACCCGGCAGTTCGGCGGGACGGGCCTCGGGCTCGCCATCACCCGCGCGTTCTGCCGGACGATGGGCGGCGATATCGGCGTCGCCAGCACCCCGGGCGCGGGCGCGACCTTCACGATCCGCCTGCCCGCGACGCTGCGGCCCGAGGACGCGCCGCCGACCGAGGCCGAGGCGCACACGCCGGTGGAGCCGCACGAGGAGCACGAGACGGTGCTGCTGGTCGACGACGACCCGGCCGCCCGGGAGCTGCTCCAGCGCTTCCTGGAACGGGAGGGCTTCCACGTCCGCAGCGCCAACGACGGCCGCGCCGGCCTGACGCTCGCCCGGGCCCTGAAGCCGCGGGCGATCCTGCTCGACGTCGAGATGCCGCGCATGGACGGCTGGGCGGTCCTGCACGCGGTCCGCAACGACCCCGACCTCGCCGGGACGCCGGTGATCATGACCTCGGTGGTGGCCGAGCAGGGGCTCGGCCAGGCGCTCGGCGCCACCGACTACTTCGTCAAGCCGATCGACTGGGACCGGCTCAAGGGCCTGATGGAGCGCTACCGGCCCGCGGCACCGAACGAGGCGCGGGTCCTCGTGGTCGACGACGACGCGGATGCCCGGGAGCGCCTGCGCCGGTCGCTCGGCCGCGAGGGCTGGACCGTCGACGAGGCGGAGAACGGCCGGATCGCCCTGGAGCGGGTCAGCCAGGCGCGGCCGAGCCTGATCCTGCTCGACCTGATGATGCCCGAGATGGACGGGTTCGGCTTCCTGCGGGCCCTCCGGTCGCGGCCCGACGGCGACGTGCCCGTGGTGGTGCTCACCGCCAAGGAGGTCACGGCGGCCGAGAAGGAGAGCCTGAACCGGCAGGCCGACCGGGTGATCGCCAAGGGCTCCATGAGCCTCGCGGAGATCGGCCGGCAACTGCGCGTCCTCTACGCGCGTTCGGCGACCGAGCCGGTGCCGGGGCAGCTCCAGGGTTTGCTGGATCGGCTCGCCGAGAAGGACGCGGGAGAACCACGATGAGCGCGGACGGGATCGATCCGGAGAAGGCGGTGGCCATCCGGCTGCGGGCGCGGCTCGCGGTGGTGGAGCGGGCGGCGTGGTTCGGCTTCGTCCACGCGATGAAGACCCGGCCGGTCGAGACCGAGGCCTACATCGCCGCGGAGCGGGCGCGCTGCACGGACGGGTTCGGCAGCGGCGCCTGGGCCAAGGACCTCACCGACGCCGAGCGGACGATGCTCGCCGAGGAGGTCGATAGCGGGCTGGCGCAGCTGCTGGAGGATGCCCGCGCCGAGTTGTGAGGCTCGGCCGGCAGCGCGGAGGCTTGCCCGCGCGTCCCGATGGCAACGAAAGGCGTTCTCCCGCTTTGACGGCGTGACGTCGATGGGACGACGTCGCCGAGGCGCCCATGCTGTACGAACTCGCGACCCTCTCGTGCCCGCTGCTCGCGGTGGGTCAGGTCTCGGAGGGCGTCGAGGCTTGGCTGGACGATCCCGACGCCAAGGGCGAGCTGGTCGGCTGCTGGCGCACCGAGATCGGGACGCTGGGGCGCCTGATCGTGCTGCGCGGCTTCGCGGCGCCCGAGGACATGACCGCCGAGCGCCGGCGCGCCCTCCTCAGCGCCAACCCGTTCAACGCCGGGCACGTGATCACCGCGCTGGAGATGGACAGCTACGCCCCGTTCCCTTTCCTGCCGCCGATCCGGACGGGCGACCGGGGCGGGGTGTACGAGATCCGGACCTATCGCCAGAAGCCGGGGGGCCTGCCGCCGACCCTCGCGGCCTGGGAGGCCGCGATCGGGCCGGCACGCGCCTACACGCAGCACCTCGTCGTCAACCTGTACGCCCTCGACGGCGCGCCGCGCATCACGCACATCTGGGGTTTCCGCAGCCTGGAGGAGCGGGCCGCGCTGCGAGCCCGCGCCTACGAGGCGGGAATCTGGCCGCCGAAGGGCGGCCCGGACCAGATCGCCGAGGCGACCGCGACGATCGCGCTCCCCCAGGGGCGCTCGCCCCTGCGCTGACCGCCATCCGTCGAGAGCCGCAACCCGCGCTGGCGCCACCCCAGGGGGCGGCGCCAGCGCCGTCACTCAGCGGCGGCAGACGCCCCGCGGGCCGCGATAGAGGCCGGGCGGGCAGCCGCGGGGAGCGCCGGTGACGGCGCGGCGGATCGCACCGCGCGGGCCGCGATTCAGGCGGCAGCCGCCGTAGGCCCCGCGATGGGCGCCGAACCCGCAGCCGCCGCGGACGAGGGTGACGGCGGCGTCGCCGCCGGTCAGCGGTGCCACGGGCATCGCCTGGGCTCCGCCGGCGAACAGGGCGACGGACGCGGCGACGATCAGGCCGGTCATTCTCATGAGATTCTCTCCCGCTGGGCACAGGGCGCGGCCCGGTGCGATCCGGGCCGCGTCGCGGCCTCCGGCCGCGGCCAGTAACCCCGGGCCTGCGGCATCGTTCCGCGCCGGGGCGGGGCGGGGCCGGCGCCGCCGATCAGGCGCCGAACAGGTCGCGCCAGGCCGGTGGAAGCCCCGTGCCGGCCAGGGGCAATGACGGCGCGTGCCCGGGCAGGCTCGTCGCCGAGAACACGCCGCGGGCCACCGCCCGGGCCAGGACGCGCGCGGCGACGTCGCCGAGGCGGGCGAGGTCGACCACCGGTTCGGCGAGGGGCACGGCGCCGGTCGCCGCGGCGAAGACTAGGTCGCCGTCGAGGGGCGTGTGCGCCGGCACGAGCGCGCGGGCGAGGCCGTCCTGCGCGGCCACCGCGAGGCGCCGGCACTGCGCCTTGGTCAGCGCCGCGTCGGTCGCCACCACGGCGAGCGTCGTAGCGGCGCCCGGCAGCGCCCGGGCCGGGAAGGCGAGGGCCTCCGGCGGCACCCGGACCGGCGCGCCGAGACCACCGAACTCGTCGCCCTCTTCGAAGGGCGCCGCCCAGAAATGCGGCCCGGCTCCGATCGTCGCGTTGCCGAAGGCGTTCACGGCCGCGAGCGCCCCGACGCGGAAGCCCGTTCCCGGGACGTGCGCCGAGGCGGATCCGATCCCGCCCTTCAGTCGCCCGGTGCGCGCGCCTGTCCCGGCCCCGACCGAGCCCAGGGCGAAATCCTCCGCCGCGGCCGCGGCGGCCTGAAAGCCCAGCTCGCGATAGGGCGGATAGCGGCCCCAGGCCTTGTCCCCGCCGTTGGGGAGATCGAACAGGACCGCCCCGGGGACGATCGGCACCCGCATGGCACCGACCGGGAAGCCGCGCCCGGCCTCGGCGAGCCACGCCGCCACGCCCGGCCCCGCGTCGAGGCCGAAGGCCGAGCCCCCGGAGAGCACGAAGGCGTCGACCCGCTCCACGGTGCGCTCGGGGTCGAGCAGGTCGGTCTCGCGGGTGCCCGGCCCGCCGCCGCGCACGTCGACCGCGGCGATGGCCGGCTCATCGAACACGATCGCGGTGACGCCGCTGGCGAGCCGCAGGTCGGTGGCGTGGCCGACCCGCAGGCCGGGAATGTCGGTGATGCGATTCTGCAGCATGGATCGAGCTTGCCACGCCGTGCGAGCGCCGCAAATCCGGCCGGGGCCGTTGACCGCCGGCCGGGATTTCCCAGTTGGCAGACGGCACAGCGCGTCGAGGAGCACGGCATGGACGTCGGATTCATCGGAATGGGGCGAATGGGTCGCGCCATGGCGGCCAATCTCGCGCGGGCCGGCCACGCGGTCCGCGCCTGGAACCGCTCGCCGGAGGCCGCGCGCGGCATCGACGGCGTCACCCCGGTGGCGAGCGCCGCCGAGGCCTTCGCCGGGGACGCCGTGATCACCATGCTGGCCGACGACGCGGCCCTCGAGGCCGTGATCGTGGCCGGCGGCCTCCTCGACCGGCCGGAGCGCCCCGGCCTGCATATCGGGATGAGCACGGTCTCGGTGGCCCTGGCGAAGCAGCTCGCCGCCGTCCACGCGCGGGCCGGCGTCCCCTACGTCTCGGCCCCGGTCTTCGGGCGGCCGGACGTGGCGGAGGCCGGGAAGCTCAACATCGTTGCGGCGGGAGAGGGAGCCCTCATCGACCGCGCCGGCCCACTCCTCGACGCGATGGGCGCCAGGACCTGGCGCTTCGGCGACGACCCGACGCGGGCGAACGCCGTCAAGCTCGCCGGCAACTTCATGCTGATCTCGGCGATCGAGGCCATGGCCGAGGCCTGCGCCCTGACGGAGGGCCACGGCGTCCCGGGCGCCGACTTCCTCGACCTGATGACCAACACGCTGTTCGCCTCGCCGGTCTACAAGGGCTACGGCGCCTCGATCGCGCAGAACCGCTACGAGCCGCCGGGCTTCATCCTCAGGCTCGGGGCCAAGGACGTGCGGCTCGCCCTTCAGGCGGCCGAGGGCGCCGGGGTGCCGATGCCCTTCGCCAGCGTGCTGCGGGACGGTCTCATCGAGGCGATCAGCCACGGCGACGGCGAGAAGGATCTGGCGGCGCTCGCCCGCGTCTCCGCCCGGCGCGCAGGGCAGGGTTGAAATCTGCGGCAATGGCTCGCCTTTCTGGCGAACCTTAACCCGTCATTTCAACCTCACGACAGAGTGTCCGGCCGGCTATAGGCACGGATACCAATAGATGCGCACACATTCCTATTCGCTGCGCAGGATGACTCTGTCGACGAAAGTCATCCTGCTGGCGATGCTCGCCGTGACACTCACCGCCGGCGCCATCTGGATTACGGTCTCGCGACAAACTTGGTCGCAGATGGAGGCGCGCCAGCGCACCAACGGCGAGCGCAACCTGAGAACTCTGGCGCTCGTCCTGGCGGCGCGGGTCGAGGGCGCGGCGGCGGACCTCGACGGGGCGCGCGTCGCCCGGGTGTCGACGCCGAGCCTGTCGGGCTTCGCCGATGCCGGCGTCGTGGACGACGCCGTCGCCTACTCGGGCGGCCTGGCGACGGTGTTCAGCTACGAGCCCGCCTCCGACAGCTTCGTGCGGCGCCAGACCACCGTGCGCCGGGAGGACGGGACCCGCGCGGTCGGCACGGCGCTCGCCGCCGACAGCCCGGCCCAGGCCGCGATCCGCGCCGGGCGAACCTACGAGGGGCCGGCGACCCTGTTCGGGCGGCGCTACCACACGGTGTACCAGCCGACGGTCGACGCCGCCGGCAAGGTGAACGGCATCCTGTTCGTCGGCCTGCCGATCGAGATGTACTTCGACGCCCACGCCCAGACGATGACGAGCCTCAGCGTCGCCGCCCTGATCATCGCGGTGCTGGCCTGTGCCCTCGTCGGGCTGGCGGCGGCGCGGCTGTTCCGGCCCTTCTCGGCGATCGCGGCGCGGATCGAGGCCCTCGCGGCCGGCGACCTGGACTCGGCGATCCCCCACGCGGCGCGCGGCGACGAGATCGGCACGGTGGCGCACGCCCTCGAGGTGCTGCGCGTCTCCGGCCTGCGGACCCGGGAACTCGAGAGCCTGCAGAGCGCGGGCGCGGCCGACGAGACGCGGCGGCGGGCCGCCCTCGACCGCGCCATCGAGGCGTTCCGCGGCCAGATCGTCCGCCTGAAGGACGCGCTGACCGCCAGCACCGGCGCGATGCGCGCCCGGGCCGGCGAGATGGCGGCCAGCTCCGCCGAGGCGGAGGCCGCCGTCGCCGAGACCGAGCGCGGCTCGCACGAGACCTCCGCCAGCGTCCAGACCGTCGCGAGCGCCGCCGAGGAGCTCTCCGCCTCCATCGCGGAGATCGAGACCCAGCTCGACCAGGCCGAGGCCCTGGTGGCCACGGCCGCCGCGGAGTCGGACGCCATGAACGCCGAGATCGGCGAGCTCGCCGAGGCCGCGGGGCGCATCGGCGCGGTGGTCGGGCTGATCCGCCAGATCGCCGAGCAGACCAACCTGCTGGCGCTCAACGCCACGATCGAGTCCGCCCGGGCCGGCGCCGCCGGCAAGGGCTTCGCCGTGGTGGCCGCGGAGGTGAAGGCGCTGGCGTCGCAGACCGCGCGGGCGACCGAGGAGATCGGCAGCCAGATCGCCGGCGTGCAGGCCTCGACGACGGCGGCCGTGGCGGCCATCGGCCGGATGGGCGAGCGGATGCGGGCGGTCAGCGCCACCACGGGTGGGATCGCGTCGGCGGTCTCGGCCCAGGGCGCGGCCACCGCCGAGATCTCCCGCAACGTCGCCGACACGGCCGGCGCCACCGAGGCCATCGCGGGCGGCCTGACCACGGTCGCCGGCGCCGCGCGGCGCTCGGCCCGCATGGCCGCCACGGTCACCGAGGCGGCTCAGACCGTCGACGCGGTCGCGGCCGACCTCGAGGGCGAGATCGAGCGCTTCCTCGGTCAGGTCGCGGCCTGAGCCCTCAGAGCCCGTAGCGGGCGAAGGCCGCGCGCTCCGCGAACGCGGCCATCGCCCCCTCGGCCAGGTCGATCCCGCCCGGCGCGCCGCCCCGGCGCAGGATGCGGGAGAGCAGGCCGCCGCGCGCCTCGGCGACGAGGCGCAGGTCGACCTTCTCGCCGAAGCGCGCACGCATCGCGGTGCGCACGTCGCCCAGGGCGTCGACGAGGCCGAGGGGCAGCGCCTGCCGCCCGGTCCAGACCGCGCCGGTGAACAGGTTCTCGGACGTCGACAGGCCCGGGCGCCGGGCCGTGACGAGGCCGGTGAACAGGTCCTGCACGTCGGCCTGGATGCGCTTCAGGCGCTCCACGTCGGCGGGATCCTCCGGGCGGAACGGGTCGAGCATCGACTTCGCCTCGCCCTGCGTGTGCACCCGGCGCTCGACGCCGAGCTTCTCCAGGAGGCCGTGGAAGCCGAAGCCGGCCGAGACCACGCCGATCGAGCCGACGATCGAGGTCGGGTCGGCGACGATCTCGTCGGCCGCGCAGGCGATCATGTAGCCGCCGGAGGCCGCGACATCCTCCACGAAGGCGATCACCGGCACGCCCTTCTCCTCGGCCAGCGCCCGGATGCGGCGGTGGATCAGGTGCGACTGCGCCGGCGAGCCGCCGGGCGAGTTGATCACCAGCGCCACCGCCTTCACCCCCGGCATCCCGAAGGCGCGCTCCAGGCTGCCCGCGACGCCCCCGATCGAGAGCCCCGGCCGGAGCGGCGAGACCGCCCCGATCGTGCCCGACAGCCGGACCACCGCGACCCGCGGGCGTCGGTCCCGGAAGCGGCGCGGGAGGAGGGCGCGGAATGTGTCGGGGAACGCGAACGCCATGGGAGTCTTACGCGGCTCGTCGGGAAGCCGGGCGGGAGACGGCCCGGAAGCGCCTGCTCCGGAAACTGGGCGCTTTCCGGCCCCGCGCAAGGGCGGTGCGCGAGGGTGGTGCGCGAGGGTGGCGCATCTGCGCAGTCGGAACGGATCGAACCGTTTGCCGACCTTGGCCGTTTCAGGCGACGGCGCGAGCCTCGTGCCGGCCCGGATCCGCTGGACTCGGACGGGCGCTCACACGGGAGAGAAACGATGCGACCCTGGCCGATCCTGGTCCTCCTCGCCGCGCTGCTCGGCGGGCTGGCGAGTGCGCCCGCGCGCGCGGCGCCCCTGCCGGTCCCCGCGAGCGCCGAGGCCGCCGCGCCCGCCCCCGCGGTGCAGCAGGCCCACTGGCGCCACCGCCGCCACTGGCACCGCCGCCACCACTGGCGGCGCCACTGGCACCACCGCCGCCACCACTGGCACCGTCGCCATCACTGGCACCGGCACCACCATTTCCGCCGGCACTGGCACCGCCACCACGTCTGGCATGGCCGCCCGTACGCCCGTCCGTACGGCCACCGGCACGTCACGTTCTACTGAGCGCGGCCCTGCGCGTCCCGGCCCGATACGGCCGGGACGCATCCCGGCCGGGACGCGCGCCGGCAGCCGCGCTGCGACCTTGCGGGCGGCCTCGGAAAACCTTATTTAACCGTCTGATATCACTGCTCTTCCGAGAGGCCGTTCCGGCGCATCGCGCGCCACCCGGGAACGGCCGTGAGCACCGCCCGTCCGGGCTTCAGAACGGATACCGACTTGGCCGAGAACGATCCGACTGGCGCCGCCCCGCCCGCCAGCGACATCCGCCCCGTCTCCATCACCGACGAGATGCGCCGCTCCTACCTCGATTACGCGATGAGCGTGATCGTGAGCCGGGCGCTTCCCGACGCCCGCGACGGTCTCAAGCCGGTGCACCGGCGCATCCTCTACTCCGCCTTCGAATCCGGGCACCTGCCCGAGCGGAAATACGTCAAGTCGGCGCGCATCGTCGGCGACGTGATCGGTCTCTACCACCCGCACGGCGACCAATCGATCTACGACGCCCTCGTGCGGATGGCGCAGGACTTCTCCATGCGCCTCATGCTCATCGACGGGCAGGGCAATTTCGGCTCGGTGGACGGCGATCCGCCGGCCGCCATGCGCTACACCGAGTCGCGGCTGGCCAAGCCCGCCACCGCGCTGCTCACCGATATCGACAAGAACACCGTCGATTTCGGACCGAACTACGACGAGTCGCGCGAGGAGCCGACCGTCCTGCCGGCCCGCTTCCCGAACCTGCTGGTCAACGGCGCGGGCGGCATCGCGGTCGGCATGGCGACCAACATCCCGCCGCACAATCTCGGCGAGCTGATCGACGCCTGCGTGGCGCTGATCGACGATCCGGGCCTGACCATCGAGCAGCTCACCGAGATCGTGCCCGGCCCGGACTTCCCGACCGGCGGCATGATCCTCGGCCGCGCCGGCACCCGGCAGGCCTACGCGACGGGCCGCGGCTCGGTGATCATGCGCGCCAAGTCGCATGTCGAGGAGCTGCGCAAGGAGCGCGAGGCGCTGATCTTCACCGAGATCCCCTATCAGGTGAACAAGGCGACGCTCGTCGAGAAGATCGCCGAGCTGGTGAAGGAGAAGCGCGTCGAGGGCATCTCGGACCTGCGCGACGAATCCGACCGGACGGGCATGCGCATCGTCGTCGAGATCAAGCGCGACGCCATGGCCGACGTGGTGCTGAACCAGCTCTACCGGTTCACGCCGCTGCAGAGCTCCTTCGGCTGCAACATGGTGGCGCTGAACGGCGGCCGCCCCGAGCTGATGAACCTGAAGGACCTGCTCCAGGCCTTCGTGGATTTCCGCGAGGAGGTCGTCTCCCGCCGGACCAAGTTCCTGCTCGGCAAGGCCCGCGAGCGCGCCCACGTCTTGTGCGGCCTCGCCATCGCGGTCGCCAACATCGACGAGGTGATCCGCCTGATCCGGACCTCGCCGGACCCGAACACGGCCCGCGAGGCCCTGATGGCCCGCGACTGGCCGGCCCACGACATCGCGCCGCTGATCGCGCTGGTGGACGACCCGCGCCACCGCGTCGCCGAGGACGGGACCTACCGCCTGTCCGAGACCCAGGCCCGCGCCATCCTCGACCTGCGCCTGCAGCGCCTGACGGCTCTGGGCCGCGACGAGGTCGGCGACGAGCTGAAGACGCTGGCGGACGAGATCGCCGACTACCTCGACATCCTGCGCTCGCGCGCCCGCATCCAGGGCATCGTCAAGGGCGAGCTCGCCGAGGTCCGCGAGCAGTTCGCCACCCCGCGCCGGACCGAGATCGTCGACTTCGACGGCAGCGTCGAGGACGAGGATCTGATCGCCCGCGAGGACATGGTCGTGACCGTGTCGCACGCCGGCTACGTCAAGCGCGTGCCGCTCTCGACCTACCGGGCCCAGCGCCGCGGCGGCAAGGGCCGCTCCGGCATGGCGACCCGCGACGAGGATTTCGTCACCCGCCTGTTCGTGGCCAACACCCACACGCCGGTGCTGTTCTTCTCCAGCCAGGGCCAGGCCTACAAGGAGAAGGTCTGGCGCCTGCCGATGGCCGCCCCGAACGCCCGCGGCAAGGCGCTGGTCAACATCCTGCAATTGCAGGACACCTCCGAGCGCATCACCACGATCATGCCGCTGCCCGAGGACGAGGCGTCGTGGGAGACGCTCGACGTCATGTTCGCGACCGCGCGCGGCAACGTCCGGCGCAACAAGCTGTCGGACTTCACCACGGTGAACCGCAACGGCAAGATCGCCATGAAGCTCGACCCGGGCGACCACATCGTCCACGTCGAGATCTGCCGGCCGGACCAGAACGTGCTGCTGACCACCGCTCTGGGTCAGTGCATCCGCTTCCCCGTCGAGGACGTGCGCGTGTTCAAGGGCCGCGACTCGACCGGCGTGCGCGGCATCCTGCTGGCCAAGGACGACCGGGTCATCTCGATGACCATCCTGAACGCCTTCGACGCCAGCGCCGAGGAGCGGGCCGGCTACCTGAAGATGCGCCGCGCCGTGACCGGCGAGGCCGAGGAGAACGGCGACGCGGAGCCCGAGGACGGCGCCGAGGCGGCCGCGATCTCGCTCGACCGCTACAACGAGATGGGCGCGGCCGAGCAGTACGTGCTGACCCTGTCGGAGCGGGGCTTCGGCAAGCGCTCCTCGTCGTTCGAGTACCGGACCTCGGGACGCGGCGGGAAGGGCATCACGGCGATGCGGGTCAATCCCCGCAACGGCAGCCTCGTGGCGTCCTTCCCCGTCGAGGCCTCGGACCAGATCATGCTGGTGACCGACGGCGGCCAGCTCATCCGCGTGCCGGTGGACGACATCCGCATCGTCGGCCGCGCCTCGCAGGGCGTGACGGTGTTCAACACCGCCAAGGACGAGAAGGTCGTCTCGGTGGAGCACATCGAGGGCGAGGACGAGGGCGCCGAGGCCGGCCCCGAGGGCGGCGAGGAGGCCTGAGGCGCCGCCCGGTTCCGTCCGGCGCGAAAATGCTCTAGGTCGGGTCGCGATGACCCGCACTGCCCTCTACGCCGGCTCGTTCGATCCGGTCACGAACGGCCATCTCGACGTGGTCCGCCAGGCCTGCCGGCTGGTGGACCGCCTCGTGATCGCCATCGGCGTCCACCCCGGCAAGGCCCCGCTGTTCTCCGCCGAGGAGCGGGCGGCGCTCCTGACCGAGACCTGCGGGCCGGTGGCCCAGGCCGAGGGTGCGGCGCTGGAGATCGTCACCTTCAACGATCTCGCCGTCTCGGCCGCCCGGCGCTGCGGCGCCGCGATCTTCATCCGCGGCCTGCGCGACGGCACGGATCTCGACTACGAGATGCAGCTCGCCGGCATGAACGGTGCCATGGCGCCCGAGGTGCAGACCGTGTTCCTGCCCGCCTCGACGCAGGCCCGCCCGATCACCGCGACGCTGGTGCGCCAGATCGCCGGCATGGGGGGTGACGTCTCGCCCTTCGTGCCCGCGGCGGTCGCCGCGCGGCTCCGGCAGCGCTTCGCCGCCCATTCCTGACACCGGCCCGACCCTGGAAGGACTTCGATGAACCGACGCCACGCCCTCCTCGCGCTCGCCCTGACGCTCGGCACCGCCCAGGCGGCCCGGGCCGCCGACGCCAACACGGTCTATCTCCAGACCAAGGACGGGCGGATCACCATCGAGCTGCGGCCCGACATCGCGCCCAAGCACGTCAAGCAGATCAAGACCCTCGTCTCGCAGGGCTTCTACAACGGCCTCAAGTTCCACCGCGTCATCGACGGGTTCATGGCCCAGACCGGCGACCCGAAGGGCAACGGCACCGGCGGCTCCAGCCTGCCGAACATCCCGGCCGAGTTCACGCAGTCGGCCCAGTTCCGCCGCGGCACCGTGGGCATGGCCCGCTCGCAGGATCCGAACTCGGCGAACTCGCAGTTCTTCATCTGCCTCGGCGACGCGCCGTTCCTGAACGGCCAGTACACGATCGTCGGCAACGTCACGGACGGGCTCGACGTCCTCGACAAGATCAAGAAGGCCGCCCCAGGCGCGCCGGGCGGGGCCGTCCAGGATCCCGACAAGATCGTCAGCATGACGCTCGCCGAGAAGGCCAAGTAGCGGCCGCATGCCGGGCCGGCGCGCCGCCTCGATCCTCCTGCTGAGCTTGATCCCGGCGGCCGCCGCGGCCTATGACGGCGCGCCGTTCTACGGCTACGCCGAGGAGCCGGGGGGCGGCTACCCGCTGAGCCTGCCCCAGACCCTGCGCGCCACGGTCCCGGTCCCGGTCGCCCGGATGGCGACCAAGCCCGCCGACACCCTGGCCGAGCTCTACCCGGCGCTCGCCGCCTGCTGGCAGGCACCGGGCGGCCTCGGCCGCCCGAGCGGCGGGTCCGACGACATCGAGATCACCCTGCGGCTCGCGCTGCGGCGCGACGGCAGCCTGATCGGGCCGCCCCGCGTCACCTACGCGGCGGGGGTCGCGGGCGATCGGCGGAATACCCTGGTGCGCGGGACCCTCGACGCCCTCGCGCGCTGCACCCCGGTCCACATCACGCCGGGTCTGGGCCGGGCGATCGCGGGGCGGCCGGTGGCGCTCCGCTTCGTCTACCGCCCGCCGGCCTGAGCGCCGGCGAGACCGACACGGGCGCTGGCCGGATCCGGCACGCGCCGATACAGTTCCCCCAACCGGAAGGAAAGACTATGGCCGACAACGAGACCATCGTGCTGGAGACCACCAAGGGCCGCGTCGTGATCGCGCTGCGCCCCGACCTCGCCCCGGGCCACGTCGAGCGCATCAAGACGCTCGCCGCCCAGGGCTTCTACGACGGCGTGCCGTTCCACCGGGTGATCGACGGGTTCATGGCCCAGACCGGCGACCCGACCGGCACCGGCTCGGGCGGCTCCGACCTGCCGGACTTGAAGGCCGAGTTCAACGCCGAGCCGCACGTGCGCGGCACCTGCTCGATGGCGCGGACGAACTTCCCGCACTCGGCGAACTCGCAGTTCTTCATCTGCTTCGACGACGCCCGCTTCCTCGACAAGCAGTACACGGTGTGGGGCAAGGTCGTGGAAGGCATGGACGTGGTCGACACGATCAACAAGGGCGAGCCGCCGCGCTCGCCGGACAAGATCGTGAAGGCGACCGTCGCGGCGGCCTGAGCTCGGATCAAGCCTCACAGCCGAAGCCATCTCTCGATGGCTTCGGCTGTACCGTCTTTGCGAGCGGAGCGAAGCGAGCCAGGGTCGCGCCACATCTCCAAGATTTCGCGTTGCCCTGGGGGGTCACTTCGCTTCGCTCGTGATGACGGCGGGCCGCATCACCCGCGGTCCAGGGCTTCCGCCGCCGCCAGATCCGCCGGCGAATTGATGTTGAGGAACGGGTCCACGGGCTCGATCGGCCAGGTCGCGACCGCGGCCCCGTGGCGCGCGATGAAGGCGCCGACGCGCCGCTCGCCGCGTTCGAGATAGTCCCGGAGCGCGTCGCTCAGAGCCGTCGGCCAGAGCGCGATCGTGTAGTGCTGCCGCTCCCCTGAGGCCGCGAGCGCGATGCCGGTCTCCGGTCCGGCCGCGCCGAGGCGCGCTACCAGATCCTCCGGCAGGAACGGCGCGTCGCCCGACACGCTCACCACCCGCGCGATACCCCGCGCGCCGGCGTGCTCCAGCCCGGCGAGGATGCCGGCGAGCGGGCCCGGCTGATCCGGCACGGGGTCCGGCAGGACCGGACCGGGAAAGCCGGAGAACCGCGCCGGGTCGCCGTTGGCGCTGAGCGCCAGTCCCGCCCCGCATTGCGGCCCCAGCCGCTCGACCACCCGCTCCAGCAGGGTCCGCCCCCCGAGCCGCAGCAGCGGCTTGTCGCCCCCGCCCATCCGCCGCGCCCGCCCGCCGGCGAGGATCAGGCCCAGGACCGGCGGCGGAAGAGGCGGGGAGGGCACAGGATCACTCGAAGACGATCTTCGGCGCCGTCCGCCCGGCCGGAGCGCCGGACAGGTTCGCCCAGAGCTGGGCGGCGATGTCCCGGTAGACCTTGGCGTGCGGCCCCTCCGGATCGGTCGCCACCACCGGCCGACCGGCATCCGAGGTCTCGCGGATGGTCATGTTCAGCGGCACCTCGCCGAGGAACGGCACGCCGAGCCGCTGCGCCTCGTTCCGCGCGCCGCCGTGCCCGAAGATGTGCGAGGCGTGGCCGCAATTCGGGCAGACGAAGGTCGCCATGTTCTCGATCACGCCGAGGATCGGCACCGCGACCTTCTTGAACATGGTCACGCCGCGCCGCGCGTCGATCAGCGCGAGATCCTGCGGGGTGGAGACGATCACGGCGCCGGAGAGCGGCGTCGCCTGCGCCATGGTGAGCTGCGCGTCGCCGGTGCCGGGCGGCATGTCGACGAGCAGCACGTCGAGCTCGCCCCAGAGCACGTCGCGCAGCATCTGGGTGATGGCCGACTGCACCATCGGGCCGCGCCAGATCATCGCCGTCTCGGGCTCGATCAGGAAGCCGATCGACATGACCTTGAGGCCGTAGCCGACCATCGGCTCCATGGCCTTGTTGTCGACGACGTTGGGCTTGCCCGAGAGCCCGAACAGCTTCGGCACGGAGGGGCCGTAGATGTCGGCGTCGAGGAGGCCGACCTTCAGCCCCTGCGCCTGGAGCGCCAGGGCGAGGTTGCAGGCGGTGGTCGACTTGCCGACGCCGCCCTTGCCGGATGCGACCGCCACGATGTGGCGCACGCCCGCGATCTGCGGGCCCTGGTTCGGCGGCGCGCCGGGCCGCGGCGGCGCGACCGGAGGCGGCGTCACGGGCCGGGGAGCGGCGCCGCTCTGGGCCGGGTGGCTCTGGTTCCGCTCGGAGGTGAGGCTCGCGAACACGCCCGAGACGCCCGGCATCTTCAGGACGCGCCCCTCGGCTTGGCGCCGCACCGGCTCGAACCGCTCGGCCTCGCTGGGATCGACGAGGATCGAGAACATCACGCGGCTGTTCGGATCGACCACGACCTGGGACAGCCGTCCCGAGCCGGGCAAGGTGGTGCCGGCGGCATCGACGGTGACGTCGGCGAGCGCCTTCAGCACGTCGTCGCGGGTGATCGCCAAAATCGTTCTCCACCGGGGCAAGCAGGTATGCCAGTGCATGTAACCGAGCGGGCCCAGAACACCAGACCCCGAGCCCGAGATCGGCGCGCTCCGGTGGCCCGCGTCCCCGCGGCCATCGCGCGCCGGAGCGGGGCGCCGCCCGGACCGTGCCGGCGTCAGTGCGGCCGGGCGATGAGGTTGCACGCCTCCATCGGGCCGCGCACCACGGTCCCGTCGCCGCGCCGGTAGAACCCGTGCCGCAGGCGACGGCAGCCGAGGGGGCCGCGTAGGCGCTTCACGCGCTCGATGTGGACGCTGCCGTAGCGGCGGTTCGAGAAGTCGTGGCCGCCGATGCGCACGCCCGGGCCGAAACGCACCTCGGCGCCGGCCGGCCGAGCGCCGAGACAGAGCGCGCCCAGCGCCAGCGCCGCGGCCGTACGCCCCAATCTCCGAACACCTCGCATACGAACCTCCTCACCGCACGGGCAAGCTGAACCAACCGGAGACTGATCCGTTGTCGGGGCAGCCTTCGGGCGGGGCACCCTCCGGAGACCCCGCCGGGACCGAAACGACGCGTAGGAGACCACTTTCATGCATCAGGGCAACCACCGCGACCACGAGGGCGCGAAGAAGCTGTTCGAGCTCATCAAGGACGTGAAGATCGCCATGATGACCACCGTCGACTCCGACGGCACGCTCAACAGCCGCCCGATGTGGAACAACGACGCCGACGAGAACGGCGACCTGTGGTTCTTCACCAAGCTGCACTCGCCCAAGACGGCCGAGATCAGCAAGGATAACCAGATCAACCTCGCCTATTCCGACCCGTCGAGCCAGAACTACGTCTCGGTGGCCGGTAAGGCCGAGATCGTGCGCGACCAGTCGATCATCGACGCGAAGTGGAATGAGAGCCTGAAGACTTGGTTCCCGAACGGCAAGGACGACCCGGAGGTCGCTCTGATCCGCGTCCACCCGGAGAAGGGCGAGTACTGGGACAGCCCGAACAGCACGATGCTGCACCTCTACGGCTACGTGAAGGCCTCGCTCACCGGCGAGAGCCCGAAGACCGAGACCAAGAAGGTCGACCTCGCCTGAGGATCGGTCGTCAGGATCGGCGGTTTCGCGGGCGGTCTCCGGGCGGAGGCCGCCCGTCTTCTTGACGTGTGCGGTCCCGGCATGCGCTCTGCGCGTTCCAAGCGCGGCAGAGTGCCTGACGAATGCTCGATCTGGCGAAACGGGTCTACGATCACAGTTTCCGCATCGACCCGATCGTGCGGTCGCTCCTCGACACCGATTTCTACAAGCTCCTGATGGCGCAGACGATCCTGCGCCGGCACCCTGCCATCCAGACCACCTTCGGCATCACCAACCGCACCCGCCGGATCCGGATCGCCGACGAGGTCGATGCCGGGCTGCTGCGGGAACAGCTCGACCACGCGCGGACGCTGCGCCTCAGCAAGGGCGAGATCACGTGGCTGCGGGGCAACGTGTTCCGCGGCCAGGGACGCATCCTCGGCCCCGAATTTGTCTCCTGGTTCGAGACCTTCCAGCTCCCCGAATACGAGCTCGCCGTCCATGACGGCCAGTACGAGCTGACTTTCCACGGCCCCTGGGTCGAGACCACCATGTGGGAGGTCCCGGCGCTCGCGATCCTGAACGAGCTGCGGGCGCGGGCCGTGCTGCGGGGCCTCGGCAAGCTCGACCTGCAGGTGCTCTACGCCCGCGCCATGACCCGGGTCTGGGAGAAGATCGAGCGGCTGCAGAGACTTCCGGACCTGTCGGTAGCGGATTTCGGCACGCGTCGGCGCCACGGATTCCTGTGGCAGGACTGGTGCGTGCAGGCCATGGCGGAGGGCCTGGACGGCGCGTTCCTCGGCACCTCCAATTGCCTGATCGCGGCCCGGCAGGAGGTCGAGCCGGTGGGGACGAACGCCCACGAATTGCCGATGGTCTACGCGGCGCTCGCCGAGGACGACGCGGCGCTCGCCGCCGCGCCCTACGCGGTGCTCGCCGACTGGCAGGAGGATTACGGCGGCAACCTGCTGGTGATCCTGCCCGATACCTACGGAACCACCGGGTTCCTGGCGAACGCCCCCGACTGGGTCAGCGACTGGACCGGCATCCGCATCGACTCGAAGGACCCGATCGAGGGTGGCGAGGAGGTCATCCGCTTCTGGCAGGATCGCGGGCACGACCCGCGGGAGAAGCTCGCGATCTTCTCGGACGGCCTCGACATCGACGAGATCGAGCGCATCCACGCCCGGTTCCACGGGCGCATGCGCATCGGCTACGGCTGGGGCACGCTGCTCACCAACGATTTCCGCGGGCTCCTGCCGGACGGCAAGCTCGACCCGGTCTCCATCGTCTGCAAGGTCACGCAGGCCGACGGCCGGCCGACCGTGAAGCTCTCCGACAATCCCACCAAGGCGCAGGGCCCGGCCGACGAGGTCGCCCGGTACCGGCGCGTCTTCGGCGTGGGCGCGCAGGAGGCACTCCCGGTAGTGGTGTGAAGGGGGTTCGTACCGTTTCCGGTTGATCAGATCGGTTCCGCCGTCCTTGCGAGCGGAGCGAAGCAATCCAGATAGCGCCACGCCCCCTGCTGTCCCGCAGCCCTGGGTTGCTTCGCTGCGCTCGCAAAGACGGAGCGGGCCGCACCGACCGAAGCGTTCAACCGGAAACGGTATCAGACCCGCTGCGGTGAAACACGGAGGCCGCCGCCCCAGGGATGAATTCATTATCATGTCCGGCAATCGGGGCGCCTCGGGCGGCCCTGTCCGGGAGAACGCCATGTCGATGAATCGCCGCTCGCTCATCGGGGCCGCGGGCCTCGCCCTGACGGCGCCCGCCCTGCAGGGCGCGCAGGCGGCCGAGGCCGCGAAGCCGGCCGCGAAGGCAGCGCCGCCGCACGTCACGAAGATCCTCGCGCAGTGGATCCTGGGATCCTCCTACGACACCCTGCCGGAGCCCGTCCGCCGCGAGGGCGTGCGCAGCTTCCTCAACTGGGTCGGGGTGGCCATCGGCGGCTCGCACCACGAGACCGTCGACGTGGCGGTCTCGGCGCTGCAGCTCTTCTCCGGGCCGCCGCAGGCCGGGCTGTTCGGACGGACCGAGCGGTTCGACATCATGAACGCCGCCTTCCTCAACGGCGTGTCGAGCCACATCTTCGACTTCGACGACACCCACCTGAAGACGATCATCCACCCGGCCGGCCCGGTCGCCTCGGCGATCCTGGCCTACGCGGCGATGAAACCGGTCTCCGGCAAGGACTTCCTCGAAGCCCTGGTGGTCGGGATCGAGGCCGAATGCCGGATCGGCAACGCGGTCTACCCGAACCACTACGATGCCGGGTGGCACATCACCGGCACCGCGGGCGTGTTCGGATCGGCCGCCGCCGCGGGCAAGCTGATGGGCCTCACGGAGCAGCAGATGGTCTACGCCCTCGGCCTCGCCGCCTCGCAGCCGGTGGGCCTGCGCGAGTCGTTCGGCTCGATGAACAAGAGCTTCAACCCGGGCCGGGCCGCGTCGAACGGGTTGTTCGCCGCGATCCTGGCGGCCAAGGGCTTCACCTCGTCGGACGGCATGATCGAGGCCAAGCGCGGCTGGGCCAACACGATCTCCACCAAGCAGGACTGGTCGCAGATCACCGACGGCCTCGGCACCCGCTACGAGGCGCAGCTCAACACCTACAAGCCCTTCGCCTGCGGGATCGTCATGCACCCGACGATCGACGCGGCGATCCAGATCCGCGACCAGGACCACGTCAGGCCGGAGGACATCCAGCGCGTCGACCTGAAGGTCCACCCGCTCGTCCTGGAGCTGACCGGCAAGACCGCGCCGAAGACCGGCCTGGAGGGCAAGTTCAGCATCTACCACGCCGCCGCGGTGGCCTTCGTGGAGGGCGCGGGCGGCGAGAAGCAGTTCAGCGACCGGGCGGTGAACGATCCGCGGGTGGTGGCCCTGCGCCAGAAGGTGGTGCCGGTGATCACCCCCGGCGTCGATCCCGCGCAGGTCGACATGACCGTGACGCTGAACGACGGGCGGACCTTCCACCGGCATATCGAGCACGCCATCGGCAGCGTCGAGAAGCCGATGTCGGACGCGCAGCTGGAGGCGAAATTCACCGACCTCGCCGCCGGCATCCTGCCGGACGCGCAGGCCAGGAAGGTGATGCAGCTGTGCTGGTCTCTGCCCGAGCTGAAGGATGCGGGCGACGTGGCGCGGGCCGGCGTCGCGGGGGCCTAACCTGAACGCGAAACCCGCGGGATCGATTTCGCGTCCTGTGCCGTTCCCCGTCCGCGAGGCTTCCGCCGCTCCCGGCGGCCGCCCGCGCGTGGCGTTCGGGACGTGGATCACGGTATGGGCACGAGAACCCCGGTCGGGGTCGAACCGGCAGCGCGGCCCGGGACTCCCCTGATCCCGCCGCGGCCGACCCGCGTCGCCGCGGCCGAGACGCCGCGGGCCGCCATGGCGTCGCCGGTCGTGGTCGGCGCCACCATCATCGCCGCCCTGTATTTCGGCCGCGAGATCTTCATCCCGATCGCGATCGCGCTGCTGCTGTCGTTCGTGCTGACGCCGCTGGTGAACCGCCTGCGGCGGCTGCGGCTGCCGCGGCTGGTGGCGGTGGGCGTCAGCGTGCTCCTGACCGTGGGCATCGTGGCCTCTCTGGCGACCCTGATCGGCATCCAGGCGGCCGATCTCGCGGGGGACGTCCCGCGTTACCGGGCCACGATCGAGCGCAAGATCAACGGCCTGCGCGACTCGCCCGTGGGCCACGTCACGGAATACGTCGCCAATATCGGCCGGGCGCTGCACGGCGGCGCAAAGGAGGCCGGGAGCCCGGAGGCGCAGCCGGCCGCGCCACCGCCGTCAACGTCGCCGGCAACGCCGCCCTCGTCGCCGTCGGCGGCTCCCGAGCCGGCCCAGGCCGCGCCCAAGCCCGTCCTCGTCGAGGTCGCCACGACCCCGCCGGGCTCCCTGGAGATGCTCTCGACCGTGCTCACGCCGGTGATGCATCCCCTGGCCACGGTCGGCATCGTCTTCGTGGTGCTGCTGTTCGTGCTGATGCAGCGCGAGGACCTGCGCGACCGCATGATCCGGCTGGCCGGATCGAGCGACCTGCACCGGACCACCGTGGCCATCGACGACGCGGCCAAGCGCCTGAGCCGCTACTTCGTGGTCCAGCTCGCCCTCAACGCCGCCTTCGGCGTGGTCATCGGCATCGGCCTCTACCTCATCGGCGTGCCGAACCCGGTGCTCTGGGCGATCTTCGCGGCCCTGATGCGCTTCGTGCCGTATCTCGGGGCGGTCCTGTCGGCGATCCTCCCGATGGCGCTCGCCGCGGCGGTCGATCCCGGCTGGAACATGATGATCGCCGTGGCGATCCTGTTCGTCGTCCTGGAGCCGCTGACCGGCCAGGTCTTCGAGCCGATCTTCTACGGGCAATCCACCGGGCTCTCGCCCTTCGCGGTTCTGGTCTCGGCCCTGTTCTGGACGTGGCTGTGGGGGCCGGTCGGCCTGCTGCTCTCGACGCCCCTGACCGTCTGCCTCGTGGTGCTCGGACGCTACGTCGAGCACCTGGAGTTCCTGGACGTGCTGTTCGGCGACCGGCCAGCGCTGACGCCGGTCCAGAACTTCTACCAGCGCATCCTGGCGGGCGATTCCGAGGAGGTGCTGGGCCATGCCGAGCTGATCCTGCAGGAATGCTCGCTCTCGTCCTACTACGACGACGTCGTGCTCAAGGCGCTGGAACTCGCCGCCCGCGACGCGGCCCGCGGGGTGCTGACCGCGCAGCAGAAGGGCGCGATGCGCGCCGCGCTCACCGAGTTGATCGCCGACCTCTCCGACCGCAGCGACGCCGTCGCGGGGGCGACGGGCGACGGCGAGGAGAGCGCCTGCAGCCCGCTCCCGATGGGGCCGCCCGCGGAGGCGCTGCCCGTCGCCTGGACGCGCGAGGGCGCGGTGCTGTGCGTGGCGGGGCGCGGCTTCCTGGACGAGGCCGCGGCCGCGATCCTCTCGCAGATCCTGGAGAAGCGCGGCCTCGGCGTCCGCACGGTCCCCTTCGCCGAGACGGCCTCCGTGCGGATCGGCCGGTTCGAGGCCGGGCCGGCGCGGATCGCCTGCGTGGTCTCCCTGGCGCTCGACGGCGAGCCGACGCACCTGCGCCGTCTGATCCGCCGGCTGCGCGGCCGGGTCCCGGGCGTGCCGATCCTGCTCGGCCTGTGGCTCGCCCAGGACAGCGGGGCGAACCGCCTCGCCGGCGGGCCGGGGGGCGCCGAGGCCGACGCGCAGGTGGGATCGCTGCGCGAGGCCGTCGAGGCTATTCTGGCGGCCGCGCAGGAGGACGCGACCTGCGCGGCCGCGACGGACGCATCGGCGGACACATCGGAGGGCACTTCGGACGCCCGCGGCGAGGCGGCGCGTCTGCCCGCGCCGGCCGGGGCGTGAGTCGCGGATGCGCGGGGGCGGGGGCTTGACGGGCAGGGGCGCGCGCCGGTTTCGTCGGGACGGGCCGTTTGGCCGGGCGGCCTTCGGGCGCAACAGGGGACGGAACGGATGAGCGTCGTCGAACTCGGCCGGTTCATGGACGACCTCGCGGACGCGTCCGGGAAGGCGATCCTGCCGTTCTTCCGCGCCCAGTTCGGCCTGGACGACAAGGCCCGCGGCGGGGCGCCGTTCGATCCGGTCACCGAGGCCGACCGGGCCGCCGAGGTCGTCCTCCGGGCGATGATCGGCCAGACCTTCCCGGGCCACGGCATCCTCGGCGAGGAGTTCGGCGCGGAGCGCACCGACGCCGAGTGCGTCTGGGTCCTCGACCCGATCGACGGCACCCGCGCCTTCATCGGCGGCCTGCCGACCTGGGGCACCCTGATCGGGCTGACCCGAAACGGCGTGCCGGTGCGGGGGATGATGCACCAGCCCTACCTCGCGGAGCGGTTCACCGGGGACGGGCGCAGCGCCAAGCTCCGCGCGCCGGCGGGCGAGCGGACCCTGCGCACCCGCCGCTGCGGTGACCTCGCCCAGGCGATCCTGGCGACCACGGATCCCCGGCTGTTCGCGGCCGGCGACGAGGCCGAGCGCTTCCGGGCGCTGGAAGGCCAGGTGCGAATGTCCCGCTACGGCGCGGATTGCTACGCCTACTGCATGCTGGCCGCCGGCCAGATCGACCTCGTGGTCGAGGCCGGGCTGAAGCCCTACGACATCGTCGCGCTGATCCCGATCGTCGAGGGGGCGGGGGGACGGGTCACCGCCTGGGACGGCGGCTCCGCCGCCGGCGGCGGCCGCGTGATCGCGGCCGGCGACCCGCGGCTGCACGAGGCCGCGCTCAAGGTCCTGAACCCGTGACGCGCGTCGGCATCCAGGCCGTCCGCCGCCACGAAGGCCCGACCGCGTGCTGCTGAACGCGCTCATCCTGATCACGACCCTGGTGCCGAGCGCCGAGGCCGGCGCGGACGCCCTCGCGCGCGCCCTTCCGCCCCGCGCGACGGTCGCCGCCCCGGCGGACAGCCGGCCCCCGCGCTTCGACCCCGCGACCCGCTCCGTGTCCAACTGGAACGCCCAGACCGGCGCGCAGCTGACGCCGCGGGCGCTGGCGATCACGGCCTCGCTGGCGGACGACCCGCCCTACGTCGCCCGCTGCGTGCGGCTCAACAATGGCTGGTGCATCAAGTCCGCCCGCTGGTCCGGCGAGATCGGCGCCGACGGGGAGGGCCACACCGCCTTCGCCACCCTCGACGACGGCGCCGACGCCGCCGCGAACCTGCTGCGGCGCTACTACCGCGACTACGGCCGTCGCACGGCGCTGGCCATCGTGCGCCGCTGGGCGCCGGCCGAGTGCCGCGTCGGCGCCGCGCCCGCGCGGCCGGGCCGGGCGGTAGCGGCGCCGGTCGTCTCGGCGGCCCTCGCGCCCCGCGGCCTCGGGCGGACCCTGCGGGCGCGCTACCTCGCCGCGCACCGCCCCGGCGGCGCGCCGCGGGGCCGGGCGGCCCTGCGGGTGCAGCCCTGGTCGCCGCTCGCCCGGATGGCCGGCCGCCCGACCCGGCGCCCGGTCGCCATCCCGCGGGTGGCGATGCTCCAGCCGGTTCCCGACATCGCCGCGGGCATCTCCGCCTCCACCGGCCGCCCGGCCGGGAGCGTCGCCGACCCGTCGGCGCTGCTCGACCGGAAGCCAAGTCGCGTCCCGAGTGCCGACCGGATGGTCGCAGAATCCGCGCTGCTGCCGGCGATCGCGGCCGGCCTGCCGGTCCTCGACCTGCGCCTGCCGGCTCCGCTCTGCACCGGCGACGAGGTCCGGATCCAGGCCTACGCCAACCGCATCAGCGCCAGCGTCGGCCTGAAGCCCGGCGACGACCTCGACCTGTTCGGGCCGGACGGCACGCCGCGCGCCAATCTGGCGCCCGTGATGCTGGCGATGTCGGCGGTAGAGCTCGGCACGCTGCGCGCCGGCCCGGACCTCGTCGCCGGGGCGATCGCCCGGCTGAAGCCGCCCACGCCGGCCGCCAACACCGCGCCGCCCTAGGGGCGGCTTCCCGGGCGGCAAGCCTTGCGGTTCCGGCCCGCCCGCGCCACCTCTGCCCGGCCCGTTCCCCTCACCACGAGCCCGCCCGTGCCCCTGATCGACCTTGCCGCGCGCGCCGGCTCGGCCGTCAAAGCCTTCGCCGAAGCCTCGCACGACCTGCTGGTCCAGCCGACCCTGCGGCTGGGCGTGACCGGGCTCGCGCGCTCGGGCAAGACCGTGTTCACCACGGCGCTGATCCACCATCTCGTGGAGACCCACGCGCTGCCGGCCTTCGCGCCCGCGCAGGAGGGCCGCCTGCGCCGCGCCAAGCTGGTGCCCCAGCCCGACGACGACGTGCCGCGCTTCCCCTTCGAGGAGCATTTCGCGACGCTCACCGAGGCGCGGCGCTGGCCGCGCTCCACCGACCGGATCAGCCAGTTCCGCCTGGAGATCGCCTACGAGCGCGCCGCCGGCTGGCGCACCGGCCCCGCGACTCTGATGCTGGACGTGGTCGACTACCCGGGCGAGTGGCTCCTCGACCTCGCGCTGATCGAGACCAGCTACACGGCGTGGTCCCGGGCCACGATCGGCGGCACCCGCCGGCCCGGCCGCGCCGCCGTGGCGGCGCCCTGGCTGGAGGCGCTGAAGGGCTTCGACCCGAACGGCCCCCTCGACGAGGTCGCGGCCGAGCGGGCGAGCGACGCCTTCAAGACCTACCTCGCGGGCCTGCGCGCCGGCCCCGAAGCCGTGGCGACGACGCCCCCGGGCCGGTTCCTGATGCCGGGCGACCTCGCGGGTTCCCCGGCGCTCACCTTCGCGCCCCTCGACCGGCTCACCGAGACGATCGCCCCCGACAGCCTCGCCGGGCTGATGGAGCGGCGCTTCGAGGCCTACAAGGCCAAGGTCGTGACGCCGTTCTTCCGCGACCATTTCCAGCGGGTCGACCGGCAGATCGTGCTGGTGGACGTCCTGTCGGCGGTCGATGCCGGGCCGACCGCCCTGGCTGAGCTGGAGGAGGCGCTGGACGCGGTGCTGCTCAGCCTCAACATCGGCCGCAACACGGTGCTGTCGCGGCTGTTCGCGCCACGGGCCGACCGCGTGCTGTTCGCCGCCACCAAGGCCGACCATCTCCACCAGACGAGCCACGACCGGCTCGACGCGCTGCTGCGGCTGCTCGTGTCGCGGGCCATGCGGCGGACCGAGGCCGCGGGCGCCCGGGTCGGTACGGTGGCGCTCGCCTCGGTGCGCGCCACCCGCGAGACCACCGTCCACGACGGGTCGGAGACGCTGCGGGCGGTGGCCGGCACGCCGGAAGCCGGCGAGGTGGTTGGCGACGAGGTCTTCGACGGCAACAGCGAGGCCGCGATCTTCCCGGGCGAGCTGCCGGCCCGCGCGGAGGCGGTGCTGGAGGGCGCGGTCGAGCCGGGCTCGCTGCGCTTCCCGCGCTTCCGGCCGCCGCTGGTGCGCCCGGACGGGCTCGGCCGCGCGGGGCACCTGCCGCAGATCCGGCTCGACCGGGCGATGCAGTTCCTGATCGGCGACCGGCTGGCGTGACGATGTGTGCGATGCGGAGCCCGCGACCATGACCTCCGGCCAGAAACCCCGCGCCTTCCGGATCAGCCCCGAACCGGTCGGCGAGCCGAGCGTGACCACGACGCCGCTCGGGCCCCGGCCGCCGCAGGCCCGGATCGTCGAGGAACCCTTCGAGATCCTCGACGCCGCCGACGGCGTCGCCGTTCCGGTGGCGCCGCGCTCGCGCTCGCCCTGGGGCGCCCTGTTCTTCTCGGCGGTGGGCGGCCTCGTCTCCCTGGGCGTCGGCCTGTCGGTCGAGCGGATGATCAGCGACCTGTTCCAGGCCGCCCCCTGGCTCGGCTGGGTCGCCCTCGCGCTGCTGGGCCTCGCCGCGCTGGCGCTGCTGGCGATCGTGGTGCGGGAACTCGCCGGCCTGCGGCGCGAGCGCAAGATCGAGCGGCTGCGCCAGTCGGCGCTGGACGCCCTCGCCACCCGCGACCACACCGGCGCGCAGGCGGTGGTGCAGGCGCTCTCGACCTTCTACGCGGACCGCGACGCCCTGTCGGCGGGCCGCGCCCGGATCGACGCGGCCGCCGACGCGATCCTCGACGTCGACGACCGGATCGGCCTGGCCGAGCACGAACTGCTCGCCGGCCTCGACCGGCAGGCGCGCAACGCCATCGCGACGACGGCCAAGCAGGTCTCGGCGGTGACGGCGCTGAGCCCGCGGGCGATCGTCGACGTGGCCTTCGTGGTGTTCGCGGCGGTGCGGCTGTTGCGCCAGATTGCCGCGATCTACGGCGGCCGGCCGGGCTTCCTGGGCTTCCTGCGACTGGGGCGCGCGGCGCTCGCGCATCTCACGGTCACCGGCGGCATGGCGGTGGGCGAGAGCGTGATGCAGCAGGTTCTGGGGCTCGGGATCGCCGCCCGGGTCTCCGCCAAGCTGGGGGAGGGCGTGCTCAACGGGCTGATGACCGCCCGGTTCGGGCTCGCGGCGCTCAACGTCTGCCGGCCGCTGCCGTTCGTGCGGGAGGCCCCGCCGCGGCTCGCCGACGTCGCCGGCGAGCTGCTGCGCTCGGCCGAGGCCGAGCCGAAATAGGGGCGGGGCTACTTGGCGCCCGCGGCGGCGCGGCGGTTGGCGATGCGCGAGAACATGTTGCCGGTGTAGTCGGCGGTCTTCGGCTTCTCGGGCTCGCCGAGCTTGGCCTCGAAGGCCTCGATCCGCTTGAGCAGCGTCACGTCGTTGAACAGCGAGCTGTTGAAGTTGCTCTGGGCCCGGGGGCCGAGGGCGGTCTGCACCGCTTCGAGTCGTTCGAGAAGCTCTTTGCGCGTCACGGTGCTCTCCAGGGGCGGCTTCGGGACGAAGGACCGCCCGTGCCGCCACTGAAGAGGGCGGTGGTAAACAGCGCGTTAATACGACCCGTGCCGGTCCCATCCCGCCGAGCCCCGGGGACGCCGATCGTCCTCGCGCGCCGCAGGGCTCGCAGGCTCAGAGCCCCTTCAGGAACCCGGCGAGCCGCATCAGTCCCTCGGGCCAGGGGCCGTGCCCGCTCGCCACGTTGAGGTGGCCGGATTCGCCCGCGTCGACCGTGAGCGCCCCCCAGGCATGGGCAAAGTCGTCCGCCCGCTCGTAGCGGCAGTACGGGTCGGTACGGCTGGCGACCAGCAGGGCCGGGAAGGGCAGGGGATCGCGCGGCACCGGCGCGAAGGCCCGGACCGCGTCGGGCAGGCCCGGCGCTTCCTCGACGTCCGGGAGCGCCACCAGGAGGGCGCCGCGCACCACCCCCGCGGGAAAGCGCGGCACCGCCTCGACGCACGCCACCACGCCGAGGCTGTGGGCGATCAGGATGACCGGCCGCGTCGCCGCCGCGACCGCCTCGGCGATGCGGCCGCACCACGCCTCCGGGGTCGGTTCGTGCCACTGGTCCTGCTCGACCACGCGCGCGGTGGCGAGGCGGCCCGCCCAGCGGGCCTGCCAATGGTCCTCCTCGGAGCCCCCGAGCCCCGGGACGATGAGGATGTCGCAGTCGGCGGTCTTCATACCGGGATGCCTAGTGCGGACCGGCGGACGCGTCGAGACCGTCCCGTCATTCGGCCGCGATCGGCGCCGCCCCCTCGAGGGCCAGGATGTGTCGGGCGATCTGCACGGAGGCGCGGTTCTTCGCCTTGGCCTCGATCTCGAAATCCGCCCAGGCGAGGTGCCGGGCGACGAGGTCGTTCACCGCCCGGTTCCACATCATGTCGGAATGGGCCGCGAGGTCCCGGACCGCGTGGCCGGCCGCGCGCAGGGCCGGGAAGTCGGGCAGGGCGTCCGGATCGCAGGCGGCGGAGACCGCCTCGCGCGACACGCTGATATGGGCCACGGGCCGGACGCCGCGCCAGGATTCCTGCACCCGGGCGATCCGGGCATCGTCCGGCTCGAGATATTCCCCGCCGCTCTCGACCCAGTGGTGGTGCAGGTCGAGCACCACGGGCACGAGGTCGGCGAGCCGCAGCACCGCGTCGAGGCCGAACACGTTCTCGTCGTTCTCGACCGTCACGAGGTCGCGCGCCACCCGGCTCGCCCGGGGCAGGGTCTCGCGGAAGCCCTCGACCCCCGGGTCGCCCGCGCCGACATGGATGTTGATATGGGCGCCGTGCGGATGCCAGCCGCCGCCGTAGCCCATCCGGTCGAAGATCTCGGCGTGGTAGTCGAGCTCGGACAGGCCGTTGGCGATCGCCGCCGGGTTGCGGCTCGCCAGCAGGCAGAACGGTCCCGGGTGGAAGCTCAGGCGCACCCCGAGCCGGCGGGCCAGCGCGCCGGCCTCGGCGAGGCCGCGCTCGACCAGCGCCGCCATCTCGGGCTCGGCGTAGAGCGGCTGCGCGATCGGGTGGGTGTAGCCCGGAAGGACGTTGCTCGCCATGCGCAGGAGACGCTCCAGCGGCGGCCGGGCCCCGACCCAGGCGATCTGGCGGGCGAGGGCGTCGAGGTTGTGGGCGACGAGCCCGGTGAGCTTCACCCGCCGGGCGGCCGGCTCCAGCTTCGTGAGATGGGCCATGGTCACGCTGGTGAGGTTCATGTGCAGCGTGGCCTCCCGCTCCGCCTTGAGGGTGGCGTGGGTGCCGGGCGGCTCGTCCAGGACAAACTTGCAGCAGAATCCGAGTCGGGGCTGATCGCGCATAACGAGCACAACGCGCGGAGGGCCGCGGCGTCCCCGCGCGACGCGCGGAACGGCCGCGGCACGACGACGTTGGGAGTCCCGAGCGCGGCAGTTCCGCGCACTGGCCCCGATCCATGCCCCCGTCACCGTCGCGTTCGACCGGCCCCTCGGAGGGCGGCTCGATCCTCTGGATCCTGATGCTCGGTTCGGCGCTGGTCGCCCTCGCGGCGGCGCCGGCGCGGCGCCGCGTGCCGGCGGCTCTCCCCGCCGACGAGCCGCCGCTCGACCGCGATCCGTCCTGCGACGATCGGGGCCTGCGGAAGGGCGTCGCCGCGGGGGCGCGCTCGATCTCGGGGCGCGCCGCGCAGCTCACCGCCGCGACCCAGCCGGAGCGCGGCCGCGCCGCCGACAGCCCCGTCGAGATGACGCGGTCCGGCTGGAAGGACATCGTCGTCCGGGTCTACCTGGAGTTCAACAAGGACCGGGTCCTGGCGGTCGCCGCCGGGGTGACCTTCTACACGCTGCTGTCGCTGTTCCCCGCCATCGCCGCGCTGGTCTCCTGCTACGGCCTCTTCGCCGACGTGACCGTCATCAATGATCACCTCGCCCAGCTGCACGCGGTCCTGCCGTCCGGCGCGGTCGAGCTCATCGGCGACCAGGTCAAGCGCATCGCCGCCAAGGGCAGCGGCTCCCTCAGCATCACGTTCTTCTCCAGCCTGCTCCTGTCGATCTGGAGCGCCAACGCGGCCATGAAGGCGATGTTCGACGCGCTGAACGTCGTCTACGAGGAGGAGGAGAAGCGAAACTTCTTCTGGCTCAACCTCCGCTCGCTCACTTTCACGGTCGGCGCCCTGCTGTTCATCATCGTCGCGCTCAACGTGATCGTCGTCGTGCCGGTGATGCTGAACTTCCTGGGCCTCGGCTCGACCGCGTGGCTGCTCGCGGCCCTGCGCTGGCCGGCGATCCTGATCGTCCTGCTCGGCGGCCTGTCGGTGCTCTACCGGTTCGGGCCGAGCCGGGAGCACGCCCGCTGGCGCTGGGTCGGGTTCGGCAGCGTCGTCGCGGGCCTACTCTGGCTCGCCGCGTCGCTCCTGTTCTCCTGGTACGTCGCCAATTTCGGCACCTACAACGAGACCTACGGGTCGCTCGGCGCCGTGATCGGCTTCATGACGTGGATCTGGATCTCCTCGACGATCGTGCTGCTCGGAGGCGAGATCAACGCGGAGCTGGAGCACCAGACCGCCCGCGACACCACCACGGGCGCGCCGCTGCCGATGGGCGCGCGCCGGGCGCGGATGGCCGACACCGTCGGCGCCGCCGCCTGAACGCCGCGTCTCCGATCCCGGAGACGCCCTGCGGCATCCTCCGGGACTGCCGGATAGGGCGCGCGATCCCTATATAGCGTGGCGAGAAGGGAGATCGCCATGGCCGACACGCCGACCACCAGCCCGGAGACCCGCAGCGACGCCGAGTGGCGCTCGGCGCTGACACCGGAGCAGTACCGGGTCCTGCGCGAGCACGGCACGGAGCGGGCCGGCACGAGCTGTCTGCTCGCCGAGAAGCGGGCCGGGACCTTCACCTGCGCCGGCTGCGGTCAGCCGCTGTTCGAGCAGGGCACCAAGTTCGAGTCCGGAACGGGCTGGCCGAGCTTCTTCGAGCCCCTCGACGGCGCCGTCGAGACCACGGTGGACCGCAGCCACTGGATGGTCCGCACCGAAGTGCACTGCGCCCGCTGCAAGGGCCATCTGGGCCACGTCTTCGACGACGGCCCGGCGCCGACCGGCCTGCGCTACTGCATGAACGGCGCGGCGATGAATTTCGAGCCGGCTGAATGAATCGCGGGGGCCGCTAACCTGGGTTCGGAAACGCGGCGCGAAAGCCGGGATATCGGGGACAGGGACCGCCGGGGCCGGATCCTCGGCCGGATCCGGTCTTGATTTCGTCGCGTTTTTGCTTAGCGCTCTATAGTCTCAGGATGTCGCTGTCCGGTGATTGGCGACGGAAGTGGTCAGGCTCTGGCGAATACGGCGTGGCAGTCAGCTTATACGCCGTGCGGGCCGGCTCCACGTGCCCCCTTCCGTGCGGCCCGGCGGCGCTGAGGGCTGTCCGCCGGATCGGCGCGCCGCCGACCAAGCGGGAGGGGTTTTGAGTTCATGAGCACCGTTCGCCGATTTCTGGTCGCACCATCCCTGGTCCGCCTGATCCGCAAGGAGCGGGGTGGCGCCCGCATCACCGAGGGTCACTTCGCGCCCCAGGGCGGCCGGGCCTCCTACGTGCGCGTCGACGGCCAGGTCTGCCAGCTGGTCCTGGTGAACAAGGGGCCGGACGGAGTCCCGGTCGAGGAGCGCACCGACGTCCCGCGCGCCCACGGCGACGCCCTGCTGGACGTGTGCCCCGGCAAGGCCGCCTACGACCGCACCACGCTGAATGCCGGCGGGCGCGAGATCGCCATCGACCGCTACGTCACCCCCGGCAGCCTGGACCTGATCAGCGTCACCTTCGACGATGACGGCGAGGCCGCCGGCTTCCACGCCCCGAGCTGGTTCGGCCGCGAGGTCAGCAGCGAGCCGGCCTTCGAGCGGGCGGCCCTGGCCATCCAGGGCGTGCCGGCGGCCGAGGAGGTGGCGCTGAGCAACGCCGCGCTGGACGCGGTGCTGGACCTGATCGAGCCGCGCTTCGGCTTCGGCCGTTACGGTAGCAGCAGCAGCAGCCGGAGCACCGAGTCCGACGAGGGTGCGATGGGTGCTATGCGCCGGGCCGCGGCTCCCGCGGCGCTGGCCGCCGCCGCGCCGGTCGTCGCCGCCCCGCCGCCGGCTCCCGAGCCCGCCGCTGCCGCCCCGCGCCCGCCCGAGCCGGCCCCGGAGCATCACCCCGAGCCCGAGCCGCAGCCGGAGCCCGCGCCGGAAGCGGCCGCGCACGCCGCGCCGGCCGCTGAGACGCCCGCCCCGCAATCCGGCAGCGGCGACGCCCTGCACGGGGATGCCCGCATCGACGACGTCATCGAGAGCCTGTCGCAGGCCCTCGGCGCGGCGATCCACCAGCAGCCCGATCCCGCCGCCGAGAACAAGGACGGGAAGAGCGAGGATCCCGCCTCGATGTTCGAGCGCTGGACCGTCCGCCCCCGCCGGACCCAGCAGCAGACCTGACCCGCGTCGCAACGACGCGAGGCACGGCCGGGCCGCAGCGCAGATCGCGCTGCGGCCCGTCTGTTTTCGCGGGTCCGCGGCTCTCGGATACGAGAGATCTTCGTCCGGGAAAGACAGGTTTTTGTCACGGATGGTTCCGGGCGGATAAGCGTGCAGCCGTTGAGGCGCCGGGTGATAGTCGCTAGCGTGCCGGCAAATCGGGAGGGTGCGCGGTCGTCGCACGGGATGGACATGGCACAGGCAATCCAGGCGACGGCTCCCGCCGCAGCGCCCCGCGAGCCCTGGTACAAGGTGCTCTACATCCAGGTGCTGATCGCCATCGCGCTCGGCGTCCTGCTCGGCTGGTACGACCCGGCTACCGGCAAGTCGATGAAGTGGCTCGGCGACGCCTTCATCGGCCTGATCAAGATGATGATCGCGCCGATCATCTTCTGCACGATCGTCCACGGCATCGCGTCGATCGGCGACCTGAAGAAGGTCGGCCGCGTCGGCCTGAAGGCGCTGGTCTACTTCGAGGTGGTGTCCACCATCGCGCTGCTGATCGGCGTCATCGTCGGCGAGGTGATCCGGCCCGGCGCCGGCTTCAACGCCGACCCGTCGAAGCTCGACGCCAGCAAGGTCGCGACCTACGCCAGCAAGGCGGCCGCCGATTCCACCGTCGCCCACATCCTGGCGATCATCCCGAAGAGCTTCCTCGACCCCTTCGCCACCGGCGACCTGCTGCAGGTGCTGCTGATCTCGATCCTCACCGGCGTCGTGGTGACGAATCTCGGTGAGCGCGCGGCCTCGGTGAACCACGCGATCGACACCGCCGGCCAGATCTTCTTCCGGATCATCGGCATCGTCGTGAAGCTCGCCCCCGTCGGTGCCTTCGGCGCCATGGCGTTCACGATCGGCGAGTACGGCATCCAGAAGGTCTACGACCTCGCGTGGCTGGTCGGCACCTTCTACATCACGGCGATCCTGTTCGTGCTCGTGGTGCTCGGGACGATCGCCCGGGTCGCGGGCTTCTCGATCCTGCGCTTCCTCGCCTACATCAAGGACGAGCTGCTGATCGTGGTCGGCACGTCGTCCTCCGAGACGGTGCTGCCGCAGCTCATGACCAAGATGCGCCGCCTCGGCGCCTCGGACTCGGTCGTCGGTCTCGTGGTCCCGACCGGCTACTCGTTCAACCTCGACGGCACCAACATCTACATGACGCTGGCGACGCTGTTCCTGGCGCAGGCCGTGGGCGTGGACCTGTCGATCAGCCAGTACGCCACCATCATCCTGGTGGCGATGCTGACCTCGAAGGGCGCATCGGGCGTCACGGGTGCCGGCTTCATCACCCTGGCGGCGACCCTCTCGGCGATCCCCAACAGCCCGGTGCCGGTCGCCGCCATGACCCTGGTCCTCGGCATCGACAAGTTCATGTCCGAGTGCCGCGCGCTCACCAACCTCGTGGGCAACGGCGTCGCCTGCGTGGTGGTCAGCCGCTGGGAAGGCGAGCTCGACGTCGCCAAGCTCAACGAGGTGATGGCCCACCCGGTCGCCATCGGCACCCACATCGCCGACGAGTCGCCCCAGCCGATGGGCACCGACAGCAAGGTCGCCGCCGCCGAGTGATGGGATCGCCCGCGGCGGAGAACGCGGGTCGCCCGCGCCTCGGCATCGATCTCGGCGGCACCAAGATCGCCGGGATCGTGCTCGGCCGGGACGGGTCGACCCTGGCCGAGGCGCGGATGCCCGCCCCGCGGGGCGCCTACCGGGCCACCGTCGAGGCCGTGGCCGACCTCGTCCTGCGTCTCGAGGCCGAGGCCGGCGCGCCCTGCAGCGTCGGCATCGGCATGCCCGGGAGCCTGTCCCCGGCGACGGGCCTCGTGCGCAACGCCAACTCGCACTGGCTCAACGGACACCCGTTCGCGGCCGATCTCGGCGCGCGCCTTGAGCGCTCGCTCCGGATCGAGAACGACGCCAACTGCCTGGCGGTGTCGGAGGCGATCGACGGCGCCGGCGCCGGGGCCCGCGTGGTCTGGGCGGTGATCCTGGGCACCGGTGTCGGGTCCGGCATCGCCCTCGACGGTCGCGCGCTCACCGGCCGCAACGGCATCGCGGGCGAGTGGGGCCACGGCCCCCTGCCGGCGCCCCGCGACGACGAGCGGCCGGGCGCCCCCTGCTACTGCGGTCGCCGGGGCTGCGTCGAGACCTGGCTGTCCGGTCCCGGGCTGGCGGCGGACCACGCGCGTCGGCACGGCGGCGACCTCAGCGCCGAGGCGGTCGTCGCCGAGGCCCGGGCCGGGAGTTCGGCCGCGCGGGAGACGCTCGCCGTCCACCTCGAGCGGCTCGGGCGCGCGGCCGCCCAGGTGGTGAACCTCCTCGACCCGGACGTGATCGTGATCGGCGGCGGCCTGTCCCGCATCCCGGAGCTGATCGCGGGCCTGCCGGCGGCGATCGCCCCCCACGTCTTCTCCGACGCCTTCGACACGCCCGTGCGGGCGAGCCTGCACGGCGACGCGTCGGGCGTGCGCGGCGCGGCGTGGCTGTGGGAGGCGGAGACCGTCTGAGACCCGTCCGCGGCCCAGCCTTGGTCGATCGAACTGCCGAGCTCACAGAGACGTCGGTTGCGGCTCCGGAGGGGGCAGGGCAGGACGGCAGCACCGCACCGCCGAAGCCCCGATGATCGTCCGCACCCGGCCCAACCTGCTGACCCTGCTGTTCACCCTGCGCGGCTCGATCGTGCCGCGGGTGGCGCCCAAGCTCGCGGGGATCGTCGCGGTCTCGTGCGCGGTGGTGTGGGCGGAATCGCGGTGGCCCGCGCTGTTCCCGGTCAGCGCGGGGGTGACGCCGTTCACCGTGGTCGGCCTCGCCCTCTCGATCTTCCTGAGCTTTCGCAACAACGCCTGCTACGAGCGCTGGCGGGAGGCCCGGAAGCACTGGGGCAACCTGATCGGCGAGGTGCGCAACCTCGCCCGCGCCCTCCCGGCCCTGCTGCCCGAGCGGGAGGCCGCGCTCCAGCTCCGGCGCCTGTCGGCCTTCGCGCACGGCCTCCACGCCCGGCTGCGCGACCTGGACGAGGCCGCCGCCGTCGACCGGACGAGCCCGGGATCGGACCTGTCCGGCCCGAATCCCACCGACTCGGTCCTGGCCGCCATCACCCGCGACCTCGCCGCGCTGACGCGCGCGGGCCGGCTCAGCGACATCCAGTTCGGCATCCTCGAGGCCCGGATCGAGGCGCTGTCGGGCGTGCACACCGCCTGCGAGCGGCTCGCCAACACGCCGCTGCCCTTCGCCTACACGTTGCTCGTGTACCGGACGGCGTGGCTCTACTGCCTGCTCCTCCCG
Organism: Methylobacterium sp. NPDC080182; assembly: GCF_050281105.1. Lineage (NCBI taxonomy): Bacteria > Pseudomonadati > Pseudomonadota > Alphaproteobacteria > Hyphomicrobiales > Methylobacteriaceae > Methylobacterium > Methylobacterium sp. NPDC080182. Next base: position 60,412 of record NZ_JBNNWO010000003.1, read on the forward strand.
GTGGGCCTCACCGGCGCCCTGGGCTGGGCGACCCCGGTCGTGGTGGCGCTCGTGGCCTACACGTTCTTCGGGCTCGACGCCCTCGGGGACGAGCTCGAGGAGCCGTTCGGCACCGAGCCCAACGACCTGCCCCTCGACGCCATGGTCCGCGCCGTGGACCGCATCGTCCACCACGCGCTCGGCGAGCCGATGCCCCAGGCGCTGGCGCCCGACGGGTACTGGCTGCGCTAGCGCCTACCCGTTCCAGGCACGCAGCACGGGCTCGGTGCGGTCGTGCTCGTAGCCGAGCACCGAGACGCTCGCGGTGCCGAGGACGAGGAGCGCGCCGCCCCGCGGCTCCAGGCCGATCCAGCGCGCGGCGAGCACGCGCAGAAGGTGTGCGCTGGAGAACACGATGAGGTCGGCGTCGCGGGCGCGGGCCCGGGCGATGACCCGGTCCGCCCGGGCACCGACATCCGCCGCCGTCTCGCCCCCGGGGCAGCCGTCGCGGAACAGCCGCCAGTCCGGCCGCTCGGCCAGGATCGCCTTCGTGGTCCGACCCTCGTAGGCGCCGTAATCCCACTCCGCGAGATCCGGGTCGATCGCGCGGCGGTCGCCGAAGCCCGCCAGCGCGCAGGTCGTGGCCGCCCGGCCCGACGGGCTCGACCACACCTCCGCGTAGGCGCGGCGCGCCAGGCGCGGTGCGAGGGTGCGCGCCGCGTCCTCACCCTCCGGCGTCAGGGGGATGTCGCTGCGCCCGGTATGCTGACCGGACCGGCTCCAGGCGGTCTCGCCGTGGCGGACCAGCGTGATCTGCGGGAACGGGCTCTCGGCCATGCGTGCCTCCCCGGGCACGCGGTCCGCGGCCCTGTCATCGATCCAGTCATCGACCCTGCCATCAACGCCGCCGCCGCGCTTCGGTCTCATCGGTTCGGCAATGCCGTCGGGAGCCGTCACGCGCCGTCTTGGACCCGATCAAGATCGTGCTTGCGCCCGCGGGAAAACGGACATAAACATATCTTTATGTCTATCGAACGCAGGCAAGAAGCGGGGTCGATCCCCTTTCCGGAAGCCCTGGGCGTCCTGCGTGCCGCCGCGGAGGAGACGCGCCTGCGCATCCTGGCGCTGCTCGTCGAGGGGGAGCTGTCGGTGTCCGACCTCACCGACATCCTGGGTCAGTCGCAGCCGCGGATCTCCCGCCACCTCAAGCTCTTGGTGGAGGCCGGGCTGGTCGAGCGGCACCGCGAGGGGGCCTGGGCGTTCTTTCGGCTGTCCGACGCCCGCGCCGGCCTGGCGGACCCGCTCCTGTCCGGTCTCGACCGGACCGCGCCGCCCCTGTCGGAGGACCGCGCGCGCCTCGACGCCGTCCGGGCGCAGCGGGCGGATGCCGCCACGACCTTCTTCGCCCGGCTGGCCCCCAAATGGGACGAGCTGCGCTCCCTGCACGTGCCCGAGGCGATCGTGGAGGCCGCGGTGCTCGACGCCCTGGGCGACCGCCCGATCGGCAGCCTGATCGATCTCGGCACCGGCACCGGCCGGATGCTCGGCCTGCTGGCGCCCCGGGCCGGCCGCGCCACCGGGCTCGATTCGAGCCACGCCATGCTGTCCGTCGCCCGGGCCAACCTGGAGCGCCAGGGCTTGGCAAGGGTGGACCTGCGGCAGGGCGACATCCACGCGCCGCCCTTCGCGCGGGCGAGCTTCGACCTCGTCGTGGTCCATCAGGTGCTGCACTATCTCGACGACCCGGCCCGGGCGCTCCGCGGGGCCGCGCGGCTCGTGGCGCCGGGCGGCCGCCTGCTGGTGGTGGACTTCGCGCCGCACGAGCTGGAATTCCTCCGCACCGGGCAGGCCCACCGGCGCCTCGGCTTCTCCGCCGAGCAGGTCTCCGGCTGGCTCGCCGAGGCCGGCCTCGCGACGGTCGCCACCCGCGATCTGACGCCGCGCGAGTCGGGCCAGCTCACCGTCACCCTCTGGCTGGCCCAGGACGGGCTGGCCCAGGACGGGCTGGCCCAGGACGGGCTGGCTCAGGACGGGCTGGCCGACACCGACACAGAACAGCCTCAGCGCGCCGTCGCCTGAGACACTGACCTCCGCAGACTTCGTCTGAACCGACCGACATAGAGGACGAGACCCCGATGCGCCGCTCCACCCACCGCGCCAGCCGCGACGGCTACCACCCGATCCGCGTCTCGATCGAGTTCTTCCCCCCGAAGACCGACGAGATGGAGAAGATCCTCTGGAACTCCATCGAGCGCCTCGCGCCGCTGCAGCCGAGCTTCGTCTCGGTGACCTACGGCGCCGGCGGCTCCACCCGCGAGCGCACCCACAACACGGTCGCCCGCATGGTCCGCGAGACCGGCCTCAAGCCCGCCGCCCACCTCACCTGCGTGGACGCCTCTCGCGACGAGATCGACGCGGTGGTCCAGTCCTACTGGGACGCGGGCGTGCGCCACATCGTGGCGCTGCGCGGCGACCCGGCCGAGGGTGTCGGCCACGCCTACCGGCCGCACCCGGAGGGCTACGCCTCGACCGCAGAGCTGGTGAAGGGGATCAAGCGGATTGGCGACTTCAAGGTCTCGGTCTCGGCCTATCCCGAGAAGCACCCCGAGGCGGCCTCCCTCGACGCCGACATCGACGCCCTGAAGGCCAAGGTCGATGCCGGGGCCGACCAGGCGATCACCCAGTTCTTCTTCGAGAACGAGATCTACCTGCGCTACCTGGACAAGGTCCGGGCCGCAGGGATCACGATCCCGATCATCCCGGGCATCCTGCCGGTGCAGAACTTCAAGCAGGCGGCGAACTTCGCCCGCCGCACCGGCGCCTCGGTGCCCTACTGGCTGGCCGCCCGGTTCGAGGGGCTGGAGGACGACGTCGAGACCCGCCGGCTCGTGGCCGGCGCGGTGGCGGCCGAGCAGGTGCTCGACCTCGTGGACGAGGGCGTCAACGACTTCCACTTCTACTCGATGAACCGCTCCGACTTGGTCTACGCGATCTGCCACCTGCTCGGCCTGCGCGCCCAGGCGCCGAAGCTGGCGGCCGCGAAGGCGGCGGCTTAACTTCTCGGGGCCGCGGTCCGTCATCGCGAGCGCAGCGAAGCGACCCAGGGCAGCGCGACCTCCGTGAGCGTGGCGCGGCTGGATTGCTTCGCTGCGCTCGCAAAGACGGCTTGTGTCCGAGACAGCAGCGAGGGCACGCACGAGAGACCGAAGATCCCCCTCCACCTCGTCCTGAGGGGCCGCGTGAGCGGCCCCGAAGGAGGGTTCCAGGGAACACCGAGATATCTGGAGGCCTCCAAGGCCTCCGCTTCGCTCCGGCACCTCAGGACGAGGTGATCTGACAGGACGCACGATGACCGATTTTGCCCCCGTCGACGGCACCGAGATCGCGAAGGCCCTGCGCCAGCGCGCCGCGGAGAAGATCCTCGTCCTCGACGGGGCGATGGGCACCGTCATCCAGCGCCTGAAGTTCTCGGAAGAGGACTTTCGCGGCGACCGGTTCAGGGATCACGGGCACGATCAGAAGGGCAACAACGACCTCCTGATCCTGACCCAGCCCGACGCGATCCGGCAGATCCACCTCGACTACTTCCTGGCCGGCGCCGACGTCTGCGAGACCAACACCTTCTCCGGCACCACCATCGCCCAGGCCGATTACGGCATGGAGTCGATCATCCACGAGCTGAACGCCGAGGGCGCGCGGCTCGCCCGCGAGGCGGCCAAGCTCGCCGAGCAGAAGGACGGCCGCCGCCGCTTCGTGGCCGGCGCCATCGGCCCGACGAACCGCACCCTGTCGATCTCGCCGGACGTGAACAACCCGGGCTTCCGGGCCGTGACCTTCGACCAAGTGAAGCAGGCCTACGTGGAGCAGGTCCGCGGCCTGATCGACGGCGGCGCCGAGCTGATCCTGATCGAGACCATCTTCGACACGCTCAACGCCAAGGCTGCGGTCGCGGCGGCGTGGCAGGTCTTCGACGAGACCGGCATCCGCCTGCCGATCCAGATCTCCGGCACGATCACGGATCTCTCGGGCCGCACCCTGTCGGGCCAGACCCCGGCGGCCTTCTGGCACTCCCTGCGCCATTCCGAGCCGCTGACCTTCGGCCTCAACTGCGCGCTCGGCGCCCGCGAGATGCGCGGCCACATCGCCGAGCTGTCGCGGATCTGCGACACGCTGGTCTGCGCCTACCCGAATGCCGGCCTGCCGAACGAGTTCGGCCTCTACGACGAGAGCCCGGAGGCGATGGGCAAGCTGGTCGGCGAGTTCGCCGAATCCGGCCTCGTCAACATGGTCGGCGGCTGCTGCGGCACCACGCCGGACCACATCCGCGCCATTGCGGAGGCCGTCGCCGGCAAGGCGCCGCGGCCGATCCCCGAGGTGCCGCGCCTGATGCGTCTGTCGGGCCTCGAGCCCTTCGTGCTCACGCCGGAAATCCCGTTCGTGAACGTGGGCGAGCGCACGAACGTCACCGGCTCGGCCAAGTTCCGCAAGCTCATCACCAACGGCGACTACGCGGCGGCGCTGGACGTCGCCCGCGATCAGGTGGCGGCCGGTGCCCAGGTGATCGACGTCAACATGGACGAGGGCCTGCTCGACTCCCAGAAGGCGATGGTCGAGTTCCTGAACCTCGTCGCCGCCGAGCCCGACATCGCCCGGGTGCCCGTGATGGTCGATTCCTCGAAGTTCGAGGTGATCGAGGCCGGCCTCAAGTGCATCCAGGGCAAGCCGATCGTGAACTCGATCTCCATGAAGGAGGGCGAGGAGAAGTTCATCGAAGCCGCCAAGATCTGCCGCTCCTACGGGGCCGCCGTGGTGGTGATGGCCTTCGACGAGCAGGGGCAGGCGGATTCCTACGAACGCAAGGTCGAGATCTGCACCAAGGCCTACCGGATCCTGACCGAGCAGGTCGGCTTCCCGCCCGAGGACATCATCTTCGATCCGAACATCTTCGCGGTCGCCACGGGCATCGAGGAGCACAACCCGTACGGCGTGGCCTTCATCGAGGCGACCCGCACGATCCGCGAGACCCTGCCGCACGCCCACATCTCGGGCGGCGTCTCGAACCTCAGCTTCGCCTTCCGCGGCAACGAGCCGGTGCGCGAGGCCATGCACGCGGTGTTCCTGTTCCACTGCATCAAGGCCGGCATGGACATGGGCATCGTCAATGCCGGCCAGCTCGCCGTCTACGACGAGATCCCGGCGGAGCTGCGCGAGCTGTGCGAGGACGTCGTCCTCAACCGCCGCGAGGATTCCACCGAGCGCCTGCTGGAGGCCGCCGAGCGCTTCAAGACCGGCGCATCGGCCCAGACCAAGACCGCCGACCTGACCTGGCGCGAGGCTCCGGTCGAGAAGCGCATCGAGCACGCGCTGGTCAACGGCATCACCGAGTACATCGTGGCCGACACCGAGGAGGCGCGGGCCTCAGCCGAGCGCCCGCTCCACGTCATCGAGGGCCCGCTGATGGCCGGCATGAACGTGGTCGGCGACCTGTTCGGCTCCGGCAAGATGTTCCTGCCGCAGGTGGTGAAGTCAGCCCGCGTGATGAAGCAGGCGGTCGCCTATCTCGAGCCGTTCATGGAGGAGGAGAAGCGCGCCAACGGCGGCGACGGCAAGCGCCAGGCCGCCGGCAAGGTGCTGATGGCGACCGTGAAGGGCGACGTCCACGATATCGGCAAGAACATCGTCGGCGTCGTGCTGGCCTGCAACAACTACGAGATCATCGATCTCGGCGTGATGGTGCCGGCCGCCAAGATCCTGGAGACCGCCAAGACCGAGAAAGTCGACATCGTCGGCCTGTCGGGCCTGATCACCCCGTCGCTCGACGAGATGGTCCACGTGGCCGGCGAGATGGAGCGCGAGGGGCTCGACGTGCCGCTGCTGATCGGCGGCGCCACCACCAGCCGCGTCCACACGGCGGTGAAGATCCACCCGGCCTACGCCAAGGGTCAGGCGGTCTACGTCACCGACGCGAGCCGCGCGGTCGGCGTGGTGTCGAGCCTGATCTCGAAGGAGACCCGTGGGCCGACGATCGAGAAGGTCCGGGCCGAGTACGCCAAGGTCGCCGACGCCCACAGGCGCTCGGAGGCCGACAAGCAACGGCTGCCGCTCGCCAAGGCGCGGACCAACGCGTTCAAGATCGACTGGTCGGGCTACAAGCCGGCGAAGCCCTCCTTCACCGGCACGAGGGTCTACGGCTCCTACGAGGTCGCCGACCTCGTGCCCTACATCGACTGGACGCCGTTCCTGCAGACCTACGAGTTCAAGGGCCGCTTCCCGGCGCTCCTGGACGATCCCGAGCAGGGCCCGGCCGCCCGCGCCCTCTTCGAGGATGCGCAGGCGATGCTGAAGCAGATCGTCGAGGAGCGCTGGTTCAACCCGAAGGCGGTGATCGGCTTCTGGCCGGCCAACAGCGTCGGCGACGACATCGCGCTCTACACCGGCGAGAGCCGGTCGGAGCGGCTCGCCACCTTCCACGGCCTGCGCCAGCAGCTCTCGAAGCGCGACGGCCGGTCGAACACCTGCCTGTCGGACTTCGTGGCGCCGGCCGAGACCGGCATCGCCGATTATGTCGGCGGCTTCGTGGTCACGGCCGGCCTGGAGGAGGTGCGGATCGCCGAGCGGTTCGAGCGGGCCAACGACGATTACCGGGCGATCCTCGTGAAGGCGCTCGCCGACCGCATCGCCGAGGCCTTCGCCGAGCGGATGCACGAGCGGGTGCGCAAGGAGTTCTGGGGCTACGCGTCCGACGAGGCCTACGGGCCCGAGGAGCTGGTGCTGGAGAAATACGACGGCATCCGCCCGGCCCCGGGGTACCCGGCCCAGCCCGACCACACCGAGAAGACCACCCTGTTTGACCTGCTGAAGGCCGAGAGCCGGATCGGCGTGAAGCTCACCGAATCCTACGCGATGTGGCCGGGCTCGTCGGTGTCGGGGATCTACATCGCCCACCCGGAGGCGCACTATTTCGGCGTCGCCAAGGTGGAGCGGGATCAGGTCGAGGATTACGCCGCCCGCAAGGGGATGGATGTCCGCGACGTCGAGCGCTGGCTCGGCCCGATCCTGAACTACGATCCGGCGCGGTACATGCCGCAGGCGGCGGAGTAGGGGCGGGGCACCACCGTCATCGCGAGCGCAGCGAAGCGACCCAGGGCATCGCGACATCGGTCGGCGTGACGCCCCTGAATTGCTTCGCTCCTCTCGCAAGGACGGCGGGGCGGCGCGAGCCGCCCATCCAAGCTCAGCAGGTCCCCGCACCCCGCGTGTTCACGTACAGTGAATAGACCGAGTGCGTGGACGTCATCAGCAGCAGGTTGCGGTTGAGTCCGCCGAAGCACAGGTTGGCGCAGCGCTCCGGCAAGCGGATCCGGCCGATCAGCTTGGCCTGAGGCGAGAGCACGATGACCCCGTCCTCGGCCTCGCTCATCCCCCAGCCGCACCAGAGATTGCCGTCGACGTCGACCTTAAAGCCGTCCGGCGTGCCGGTCCCAGCATCGTAGAAGACGCGGCCGTTGGCGGTCCTGGTGCCGTTCTCGACCACGTCGTAGACACGGATCAGGCGGTTCGGCTTCGCCCGCGCCTCGATGAGGTAGAGCTTGGACTCGTCCGGCGAGAAGCAGAGCCCGTTCGGACCCGCCACGCCCTCGACCGCGACGCTGGCCTGTCCCGTCCTCGGATCGATCCGGTAGACGTTGCCGGGAAGCTCCGGCGCGGCCATCGACTCGTGCGGATTCGGCCCGAAGGCCGGGTCTGTGAACCAGACCGCGCCGTCGGAATGGCAGACCACGTCGTTCGGCGAGTTCAGCGGCTTGCCGTCGAACCGGTCCATCAGCGTGGTGAGGCTTCCGTCGTGCTCGGTCCGGGTGACGCTGCGGGTCCTGTGCTGGCAGGTGATCAGACGGCCCTGCCGGTCGCGGGTGTTGCCGTTGGCGTAGTTCGACGGCTTGCGGAACACCGAGACCGTGCCGGACGCCTCCTCCCACTTCATGATCCGGTCGTTGACCACGTCGCTGAACAGCAGCGATCCCATGTCGCCGAACCAGACCGGCCCCTCGGCCCAGCGGAAGCCGGTGGCGACCCGCTCCACCGTCGCCGAGGCGAGCCGGTACTTGGCGAAGGCCGGGTCGAGGATCTCGACGGCCGGGTCCGGCACCCGCTGCGACGGCTCCCAGCCGGCCCCGGCCGCCCGCGCGGCGCCGAGCAGGGCCGCTCCGGCGAGCAGGCCTCTGCGCGCGATCGTCACCATGTTACCTCCCTGTGGTTGGGCCCGCCGCCTGTTGCCGACGGCTCGGGCCGGTCAGTGGATCTCGGGTTCCGGGATCCCCCCGGCGCCCTCCAGAAAGTCGAAATCGCAGCCCTCGTTGGCCTGCCGCACGTGCTGGGCGAACAGCCGGTTGTAGCCCCGCGGATAAGACCGGTCCGGCGGCCGGAACGCCTTCACCCGCGCCGCGATCTCGGCGTCGTCGAGGTGCAGGTGGATCCGGCGCCCGGGCACGTCCACGGTGATGAGGTCGCCGTCGCGCACGGCCGCGAGCGGACCGCCCGCGGCCGATTCCGGCGCCACGTGCAGGATGCAGGCGCCGTAGCTCGTGCCGCTCATCCGCGCGTCCGAGATGCGGACCATGTCGCGCACGCCCTGCCGGAGCAGCACCTTGGGGATCGGCAGCATGCCCCATTCCGGCATGCCGGGGCCGCCGATCGGGCCGGCATTGCGCAGGATCATCACGTGGTCGGGCGTGACGTCGAGGTCGAGGTCGTTCACCGCCGCGCTCATCGCGTCGTAGCTGTCGAAGACCAGCGCGGGACCGGTGTGCTGCAGCAGCCGCGGGTCGGCGGCCGGCGGCTTGATCACGCAGCCGTCGGGAGCGAGGTTGCCGTACAGGATCGCGGTCCCGCCCATGGCCACGATCGGTAGGTCGAGCGGCCGGATCACGTCGTCGTTGAACACCCGCATGCCGGCCAGCCCGTCGCCGATCGTGCCGCCGGTGACCGAGCGGGCGTCGAGGTGGAGGAGGGGGGAAAGGCGCGCCATCAGGGCGCGGATGCCGCCCGCGATGTGGAAATCCTCCATGAGCCACTGACCCGAGGGCCGGAGGTTGGCGATGACCGGCACCTTCTGGGCGAACTCGTCGAACTCGGTGAGCTTGACCGGGATACCGGCCCGACCGGCCATGGCCACGAGGTGGATCATCGCGTTGGTGGAGCCGGCGAGCGCGTTGTGGACCACCAGCGCGTTGTCGACCGAGCGGCGGTCGAGGATGTCGGACGGCTTCAGGTCCTCCCAGATCATCTCGACGATCCGCCGGCCGCAGGCGCCGGCCATGCGCGGATGGTCGGCGTCGGCCGCCGGGATCGAGGCCGAACCGGGCAGCGATAAACCCAGGGCCTCGGTGATCGCCGTCATGGTCGAGGCCGTGCCCATGGTCATGCAGGTTCCGGCGGAGCGGGCGATGCCCGCCTCCATGTCGTTCCATTCCTGCGCGGTGATGTTCCCGGCCTCCTTCTCGGCCCAGTACTTCCAGACATCCGAGCCCGAGCCCAGGATCGTCCCGCCGAAATGGCCGCGCATCATCGGTCCCGCCGGCAGGAACACCATCGGCAGGTTCATGGAGATCCCGCCCATCACCGTGCCGGGTGTGGTCTTGTCGCAGCCGCCCATCAGCACCGCGCCGTCCACGGGGTGCTGGCGCAGCAGTTCTTCCACCTCCATGGCCAGGAGGTTGCGGTAGAGCATCGTGGTCGGCTTGACGAAGTTCTCCGACAGCGACAGCGCCGGCAGCTCGATCGGGAAGCCGCCCGCCTGCCAGACGCCGCGCTTCACGTGCTCGACGCGCTCGCGGAAATGCTGGTGGCAGGGGTTGATGTCGCTCCAGGTGTTGATGATGCCGACGATCGGCTTGCCTGTGAAATCCGCCCGCTCGTAGCCCATCTGCAGCATGCGGGAGCGGTGGCCGAAGCTGCGCAGGTCGGTGGCGCCGAACCAGCGCTGGCTGCGCAGATCCTCCAGGGTCTTCTTGCGCGCGGTCATCGCTCTGTCTCCGGTCTCACGCGTTCGACCCGGCCGGGCGGCCCGCGACGAGCGTGATCGCCGCGGCGGCGAGCGCGCAAGCCGCCAGGAAATAGAGGCCGGCCTCGTAGGTCCCGGTGTAATCCTTCAGCCAGCCCAGGACGTAGGGGCCGACGAAGCCGCCGAGATTGCCGATCGCGTTGATCAGCGCGATCCCCCCGGCGGCCGCGGGCCCGGCCAGGAACTCCCCCGGCATCGCCCAGAAGGCGGGCTTGCTCCCATAGAGCCCGATCGTGGCCACCGACATCGCCGCGAGCGCCCAGAGGCTGCCGAGCATGGGGCCGGAGACGACGAGGCCGAGGGCGGCGACCAGCGCGGCGATCGCGAAGTGCCAGCGGCGCTCGTCGCGCCGGTCCGACGACCAGCTCCAGGCGATCATGCCCAGGGTCCCGACGCCGTAGGGCACCGCCGTCGCGACCCCCGTCTCCCAGTCGGTGAGGTGCAGGCTCTTCAGGATCGGCGGCAGGAAGAAGGTGATGCCGTAGGTGGCGGTACCGATGCTGAAGTACATCGCGCCCAGCGCGAGCACGCGCCGGTCGGTCAGGACCTGCCCCAGAGTGAAGGGCCCGTGGGCCCGGACCGTGCCGTCCCGCTCCGCCGCGATCGCGGTCCCGAGCCACAACCGCTCCTCGGACGTGAGCCACGCGGCCTGTTCGGGCCGGTCGGTCATCAGCGCCAGGACCGCGAAGGCCAGCAAGATCGAGGGCGCCGCCTCGAGGAGGAACAGCCACTGCCAGCCGTGCAGGCCGAGCGCCCCGTCGAGCTGGAGCAGCGCCCCCGAGATCACCGCCGTGAGGGCGTTCGAGCCCGGGACCGCGAGGAACAGCGCGGCGACCACGCGCGCCCGGTACCGCTTCGGGAACCAGTAAGTGAAGTAGAGGATCACGCCGGGGAAGAAGCCGGCCTCGGCCACGCCCAGCAGGAAGCGCAGGGCGAGGAAGCTCGCCGGGCCGGTGATGAGCGCCATGCTGCCCGCCACCAGCCCCCAGGTGACCATGATCCGGGCGATCCAGAGCCGCGCACCGGCGCGCTCCAGGAGGACGTTGCTCGGCACTTCGAAGATGACGTAGCCGAGGAAGAAGATGCCGGCCGCCCAGCCGTAGACCGTGGCGGAGAACCCGAACTCCCGGCTCAGCCCGAACGCCGCGAAGCCCACGTTGGTCCGGTCCATGTAGGCGACGAAGTAGATCAGGACGATCAGCGGCAGCAGACGCCGCGACACCTTGGCGACCGTCCGCCGCTCGATCTCCGGCGCCGCATCGCCCCCGCGCAACCCCGCCGCCATGGCGTCCCCCCGAGCCGAATCCGACGCGTCCCGGCCCTTTGCCGATCGCGGGCCGGGCCGGAGCGGGCCGGTGCGGCACGCTCAGCGGCCGGTCCGCGTCCGCCAGGCGGCGAAATCGGCGAGGCTCTGCTCGTCGGTGGCAGGGTAGAGGCCGAGGATTGTGCGGCCCTTGCGTACCTCCTCGGTGACGAAATCCTCGTAGGCGGTCATCTCCACGGCCTCGTCGGCGACCGCGTCAGCGAGGTGGGCCGGGATCACCGCCACCCCGTCGCTGTCGCCGACGATCACGTCGCCGGGGAAGACGGGCGCGTCGCCGCAGCCGATCGGCACGTTGATGTCGATCGCCTGGTGGACCGTGAGGTTCGTCGGCGCCGACGGGCGCGCGTGGTAGCTCGGCATCTCCAGCCGGGCGATCTCGTCGGCATCGCGGAAGCCGCCGTCGGTGACGAGCCCGGCGCAGCCGCGCACCATCAGCCGGGTCGCCAGGATCGAGCCCGCGGAGGCGGCCCGGGCGTCCTTCCGGCTGTCGATCACCATCACGGCGCCGGGCGGGCACTCCTCCACGGCCTTGCGCTGCGGGTGCGCGCGGTCGCGGAACACCGTGATCGGGTTCAGATCCTCCCGGGCCGGGATGTAGCGCAGGGTGTAGGCCTCGCCGACCATCGTCGGGCGGCCGGCCTTCAGGGGCAGCACGCCCTGGATCATCTGGTTGCGGAAGCCGCGCTTGTAGAGGGCGGTCATCAGCGTGGCCGTGCTGACGGTCTTCAGCTTGGCGCGCGTCTCAGGGGACAACCCGGACATCCGCTTCTCCTCCCCGGGCCTCGGTCTCGGCACCCGCGGACGGTGACAATCACGCGTCGCTTGCGCCGGCCTTGGCTCCCGCCCGCGCTGGGCGCGGACTGATATCCCAGCTCTTGAGTAACACGGGGCGCCGCGCCATTGTCAACCGGCGCGGGTCGCGACAGACACGGGCGGAGATCGACGGGGAAGCCCTTGGCCGAATTGGACTTTGCGGGCGGCAGCGCCCCGGCGGCGGAGGCGCGCAGGCCGCGCTCGCTCGCCGAGACCGCCTACGACGCCATCGAGCAGATGATCATCAGCCGCCGCCTCGCGCCGGGCGCGATGGTCTCCGAAGGCGAACTCGGCGCGGAGCTGGGCCTCGGCCGGACCCCGGTCCGCGAGGCCCTGGCACGGCTGAAGACGATCGGGTTCGTGGAGGTCCACCCGCGCCGCGGCGTCCTCGTCACCCAGGTCGACATCATCAGGCACCTCGAGCTGCTGGAGGTGCGGCGGCCCCTTGACGAGACCGTGGCCCGCTGCGCCATCGCGCGGGGCACCGAGGACGACATGGCGCGGCTGCTGGACCGCGTCGGCGGGCTGCGCCGCACCGCGGAGGCCCGCGACCGGGAAGCGTATTTCCGGCACAAGCGCGCCCTGCACGAGGGGCTGGTCGGCGCCGCCTACAACCCGACGCTCGCCGGCACCATGGCGGCGCTGCACGCGCAGTCGCGACGGTTCTGGTACACCTACGAGCCGACCGCGAGCTTCCCGGACTGCGCGGCGATCCACGCGGCGATCGTGTCGGGCATCGCGGCGCGCGACGCGGAGGCGGCCCTTGCCGGGATCGGGACGCTGTTCGACTTTCTCGACCGGATGACCCGCCGGGCCCTCGACCGGCGCCCCCTGGTCTGACAGGTTGACCGCCCCGAACCCGCCCCTATCCTGAGACTGGGATATCAGACGCATCCCAGCGGCGGGCGGATCCACGGCCGATCCCGGCGCCATGCCCCGGACGCGGCCCGAGCGCCAGGGAGGAACGGCTTGAGCGGATTGCCCCCACGCACCGGCGCGCAGGTGCTCGTCGACCAGCTCCGCGCGCAGGGCGTCGAGCGCGTGACCTGCGTCCCCGGGGAGAGCTACCTCGCGGTGCTCGACGCCCTGCGCGACAGCGGCATCGACGTGCTGGTCTGCCGCCAGGAGGGCGGCGCAGCGATCATGGCCGAGGCCGCCGGCAAGCTCACGGGCCGCCCTGGCATCTGCTTCGTGACCCGGGGTCCCGGCGCCACCAACGCCTCCGCCGGCGTGCACATCGCCCGCCAGGATTCGACGCCGATGATCCTGTTCGTCGGCCAGATCGCCCGGCGGATGCGGGACCGCGAGGCCTTCCAGGAGGTCGACTACCGCCAGATGTTCGGCGGCGTCGCCAAGTGGGCGGTGGAGATCGACGACGCGGCGCGGATCCCGGAGATCCTCGCCCGTGCCTTCCGGGTCGCGATGCAGGGCCGCCCGGGCCCCGTCGTGGTCGCGCTGCCGGAGGACATGCTCGACGACGAGGCCGCCGTCGCCGACGCGCCGCGCGTCGTCCCGGCCGCGCCGGCCCCGTCGGGGGACGATCTCGCGCGCCTGCGGGCCATGCTGGCGGAGGCGCGGCGGCCGGTGGTGCTGCTCGGCGGCTCCCGCTGGACGGAAGGCGCCGTCGCCGCCCTGGCCGCCTGGGCCGAGCGCCACGACCTGCCGGTGGCGGTCTCGTTCCGGCGGGCGCATCTCTTCCCCGCCGACCACCCGAACTTCGCGGGCGAGCTCGGGATCGGGCCGAACCCGGCGCTGCTCGCCCGGATCCGGGAGGCCGACCTGCTGCTGATGGTGGGCGGGCGCCTCTCCGAGATGCCGGCGCAGTCCTACGGCCTGCTCGGCATTCCCGATCCCGGCCTGCCGCTGGTCCACGTCCACGCCGACGCGGCGGAGCTCGGGCGGGTCTACCAGCCGGCACTGGCGATCGAGGCGGCGCCCGAGACCTTCTGCGCGGTCCTGCCGGAGTTCGAGGCCACCGGCACCGGCCGCGCCGCCGAGGCCCATGCCGCCTACTGCGCGTGGTCCGAGACGCCGGAGCCGAAGCCCGGCGCGTTCCAGTACGGCGCGGCGATCGCGTGGCTGCGCGAGCGGCTGCCGCCGGACGCGGTGATCTGCAACGGCGCCGGCAACTTCGCCACCTGGGTCCACCGCTATTACCGGTTCCGCGCCTTCGGCACGCAGCTCGCGCCGACCTCCGGCTCCATGGGTTACGGCCTGCCCGCCGCCGTGATGGCGAAGCGCAGCCGCCCGGAGCGGATCGTCGTGGCGCTGGCCGGCGACGGCGACGTGATGATGACCGTGCAGGAATTCGCGACCGCGGTTCAGTACGGGATCGCCGTCGTGGTGGTGGTGCTCGACAACGGCATGTACGGCACGATCCGGATGCACCAGGAGCGCGAGTATCCCGGCCGCGTCTCGGCGACCGAGCTGCGCAACCCCGACTTCGCGGCGCTGGCCCGCGCCTTCGGCGGCCACGGCGAACGGGTGGAGCGCACCGAGGAGTTCGCCCCCGCCTTCGAGCGCGGCCTCGCCTCCGGGCTGCCGGCGATGATCCACTGCCTCGTCGATCCCGAGGCGCTGACCCCGACCATGACCCTCGCGGCCATCCGCGAGAAGGCCCTGGCGGCGCAGCGGGGCTGACCGCCCGCGCGCGCCGTCCCGGTGCGGCCCGCCCGCACCCCCACCGAGAGGAGCAGCTCATGACCCTGCGCGGCGAGAACCTGATCGGCGCCGAGGCGCGGCGCGGCACCGAGGCGGCCTTCCGGGCCGTCGAAGCGGCCACCGGACAGACCCTGGAGCCGGACTTCCCGGGCGCGAGCCGGAGCGACCTCGACCGGGCCTGCGCGCTCGCCGAGGCCGCCTTCGACACCTTCCGCGAGACCGACCCGGAGGCGCGGGCCGGCTTCCTGGAAGCGATCGCCGCGAACATCCTGGAGATCGGGGACGACCTCGTCACTCGCTGCATGGCCGAGACGGGGCTGCCCCGGCCGCGGATCGAGGGCGAGCGCGCCCGGACGGTCGGCCAGCTGCGCCTGTTCGCCGGCGTCGTCCGCGAGGGCAGCTACGTCGAGGCGCGGATCGACCCGGCCCTTCCGGACCGCAAGCCGCTGCCCCGCCCGGACCTGCGCCTGCGCCGGATCGCCGTCGGCCCGGTGGCGGTGTTCGGCGCGTCGAACTTCCCGCTGGCCTTCTCGGTGGCGGGCGGCGACACCGCCTCGGCCCTGGCGGCGGGCTGCCCGGTGGTGGTCAAGGCCCATCCCGCCCATCCCGGCACCTCGGAGCTCGTCGGCCGCGCCGTCCAGAAGGCGGTGGCCTCCTGCGGCCTGCCGGAGGGGACCTTCTCGCTGCTGTTCGATGCCGGCCAGTCGATCGGGGAGGGGCTGGTGGCCGATCCCCGGATCGCCGCCGTCGGCTTCACGGGCTCGCGCCGGGGCGGCACCGCCCTGATGGCGATCGCGGCCGGGCGCCCGTCGCCGATCCCGGTCTACGCCGAGATGAGCAGCATCAACCCGGTGCTGCTGTTCCCCGGCGCGCTCGCCGCGCGGGGTGCCGCGATCGGCAAGGCATTCGCGGCCTCGCTGACGCTCGGCGCCGGGCAGTTCTGCACCAATCCCGGCCTGATCCTGGCGCTGCCGGGTCCGGGTCTCGACGCCTTCCTCGAGGCGGCCGGCGCGGCCCTGCGCGAGAGCCCGGCCGCGACCATGCTGACGCCCGGCATCCAGCGCGCGTACCGCGAGGCCGTGGCGCGGGTGGCCGGCCACGCCGCCGTCACCCGCATCGCCGAGGGCACGGAGGGCGGGGCGACCCAGGGCCGGGCGACCCTGTTCGCCGCGGACTCGGACGTGTTCCTGGCGGATCCCGAGCTGCAGGAGGAGATGTTCGGCGCCTCGGGGCTCGTGGTGCGCTGCGCGGACTTCGCCGCGATGCGGGCGGTCCTGGAGCGTCTGGAGGGTCAGCTCACGGCCTCGCTGCACCTCGCGCCGGAGGATCACGCGGCCGCCCGGGACCTGCTGCCGCTCCTGGAGCGCCGCGTCGGCCGGATCCTGGTGGACGGGTTCGGGACCGGCGTCGAGGTGGCGCACGCCATGGTGCATGGTGGGCCTTACCCGGCAACCTCGGACGGGCGCACGACCTCGGTGGGCAGCCTCGCGATCGACCGGTTCCTGCGGCCGGTGAGCTACCAGGACGTCCCCGACGCCCTGCTGCCGGCGGCGCTCCAGGCCGCCAACCCGCTGGGCCTGCCCCGCCGGATCGACGGCACGCCCGAGCGCCGCTGAGCGACGGCTTGCGGGGGCCGGGAGGCCGCGATCCGCCGCTTGCCAGGGGCGGGCGCGGCGGCTAGACAGCCTCCGCTCACCTTGGGGCGTCGCCAAGTGGTAAGGCAGCGGTTTTTGGTACCGCCATTCCCAGGTTCGAATCCTGGCGCCCCAGCCAAATTTCCCAAGGAAAACAGCATCTTCGGCATCGGGACATAACGGACACACCGGAACAGAAGGTGTTTTTCCGCTGCACAAAAGCCGGCACAGTCCCGAATGGCCAAGGAACCCCCTACCGTTTCGGAACTGCGGAAGGCCGCTGAGGTCACCGACCAGGAGATCGACGCCGCGGTCGACGCGGTGCTTGCGGATCTGGCGACCGAGGCCTACCCACTCGCGAAGGGCTGGACCCTCGACCTCGTCGAGACCATCCGCACCAACACGCGCGCGGCCGAGGCGCTGACCACAGACAAGCCGGCCTGGAAGCGGAACATGGTCCGGACCGCGATCCTGTTGGCCCATCCGGTAAAGGCGTAGGCGATGCCGGGCCCGGCCAACAGCAACGCCGAGCCTGAGACCTATGACATGCGTCCGGACGATGAGGGTTGGACGGTCTACGCCGTCAGCACGGACGAGCCGGCCCAGGTCAACGGCGTGCGGCAGACCGGCCTCGACATAGAGAAGGCCGACGATCTCGTAGACCTGCTGAACCGCCTCGCGCGGCAGAAGGGCGGAGATGCCTCGACATGAGCGATGGCCACCACCCGGTTCGCTGGCGGGAGGCCGATCCGATCATGGAGGCGGTCGACGCGCTGGTGGCCGCGAAGGTCCCCGTCGTGCCGATCGGCGAGGAGCTCGAGCGCTGGCAGATCGGCGACCTGATCTTCTCGGACGCAGACCTGTGGCGCCTCGCCGCGAGCCGAGGTCTCGTCGAGGATGGCGACTCACGCTAGCCCGGCGCCATGCCGAAGGCCCCATCGCCTCGAGGCGCCCGGCCTCGCTAGGATCTCCGCGCGTGCTGGCTGCGCTGACGCCCGAGTCGTCCACCGCCGCCGAGAAATTGCTGAGCGCGCCGGGCTGCCCGGTCCGGAGCGCGGGACTCACGCCGCCCGCGCGCTAACGCGTCTGGAAGCCGACAACCTCGCGGTTAGCGAGACACGCCCGAATGTCACCCGTTGACGCTGCGCAACTGCGCCTCTCGCTTATCCATAGTTTCGCCCCTGACATCGAGACGGCAAGGCCCATTCGCTCCCCGAGAAATTCGAACGGGGACCGACAGCATTTTTCAGGCAGGCATCACTTGTGGTGTTGCCACGTGCCGATGGTGGCAACTTATAGATATAGATGATAAAATCCGATAGATCCGAAAAAATTCTAAGCTCGTGTTAGGTATTTTTTGACGGCTAAAACTCTAAGCGAGCGCCCGCCGATTTCCCGGGGGCACGGTCATGCACATTACGTAACTTGCCGTCAGCTACGAGCGCGTCGTCGGCGGCGGCGTCGGCTTGGTCTCGTCCTCGGGCAATAAGCTTGAGGCCACTGCCCATCAGATGACTACCACCGCCCAGGACACTGCTACCAACGTCAGCACGGTCGCGGCCGAGGAGCTCGGCTCCTCGGTGCAGAGGTGTGTCGAGGCGACGCAGCAGCGTTCGCTAGGCACCCGATCGCGCCTGCATTCCTAGACTGATGAGCAGACCAGCTGCGATAAATCACTGAGGACGACTTGAGCATCCTGCTGTTTATCTCTGACGATTTACCCCGGACCGAGCGTTTGGTGCGCACGCTCGGCCTGGATGAGCACTGCCTTGTCCACGACCTGTACGCCGCGACCGATCCCATCGCCACGCCGGATTTGATCATCAGCGACGTGGCGCAGCTCACCTCGGACGCGATCGTCCGTCTCAAGCGGTTACTCGAGCCGATGAGCGCCGTCGGCGCGCCTTTCCTGGCTCTTGCCCACGGCAATTTCGCACGGACTGAGGCGCAGGCGCGGCTGATGGGCGCGAGCGAGATCCTCCCGGCGACGACTGCGGTGACGATCGTGCAGGAGAGGATCGACCAACTTTCGGATCAGGGCGGGTGCGCAATCGCGGCCAAGCTGGCGGGGGAGGCGCGACAATTCTTCATCCAGACGTTCTTCTCAGGCCAAGCGATCACGCCTGACTTTGCCAGGGCCGGGACCACACTCATCAGCCGCGCTGTGCAGCAGGCTGGCATTCGCAACTGGATCCGCGCCGTGCAACGCTTCGATGAAGCCACGCATCAGCACTGCCTGCTGGTGACCGGCCTCGCGGCCGCCTTCGCGACCAAGCTGGGCTTCGGCAACTTCGACGGCTACCGCCTGACCGAGGCCGCGCTGCTACACGACGTCGGGAAGACGAAGATCCCGCTGTCGATCCTCAACAAGCCGGGACGGTTGACCGACGACGAGATGGCGGTCATGCGCACGCACGCGGCGCTGGGCTACGACATGCTGGAGCACGGCGGCTTCTCGCGGGAAGTGCTGCAGGTTGTGCGCTCGCACCACGAGATGCTGGACGGCTCAGGCTACCCGGACGGCCTGCGGGCGCCCGATATCCCCGATTTGGTTCGACTTGTGACGATCTGCGACATCTACGCCGCGCTGATCGAGCGTCGCCCTTACCGGCCAAAAATGTCCAGTAGGCAAGCCCACGGCATCCTGCGGTCAATGATCGGCCGTCTGGACGGCGATCTGGTCTCTGCGTTCCGCCCGATTATGGCTGCGTTTGATCCGTTGTGACACGCCACGGCAGAGGATCGGTATCCACGACCATCGCTGGTCGATGGTCGATCACCGAGCTGCGCCGGAACGTCACCCGGTGGCGCGCCGCGGCGGCCGCTCCCGCCTCTCGATGATCCGCGCTCGATCTCGCAGGGTGATCTCGTGCGTCGGCCATTCCAGGCATGCGGCATCGAACGCCGCCTTGGCCATCGACAGCGGGTAGATGGTCGCGAGGTGCAGTTCGACGTTGCCGCCGGTCTCGCGCCAAATCTCGACCGTGTAGGGCACGCCCGGCGGCACCGGCGGGATTTGCTTGAGCGCCGGCGGCAGCGTGATCGCGGCGAGGCAGAGGTGCTCGTACTTCCGCGCGGGCGGCGCCCCGGGCGCGCGCTGGTAGCGGCACGAGGCCGTCAGGTGCCGGAGCAGGTCGAGCGTCGAGATGTCGGCCCCATAGCGGTCGATAAGGCTGGCGACGGTGTAGCGGCCCGAGCGCTTGCAGGTCGCGCAGTCGACGTACACCCGACCGGGCCCCGCATCCCCCAGGCGCCCCATTCTGGTGGCCCTCCGCTTGCGAACGAATGCGGAACAAGCCTGAGGCGGCGGCGCGCTTCAACCGGCGGCGGTCGAGACGCGCGAGATCATGGTGGAGCGGTGTGGATGACGTCCGGAAAGCCGAGACCGGTCAGGCGCTTCGGCTGCCCCGCGCCGCGAACTCCCAAACCGGCGGCACCCAGGTCTGACCCGGCTTCGTCCGGTAGCCGGAGAAGCGACCTGACGCCGCGCTTACTCGTCGTCCCACTTCATGGCATCCAGCCTGATCGACGCGACCTCCAGTCCAGTCCCGTCCACGTCGATCACGAGTGCGATCTCGGCGTCACGCTGGGCGATCTCTGCCTCTGCGAGCCGCTTGGCCGCAGCTCGATCTTCGAAGCCCTCGGCCTCGCCGATGACAGCGCCGTCTCTGCGGAATTCAACACGATAGGTCATGGCCTCACATGCCATGGGCTGATGACGGCTTCAAAGCGCTCGATCTGGTCGCGCCGAAAGGCAGGAGGCCGCTAAAGCGGGGCTAGGCGACAGGAACGCTTCGGTCCGAGCCGACAGAGCTATGCGACGCGCTGATCAGCCGATATGCATCATGGTCTACCGAGCACCTGAAGGCGAAGGGCCACCTGACGTGACCGGTGCAGATGCAGAGCCTACGAAGATGTCCGAGGTTCTGCGTCTGGCGAACGCGCTCGCCGAACAGATGCTCGGTTCGCAGGTCATGGGACGTGCGCTTCCACCCCATCAACTCACAGCGCTTGTGCGAGCCGCCCGCTTTCTTTCGGACAACAACGTGACTTGGCCGCCGCTGGTACAGGAGGTTGTGCGGGTTGCCACCGAGAAGATCGAAGCGGCGCGAAAGGCTTAGGTCCGAGGTTCGCTGCGGATCTTTGCAGACACGGGAGCCGGCCCTCACATCGCGCCGGGTCAGATACCGGCACGGCGAGGCGTGCTCGGACAGGCGCTCGATCTGGTCGCGCTAGGAGGCAACGGCGGGCGGGAAGGCTGACATGAACGGCGGGGTAGCGGCGAGCGGTTAACGATCTGCGAGGTGGCGCTTTGACCAGCCGCACCTGCACCGCCGCCCCTCGGCGTTTGACTTTCGGCACTACAGCCGGGTGAAGCTAGAGGCGCACGAATGTAGCCCGCGGCCCGAGCGCCCAAAGAGACGATATGTAGGTGCCTAACGTACCGCTGCCTTGACAGAACGGCGCCAGCATGAAGCGTTGAATTTTGGCGCTAAACCCACTATTTTTTTAGCAGCCGACGGGTGCCCATTAGGGTCATCCCAAAGCGCCTTTGGGCGCCTGTGGGTGCGGGGAAGAAGGAACCGACCCGTCGAGCTTACTCTTCAGCTTCCCATATTGAGCCATCGCATTCGTGGCTCCATCGGAAGAGGCCCTTCGCATTCTGGCGGGAATAGCTTGATGCCATGATGCTTTATCTCTCTACCAAGAGAGAAAATCTTCCGGCGCATTTGAATGATGTAGCGGTCGTCGGTTAGATCGAATTGCTTGTATTCAATTGCACTACCAAATGAGCTGGCTACAAAATCTGCAATGCGAAGTCCGTCGCAGTCTTTGTGCCTCCGAGTGTGGATGTTAGCGAGATCCACAAAATCCCAAGCCACATTCGAAAAATACCGCGACTCTCCGACTTTGATTTTTGTTACGTATTCCGCAAACGTATCCATCCTGAGGTTTGCACGCTCGCTAAATATTATTTTGACCGTGCCGTCACCGGAAGGATATAAAGGAAAAGTCTCGCGGCAGACCCAAGAAATTCGTTCAAGCAACAGATGGGATAAATAGAAATAAAGATCGCCGAATTTACCCGTCTTTCCAAGGTAATTTATAGTTGGCTTGTGGGCGATTACGGCCACAATCTTCACGGGCAAATCACTAATTAGCCGTGATATTAAGAATTTATGCCCGGGAGACGATATGTCTTTAAAGGATTTCCAGTCCCAGGTAGGAGATTTTTTGGCGTGCCGCCGAGCTAAATCCCACACATCGGTTACGCTCTGCTGGGCCACCGCTCGGACTACAACCGCAGATATAATCAAAAATTCAGACGCGCCTGCTTTCTCCGGGTCACCCTCATGACCAGACTCATCAATAAAAGCAATGAACGAGTGGTCGGACACCAAAAGCCCGACGATCAGTCGTGATCTTTTCGCCCGAACTGTTGAGGTGGTAGCACGCCAATAGGAGGAGGCTGAAGGCCACTTCTGAGGGTCGGAGGCACTACAGACCATGCTGAACGCAGAGTCGCGCGAGCAGCATGAAATCGCACTAAAATACTTTGAAGCTCAGATGCCGACTTCCAGTCCGACGCCGGATATTTCAGTCCGCTGAAAATTCCAGGAGGAAGATCGTTTCCGGTGTCGCTAAAACAAATCCGCGCCGGATCTTTCTTTATGAGGGCACCTACACGAACAATCTCATCCGCGATGGTTTCAATTTCAGTCCGGCATTCCTCAAACGCGAGGCGCGCGTTCAGGTACGCTTCAATCTCGCCGGCCACAGGCGACCTCCGTTCGCAACACGACGCGCAAGCTACACGACCTAGGCTCCGCTCGCTCGTCGTCGCGGAGGGTTATGAACGGGTTCGGGCAAAACC
Organism: Methylobacterium sp. NPDC080182; assembly: GCF_050281105.1. Taxonomy (NCBI): domain Bacteria; kingdom Pseudomonadati; phylum Pseudomonadota; class Alphaproteobacteria; order Hyphomicrobiales; family Methylobacteriaceae; genus Methylobacterium; species Methylobacterium sp. NPDC080182. The sequence continues at coordinate 82,758 of NZ_JBNNWO010000003.1, forward strand.
ACACCCCCGTATATGATGGCGGCCACCTTCAAAGGCTCATCTATGCGGATTGTTATGCCCACCAGACCCAAACCCGCCAAACTCGGCGCCAAGCGACCGACGTGCGAGGAGCAGATGCATCGGTTCATCGAGGCGGATGCGAGCGAGGATGAGGCGGAGTGCATCGGAACGCTCATAGAACTAATCAAGTGCGATCCAACGCGCGTGTATTAGTCATGGCAAAGAAAAATTTGCTAGATCGGCTTGAGCCAGCCTTCGACCGTTTCCAAGAGGCGCACTTCTGGATACATGGATTAGAGCGACACTATCATCAAGCCGAGCCATTCCGATGGCATCTCAACGTGTTTATCAAGGCTATTAAGGAGATTATTCCACTTATACGTAAGGCGTTACAGAACGAGACTGGTTTCAAAGATTGGTTTGAGCCTTTCGGAAAAAAACTATCCACAGATCCGCTGCTTCGACAGCTGTCCAGCAATCGTGACTACGTCGTTCATCACGGTATGCTAGCCCTCAAGAGCTCAGGTTGGCTTGGAATTACAGAAGGCCGTGGCATAAAGCTAGGACTTAGCTTCCCGGTTAATTCAAACGAAGACAGCGATGATGCCATGAGGGCGTTCATCGGTGCTTTAGCAGTGAATGGCGATTTCTTGGGATTTCTAGCTGAAGACGAGGATTCGCTGCCCTGTGTTGAGAGATACTGGCGATTGCCTGGTAGCGATGAAGATGTCGTTGATGTATGTGCGCGGGCTTGGCTTATTCTGGGCGAAACAATGGCAGAAGTCGCAGAATGGTGCGGAGTCGAGCGCCCGCAATTTGAATTACAATGCAGGCATTCTAGCCAGCAGCTTCACTTCAAGATCTATAATCGAAAATTTCTGAGAGCCAGACTTCTGGAAATGCGGGCCCAGCCCAATTTTGTTATGGCAGAGGATGCGCACGACGCTGCGCCCCTTACCATCGGGGACGAGGACTAAATCGCCTCCCGCTGTTGCGCATGCGTGAGGGGACGTTCGTTAATCCTAGGTCCATCAAGCCCGACGCTGCGAAGGTTCATATCCGTCGCAGCATCCGCTCGGCCCCGCCCCGATCTGCTCACGGGGCGGGGGAGCGCCTGATCTCACCAGCGTGTGAGCCGAGCGCCTACTGATCTTCGATGTCGATGCTGGCCCGCGCCCGCATCACCAAGCGGCCATTTTCATCGCAGGCACGCGCGCTGCACTCGGTTGCCCCGTCGTTCGCGCTTTCATCGTGAAGAATGGCTGTCAGCGTTTTCCGAAGGATTGTGCGCAGTTCCTCCCGGCCGGATAGCTCCACGCCTTCCTCGTCCTCAACCTCGTGCCCGTTGGCTGTGCTGATGAAGTAGCGTGACACACACGCCTCCGGAATCGCGAGCCCCCCCCTGTGGCTCAAACCCGAGGTGCCGGAGAGGGTTCGCTGATTGCTGCCAGGAGGCAACTTAGCTAGGCGATCAGAGAGGCACCGATCGCCGATTCAATCGAAAGGGTCCTGTTTGCCGGGAGGGATCGGGAGCTCTCCCAGCCAGAGGCCAGCGAACGATACGGTCGCTGTGTAGACAGTTGCGTGGGCAGCATTGCGAACAATAACCGTAAAGGCTTGGATCTCGCCCTTCCCGGGAATGACCTCTTTAGCCATGAGCGACAAAGCTCGCATAGCTTCATTCCGTATCATTTCACGATCACTGCATTCGAAGCCTATAGGATCGCGCAGGAACGACTGCCCATCGTGGAAATCAAAGAAGAGGCGCGACATGCCAGTCCCCGCTGGTGGGCGGGAGCGCAAGTCACTCTCGGCCGCCAGCGCCCGAGGCAATCTGCCAGCGATGGTCTATTGTCGCACAATGGCGCCTCGTCCACACTAACCTGAGTCAGCGCGAGCCGATGGAAAAAGGCCCCGCGCGGTGCCGTCGGCGGGGCTGAAACGACAAAAGGCGCCCCGGCCGAAGCCAGAGCGCCTTGGGGCAGCTTCACGACGAGGATGCGGGTGGTCAGTCCGGCGGCCGCCGCATGAAGGCCTTCAGCATCGCCTCGCGGGTCTCTGCCATCTCGCTCCGCACCGAGGTCACCATGTCGTCGATGCGCCGCTCCAGGCGGGTGATGACGTCGCCAGTCACGTAGGTCCGCGCCACCTCGATCTTGAAGGCGTTCAGCTTCTCCTCGAGCGACCGGATCTCGATCTTGGCCGCCGCCATGTCGATCGTGAGCGGCGAGACCGCCTCCTTCGTGCCGGTGCGCAGCTTTCCCACGACCCAGTCGACGCCCTTGCCGACCGAGAACAGGAACAGCGCGAGCGCGATGAGCTGCGCCCAGGTGATCGGCCCGGGCGACAGGAAGGACGTGTCCATGGCGGCGGTCTTTCGCGGCCCTACCCCTCTCCGGGGCGGGAGAGGGTTACCGGGTGAAGGTCTTCTTGACGCCGAGCAGACCGATCAGGCCGACGCCGGCCCAGATGATCGTCTTCTGGATCTCCAGGTACTCGCCCGGCATCGCGGCGATCTTCCAGGAGCCGACCGTGTGACCGTCCCAGGGGAAGCAATCAAAGGTCACGGCACCGAAGTGGATGATCGCGATCGCGAACGCGACGGGCATCATCCAGGCGGTCAGCAGTGAGGCTCGATCGGCGTTCCGCGCGGCCGCGACCTGCTGCTGCGCCACGATCCAGGCCTGAAACATCTGCGCGTTGGTCGAGACGTCGGCGCCGACATCGACCTGGTGCTTGGCGAGGTCCGTGTCGGCCCGCTTGTTGGCGAAGTCGAGGATCTTGCCGAGCAGGCCTGGGACGAGGGTCAGGAGAGCGGCGATCATCAGCGGGACCCTCCGGGCGCGTCGCGGTCCGGCGCGCGCATGGGCGGCGTGGTCGTGTAGGCCCGCATCACGAGACCCATCAGGAAGCACCCGGCCACGATCGCCTTCGCGGTCCCCTCCGGCGCGCCCATGTCAATGAGCAGCTGCCGGAAGTCGACGGCGTGCAGCGCGTCGAGCAGCGCCAGCAGGAAGGCCGGGGTGAAGAAGATGAACGTGCGCCAGCCGCTGAGGCGGCGCCACAGCATGCGGGCGCGGTGGAAGCGAGAGCGGGGCATCAGGCGGCCTTTCGTCCGAGGAAGAGATCGACGAAGCGGTTGAAGAGGGTGGGGCGCGCGGCGGCTGGCTTCGCTCCCGTCATCGGCGAGAGCGGGTCGGGCGCGCTCGCCGGGGCCGGCAGCGTGCCGGCCATCGCCTTCACGGGCGCGCGGTCGCCGCGGCGCGCGTAGACCTTGGCCCCGGCGTAGGAGGCGAGGGCGGCCTGGTCGTGCTCACCCTGCCGGCGCGAGATGATCGCCGCGGGCTTGTTCCACATCAGGAACGCCTCGACGGCACCCGCGAGGTCGCCGGCATTGGCGCGCCGGACCACGGTCGAGTGCGCGAAGCCGACCGGGCCGATGTTGTAGGCGAGGCTCACGCAGGCATCGAAGAACGGCTGCGGGACCGGCTTCGCGAGGGCGGCGCGGACCGGGGCCGCGTACTTCTCCAGCGCCGCGGCGAAGAGCGCGTCGGACTGGAGCGGCGTGATCGTGAGGCCGGGCACCACCTTGATCAGCCCGGAGGCGGTCGTGATGCCGGTGCCGATCGTCCAGACGCCGACGGAATCCTTGTAGGCGGTCAGCCGGGTGCCTTCGCGCCCCTCGAGGGCGGCGCGTCCGATGGGCGAGACGTCCATGATGGTCTCCGGGTCAGCCGAGGATGGCGAGGTGGACGCGGCCGACGCCCGCTAGGCCGATGGCCCGGGCCGCGCCGCGCGAGAGATCGATTGCCCGGCCGGCGATGAACGGGCCGCGGTCGTTGATCCGCACGACCACCGACCGGCCGCCGTAGGTCACCCGTACCCGGGTCCCGAACGGCAGGCTCCGATGCGCGGCGGTCAGCCCGTCGGGCACGAACCGCTCGCCGTTCGCGGTCCGGTGGCCGGAGCCGTACCAGGAGGCGACTTCGGCCTGGGCGCGCGGGACCGATCCCGCGAGCGCGAGGCACGCGAGGGCGGCCCGCGCCTCGTGACGCAGGGGCATGATGGCTCCGGGCATGAAAAAGCCGCCCGGAGGCGGCGCGGACGGACAGGTCGGGCGGAGTGGCGTCAGGCGGCGAGGCGCGCGGCCAGGACGAGGTTCTGCCACTCGTCGTACCGGACCGAGAGCGTGCTGGTCTGCCGGCCGTCGGCGTCGAGCACGGGGCGCTCCTCGATCTCGACGCGCCGGCCGCCGTCGGCCTCCGGATCGTCGACCGCCACCGGCACCATGACGGTGTCGGCGGTCCGGCACAGCACCGACCAGGCGAAGGCGTCCTCGCCCTCGGCCTCGAACGCCGCGGCGATGTCCTGGGCGATCACCCCGACGTGCCACCGCGCCTTGTCGGCGCCCTTCTCCTCGATCGACTGCTTCAGCTTGTACCGGCGCATCGGCACGGCCCGCACCGCGCGCAGCACGCTTTCGGGGATGGCCTCGATCGCGTCCTTCAGCTTCGCGTCCGAGTTCACCGTGACGGCGTTCTGGAGATAGAGGTTGCGCCACTGGAGCGAGGCGCTCTTGCCGAGGTCGCGGGTGTTGGTCGCGGCCGGCGAGATGCCGGTGCTGTCGACCGCGACCTGCTGCGCGCCCGCCGTGGTCAGGTAGACGGTCGTCGGGGCCTGGAGCTGGAGGAAGGCCCCGCTCGAGGCGGCGATCGTGCGCGAGCCGCCGTCGAGGCTGACGTCGCCCGACAGGCTGCTGGCGCCCACCACGGTCAGCCCGGAGTTGAGCGTCGCCGTCCCGGTCACGGCGAGGCCGCCGTTGAACGTGCCCTTGCCGGTGCTGGTCAGGGTGCCGCCGACCGTCATCAGGCCGGAGAGGGCGAGGTCGTTGTTCAGCGTCGCCTTGCCGGTCACGGTCAGCGTCGCGCCGAAGCTCGCCGCACCCGTGACGCCGAGGGTCCCGCCGACCGTGCCGTTGCCGGTGACGGCGAGCGACCCGAGCGAGCCGGCGCCGGCGGTGGTGACCGCGCCGAACGTGCCCGTGCCGGTCACCGCGAGGTCGTTCCCGAAGGTGCCCTTGCCGGTGACGTTGAGCGTGGTCCCGAACGAGCCGCCGGCCGCGACCGTGAGGCCGGTGCTGTCCACCGTCACCCGCTGGACGCCGCCCGTGGTGAGGAAGACCGTGGTCGGCGCCTGGAGCTGCAGGAAGACGCCGGCCGTCGCCGAGATGGTCCGCGACCCGCCGCCGAGGCTGAGATCCCCGCCCGCGGTCAGGCCGCCGCCGAAAGTGCCGGCCGCGGCCACGGACAGGCCGGTGCTGTCGACCGTGACGCGCTGCGTGCCGCCGGTCGACAGGTAGACGGTGTTCGGGCCCTGGAGTTGGAGGAAGCTGCCCGAGGTCGCCATGATCGTCCGGGAGCCGCCCGCGAGGGCGACATCGCCGGCGATCGCCGCCCCGTAGCCGGCGACCGGCGCCATGCCGAGACCGACGCGGCCCGCGGTGTCCGCCTGCACGCCGAGCACGCCGCCGGCCGTGAGGCCGACCGCGCCGCCGCTGCCGGGGACGAGGAACAGGCCGGAGTTCTGAGCGGAGGTGAAGGTGTAGCTCGGAGCCCCGACCGTCCCGCTGTCGTCGGCGTACATCCGGCGGATCCCGCCGAACAGACCGGTGTGCGTGTCCCAGACGAAGGAGGGCGGGGGCAGCGTCTCACCGTCCGAGGTCGAGTAGGCCGGCGCGCGGTTGCCGCCGGTGCCCCAGTTCCCGATCCAGCCGCCGAGGATGTGCCCGGCGAAGAAGGTGTTCTCGCACGGGAAGAAGCCGTCCTGGCTCGCGATGCCGCGCACGCCGCCCGAGCCCGCATCGGCACCGTTGCCGCCGGCATAGGTGAACATCATCGGCAGGAGGTTGTTGTCGATCCGGTCGATGACGACCGCAGCGCAGCCGGCGGCGCCGGGGATCTCCGACTTGATGCGGAAATTGTTGCGGCTGAAGCCCTGGTAGAAGTAGCCGGGCGCGTTCTTGGCGACGACCGCCTCGTAGGCGCGAAGCACCACGCCCTCGGCGGTGCGGGTCGCCGGCAGCGTCGTGGTGATCCGCCCCGTGCACTCCATGAAGCCCTGCGTCAGGCCGTTGAAGGTCGGGCCGTTGATCGTGCGCAGCACCGCCCCGTTGACGGTGTAGCGCTGGACCTCGAACTCGAGGTTCGACCGGAACGCGTGGACCACGTCGACGCCAGTCGCGGCGATGCCGTTGCAGTTCACCGACAGGCGCACGTCCACGCCGGTGATCGGGCCGTTGAGCTTGAACACCTGTCCGGTGCCCCAGGAGCCGACCGCGACGAACTCGGTGCCGCCCGGGCCGCCGACCTCGCCGCCGCCCGGGGTCGAGCAGCCGCCGGCCGGCAGGACCGAGAAGCCGGCCACGGTCGAGACGCTGGTGTCGGTGCCGTTGCCCAGCTCCCAAGCCGGGTCGTTGACCTTGGCCGGGTCGGGCACGAGCGCGATCTTGCCCGTGGGCAGGTACAGGGTCCGGCCGGTGGTGAGGAACGCCTTCGCGACGTTCAGGCCGATGCGGTTCGCCGTGGCCTGGATGACGGTGAGCACGTTCGGCACGACGCCGAACCAGCCCGCCTGCATCGCCGGCTTGCCGAGGTCGAGCTGGAACCACGTGCCGGCGGCGTCCTGGATCGCCATCGGGCCGGCCGAGGTGCCGCGGATGTAGGTCGCGCCGACCCCGTAATCGCCCGCGGCCGCGAAGCCGGACACCCGGAACGAGGTGATCGGGATGATGCGGGTCGGGATGTCGGCGCGCGCGATCCCGAGCGAGACCACGGGCGCGATCGCCGTCGGCAGAGACTGCGGCGCGCCGCCCGGCAGCGTGATCCGGAGCTTGGTCGCGTTGCCGCCGATCACCCAGCCGGTGGCGAGCCACGCGTCGGTCGTCTCGTCGTAGACCACCGAGACGGTGGTGCCGGCCACGAGGTCGCCCGGGTCGAACTCCTTTCCGGCGATGTCCCGCCAGGGCTTCGGCCCGGAGCCGTCGACGTTGAGGCTGGCCGCCCCGGTGTTGGTGCGGTCGAGGCGCAGCAGCAGGGACATGCCGGGCCGGAGCTCGGACACGCCCGAGGAGGTCGCCGCGACGTAGGCGTTGGCCGTGCCGGTCGTGACGATGCCGCCGCCCTGGTCGTCCGCGTAGGCGCGCATCGCCGCCATGACGGACCGGACCAGGCCCGGCAGGTTGCGCGCCGAGGCACCGTCGATGGCCTGGATCAGGGCATCGGACAGCGCATTACGGGCCGCGGACAGCGACCAGTTCCAGACACCCATGACGGTGTTCTCCGAAGGTTAGGTCTTGATGGCCCAGATCACGACGGCCCCCGGGGGCACGTTCGGATGCGGGGCGCCGGAACCGGCCGCGTCGATCACCAGCGTGTGGACGTGGTTCGGGGTCGGATCGATCGTGTGGATGTGGTCGCCGTCGACCGGGATCTCGTGCGCGTGCGAGCCGCCCGGATCGGTCGAGAAGGCGTGCGTGTGGTTGCCGCCCTGGCCGGTCGTGAAGGTGTGCTGGTGCGGCCCGCTCTGCGTCGTCTGGCCGTTGCCCTGCGAACCCAGGTTGATGCCGGTGACCACCTGGGCGTTGTTCGGCGTCTGGGTGCTGACGAGGCCGTAGCCGTACTGCACGACGTGGGCGTGGTCGCCGCTCGTGTCGGTCGTGCCACCGTGGGTGTGGGTGCCGCTGAGCCCGGTCGTGCCGGAATGCGCGTGGTCGCCGCCGACTTTCGTGCCGCCGTGATCGTGCGCGCCAGCCTTCTGGATCTCGGGCTCGAAGAAGCCGGCCGGCGACATGGTCGAGGTGTGCATGTGGCTCGGCATCTGCGGGGCCAGCATCACCACCTGGTCTGCCCCGCCCATGTTGCCGAGCGAGCCGTCGAGGCCGCCCGCCGCGGTGAGCCGCCCGGTGCCGCGGTTGGCTCCGAACAGGGTCCGCCCGCGTGCGTCGGGCAGGTTGAAGGTCGTGAAGCCGTCGCCGTTGCCCCAACCCGTGCTGATCGTCGCGAACAGGGCAGCGTAGGCGGTGCGCGAGACCGCGCGGCCGTCCATGATTTCCCACCCGGAGGGCACGTTCGGGCCGGCGAAGGCCTTGACCGCGCCGGCCTGCTCGGTGGTCGGCGACAGGGTGCGGTAGACCTGCGCGACCGGGTCGTAGACCACCGACCACACGACGTTCTGGCCGATGTCACCGGGCCCGAACTGCGTCCCGTCCCAACGCAGCCACGGCTTGGGCGCGTTGTTGTCGGCCGCGAGCGTGCAGGGGTTCAGATTGGTGGTCGTGGTCCGGAACTTCAGCGTGTGCGCCCGGCCCGCGGCCTTCGCCGAGACGCCCTGCTGGGTGATGACGGTGTAGGCGTCCGACCCGAAGGCTTGGTTCACGCCGGAGTTGTCGACCATCCAGAGCGCGACGGAGGCCATGAGCGCCCGCATCGCATCGTTGATCGTCTTGGCCGGCTGGCCTTCGTTGAACAGGATCGGGGGATCCGAGACGTCGTTGCCCGAGGGCGCGACGTCCCAGTTGATGACGCCGGGCATAAAGCCGTCCTCGGGTTAGCGGGTCGTGGCGCCGGGCAGCAGCGCGAAGAACCGCTGCGCGTCGAAGCCGGGCGCCTGTCGGCGGTGCGGTTGCGGCGGGGCCGGCGCGGGGGCCGGAGCTGCGGCGGCCTGCGCGACCGGCGAAGCGGCCGGCGCGTCGGCGGCGGTGAGGGTCCGCAGGAGCGCCGCGACCTGAAGGCTGCGATCCTGCTCCGGCGCCTGCATCGCGGTGCCGCCGGCGGGCGTGACCGAACCTGCGGTGCCAGAGGCGACCGGTCCGGAAAGGCCGAAGGCGCCGCTGGGCGACGTCGAGCCGGGCGAGAAAGCGCCGCCGAGGAAGGCCGCGGCCTTCGCGCGGTGGCCGGCCATCTGGCTGTTGACCTTGTCGGCGACCGTGCCGGGCGTGCCGCCGTTCGCCGTGTCGCTCCGATCGTACAGGCCGGGCCGGCCGGCGTTCACCGTCGAGTAGAGGTCGAGCATGCCCATGCCGGGCCTGAAGCCGCGGTCGGTCAGGTACCGCTCGACGGCGGGGAGCTGATCCGCGAAGCTCTGATCCTGGCTCGCGCCGTACTGCTGCTGCTCGGTCGGTCCGAACTGGATCAGGCCGATGTGCCGGTTGCCCGACCCGCCCCGGATCGAAGGGCTGAACCCGCTCTCGAACGACATCACGGTCGCCAAGTCGAGCGGGTCCGCGCCGATGCGCTGCGCGCTGGCGATCAGCGCGTCGCGGTCTGCGGCAGTCGGCATGTCGTGGAGTCCTGAAACGACAAAAGCCGCCCTTGCGGAGCGGCTTTCAGGGTCCGGCGCGCAGCGCTGCGGACGTTGGCTTATTCCCGCGGTTCGCCCGTCGGGTCAAGGGGTCAGCATGTGGTCAAGCTGCGCCGGTAACCCGAGCTTGATCGACGTTAGCATATTCGAGCTTGTTAAGATCTACCCTCATAATTCTTTGGTACATATCAAACAATTCTGGCTCTGATTGCGGACTTATGACTTCTCCGCTCCTCGCATCGAATGCATAGTACTTATTATCGAACATTACTATTCCAATATCAATGATATTGTCTCGTTTTGCAGTGTTCTTGATCTGATTTATGGCATTAATTGCCGATTTCTCGCTTCTTTTTACTTCGACAACAACGTTTTTTCGTTCATCCGTCCCATGTCTTTTATATGAAAACATCAAATCTGGATAAAAATCCGATAAAAATTTCTTTTCCATTATGTACTCGACCATTTGGTCGGCGAGTTTCTTGCTCGTTTTTCTGAGTGCCTCTTCGAAATACGCTCTATCCGGGGACGCCTCTATCCCTCCCCGTGCTTCAAGCGTGCTTTCTAAACGCGCCACGATCTCCGCGTTCATGCTCCGCTTGTTCGCCTCGGCTTCGGCCTTAAGGCGGTCGCGCATGCCGTCGGGCATCCGCAGCATGAACTTGTCGGATTCGCGCCCAGTCGCGTCGTTCGCCATGAGTAGATGTCACCGTGACTTTTCGCTTGACCGCGTTAAGTCACCGTGACAGTGTGCGCATGCAGTCACGGTGACTGTGGAGACATAGCATGGAGCAAGAGACCAGGGCTACGTTCCGAATGCCTGACGACGTTCGAGGCTTCCTCGCGTCTGAAGCGAAGCGGAACTGCACCTCCCAGAATGCAGAGTTCATCCGGTCGGTCCGCGAACGGATCGCGCGTATCAAGTCGGCCTCCGAGGGCGTTGCACCGCCCTCGAAGGCCTCACCCGAAGCATAGAGGTCCCCATGTCCCAGGCTGATGAACCCCGTAACACGTACGACCCGATCGCCGCGAGCCTCGGAGGCGCTGTCACGATGTCGACCCTCGACATCGCCGAGCGCACCGGGAAGCGGCACGACAACGTTATGCGTGACGCTCGTGCCATGCTGCTGTCTCTGCATGGCGAGGGAGGTCTCCTCAATTTTGAGGACACCCACCGCAACCCGCAGAATGGGCAGGAGTATCCGATCCTCCGCCTGCCCCAGCGCGAGTGCCTGATCCTCGTCTCCGGCTACAGCGTCGAGCTGCGCGCGCGGATCATCGACCGGTGGCAGGAGCTCGAAGCCGAAGCCAGGAATCCTGCCCGGGCGCTCGCCAACCCCGCCGCGCTCCGGGCGCTTCTGCTCGAGAACGTCGAAAAGGTGATCGCACTCGAAGGCCGCGTCGCCGAGATGGCGCCGCAGGTCGAAGCGCTGGAGCGGATCGCGGTCTCGGACGGCTCGCTCTGCGTCACCGACGCGGCCAAGACGCTGCAGGTCCGACCGAAGGTGCTGTTCGCCTACCTGCGGCAGAACGGGTGGATCTACATGCGGGCTGGCGGCGCTGGCGAGGTCGCCTATCAGGCCCGCCTCGTCGACGGCTCCCTGGAGCACAAGACCACCACGGTGCTCCGCGGGGATGGGTCCGAGAAAACCGTCACCCAGGTTCGCGTGACACCGAAGGGGCTGACGAAGCTGGCGAAGCTCCTCCCCCCGACGGCGGCGGCCGCCTAGCCGATCCGTCGCGGACAGTCACCCAAATTCGCACCCCAAGTTTGGGGTAATTTTCACCCAGACTTTCGCCAACGGAAGCGGCTACGACAGGCGTCACAGAGCAGGTCGGAAATCACGGCCGTCCTCTCGGTACGCTTTTCCGAGATCTCGGAAGCCGTTTCCGACACTTCGGAATCGGACACGCGTAGAGACGAAGCGGCCCGGCAGGAGCACCACCTCCGCGCCGGGCCAGCGCCACCCCAAGATCTGGAGAACCCCACGATGGCATCCGCCAGCGATAGCACACCTGTGCCCTCTCGCCGAGCCTTCCTCGCGCACGCCGCCCTGTCGGGCGTCGCGGCGACCCGGCCGCCGATCTTCACAGTGCCCGAGCCGCCGGATGCGGACCTGATCACGCTCGGTGCCGATCTCACAGCAGCCTGGACGCGGTTCTCGGAGTTGGAGAGCGCTGACGGTGAGGCGCCGGCGGTCGACGCGGCCTATGCAGACGCCAGTGCCGCCGCGAAGGCGATCGCGGCTCTGCGTGCCACCACCCTGGCCGGACTGCTGATCAAGGCCCGAGCCATCGCTTGGTACCACCTCGGCGAGACGTTAGGCGAAGGCTCGCTGGGCGACGAGACGTCGGATGTGCGGCTCGCGCGGACCATCGTGGGCGACTTGCTCGCGATGGCGTGACGGCTGGCGACTCAGCGTGGCCGTGCTACGCAGGTTCGCAGACAGCGGTCGCCGAGAGGCGGCCGTTTCCATGTTCGAGGGACCGATGAGCGACGAAGCCGAGGCGGACAAGAAGCTCATCGCGAACGAGCAATCGAAGCTGACCGCGACCTACGCTAACGGCATTGCCATCGCGGTCTTCGCGGTCGGCGGACTGGCGCCGCTCGTGTCGGCTCTCGCTCCGAAGCACATACCCTACGGCCCGACGCCCGTGATAAGCTCCGTGCCTCCAGGCATCGTCGGAATCACCGTGTTTTGCTGGATCGTCAGCGGTGCCCTACATTGGGCGGCACGGGGCTATCTGAAGGATCTCAGGGCATGACGACCGAGCAGATTTTCTCGCTCCTGCTGGTGCCGATCGGGGGGCTCGTCCTCGGCTTCGGCGCGCTCTGGCTGACCCGCCGCGCTCACTGACGGGTGCTCCGCGGAACACCTGTGCTATGATCGGGCCATGCGCCGCTGGCCCGAAGTGCTCCTCACGCTCGTCCTGTTCGCCGTCGCCATGGCGGTGGTCTCGTGGGTCGTGAACGCGACCGTGCCGGGGTTCATCGACTGGCTGGATGCCCGGATCGGTAGCCTTGCGGTCTGGGCGGGGCTGACCGTGTTTTTCGTCGCAGCCCTGTCCTACGGGATCTACGATCACCGCCGCGCCGGCAGGAAGCCGAAGGGCACGTAGGCCTTCGCCCGATCCGCCTGCGAGACCGTCGCGGCCGTCGTCCCGATCTGCGCGGCGCGCCCGACGCCGCTGGCCATCCGCTCCGCAGCCTGTCGGGCGCCGATCGCCTCCAGCAGGGCCTCGAGCTGCTCGCCCTGACGACGGGTCAGAGCTTCGGCGAGTTCCTTGTTGCGGGCGATGTCGCGCGCTCGGCCGGCGGCGTTGAAGCCGGCCTGCGCGCCCTTGATCCCGAGCTTCGCGGCCTGCGCGGCGAGGCCCGCCTGGACGCCCCCAACCGCCGCGGCGACGGCCGGCACGGCGTCGGACGCGGACGGGCGCACGTCGCGGGGGGCGAGGTCGGCCGCGGCCGCCGTCCGCTGCGCCGTCTGCGAATTCCGTACGATGTTCTGGTGCGTCGCGTCGAACGCAGCCTCGCGGTCGACGGCCGCCGCCATGCCCGCGGTCGGCTCCTCGCCGAACACCGTCCCCATCCGGGCCCGGTTGTAGTCTCCTTCGCCCATCAGCGCCTTCCGGAGCGCCAGCCGGTCATTGAGCTGCGTGCCGACGAGGCGGTCGACCTCGGTGCGCAGGCCAAGACGCTGCGCCTGCTGCACCTCCGGCGTCATGGCGGCGGTGTCGGCGGCGACCTGCGCCGGCCGGGCCGCCTCGCGACCGCCGTTGAGCAGGCGCTGGCCGTTGTCGAAGGCGTCGCGCTGCTGGAAAAAATGCTGCGCCGTCCGGTTCGCTTCGGCGTAGCCAGGGACCTGCGCTTCAAGGGCATCGTTCACGCCGGAGCGCACGGCCGACAGGGCGCGCAACTCGCTCGCGGCGGCCGAGCCCTGCTGCGCCTGGACGTGCGCGATCATCGAGTCCAGCGCTTCCTTCGCGTTGTGCAGCGCCTCGGGCCGGCGGTCCGGCACGACGGCGCGGCCGATGCCCGGCACCTCCTGCTCGGCATGGAGCAGGCCCCACGCCCGGCGGAGTGCCAGCTCGGCGCCACCCTTCTCCTGTGCGCCCATCCGCCCGATGGTCTCCAGAACGCCGGAGGTGTCGACCTGCACGGGCTGGCCGAGCGCGTTCTGGTAGAGCGGCGGCACGGCCTCGCCGTAGGCGCGCCGCCACTCGGCCTGGAAGGCGGCCGGGTCGAGGGTCGGCCCGAGGTGGGTATCGACATCGGCTGCGAGCCGGCCGTTGGCTCCGGACGCGCGCCGAAGGATCGGGTCGACGATCGCCTCTCGGGTATCAGGCAGCACGGCAAGTCCCTGCGCCCGCCCCTCGAATGAGGGAGAGGCATCGAGCAGCATAGCCTCTGGACCGAGCTCGCCCAGGCGTACCCGCACCGCTCCGGTCCCGCCGGCATTCGCGGCATCGGCCGCCAGCTTCTCCATGGCGGTTGCGCCCATGCCCGCAGAGGGTGCCGCGCGCACGCCGATCGCCTCGGCGACCTTCTTCGCACCCGCGCCAACGGCCTGCCCGAGACCGGGCGCGACGGCGCCGAGCGTTCCGCCGATGGCCACGCCCTTCTTGATCTGCGTCAGGTCGCCATCACTGCGAACCGCCGCGTCCGCGCCGCCGAGCGCCATGCCGGTAGCGGCTGAGATGGCGGACCTGCCGAGCAAGCCGCCAGCCCCCGCCCCGAACGCGGCCGGCGCGGCGAGCACCAGCGGCGCGGTGCCGACGATGCCGCCGCCGATCTCGCCCGCGGTCTCGGCGATCGGATGCTCGGCCGCGACCTCGGCGCCGTAGCGCCTCGCCCCGTCGACCTCATCGGAGTAGCGGGAATCGTTTTGGACGGCGCGCACCGCCGCGTCGGCGCGATCGATCCCGGCGAGCGCGTACGGGCCGACGATGGGCAGGCCGTTCACGACGCCGCGGGCGAAGGCGTTGAGCGCGCCGTGCGAGCGGCCACCCTCGGCCGGCGCGGGCGCATCGTCCTCGACGAGCGTCCCTGAGAACCGCGGCCCGGCTGGGGCCGGCGTCGCATCATCCTCGACGAGCGTGCCGCTGAAGCGGGGTCCGGCCATGGGTCAGTTCTTCCGGTAGCGGCGGCCGTCGGCGGGGTCGACATACATCGCCCCCTTCGGCAGAGCATCGAAGTCGGCCTGGGTGCGCGGGGCCGCGAGGCCGGGCGCGGCCGTCGGACCGGACACGCCATCGGACTGCGCTTGCGCCGCCCGGCTCGCCGCCGGGAATAGCGGGTTGTCGTTCGCGAAGCGCGAGACCTGCTCGTCGAAGCCGGCGTCGATCCGGCCGCCGTTGGCCTTGGCATAGTCGCGTGCCATCTGCCCGACCTGCTGCTGGCGCTGCGCCATGGCGCGGTAGATGCCGATGAGCTGCTTGTTGCCCTCAGGCGTCTTCCCGAGGCCCGGGCCGATCTCCACGATGAAGTCGCGGTCCGGGTTCGACACGCCGGCGCCGAGCGAGCCGCCGAGCTGATCGAGCACGACCTGGTTCGACAGGGCGGCGACCGCCTCGGCTCCGGAGGCCGCCTTCGGATCCTTGATGCCCAGCGCGCCGAGGAGCTGGTTCGCGCGCTTCACCTGCTCGCCGCCGAAGCCCGAGTAGAACCCGGGCTGGCCCATCTGCTGCTCCATCAGGGCGAGGGAGTTGAGCTTGGCGCCCGCGTTCCGGTCCGAGGTCATCAAGTCCGAGAATTGCTTGGCGTAGGTCTTCCCGACCTCGGCGTCGTACGCCTTCTCGCCCCCCATGTTGATCGTGGTCCCGGTCGGGTTGACCGGCGAGACCTTGTTCTTGCTGTCGACCTGATAGGCCCCAACCGGCAGCCCGCGGGCGACGCGATCCGCCTCCGAGAGGGGCGAATAGGTGTCGTCCGGCTTGCCGGCGGCCGAACCCTCGGCCTGCGCCTGCGCCTTCGCGCGGATGATGGCGGGATCGTTGTCGCGGCCGTGGTTCGGGTCCCGGAGGATCTTGAGCGCCTCGGTCACGGTCGAGCCATTCGACGCCTGCGCCTGCGCCTCCGCATCCGAGAGGGCGGGGTAGGCCCGCTTCAAGATCGCGGCGTTCCCGGTCAGGGCGCCGGCCTCCTGCCGCGCCTTCTGCGCCTTCAGCCCGTACTCGGCCTGCGCAAGATCGGTGACGGCCTGATCCTTGTTCAGCTTCGAGGCCGCGCCAATGCCGGCGGCGATGCCGGGCCCGAAGCCCTTCGTGCTGAGAAGCCCCTGGCTGATGCCGAGCAGCACGTTGGCGACGCGCGGGTCGCCGAGGCGGCCGAAGATGCTCCCGCCACTGGCCGGCTCCGGCGCAGCGGCGGACGAGGGCGCGACGCTCCCCGTGGTCGTCGGCGCGGGGCCGGCCGGCGTCGGGGCGGGCTCCGCGGGCGCGGACGGGGCGGGCAGACTGCCAAAATTCAGCGGCCGAACCGGGGGGGCGGGCATGGCGCGCGGGGCGGGCGCTTCGGCCCCGGGCTCCGGCTGCGCGGCGACGGCCGGCGGCACGATGGTGCCCGATGTGCCGGAGAAGCCGCCCTGGCCGCCCATCCCGGCCCGGTCAAACAGCAGGCCGTCGACCGGGGACGGGGCGGCCGGCTGCTGCGACCGAGCGAGGCGCGCGAGATCATCCGGCGAGAGGCCGGCGAACTGCGGGAGGGCGCCGAACGGGACGATGCCTGAGGACATGGTGCTCTCCTACCGGAACAGCCCGGACAGCCAGCCCGACGAGCCGGGCGCCTGCCTGTCGAAGGCGCCGGTCATGCTGCCGAGACCGGCGACACCCGCGGCGAGGCCGAGGCCCTGCTGGAGGAGCGACGGTTGCGGGGTGCGCTGAACCGACGTGCCGCTGGACGAGCCGCCCATTCCGGCAATGGGATCCACGATGCCAGCGTAGAGACCCAACTGGCGCCACGGGCTGCTCTGCTGGTCCGCGAACTGCTGCTGAGCGGCGTCGAGCTGCCCCTGCCGGTCGGCGTCGAGGGCGGCGCCGACACCGGCCAGGGTCAGACCGGGCGCCTGCAAATTCTTGATATTCTGGTCGACCATTCCGAGCCCGGCCATCGCCGCGGCCCGGTCGGACTGCGCCGCCGACAGCTTCATGCCGGACTTCTGGAGCTCGTTCTGGATGTTCTGGCCGTCGACACCGGCCAGCGCGGTCGCGCCGCCGAGCGCGGTCGTGTTGGTCGAGTTGTAGAGGCCGGCGCCGGACAGGGCGATGTTGGCGTTGGCCTGCTCGGCGTTGTTGATGCTGCCGTAGAGCCCCTGCTGCAGGCTGGTGCGGGCGTTGCGCGAGCTATCGATCGCCGTGGCCGCCTGCGCCTGCCGGGTGCGCTCGTTGTCGTAATCGGTGTAGCGCGCCTGCGTGGCGATCCCGCCGAGGGTGTCGGCGATCGTCGCCGCGTACCGCCCCGATCCGCTGCGGCCTGCCGCGCCCATCTTCTGCGCGATCGTCGAGGCGGCCTCGCCCTGGCTCCGCCCGATCACCGCATCGAGGTACGGATTCGCCCCGCCCAAGAACTTGCCGTCGGCGGCATCCTGGAGAGACTTCTCCGTCTGCGTCTGGCCCTTCAGGCCGTCGAGCAGGCCCGTGTAGCCCGAGGTCGAGAGGTTGTAGTCCCCGTTCGTGAGCTTGCGCGCGGTCGAGTAGGCGAGGTTGTTCGGGTCCGCCATCTGGTCGGCGAGCGACGAGATGCGCGACGTGTCGATCTTGCCGATGCTGTCGAGGCCCGCGAGCGCGGACTGGATGCCCGAGGTGGTGCCGCCGTTCGACAGCAGGCCGGTCAGGTAGCTGTCGCCGGCCTTGGCCGCGCCCTGGCCCGCGTTGGCGCTGCCGGCGATGGTGTCCAGCGCGGCGAGCGAGGTGTCGCCCAGGCCGGCGTAGCGCGGCCCGGTGTAGACCTGCGAGCCGACGCCCGAGTTGTAGGCGTTCGTCGCGCCCGCGAGCACGCCCTGGAGCGCGGGCTGCGCCGGCGCCCACGGGTCGTTGTTCTGCTGCTGGACCGTGGTCTGGGTCTTGGTGCCGCCGCCCATGTCAGGCCCCGATGCGCTTCGTGAAGTGGTGGCCGAGCTCGCAGGGCGCGGCGGTGTAGTCCGGCAGCACGCGGGCCCAGCCGCGGCGGCCGACGAACTCGACGGTGGTGCAGCCCAGCCGGGCGGCGCCGCGCTCGACAGCGGCGATCACCGCGCCCCACGGGCCGGCCGCGCGGCCCCCGAGGGACAGCACCCAGCAGGACAGGCGCCCGCCGCGGTGCTGGCGGACCTGCGTCACGCCCGCCGCCACGAACCGGTCGCCGTCGAAGATCCCGACGAGCTGCGCCTGCCCGGCCGCGCAGGAGGCGAGCAGGCCGGCCACGGTCAGGTCGCAGCGGGGCAGGGCGCAGGCGGCGGTCAGACATGCCTCGACGCGCTCGGCGAGGTCAGGCGCGAGCGGCATCGACAGGGGCTGGAGGTGCATCAGGCCCGGCGCATCTCGTAGCGGAAGGTCCGGTCCGTCGCCGCGTCGAGGTTGTGCCCGACGGTGAAGCTGCGGCGGTCGGCCGAGATCAGCCACACCGTCGCCTTCGAGGCGGATTCCGTGATCGGCACCCAGCGGGGCAGGGCGCCCGAGCCGCCGTTCTCGCAGGGCACCGTGGTGCGCGAGACGCCGTTGGCGAGCGTGAAGGTGTTGGCCGAGATCGCGTTGGTGGCACCGCGGGCCAGCTCGCCGATCGCCCGGGCGAACAGCGACAGGTCCTTCTCGTTCTGGCCGGGGACGTTCATCGTGCGCCCTCCGAGGTCGCATCCGGCTCAATCGCCGAGACGTAGGACCAGGTCGTGCCGGCCGGGATGCGCACGCGGGCGCGGTGGTACCGGCCCGACGCCCGGGTCGGGGCGATGCGCTCCACCGTCGGCGCCGTCTCCGGCAGCCAGCGAACCGGCGAGGATGCCGCGAGGCTCTCACGCACCCCGATGGCCACGCGCCAGTCGTCGGCATCCGTGTCGAGGCGCGCGCCGCGCAGGAATGAGCGGTTCGGCCGCGCCAGCATCGCGTCCGGCGTCTGCACCGTGGCCTCGAGGGCTGGGCCGTCGAGCAGGGCGAGCCGGTTGTCGGTGGTCATCACCGCCAGCAGCGTCGCGCCGCCCTGGTAGATCGGATCGTCGAGCGAGGGCTGGCCCGGATCGTCGACCGAGCCCTCGATGCTGTCGACCGAGACGTCGGGCGTGGCCGCAGACAGGCCGAAGCGGAGCGGCACGTTGAGGAACGACCAGCGGTCGAGGAGCCAGTCGTACAGCAGCGCCTCGCCCAGCAGCGACGGGTCGGCCGCGTCGGTGCCGGCGAGCCGGTACGCGAACAGGATCCGCTCGCCGGTCGGGTCCCGGAACGCAACCGTCATCCCGACGCGCTCCGGGTCGACCCGGCCGAAGAAGAACCGGTTCACCCGCTCGGCGCCGATCGGCTGCGACGGGCCGCCGCCGATCACCAGGGCGTAGAACCCATCGCGGTCGAGGAAGAAGATGCGCGGCCCGACCTTGGCGATGCACCAGGGCGCCACCGCGCCGCGGTTCTCCTCCAGCACCGAGCAGTCGAAGACGTTGCCGGAGTCGGGGCTCAGCGTCATGCGCCGGATCGCCCGCTCCTGGAAGATCACGCCGTACTCGCCGCCGGCGAACCCGGTCACGGCACCACCGTCGGGCAGGAGCTGCTCGTCGGCCTCGTGCTGGGCCAAGCCGAGGCCCCACTGCTCGATGTCGCCGCTGTCCGACCAGCGCACCGACTGCGGCGTGTCGGGCAGGCCCGCCAGCACGAGGAAGTCGCCGACCACGCCCATGTGCCGGGCCCGGGGCGGGTTGCCGCCGAGGTCCACGAACGGCTGCGACCCGGCCTGCAGGACGTCGATCGTCGCCTTCTGCACCGGGGTGCCGGCCGAGCAGGCGAGCAGGAGGGTGCCGTAGACCGCGAACGACCAGTAGTCCCCCGGGGGCACGCTGTAGGATGTGGTCGGGTTCGTCACCTCGTGCCACGCCTGATCGGTCGTCTTGTAGACGAACAGGCCCTTCGCCGTGCCGGCCACGTAGATCGGGAAGTTGTAGGTCGGCGAGAACACCGCGATGGCGCCGCGGCACTCCGCCGGCAGGGCGAGCGACAGCGGCACCGGCGCCAGGACCGGGCCGTAGCCGTCCGAGCGCGGCACGACGTTCGTGGCGACCGCCGAGACCGAGGCGTCGACGGAGGCCGTGTCGGGCGCGTACGGCGCCAGCTTGATCGGGTTCATGCTATTCGGGCCGCGCCACGGCCTGGGCGGAGGCCTGCAGCTCGGCCGGGCGGCCGGTGCGCTTGGCGACCTTCGCCGTGTCGGCCTTGATCCCGAGCGCATTCAGCACCGAGAGCATCAGGCCGGCGTGCGCCTGCACGGCGGCCGGGTCCTTCTGGAACAGGTAGGCCTCCGCCAGGGCAGCGTAGAGGTAGGCGTCCGGCGCCTTGGCCAGCAGCCAGTTCGAGGGCGCCGCGTCGGTCAGCGGCGGGATCGCGGCATAGTAGGCCAGCGTCACGGCGCCGGGCTTCTCCGGCACCATGCGCACCTTGCCGGCGCGGATCGTGAAGTACTGCGGGTCGCCGCCCGGGCGGTGCCGGAAGCGCGCCTCCGGGCTGTCGGCCTCCGCGAAGGTCGGGCGCGCCGTGCGGCCCGAGCCGGCCCAGGAGACGGCGAGCCACTCGATGAAGTCGGCCGGCAGCGGCATCACGGCGACCGGCGCGGCGGCAGTGCCGAGGCTCACTTCCGCCTCCATCTCGCGCGCGCGCAGGATCGCGTTGAAGTGGCTCTCGGCCAGCGCGATGAAGCCCGGCACCGCGTCCGCGAGGTCGGGGCGGGCGATGTAGTCCAGGACGGCGGCCTTGAGGCTCGCCAGATCGGTGATTGGTGCGGCCACGGCTGCCTCAGAGGTAGTAGGCCTGCACCTGGCCGGTGGAGGCGATGACGTTGGAGCGGCCGCGCAGGGCGTTCAGCTCCTCGGCGACGATCTCGGCCTGATCCCTGGCCATCGCCGGGCTGCGCAGGACGTTGCGGGCGAGGTGCCGCTTCGCCCAGGCCGCGATCAGGCTGGAGGCCTCGTCGGTCCAGGCGTTGGCGTCGTCGAGCGCCGGGGCCGGCAGCCGGACATGCGCCATGAGCCGCACCGTCCAGGCGTCCGACGGCATCGGCCACAGGCGGATGGACCGGTCGAAGTACGAGTAGGCGCATGGCCGCGACTGGTTGGTCGGCTGGTCGCCCTTCTCAATCCAGGCCTCGTCAACGCGCTGGAGCACGGTCGGGCACTCCCCGTCGAGCATCACGGCGCTGTCGATCGCCATCAGGTCGGGGATGCCGTTGGCGTCGCCGGACGCGTAGACGTCGGCGCCCGCCATGGTCTGGAAGGTCACGAAGCCTTCGTTGAAGAAGAACCGATCCGGCTGGTAGAACCGGATCGCCCGGTCAACGGCGGTCGCGATCTGCGGGCCGAGGTCCGCGCGCTCGATGTCGTCCGCGATCTCCGCGTACAGATCGGCGAGCGTCGGCCGCCCGTCCTGTGTCGGCATCGGGCACCGTCTCCGTCTTCGAGGGCGACGGCGGGGCGCTGGGCTCCGCCGCCAGGACCGCCGCGCCGAGGTGCAGCAGCATCCACGCCGACATCAGCCGTCGTTGTCCGGCGCGTAGTGCAGGACGAGGGTGGCCACGCCCGCGGCCGGGGCGCCGGCGATGGTGCCGTACACCGGGGTATCGGCGGCGAGGCGGCCCTTGAGGGTCGCGGTATCGACGCGCTTCACGCCCGCCGCGGTGACGGCGGTGTCGGCCGCGGCGGCGAGGTCGTTGCCGCCGGCGGACGTGCCGAGCGTCAGGGAGGCGCCGGCCGTGAAGGCGGTCTCCACCAGCACGAGCAGCGAGGTGATGAGCGCACCGGCCGGCAGCGAGGCCGGCATGACGAAGGCGCCGTTGGCGAAGTTCACGGTCTTGCGGATCGTGTGCGAGACCTGCTCGCGCAGCTCGCGCGCGGGCGGCTGCACCGGGGTGACGTTGGTGGGCACGGTGGCCTCCGGGTTCGGGACAGGCAGAGAGGAGCGGCGGACCGGAGCGCGAGGCCCCGGCCCGGGTCAGCCGTCAGGCTGGAGCGTCGGCCGATCAGGCGTCGACGGGCTTGGCGTAGGTCGGGATGACGATCGTGCCGAAGTCGTCGCCGTTGAAGGTCGTCTTCTTCAGGCCCCAGATCGCCCAGGCCGAGACCTCGAGGTTCCGCTTGTGGTCGAGCAGCTCCTCGTTCCAGCGGTACCGGGTGTCGCCGCCGGCCTTGCCGTAGGCGATGGTCGCCGCCTGGGCGCCGAGCAGCACCGCGCGCCGGGTGAGCGGCACCGCGGACATGCCGTCGGGCGAGACGCCCGCCGTGACGTCCTGCGCCTCGCGGAGCACGACGCCGTTGTACTCGCCGAGCGCGCCCGAGAAGATCGGGCTCTTGCTCGACTGCATGCCGGCCATCGCGGCCTTCTGGATGTCGAGCCACTGGCCGGCGCCGGTGTTGGTGCGCAGCGACGTGACCTGCTCGGAGGCGAGGTACAGCACGTAGAGCTTGCGCCCGCCGACCACGACCGGCCGGATCATGACCTTGCGGTTCTTGCCGCCGGTCTTGGCCAGCTCGACTGCCTTGTCGATCAGGTCGAGGGTGAAGCCGTCCGCGTTGGTCAGCGCGCCGTCGTCGGCCCGGCCGTTCGGGCGGAAGATGCGGCCCGCCGTCGCCGCGGTGACGACGTTGTTGGCGGTGAACTTCTTGGCGCCGTTGAGCTGGTTGGCCGGGGTGAAGCCGCAGACGTGGTTGAAGAAGCAGACCGTGCGGCGGGTCTGGAACCAGTCGGCGATGCCGGCGCGGGCGGTCTCGCGCAGGTTGAACGGCACGCGCTGCTGGTCGATCGTGTTCTCCGACTTCACGCCGACGACCTCGCCGAGCTCGTCGATGGTGACCTTGTCGGAGTTGACGCCGATCTGCTCGCCGTTGCCCTCGGCGACGTCGGACGAGGAGAAGCCCGGGCCGCGAAGCTGCATGCGCAGGCCGAAGGTGACCTGGTCGCCGTTGCCCTTCTTGGTCTCGGTCTTCTCCTGGATCACGGCGTCGTCGCCAATGCCGATCAGGGGATCGATGTCGATGGACTTGTTGGCTTCGGCCGCGAGCTTCTTGCTCCACAGCTTGACGGCCATCGGGTCGTTCTGCCCGAACGCGGTGTAGGACATGGGGTGCCTCTGAAGGCTGGATTCCGTGGGGGAGGGTTCGTGCGGGCCGTGCGTCGGCGCGCGGACGGAAGCCGGGCCCCAGAGTGACCGTTGGGGACGGGGTCGGACGGGCGCCGTGCGTGGCGCGGACGAAGGCACTGACGCGGCCGGGCGGATCCTATGCGGGGATCAGACGAACGACCGGACACGTGCGAGCGCCCCGCTGGTGACAGCAGGGTGCAGCACGGGGCCGGACGGAACTCGGGGAGTCGCGGAGACGGGGCAGGGCCCGCACGTCTCGCGACGGATAGTCCTTTGACCGGGTTCGCCCGTCGGGTCAATTGGAAAATCGAGCCGAGCTTGGTGTGGCGCTTACCTGTTCGGCCACTTCAGCAACGCAGATAGGGCCCTCGCATAGGAAGCTGCCTTGCCGCAGTGAATTTCCAAGCCCGATCCAACCCTGGTAGGCCTGACCTGTTGCGTAGGGCGGCGCCGGATGAGTGCGCCAATATGCTCAAAATCTTGCGAATATAAATAGTAGCTGCCAGAAGAAATCGTCTGTCTAAGGGCAATACTCTAACGCCCGATTTAATATTTTGACGAAATAAAATTCGCCACAACTTTTCCCTTAAGGGTAATTTAGGCGTCGACCTTCAAGAAGGACCGGGTTAACAGGATTTCCGGTGCCGCTATGCTGCGTAGTTCAAAAATTCTAGTCAAGGCAGCAGTTCCGCTCCTTATCATGGCAGCAGTGGCAGCGGGGTTGGTGTTTTATGCCATAAGCGGGCTCAATCAGCTCGCCGGCCAGACGCGCCAGATCGTCGATCTACAGGCTGTTCGCCTCGAACGCATCCTGGCAATCCAGGTCAACACCAACGACGCGGCTGTCCTGGCGCGCAATCTCATCCTGGAGACCCGTGATGGGGAGATGGCTGGCTACAAAGCCCGCTACGACGCGACTGTTAAGGCCTCGCTCGATGCTGTGAACACCCTGATCGCGATGGCCGATACGCCTGAACGGCAAGCCACCAATCAGACGCTGCAGGGTATCCTCAAGGACTTCTACGATGCCTTGGACAAGTCAAACGCCCTCGGCCTTAAAAATAACAATGACGCCGCCGCGAAAGTCCTTCTGACCGAAGCCTCTACAGCGCGCACGAAGATGCGGACGTTCGTTCAAGGTCGCGTTGAACGGCTGAATGCCGAGCTGCGCCAAGCCCGCGACGATGCCGATCAGGCCGTGACCACAGCTAAGACCGTGCTGGTTGGCGCCTCCGTCGCGGGCCTGATCGGCGCGATGGCGCTCTCGGCACTGATCGTGATCTTCGGCATCACCCGCCCGCTGGGCAGCTTGGTGGGTGTGCTGCAGCGGATGGCCCGCGGCGAGGTCGACGCTGAGATCCAGGAGGCCGCACGTGGCGACGAGATCGGCGCCGTCGGTCAGGCGGTCGAGGGCATCAAGGCCATGGTCGCCCGCAAGGCCGCCGAGGAGGCAGAGGTCAAGCGCCGCGCCGACGCGGCCGCCGCCGCCGAGCGCAAGCGCACCATGATCGAACTCGCCGACGGCTTCGAGCGCGCGGTCGGCGGCATCGTCGGCCTGGTCTCGTCCTCGGCCACCGAGCTCCAGGCCACCGCCCAGCAGATGACCGCCACCGCCCAGGAAACGGCGAGCCAGTCCACCACCGTCGCGGCCGCCGCCGAGGAGGCCTCGACCAACGTCAACACGGTCGCGGCCGCCGCCGAGGAGCTCGGCTCGTCGGTGCAGGAGATCGGCCGGCAGGTTCAGGGCTCGGCCAGCCTTGCCCAGGCCGCGGTGGGCGAGGCCGACCAGACCGTGCACCTCGTCCAGGCGCTGAGCCAGAACGCGGCGCGGATCGGCGACATGGTCGGGATGATCTCGGGTATCGCGGGCCAGACCAACCTGCTGGCGCTCAATGCCACCATCGAGGCGGCACGCGCCGGTGAGGCCGGTCGTGGATTCGCCGTTGTTGCCGCCGAGGTGAAGGCCCTGGCCGAGCAGACCGCTAAGGCCACCGCGGAGATCTCAGCCCAGATCACGCAGATCCAGGGCTCTACCGGTCAGGCGGTCACGTCGATCGCTGGCATCACCGGGCGGATCCGCGAGATCGACAACGTGGCCACCTCGATCGCGGCGGCGGTGGAGCAGCAGGGCGCGGCGACTCAGGAGATCGTGCGCAACGTGGCGCAGGCCTCGGCGGGCACCAACGAGGTGACGGGCAACATCGCCGGCGTGGCGCAGGCCTCGGAGGAGACGGGCGCGGCGGCCAGCCAGGTCCTGTCGGCAGCCTCGGAACTGTCGCGGCAGTCCGAGCATCTCGGCGCCGAGGTCGCACGCTTCCTCGCAACCGTCCGCGCCGCCTGATCCGGCGACGCCAGATTTCGCCCGCGCATCAGCGTTCGATCGAGATTTAGGCAAGCCCGCGGGCAAGCCTACATGGAGCCAAAATGCCTGATAACGATCTGACGGATGCGCGAGCAGAAATCGTTATGCTTCGCGCCCGCATCACGGCTCTCGAGACTGCGGTAAAAGCGCTCCTCGCGGTGCCGTGCCCTAGGGAAGTCGACGACGCGATCTCCGAGATGTTCGAGATTGAGCTCTTAGGACTGTATGGCGAACGTGGCGATCAGAAAAACGACGTCACTCCTCTGAAGGCAACTGAACGCGCGCACCTGCACACGAAGATCATCGATGCCACGTGGAAGCTTGACCGGTCCCGCGTGAACGGGCCATCGGACGGTTGGCAAAGGTTCGTGGCACGCCAGGAAGAGGGCCATTAGGAGCCGGCGGCCTGCCGAAAGCGCCTCCATCGTGGCCTCGAAGGGGACGCCCAACGACAGGGCCAATGGTTGCGGTCACTGAAAGTGGCCGGCTCGGTCAACCGCCCATCAGAGCGCGGATGCGAGCCGGGTTCGAGGCGAGCAGCTTCTCGAAGTCCGCCTCGGACATGCTGGACAGCGTCTCGATCGTGATCTCGCCGGCCGGCTGGCCACCGGCGGCCGAGAGCGAGCGGCCCGGGCCCGCCTGACCCGCGGCGGCGCGCGCGGCCTTGTCGGCGGCGGTCTCCGCCGGCGCGGCGGTCGGGGCCGGGGCGGCCTCCGGCGCCTTCGGGGCGAACCCTCGGCTCTTGGCGAGCGCCGCGATCATGGCGGCCGGAGACTGGCCACGCTGGCGGGCCGTCTGGGCGAGGTTGAACTCCTCCTCGCGCACCGCCTCGATCGCGTCCTTCCGGTCCATGCCGAACAGCGTCAGCTCGGCCACCCGGCCGGCGAACAGGTGCTCGTAGGCATCCGCGACCGACGCATCGGCCTGGATCGCCGTGCGGAGGTCCTGCTGGTAGAACCCGATCACCTCGTTCCGCGCGGCTTCGGCCTGGCGGGTCTCCTCGGCCTTCTTCTGGCTCTCGGTGAGCTGCGTCTGGCCGGTGCGCAGCGCTTCGATCTGCTGCTCCAGGTGCTTCGCGTACCCGAAGATATCCTCGGCCGGATCCGGCACTTTCACCGGCTCGGGCGCGGCTACCGGCTGAGCGGCGGTGGGGCGCTGCATTGCTTCGGACAGGATGCGCAGGCGCTCGTCGCCGCGGGCGAACCGCTCGCGCAGCTCGTCGCGCTCCTTCTCGACCGCCTTCCGACGCTCCCGCTCCTCGTGCAGGGCACCGTGCGGGACGAACTTGCCCTTTTCGTCGCGCGGCTGCGCCTCAGGAGCGGCCTCGGGCTCGGCGGTCTCGGGACCAGCCGCGGACGGCTCGGCAGCGGCCGGGGCGGGCTCGGCTGCGGGCGGCGTCAGACCATCGGAGGCGGGGGCTTCCTCGCCGCGCTCATAGGCCTCGAAGGCAGCCTGCTCCTCGGGCGTGAAGGCGTCGTCGCCGCCGCCGATGGCGAGGTCGTTGTCGGTCATGTGGTCCTCGTGACGTGAAGGGGACGAAAGCCGGTGTGCGCCGCCGGCGGGCGTAAGGGGTCAGGCGGCGGCTTCCGCGGCCTGGGCTGCGGCCTCGGGCGCGGTGAGCAGCTGGGCGAGCTGCACGGCTGCGGAGGCGTGATCCTGGTGGGTGAGCGCCTGCTCACGGCCGGCCTTGGCGTTCTTCAGGTTCGCGCCGGCCGTCATGTCCTGGATCTTGGCGACCGCCGACTGCACGGCGAGCGCCTTCTGCTGCTCCTGCTCGGGCGTGTCGGCCGTCTGAGCGAGCAGGTCGCGCATCTTGGCCACGAACGAGGCCGGGAACGGCGAGTAGGGCAGGATCTCGAGCAGGACCTGCGGCGTGATCATGTCCTTGATGATCGGCAGGACCGAGGTGAAGGTCTGCCACACGATCTGCTGCTGGTTCGGCGAGGCCGGCGCGTCGTCGATCACCACGTCGAAGTCGCCCATGGTCCGGTCGCGGATGAGCGGCACGACCTTGGCGCCCTCGTCGCCCACGATCCGGATCAGGCGGCCGTCCGAGAGGTACGTCTGGATGAAGAACAGGCGCACCCGGCCGATGTGCTTCCGGGCCCGGCGCAGGGAGTCGAACAGCGTCGCCAGGATCGTCATGGCGGCCTGCTTGCGCTGGTACTCCAGCACGCCGGCCTGGTCGTTCTGCTTCTGGCCGAGCAGCTCCAGGTTCACGCCCGACGTGTCGCGGATGGAGCCGATCGCGAACTCCATGAGCTGCCAGTGGCCCGACGGCAGGACCGGGAGCGGCTTCTCCTTCATGCGCGCCGACATCAGCGCGCCGTCGTTCACCCAGGAGATCGCGCCGGGTTTGGCGATGCTGGCCTCGAAGGCGCGCTGGTCGGGGACCGCGCCCTTCTCCATGATCCAGCCGCCCTTGGACTGGCGGTTGAGCATGTCGAGGGTCTGGGACAGCCACTTGTTGGCGAAGCGCTGCGGGTCGCGCATCGGGCGGACGATGCCGAACCAGGTGCCCTTGTTGTGGTCGCGGTCGCCGGTCAGGCAGGCGTAGGAGAACTGGTCGCCGGCCGGGGCCGGGCCCTCCTCCAACACCACCGCGCCGAGGAAGGCGCGGCGGTAGACCCGCTTGAACCGGTGGAACACCTGCACCGGCATGCCGACCATCTCGGCGCGGCGGGTGAGGACGGCGGCCTGCTCCGGCGGCATCTCCTGCGGCTCGCCGGTCGTGGGCTCGATCACCACGGCGACGCGGGCGCGCTCCCACCACTGGCACTCGACGATCGTCACGCGCGAGGACGAGGCGTCGGCATCCTGGCCCGGCCGGTCGATGCGGCGCTCGCCGGGCTGGATCTCGCGGTGCTCGCCGTCGCCGTCACGATCCTCGGCCCAGGCGGCATCGAGGAGCGCGGGGTCGACCTCGGGGAACAGCGCCTCGGCCTCGGCCCGGTCCATCGTCTTCGCGCGGAACAGGCGCCGGGCATCGGCGAGGTTCCGCTTCCGCGCGGCGGCGTCCCAGATCATCTCCAGCGCGTTGACCCGGTCCTCGACGTAGGCGCCGTCCGGGTTGGTCTCATAGTCGAGACGCATCTCGACCCAGCCCATGCCGCAGATCGCGCAGTCGACGAACGCGTCGGATTCCTCGTCCTCCGCCTCGGCCTCGTCCGCGAGGTAGCGCGACGCCTCCGTCAGGAGCTCGTTCTTGGCCGCGTCGCCGATCTCGCGGGGCAGGTACTGGATGTCCTGCCGGCTGTTCACCTCGGAGCCGGCCACCGCCTTGATGACGGGCAGGATCCGGTTGAACGTCACGGGCGGCCGGCCCTGCTGGCGCAGCACGGCCTCGTCCTCGGTGCTCCACTGGCGCCCGGCCACGAAGTCGAAGTCCTCGCGCGCATCCTCGCGCCACTTCGCGGAGGCCTCCCGGTCGGTGCGGTACCAGCCCCGCAGACGGCGCAGCAGCGCCTCGCGGTCGAGCCCAGCCTGATCCACCGCCTCGCCGTCGAGGGCGGGCGCGTCGGTATCCGTCATGCCGCCCAACCTGATCCTGATGTGCTGTCGTCCGCCTCACGGCGGCGTCGACGCGCGTAGACGTCGTTCGGACCATCCGCCGGCGGATCGTCCTCACGGGGCTCGGCGATGCCGATGGCGAAGTATCGGAAGGCGTCGGCCGCGTGGCTCGCCCAGTCGTGCAGAGGGGCCTTGGAGAAGGCCTGCGTCTTCTCGTCGACGTCGTACCGGTAGTTCCGGAGCGCATGGAGCCCGTCGGCGCAGGCCTCCTCGTCGAACCAGCACCGCGCGAAGATCTTGCGGGCCGCATCGATGCCGGCGGCCACTGTCAGGCGCGGCGTGATCCGGACGCGGTGCCCGGCCGCCCACATCTGCTGCTCGATCGTGCGCTCGGAGGCGAGCAGCTCGTTTCGGGCATCGTGCGGGAGCCAGTGCTCGCCGTAGACGTAGCCCTTCCCGCCCTGCTCGACCGGGAGCGCCCGCTCCTTCAGCACCTCGAGGTAGTGGCCGAGCGCGTGGCCGCGGTTCTCGTAGAAGTCGATCAGCCGGAACTCGAACCCGACGATCTGGGCGAACCAGATGCTGGTCTTGTCGGCCCGGCCCAGGTCCCAGAACGTATGAACCGGCTTCGTCGGATCGTACGGGACCTTCGTGAACCGCTTGGCGGTCGTCGCCGCCAGGATCTCGTTCGCGTAGATCGCGCCGTCGAGCACCGCCTTGCAGTTGCCGCCCCAGACCGTCTCGTAGGCGACCGGGTCCCGCGCCTTCAGGTCCAACGCCTCCTGCCGGAGCACGTCGGGGAACCACGGATTGTCCTCCCAGCCGATTTTCACGACGCGCGCGCCGGTCGGCGGCTTCGCCACGAAGCGCTTATAGGTCTCGTCCTCCGCCAGCTCCGTGTTGAAGCTGATCCAGATCTCCGAGCCTTCCTTGCGGATGGTCGGGATCAGCACGTCCCAGGACGTCTTCGAGACCGTGCGGGCCTCCTCGACCCAGCAGATGTCGACGCCCTCGGTCGACTTCACCGAGGCGACGTTGTGCCGGAGTCCCTTGAAGATGAACTCGGTCCCGTTCCGGCCGAGGATCCGCTTCTCTTGGACCTCGTACAGGCCATCGAGCCCGAGGAGGTCGATCTGTTGCGCGAACAGCGCGTGCGCGGATTCCGCGATGCTGTTCTGGAACTCGCGCGCGCACAGCACCCGGAGCGGCCGCTGCGCCCCCATGATGAGGAGCGCCCGGCCGAAGCCCCAGGACTTCGCCCCGCCGCGACCGCCATACGCGACCTTGTAACGGGCCGGCTCGAACAGGAAGGCGAGCTTCTCCGGGAACTCAACCTGCATCGGGCGGCTGCCCGGGCCGGATGAAGGTGACCGTCATGCCGGTCGGGATCGCGCCGCCCTCACCATCGCCGTCGATGGGCTGGGTCGGCTTGCCGTAGCCGCGATCGAGGATGGCGTTGGCGGCCGCGACGCGGGCCGCCTCGCTCTCACCCGCGGTCGCGATCTCGACGAGGACCTGCAGCGCGGTCTCGGTATGCGCGCGGGCGAGGTCGCGCACCTTGGCCGACGCTTTCGGGCGGCCGCCAGGGTTGCCGGACTGGCCGGGCTGGAACTGGCTCATGGGCCTGTATCGCGCCTGATCTCAGGTCCGCCGCCGCAAGACGCGGCCTGCGCCGGGCGGTCGAACACCCACACCCAGGCCCAGCCGGCGACGAGCACCAGGAGGATGCCGGCGAGGTGCCGGAAGCCGACGATCTCGCGCATCAGCGGTGCACCTTCACCGGGATGCCTAGCAGACGCTCCGCATCCGCGCGCGGCAGCTTGGCGATCGGGCCGTTCGGCGCGCCGAGGTTCGCGGCACCGACGGACAGCTCGTGCTCGCCGCGATGGACGCGGGCCGGCGCGGGCCTGGCCGGGCGCGTGCCGAGCAGCCAACGGAGAACGATGCGCTTCAGCAGCATGGCCGGGCGTTCCTCATCGCCATGGAGCGGCGGACCTCGAACTCGCCGGCCTTGGCCTCGTCGTACGGGGTCTCGGCCGGGAGCCGGATCCGCGCCGGGATCAGGCCCTTGGCGCGAAGGTGGTCGCCGTAGGCCTGGGCCGCCGGGTCGCGCTGGAGGCGCTGCGCATGGCGATGCGCCCGGTCCGCGTCGGCCGGGGTGAAGTCGGGGCGTGCGGTCAAAGGATGATCGCCTCATGGGCGCCGGGCTGGAGCACGTGCTGCTCGGCGCCGGTCCAGGTGAACAGGTACTCGACCGCCCCGCGGTACTTCGGGTTGTCGAGGACGTAGCCGACCGTGTCGTGCCGCCACCGGCGGCCGGTCGGGGAAGGGATGCCGTCGCGGTTCAGCCTCTCGGCGATCGCCTGGAGGGTCGCCCGCGGGCGCTTGCCGCGGCCACGCTCCCGGAAGATGCGCCGGACGATCGCCGCCTGCTCCGGAACGATGACAAGGCCGCCGGCTCGGTCGGTCGCGTAGCCGTAGGGGACCCGGCCCCCAGCGAAGCCGCCCCGGCCGGCCTTGGCGAGCTTCCCGCCTGCGGTCCGGTCCCGGATCGTGAAGCGCTCCGATTCCGCCATCCCGGCGAGGATGGCGAACACGGTGCGCCCCATCGGCGTCGCCGTGTCGATCGGCTCGGTGACGGACCGGATGCCGACCTCGTGCGTCTCGGCGAGATCCGCCACCGTGGTCACCGCGTACCGGATCTCGCGGGCGAGCCGGTCGAACCGGTAGACCAGCAGCACCGAGAACTTCCCGTCGGCCGCGAGCTGCAGGACCTCGCCGAAGCCGGCGCGATCGGCGGGCCGGGTCGCTCCGGACACGCCCGCATCGGTGATGACCGCGACGAGCTCGTAGGCCTGGCTCTCGGCGAAGGCGCGGAGGGCTCGCTCCTGCGTCTCTAGCCCGAAACCGTGAGCGGCCTGCTCATCGGTGGAGACCCGGAGGTAGGCCACCGCTCGGGTGGCCAGAACCGCCTTCGCGGCCTCTTGGGTTTTTATTCTGCCCCGAGCGCGAGCGGTTCGCCGCGACCCTGAAATCGCGGGTAAGTCACTCATATTGCTTCGTTATTTACGCTGTCGGGGCGGTTCTTGCGGAAATGTCTTGGTAATTCCGCATCGGGGCATCGGATCGGCCCCTCGATTGGTGAAGACGCCGCACCCGTGACGCAGGTCGGGGGACGTTACCTCCCGAAGAGGAACACCATGACCTTGCTGCGCACCCTGACGCTCGCCGTCGCGATCATCGCTCCGACAGCCGCCGGAGCCGAACCGATCGGGGCTTCAGTGATGCTCGTCCGGAATACGACCACGCTTGGTCAGACCAAGCCGCCCCGCCGCCC
This sequence comes from Methylobacterium sp. NPDC080182, assembly GCF_050281105.1. Classification (NCBI taxonomy): domain Bacteria; kingdom Pseudomonadati; phylum Pseudomonadota; class Alphaproteobacteria; order Hyphomicrobiales; family Methylobacteriaceae; genus Methylobacterium; species Methylobacterium sp. NPDC080182. The sequence goes on from NZ_JBNNWO010000003.1 coordinate 114,624, forward strand.
GGACGACATGACCTTTCGAGGAGCGGCGGCCGGCCGAGCGAAGAACGATGCGGTCGGTGACAGGCTCAGCCGCGGCATCTGCATTGGGTGCAGCCCGAAGTGAGGATCAGGCCGCCCGTTGACGCCGGGCCACTGTGAACGGCTTGCCCTTCGTGCTCTGCCCGGAGGCGCCGAACGTGCGCTTCTCGACGGTGCCGATGAGAGGCCGAAGCTGGTGGATCAGCGACCGGATGCGCCGGCAGTGATGGTCCCGCGCGGCGAGGTCGACGTCCTGGCGCCCGGTCGCGCGGAGGCGGCAGAGCGCGAGGCTCTCCTCCTCGATCGCGGTGACGATAGCGTGGGCGCTCATCGGGGACCGATCATGGCATGGAACACCGCCAGCGTCTGCCGGGGCAACGCCTAAGCTGTTGAGCGGGTTCGTTGAAGCTGGGCCCGGACATGCGAACGCCCGGCAGCCATTGGGCTCCGGGCGTGCGTCTCGCGACTAGATTTCTCTGGCTGTTCGCCCGTCGGGTGTCAAGCCGCGGGGGCCTCGACCACCTCGTCCCGAGCCCGCGCCGCCGCGATCCGGGCTGGCACGCTCTCCGCGTCCGAGAGGTAGACATCGTCCGGCGTCGGCCGCCCCGCGCCCCGGGCGGTGTGTTGGGCCGCGGTCAGGCCCTCCAGGAGGAAGCGGAAGTGCGCCGCGACCTGGGCCGTGCCCTTCTCGCTGCCCTTGCCCCGGGCCGCCGCGTAGGTCCGGAAGGTCCACCCCTCGGTCAGGATGGCGCGGAGGAATCGGGCGCCGACCGAGCCGACGGCGCGCTCGAGGCGGGCGGTGAACTTCCGGACGCGCTCGGCATCCTCGACGCTGTAGATGATGGCCAGCTCGTGGGCGATCGTCTGGTCGCGTGATCCGGAGATGTCCCAGCCGCCGGAGCCGAGCCGGGCGCCGGAGCCGCGCTCGTAGACGGCCTGGATCAGCCGGCCGACGAAGAGCTGCGCGTCGGTGATGTCGCCGCGGGCGCGCTCGGCGGCCAGCACGTCGACCTGGCGGTTGACGGTGGCCGGGATGAAGGTGCCCAACTCATAGGGGCATGGGACCGACGCGGCTCCAGGCTGGATCTCGCGATCGCGCGCGGTGATCGGCTGAGCCGCGGCCGCCCGCCGGCGAGCGCCGGCCGAGCGCTTCTCGATGCGCACGTGAGTGTGGTTGGCCGGCGAGCCGGCGAGGCTGATAGTCTTGGTCCTGGACGCTGCCACGATGAGCCCCTGTGCTGCCCGGCCTTCCGCCGATCCGTGACAGCTCCAGTCGGCAGCTACCGAGGTCATAGTCAAGCGCAATTCAAGAACGCGCCGCCTCGCCGTCATATACCGTAGCCAAAACTCGACGCACGGTACCTTAACAAGGTGCTGCTTACGACCAGCGGCCGCCCTATCGATAGCATCGGCGCTTCCTGCAAATGGCCATTCGTCAGCCATAGCGCAGCATTGGCTTGGGGTGGGGTCCAAATTTTGGCCTTCCAATCTGATACGGAGCTTCCGCCCGTAACAAATCCCATGCGTGTTGAAGGCTAAGACGGAGCATCCGCCCTACGAGATACAGGTCGAGCCGCACAGCTCATTCGTCCCATTCGGTTCGGGCCGAATGTTGTTGCCGATATTTGATTTCCAGCGAATTTGTGTCAATTTGATCGTGAGAGGATTGACACTTCTACTTTGTGGCTGGACAATGAGCTGTGAAATCCTTCCTTCGCGGCCGGGCAGATGCGATATAAATCTATACAAGTAAAAAGCTATAAATCGTTTGAGTCAACAGAACGGATAGAGTTAGACCCTAAGATGACAGTCTTTGTTGGTCGAAACAACTCTGGAAAATCCTCTCTATTGCAAACTCTTTGGCTGTCTCGGGCCGGTAATTATCCTTTTAGGGGCCACATAAATCAAGCGAGCCCGACAGAAACCGAGATTACAGTAGAAATCGAGATCTCAGGAAACGAAATATTCCAAATCCTAAAACAACACAGCCGCGGACAACAAATAACGATACCTGTTCCGAGAGTCTTCGAAGGCACACCGGCAGAGTTTGTCAAATATTTCTTCGAATTAGAGAGCATCGTCTTACGCGTCTCATCATTTGCAAATCAAGCTCCATTTGGAGCTAAGATGCCATCGCACAACCTCTGCCAAGAGGGGATGGCAGAATCAACTGTTATGTTGACCATAGATGGAAGCGGTGCATATTCGGTAACTAATGGCTTTATATCAGCCTTATCCGACAATATACCGCAATTTTTACAGCACACTTTGCTCAATGAAATCTATCTAATGCAAGCTTTACGGAACGTGTCGTCAAATTTCCCGTATCAGCCTGCCAAAAATCTAGATGTTACAGGCGGTAATTTGCCTGCAACTTTAATGACCATGGCGGGAGATCGCCCTAGATCATTCGAACGCCTAAAGGAGCATTTGCAAAAGATAGTGCCAGACATTACGAATTTGACCACTAGACCGCTCGAGAACAATATGCTCGAGATCGCTGTGTGGACTGAGGCGTCAACTCCAACGTATGGCGAAATATCGACAAATTTAGCCGAATGTGGTCTAGGCGTAGGACAGATCATCGCCTTGCTCTATGTGGCGATGAGCCCTACTTCAAAAGTTATAGCAATAGATGAACCGAATAGCTTTTTACATCCTGGCGCAGCAAAAGAATTAATTAATATTCTTTTGCAGTACAATAATCAATATATTATAACAACACATTCTGCTGACATTGTCGCTAGTGCATTAAGTGATAAAGTATATTTGGTAAAAAAAGATAAAGGCGCGAGCAAGGTTGAACGAATAGACATTAATGACGTGATTGGCGCTCGAAGATTACTTTCTGATCTGGGTGTAAGTTTCTCAGATGTGTTTGGAATGGAGCAAGTGGTTTGGGTTGAAGGGGAGACTGAACAATATTGTTTCCCGAGAATACTCGGCGAATTCAAGTTCTCTACAAAATCTTCGTTCGTTGCTGTTCGTAACACCGGTGATTTCCAAAAGAAAAGCCTTCCAATTGAAAGAGTAATCGAGATATATGAACGGTTGTCTTCAACAAATTCTGCATTGCCAAGAGACGTTAAGTTCAGTTTCGACTCGGAAGAATTGACCCATGGGCAAATCGAAGATGTGCGACGCCGCTCACGTGATCGAATTTTCTTTCTTCCTAAGCGGGCATTCGAAAACTATCTCATTCATCCACTTGCGATCAGCAGAGTCATGAGAAAATTTATGCCTGAGGATGAGCAATCTCCGACCGAGGAAGAAATTGAGGCGTGGCTCCGCTCAACATATTCAAATTACGCAAGTAGCAAATATGATTTTGAAAATATTAAATCCGATAGGCTATTTAATGCTCCTAAGATGTTTTCCCAGATGTTTTCCGATCTTAGTGAAAGTAAAATTGCTTTTAAGAAACCGCAAATGCCGTCAGCGATCTGTAATGAAATACTTGCCTGCGATCGTAATTTCCTTATAGAAGTTTTCCATTATATTACTGACATTACGGGATCTTGATATTGCGCAAAGCAGGATCGTTTGTTTCATTTTAGATAGCCTCGTGATTGAACGCGAGCACGAGAGCCGTGAGCGCCCGGTCGACGTTTCGCTCGGCCGTAGATTCGGACCAGCCATTGCGCTTGCACGCGCCCGCGAACGAGAGATCCCGGTCACTCGGATTGGCGAGCGCCGTGCACCAAGCTGCGAACTGGCGCCGGTGAACCGGATCGCGCACTGCCAGGGTCAGGAGCCGCCGGAACTCGGTGTCCGCCCTGGGCCGGGCCTCCCCTGTGGTTAACGCGCTGCGGGGCAGCGCTGGCTTGTAGGCGTTGAGGTGGTGGATCGCCCACGCCTTCACGCCGCGGATCGTGTGTGGCGGCGGATAGGCCGGCGGGTCAGATCCAGAAATGTGCTCTACCATCACGCGTGCCGGCGATGCCGGCGCTCCTCACGCAGCTGATCGGCTGAACAGGTCGGGCGCCGGCGGATCGGCACGGGCGGGCTCGGCCGGCATGGGCGGCACCGCGGCCCGCGCCTCGACGATCGCGAGGCACTCCCGGTCGCCACACGACCACAGGCCGTCGGAGCGATTCCGGAAGCACCCGAAGCCGAACGAGGCGCCGAACACACCGCACTCGGCGCAGACGTGCTCGCCGGGCGGCTCTCGCCGGGCCTCGGCTGCCTTCCGCGCGGCCTCGCGGTCGCGCAGCTCGGCCTTCCAGAGATCAGGGCGCCGGCTCATCGTGCGGCTCTCGCAAGGCCCTGGCGCGCGTCGAGCCGCGCAATCAGCCGGCCGATGGTCGAGTGGCTCGCCGCCTCGCGCAGCCGGGCCCCCTGCTCGTGCAGCATCGCCTCGCGCGCCTCGGCGATCTCGGCCGGCGTCTCGGCGCGATGCCGCGTGGCCTCGGCCTGCCGCATGCGCTGCAGGTGCGCCTCAGCCACCTTCGCGACCTCCGCGCGCTGCTCCGCCGTCGGCACGTCGTAGACCTCAGCCTCAAGCACGCGCCGGATGTGGAGGAGCTGCGTCCGGAGCGGGATCAGGCCCTCGCGCGCCTCGTCGGCGAACTCGGCCGGGGACGGCCGCCAGCGCTTCACCCAGGGCCGCAGCGTCTTGCCGTTCCGGAAGCGCTCGGCCGCCTCGTGAATCGCTGCCAGCGGCAGGTCCTTCAGCGCCGACACGTACTCCGCCACCAGCACCTCGTTCTCGTCGTCGCCACGCCCCCGCCCTTGCTCGAATCCGAGGAGAACCCGGGTCACGACGGTGTCGACATGGCGGGGATTCGAGGCCGCCGTCAGCTCGGCCCTAAGCCGCCCGGCGAGCGCGCAGAGCTGCTGCCGCTCGGTGGTCGAGACCGCCCTGTCCCGCCGCACGCAGTACCGCGTCGGAAGGACGGGATGCGTCTCCAGAGCGCCATGGAGTGCCGAGACCATCGCTTCGGCCTGGGCCGGCATCAGGGTCGTTCGCGTCGATGGCAGGCGGTTCGACATCGTAGGCTCCCGTCAGGGATTCGGCGTGTTGGCGTATGAGGCGGGCGGCGAGACCCGTAGGCGCTGGCTGGGCGGGGCGTCCGCGCTCTGGGCGCCGGCCGGTGGCTTCGCGCCGAGCCTGGAGGCGCCGCTCGACCCAGCTCGAAAAGTCGGCCAGCTCGCGCCCGTCGGCCTCCTCGATCAGGCCGAGCACCACCACGGCCTCGTCGTGAGCGATGCCCAGCCAGTGGCCGATCAGGCCGCGGGCCGAGTGCTCGGACCGCCCGGTATTGGCGCAGATCAGCGCGATGCCCCGGGTCATCAGCTCCCGGCGGAAGCTCTGGGTCTCGTCGCCATCGACGGCACCAGCGCCGCCAGCCTGCCCGCCGTCGTCGGCCGACCCGTCAGGGTCGGAACCGGGGGTTGGGGAGGGGTTAAGGGGTGGGGGTGGAGGTGCAGGAGGAGGGGGCGGACCATCCGGGGAGGGGCCGGGGGGTAACGTGCCGTCTGCGGTGTCACGTGACTTCACGTGACGCACGCGGTCCTGGCGGGCCCGGTCGGAGGTCCGGCGCTTCTCGATCGCCTCGACGGCGACCTGCGCGCGGGCAAGTTCCATCGCGACGCGCTGGAGTAGCTCGGGGTCGAGGCCGGCGCGGGCCAGATCAGCGATGAGGGTGGGATCGCTCATCGGCCTACTCCGCCGCCATCGGCATCGGGCCGGGCGCGTGGTCAGCCTCGGTGAAGTCCTCCCAGGACATGCGGCTGAGCTGCGTCGGGCCGCGGTGGGAGAGGTCCCAGACGAACCAAGCGAAGGCCATGTTCGAGGAGGCCTTCGGGCCCTCCCAGCCGTCGCGGTGCATCATCGGCAGGCGCTTGCGGAAGCAATACACCCGGGCCAGCGTGCCGGTGTCGAGGATGGAACCGCGCGAGATGCTCTCGTAGAACGAGAATCGCAGCAGCATCATCACGCGCGGGCAGAGCCGCACCGCGTGCTCCACGAAGGCGCGAGCGTCCTTGTAGGGCGGGTTCGTGACGATGCAGTCGATGCCCTCGGGCGCCTCCTCGACCTTCAGGAAGTCGAGGCCTGAGACCTGCCCCTTCCAGCCATAGTCGACGAGGTCGGTGGCCAGCACGTCGCGACCGCCGGCGTACAACTCGCGCACGATGGCACCGGGCCCGCAGGCGGGCTCCCAGATCCGCTGCGGCATCCACTCGATCGCCATCAGCGCGCGCACGGCCACGGCCGGCGTCTCGTAGAGGTCGTTCCCGCGCTCCGAGAGCGCATGCGCCTTGTTCTCGCGGTGGCTCACGCTGCAGCCCTCCGTCGAAAGGCCGGGACCATCCGCGCGAGCACCAGCATCACCCCGCGATCCAGGCGCGGCGCCAACTCCGTCCCGTCCGGATGGAAGTCGCGCTGGCAGAGGCGCACGGATTCGGCCGCGTCGAGTGCGCCGGCATAGGTGCCGCGGAACAGCTCGCGGCCCGAGAAAATGAGCACCCATGTCATGCCGCCGCCCTCACGGCCTGCGGCTCCAGCGCCGTGACCTGGATCACCAGCTCGGGCGTCTCGCCGTAGAACTTGCGGACAAGGCCATCGACCACGGACGCGTCGTCAGCCCAGACGACGTGGTTCAGCGCGTCGATGACCTTGGCGATGTTGTCCCAGTCGGGCTTGGTCGTGGGCCGCAGGCGGCGCTCGATCGCGTCCAGCCGCTTCCGCTTCGACCAGCTCGCCGGGATCGGCATGGTGGCGAAGATCCGGACCTCCAGCGGCCCGGAGAGCAGGGCGCGGCCGCGCATGACGGCGCCGGCCGCGAGTCGCAAGGCGCTCTCGTACGCCTCGGTCTTCTGGTCGGGATGGGAGTGGATGCGCGCCACTCCTCCCCGATGGACGATCTGCGCGCGGTGCCGGCCCTTCCCACGAGGGGCACCGGGCAGGCGGATGATGACGGTCTCGGACACCGCGCGCCTCCAGGCTCAAGCGTCCGCGGGCTCGCGCGTGCGGCGCGACCGGGTCTCGCGGGCAGGCGGCGCCGGTAGAGGCGAGCGATCGGCCGCTTCCTCACCGTCCTCGGCCTCATCGCCCTCGTCGATCGGCAGGTCGGGCTGGTCCCTGTCCGCGACCGCGTCGGCGCGCTGGCCGAAGAAGACGCTCGGCTCGGCCAGGACGAGGACCGCCGGCTTCGCGCCGTGCTCGGCCAGCTTCGTGATGTCGTCGACCGAGCCCGAGGCGCCGACCTCGAGCTTGAGGCCGTCCTTCACGGTCCACTTGCCGGTCGAGACCACCAAGTGGTCGAAGCCCTGATGCGCGACGACCTTGATGGCCTCGCGCACCGTCTTCCCGGCGACCTCGTCGCAGCGGCCGATCATCAGCCGCTGCTCGTGCTCGGACATCTTGGTCCAGCACGGCATCTGCCGGCAGATGTTGTCGAGGATCCGGTCGCGGATGTCGCCGCGCAAGGTCTCGATGCCGAGCTCTACAGCGGCTTCGGCTTGCGCGACGGCGTCTGTTGTGGCTTCCATTGCTCTCTCCATGGATGGGCACCACGCCCATTCTCTTCAGACCGCCCGGCACCCGCTCCCACAGCAGGCCGGGCGGTTCTCGTTTCGGGGTCAGGGGTGCGGACGGCCGCCGAGCGGATCGGAGCTCGCAGCCACGGCGTCGCCAGTGTCGTTGCGGCCGCGCGGAACGCCGGGCCCGTTCGATACCGGCAGCGCCAGAGACGCCGCCGTCGCCTGGACGCCTGAGCCTCCGAGGCGACCTTCGAGCGCCCGGAACTCGTCGCGCATCGCAGCAAGGATCCGCGCCTCGGCCTCACCGACAGCGCCCTCGACGCAGGTCTTCACCCTGGTCTCAGCGCGCGCGACCTCCGTGCGGATGCCGGCCTCAGCATCGGCGACCGTCTCCCGCACGGTCTGGAGGCGAGCGCGCAGGCTGCCCTCCAAGGCTAAGAGGTCATCGCGGACCACTTCGGTGAGGGACCGAACGAACGACCGGATCGCCGGGAGGGGGTTGAGCGTGAGGCGCATGGTCAGGCCGCTGCCAGCCGCTCGCGGAGCAGGTAGCCTTCCAGCTCCCAGATGCGCTCGCGGGCATTCCGGTGCGCGATCTGCTCGCCAATCGCCGGATCGAAGTTCTCGGGCGACGCGGCCGCGCTGGTGCCGGTGACGATGAAGCCGTTGCGCAGGGTGAGCGCGCAGACCGTCAGCGTTGTGCCCGGGAACACGTGATAGGCCGCGCTGACGATGCGGCCGTCGATGTGGTCGGGCGTCAGGCGGGGCGCGTTCAGCCCCTTCGCCTGCAGCTCGGCCTCCAGCTTGGTCTCGTCGCTCGACATGTTCACTCCTCCTCGTTCGCGGCCCGCCACAGCGGCAGGTCCGTCAGATCACCCGCACCCGGCAGGCCCGGCACACGCGGGCGAGCATCCGGAACGACCAGTGCCGATGCGGCCGCCCGTCCTGGACGGCGCGGAGTTGCGCCCGCAGCCGGCGCGCCTCCCGGTGTGCGCGGATGAGCCGCCCGATCTCCCCGAAGAGCCGCATGGAGATCCTCCCGGAGCAGAGCGTTGGTGGCTTCTGCGGCGTCGGCCGCGGCCTCGATGTTCGAGCAGAGCCGCTCGTAAGCGGTCCGGATGTTGTGCAGGACGTGCCCGTCGAGGCCGGTGTCCTGGCGCCCCATGAACTTGCGGACCCAGGAGCCCGAGGCGCCGATCCGGCGCCCGACCGCGTCGTAGGCGGCCATCTTCGAGCCCATGCTCGACTGGGCGAGGCGGACGAGCGCCGACAGCTTCGGCAAGGTCTCGTCCCGAGCTTGGGATGCGGTCAGCATTGCTCGGTTCCGGTCAGTCTTTGTCCCCACAGCGCCATTCCTTCGCGACATCTTGCGGATGTCGCAGAGGAGCGCAGCGAATGCGGGAGGTTGACGGAGTACGCACGACACACAGCGCGACCGGCAGCTTGCAGGCGGAGACGGGCGCGCAGGAGAAGGGACGACCCGGCCGAGGGTCCGAGATTGCGATGGTCTCGGCCGGGTCGCTCGCTGGCGGGAGGCGTGAGCCTGCGACCGCTGCGATGGGTGATGAGGGACGCCTGCCCGCCGTTGTCGAAACGGAGGGGAAGGTGCGGGCAGGCGATCGGCCGGTGGAGCCCAGCGCGATGAGGTGAAACCATGCACAGGCCAGCATTCGCCCTGAGCGACACTGATCCGGCGGACGCGCTATTCTTGGCGCGGACGAGGATGGCAGAACCGGCCATGGCGATCGGCAACGACATCTCAGGCGCGCCTCTTCAGACGCGCCAGACCACGGCTCATGCGCTCGCGAAGCGAGGCGGCGTTGTCCTGGCCGACAACGACAACATCCACCGGACGCTCAGACCGATCGACGGCGACGGGCTCGACCGGCACGAACACCAGCCCGCGGTCCATGGCCTGGGCGATGCGCAGCAGGTCCGCGAACCGGCTGCGGTGCGGGAGCAGCGCGAGCAGCTCGGTGTCCTGGGCCTCGGCCTGGAGATGCTGCGCTGCGCGCTCCAGCTCGAACGCCTGCTGCGCCGTCTCGGCAGCCGCGCCGGTATCGGGATGCTCGCCGCGCTCGACCTCGACGGCGAGACGCGACGCCAGGAGCGCGAACGCGCCCGAAGCGCGGCGGCAGGCGCAGCCAAGGGCCAGTAGGGTTTTCGCGTCGGTCACTGTTGGCTCCAGGCAGGAGACCGCCACCGAGGCCGCAGCCTCGACGCTGGCGACGGCAAGGGCACGCGGCGAAAGGCGAGGGGCGGCGCTCACCGGATCGCTCCGCCGCAGAGGATCAGCCCGGCGCCGACGACTAGGCCGACGTGGCTCGCGCGGCGGACCAGCGCGTCAGACGGACCACCCGAGATCAGAGCGCGCCCAGCGGTGCAGCTCAGGACGGACCACGCACCGAGGAGCAGGCATGCCGTGCCCATCAACGCGCGCCCGACTGCAGGGCTACCAGCGCGGGTCGGAGCATCCGGTGGAAACCCGACCCGCGCGGCCTCACATCGGAAGTGCGAAGACCGATGGAGCTTGAAACATGTCTGACGAAGCTACGCCGACCATCAGCATGCTCTCTGCTGAGATGGTCGAAGTTCGAGCGCCTGACGTCGGCGCGAAAATCCGGTTCGGCCTTTGGTGGGAGGGCCTCGACGCATACTGCGAGATCGCGGTGCGGGTCCGCAGCCAATCCATTGAGGAGGCGATCCCGCTGGCGAAGGAAGAACTGCATCGGATCACAGCCCTCCTGGCGAAGTCAGGAGCAGCGTCAGATCCAGCACCGAGCGCAGCAGAGGCACCGGCCCCCTTCTTCCGGCCGTGGCCTCAGTCGGATCCGAACGGGGCGTCGTAGCACCCAGCGTGCAGGGGGCGCGATCGGCGCACATCACGCGGCCGCTCCCTCGACGGGGGCGGTACCGCGCTCGCGCTGGAGATGAGCTCGCACCAGCACATCGTTGTCGATCAAGAGGCCCTTAGCTTGGGCCGCTTCGACGATCCGCGGCCAGTAGACGACCGGGATAGAGCCGCGCTGGCGCATATCGCTGCCGCGCGCGCCTGGGTTCTTGGAGAACCCGCAGATCACACCGAAGGCGGTAGGCCCCCCGAGTGCAGCGATGATTTCGGCGACGGATTCCATGGCGACGAGCATGCTACGCTTGATGCGTAGCTTATGTCAACGCACAATGCGTAATGCCTTGTGCGAAGCGGCGGCCATGGATTCGATCGCCGAACGCCTACAGTACCTGCGGAAGAAGGCCGGCTTCGGCACAGCTACCGAAGCTGCGCGAGCATTCGGATGGGCTGTACCCACCTATCTCGGACACGAGAACGGCGATCGAAATCCCAGCAGAGAGACAGCCAAACGATACGCGACCGCCTACAAGACGCGCTGGGAATGGATCCTAGAGGGTGGCCCCCGACTGGATGCGCCGAAGGACGATACGGTGCCGATCGTTGGCGACGTAGGCGCAGGTGCGCGCATCGTCTTTAACGGCGAGCCGCAGGGCGGATATGACCGGGCGCCGCGGCCTCCAGGATCCTCGCCGGATACAGTAGCAGCCCGCGTCCGAGGCGACTCGATGCCCGGCCTCGCAGAGGATGATTGGTTGATCTACTACGATCAGCGAGTTCGCGGATTGCCCGACGAGTGGATCGGACAACTCTGCGTCGTGTGGATATCGGAGGACGAAGTCTACGTGAAGAAGGTGTTTCGCGGGCGCGACAGCGGTCCCTATCTTCTCGTCTCGACAGGCGGATTGCCGCCTATCGAGGTCGATGAAATCAATTGGTCTGCCAAGGTCGCCTGGATCAAGCCGCGCTAGAAATCATCGGTTTCGGGCAACTCACCGATCCGCGCGAGAAACGTCGGTTCGGCGAATTCGTCCGCGCTGCTCGCCCCCGGACGCGAGTAGGCCAGAGCGCCTATCGCTGTTTTCTCTTCGACGAGACGTTCAGCCAAACGCTTCGCAGCCTCTGGACTTGGGCACTGCCGGATAGGTCCGGCCGATATCGCTCCCCGACCGCCACGTATGAACGGTTGTACGGCGTGATACTGAGCATGAGCCATCGCTGATCCTGATCGTTGCTTAGGCCCTCACAGCCTGCCCTCCATTTTCGAACAAAACAAGAACGTTCGCCTCGCATTCGGCGTTCAGCGGAATTGTCGCGACTCTGTCTAGAGTTAGACTGTGCACAGGTGTGGACAACGCATTCCGCGCAGAGAATGGCTTCCAGGGACAAGAAGCTACGCATTATGCGTTGACATGAGCTACGCACGATGCGTAGTGTTTTCCATCGCCTCCCGACGAGCCGATGGAGCCGCAGATGCTCGATGCCCCCGCAGATCTCGTCCTCACCCTCATCGCCGTCAGCGCGGTCCTCCTCGCGTTCGGCGTGCCGGCTGTCGGCATGTGCCTCGGCTGGGGGCGCTGACATGGCCGGCCAACCCGCCACTGACGTCGATGTCCGGATCGGCACGCGCATCTGCGCCGCTCGGATCCGCGCTCGCCTCACCCAGCGCACGGTCGCCGCGGCGATCGGCGTCTCGGCCGCCCAGCTCCAGAAGTACGAGAAGGGCACGAACCGCTTCAGCGGCGTCGCGCTGAGCATCATCGCCCGGCTCACCGGCGCGCCCATCGCGTCCTTCTTCGACGTACCCGAGACGCCTGCTCCGCTCACGCCTCCGCAGACCGTCGACCGGGCTCGCGAGCATCTTCTGCGGGCGGCCGACCTCTACGCCGAGGCGCGGCTGGTGGCCGGTGACGTGGATGGCCCGCGCTCGCTCGCCCTCGTTCCCGAGGCAGCCTGACCATGGCGGCCCTCACTCTCCCAACCGGCTACCGGATCACCGGCTCGTCCGCCGGCTACGCCGCGCACAGCCCCTACGGCCTGATCCGCGACGACTTCGACTGCTGGGCCGAGGCCTGTTTCGCCGCCCAGGACCACGCCGATTCCCTCGCTCTGGAGGCCGCCGATGAGCTGGCCGCCATCGCGGATTTCGAAGCCCAGCAGTTCCTGGAGGCCGCATGAACGCGCAGCATCCGATCCGTGCCGCCTTCGGCCATCTGCCGAAGGTCGCGCCGCACCTCGTCGAGAGCATCGCCGAGGATCAGCCCCTCGTCCGTCTGGCGCCGGGCGTCACCGTCGAGGAGATCGCCGCGCGGGTCTCCGCTTTCGATCAGGCCCACTCCATCGGCGAACTCGGCGCCGGCATCTCGGGCCTAGACAGCCTGATCGAGTCCCTCGCGATGATGGTGTGGCACGTTGAGCGCGCCGTCGAGCGCGGCGCTGGCCAAAGCTACGACCTCGACAAGCTGGAGCGCATCAAGGGCCGCATCGCCGAGGTTCATCAGAAGGTGGAAATCTCCGCCGGGCGCATCACGGCGAAGCTGGCAGGTGCGCGATGAGCATCGTCAGTTATCTCGACCTCGCCCTCGCGCTGCCGACCGCCTTGGCGCTCGCAGCGTCGGAGCCACGCCCGGCTGCCACTGAGGATCTCCGTCTCACGTCCGCGCAGGCGCTCGCTCTGCTGCCGCCGGACGAGACCATCCACGTGCAGGTCGGCCAGAGCCGAAGCCGCTGGAGCCGCGGCAACGTCATCGTGGCGATCCGGGGCGGCAGCGATCGTCGCATCGCGCTCGCGTCCCGTTCCGCTGGGTTCGGCCTGTCTTTCACCCGAGACACGGGGGAATCCGTCCTCGTCCAGACCGACGACGCGAAGGTCCGCGGCTGGCTGGAGCGCCAGGCCAAGCGGGCAGGGGAGTGACCGTCATGGCCCCGCTCGCCCCCGACGCCCCCGCGCGCCCATCCACCGTGCGCATCCACGCCGACCTCTACCAGGGCACCGACGAGTGGATCGCGGCCCGCTGCGGGATGCTCACCGCCAGCGAGATGTCGCTGATCCTCACGCCGACCCTCAAGGCGGCCCGGAACGAGAAGGAGCGGGCGCACCTCTACGAGCTGCTCGCCCAGCGGATCACCAAGTTCATCGAGCCCCGGTACGTCAGCGACGACATGCTGCGCGGCCGCGACGACGAGGTCGAGGCGCTCACCCTCTACGCGCGGCACTACGCCGAGACCGAGACCGTCGGCTTCATCACCAACGACCGCTGGGGCTTCACGCTCGGCTACTCGCCCGACGCGCTGGTCGGCACCGACGGCCTCGTGGAGTGCAAGTCGCGTCGGCAGAAGTACCAAGTCCAGACCTTCCTCGAGCACGTGCCCAAGGGCGCGATCCCGGCCGATTACGTTCTCCAGATCCAGACCGGGCTCCTCGTCTCCGAGCGGCTCTGGTGTGACCTTGTCTCGTATTCCGGCGGCCTGCCGCTCGCGGTGATCCGCTCCTACCCGGACGAGAAGATCCAGCAGGCGATCGTCGAGGCGGCCGGCGACTTCGAGCAGCGCCTCCGCGACGCCCACGACCGCTACCGCGAGGCCATCGCCGGCGCGATCCCGACCCTGCGCATCGAACGGGAGATCCTGGCGTGATCGACATCTCGGAGACAGTCGCGCCCAAGAGCGACCAGCTCAACGCCGACGACCTGATCGGCGGCCCGCGCACCATCACGGTCACGCGCGTGTCGAAGATGAAGGAGCCGGACCAGCCGATCGCGATCTACTTCGAGGGCGATGGCGGCAAGCCGTACAAGCCCGGCAAGTCGATGCGCCGCGTGCTCCTGCGGATCTGGGGCCAGGACGGGACCGCATACGCCGGCCGGCGGATGACGCTCTACCGCGACGACGCCGTGCAGTTCGGTGGCGCGGCCGTCGGCGGGATCCGGATCAGTCACATGTCGGGGATCTCCTCGGCGGTGACGATGGCGCTCACGGTCACCCGGGCGAGCCGCAAGCCATTTACGGTCAAGCCTCTGGCCGAGGAGCGCTCGCCGCCGCCAGAGAGGCCGAGGAACGACGCGCCCCCGGCCGGCGGCGAGCAGCAGGCCCCGCGCCAGCCCGGCCCGCGCGAGCGCCTGTACGCCGCCGCCCGGGCCGAGGCCGCGAGGGGCAGCGACGCCCTGCGCGCCTTCCGCGCCGACCTCGACCCGCGGGCCGACCGCGCTCTCGACGACATCGCCGACGAGCTGGAGCGGATCACAGCCGGCGCTGACGTTGCTGACGAGGATGGCTTCCCCGGCTTCGCGCCGCCAGCCGAGCAGGCAGCCTGATGTCCTGGCCCAGCCTCTTCACCGGGATTGCCATCGGTCTCGGCCTCGCCGCGGCGGCCTGGGGCCTCGTGTCCTCATACCGCGCCCTCAAGGCCGAGGACGCCGCGCGCGCCGCCTCCCAGCGCGGGGAGGGCGACCGCTGATGACCGCCCTTCGCTGCCCCCACTGCACCCGCACGCTCGCCAGCACCGAGGCGCTGTTCTCGCACGTGAAGGCGATGCACGGGCTCAACGCGGCTCGCGTCTGCGTGCCGGATCACCCGGTCTTCGTCCGAGAGGCCGAGCGCCGCGCGCGGCGCCAGGGCCACGACCGCGAGCCCAGCATGGCCGACCTCGTCGTCGAGGCATCTCTCAACCGGGCCATGGGCTGGCCCGTCGATCGCGTTATCGCGGAGATGTTCGATGTCTGAGCGTCCGCGTCCGCGCGTTCTTCGTCTCGGGCGGAGCCAGATCGCTCTATGGGTTCAGCCCAGCATCGAACTTTCGCACCGCGCGGACCGGACTTGCGGGATCGTTCTGCGACCGGGCCTCAATCCGGTGCGACATGCGACCGACGCCCATCATGGATCGCAGCTTCGCGGTCACGCCGATCAGCACCAGAAGCCCGATCACCAGAGCGAAGACGGTCAGCGTGTGCTGGATCGCGTCGTCGTACTGCCGTCCGGCGTGGAGGATCACCCAGCCCACGCCGACGAATGCGGCGGCCGTGATCAGTGGGATCAGCGGATCGAACATCGCGACATCAACGATCCGGGCGCGGATCAGCTTCAGCGGCCCCTGGCCGCGCCCATTCTGACGAGCGGCGGGGGAGCGGCGGCATGATGTGCTGGGCTTCGCGCACCGGCACGCGCCGGAACCTCGATGCTCTCGGCCGGCATGGCTGGGGCCTGCTCATCTCGCGCGCGGGCGTCTGGCGCGTGGAGGAGTGGGCATGCCCAGAAACGGGCGAGCGGATCCGCTTCCGCATCGTCGCCGACAACGGCGCATGGAGCGATTTCCAGACCGGACGCGAGTTCGACGAGGAGGAGTTCGAGCGGTTTCTCGACTGGCTGTCGAGTCTTGACCAGCCCGCGGAGTGGCTGGTGCTGCCGGACATTGTCGCCGGCGGCCTGCGCTCGCTCGACCTCTCCGTCCGCTATCTGAACCGCTGCCTCTCCGTCGTGCCGCTGGTGCTGATCGCCGTGCAGGACGGCATGGAGCACGCCGACCTCGCGCAGCTGGTGGGCCCGAACGTCGGCATCTTCCTGGGCGGCTCAACCGAGTGGAAGCTCGCCCGCATCGCGGACTGGGGCGCGTTCTGCCGTGAGCACGGCTGCCACTTCCACGTGGCCCGGGTGAACACTATCCGCCGCATTCGCATGGCTCACGCCGCGATGGCGCACAGCATCGACGGCACGAGCGCGTCTCGCTTCGCGACGACTTTGCCGGCGCTCGACCTAGCCGCGCGGCAGCCTGATCTCATCGGGAGGGCTGCATGAACGCGGTCACGACACGCGGCTCCGACGACTGGCTGCGCGCCAGGCGGACGCAAGCCGAACAGGCGCGCCGTCAGGCCGCTCATCACCGCCGGGTCGCTGAGTCCTGGGATGCGCAGGCCGCCGAATTCGAGGCGGACATCGCGCACGTCAAGTTACCAAAGCCGCGGAGCAGCCCTATGGCCGAAATGGTCTCAGACAGTGATGTCGACCACACGCTTCTGCGACGGGGGAAGGTTCAGACTGCCCTTCCTCTCCTGAATGCTCTCATCGTTGGGACCTTGCACCGCCGCCGTGACGGTATGCAGTCCCGCTCTGTGTTCGAGCGCGGCTTCAGCTCGGGCCGATTGGATCATCTCCGTCGCCCTCACCGGCCCGACGGCGTTGATCGAGGTGGTGATCGTCATGGCTCGGACCTCCTCAAGCAGGATCTGAGCACGAGAGCATTGAGCGATCAGTTTCGTAGATCCGGTCAATTTTTCAGATCCGTGAAAGCGCAGCTGAAGAACAGTTTTTCGGTCCTCATCACTCTGATCTCGGAGTAGGAGCATGGCCGAGTCCCGCACCATCACGCGCGAGGGTGGCGTGGCCGCCAAAGTGATGCCCGTCGCAATATGGGTGGATCGCTACCGATGCCGCGCGACGCTCATGCAAAACGCAAAGAACAGGGCCGCCGAGAACGCCCATACATTAATGAACCCACCGCGCCCATCACCTGGTGGCGAAAGATCATACGTCTTTTCGATTGCGCCGATCAAAAACGAAAGGGCTGATAGGACAGCTAATAGCCAATCGGCATTATCGATGCGCCGCATGTCAGACTCCATTCTGGAGCATATCGACCGAGCGAAAGGCTTGATTTCAATACTTCAAAGTCGATTGACTGCGGAAGTGCACCCATACGGCTTAGACATCGCCGCCCCCGCCAAGGGAGGCGCCCGTGGCTGAGATGCTACTTGCCCTTGAGCCGATCGTTGAGCCCGGGTCCTTCGACCTCGGATATGATGCCAGTCGGACGATCGCCGCCCGAGAGGTGGCCGTCCGGAGGCTGCCTCAGCGGGCCGCCGCCCTCGATGAACTTGTCCCTACTAGCCTTCTCACCTGCAGCAACGTCTTTCAGGGACGGAGCAACGCCGTCGTTTTTGCCCTCAGTCATCGCGCTCTCCCTCGCCCGCATGGAGGCGTCGGACAGCTGCACCCACGGCGTGATCATATGCCGTCCGTGGACAGCAGGTTAGCCGTCCGCTCCATACAGAATGAAATAATCAGCGGCTTCATGCGTTCCGACTTCGGCCGGTCGACAGAGGCTGCCGATGCCGAGGGCGCGACAAAGGATCTGTTAGGCGCGATGATGGAGGCGCGCCATGATTGAACCATCACAAATCGACACTGCCGTCGCCACGCGTTCACCGATCTGGTTTTGTTTGATTACCGTCCGCCCCGCCCATAACGGCGCCGACTACTACGATGCACAAGACTATAACAATGATGCCCAGCACCGCAGTAATTGCGCGCTGGTGCCGGCGCGCCGCAAACAGAACAAAACAACCCGCCAGAAATACAGCTGTCAGAACTATAGGCGAGTCGAAGATCTGCATGGACTGGTATACCGTCGGGTAAACTTGCGCTCCCGTCTCGCACTGATCCATCTCAACGGTGACGATCGCGAAGGAATCCGAGCGCCATGGTGCATCCTGACGCTCCTAGAAAGGCTCCTTCGGTACAGGGACAGTGGGGGGCGGCTCTGGCTGATCTGCCAGGTCACTGCGCACGCGAAGGCCTTCTGGAGAGCCGTCGTCCGGCGTTCGAACCCGGTCGGGGATCGTAGCAGTCGTTTTGGGCATATTCGACCAGCCGTCCTGAGTACCGATAGGAGGATCGGCAACAGTTTGTGCGACTGCAGGAACGCTGATTACCAGAGCGACTACAGCAGAAAGCTTGTAAAGGGAGTACATTTTAAATTTCTCCGCAATGAACACCAGCGCCGCTCTTGCAAATCAATCGAAGTCTCGATCATCAAGATCGATTACTCCATTAGCAATGCCGTCGCGCGCGTACCTTCTACCAGCAGCGTCTTCGATTTCGCCTTGGCAGCTTTCAAAAAGATCGATTGGCTCGGAGTCCTCGTCGCCGAAGCAGTCTCGCAGTGTTGTGATCGGAATTCTGCAAGGGAGAAGCCTGCGCCCGTCCGACATCGCGAAACGAACATGCTCTCGCGTGTTCGCATCAATAACCGGGGGCCATCCCGGGTAACCAACGATCATCATGGCACGCCTCAGCGGTTTTTTTCAGCCCCCCAGAAATACCTGTTTCATAGACAACGGGTCATCGACACAGAACGAGCCGCAATCGGCAAAATATATTTTAGATCCGCCGACTTTGACCCTAAGAGAATCCGGAGCCTTCGGGACCTTATCGAAACGAAGCGAGTTGACGTCTCCCCCGCTCGCGCCTTCCACAGCCCCCTGATTGGCTGGCAGCCGCTCGCGCCGGCCGACGCGCTCGACATCGCGGGGGCCGCATGACGAAGCGCGCCCCGAAGCCTCTCCCACCGCCGACAGACGACGAGCGCCGCCGCGCGGGCGAAGCTGCCCAGGCCCTGCGCGCGGCTATCGCCGACCCGTCGACCATGGGCACAAAGAGCACCGCGCACGTCGACTTGGTGCGCCCGCGCCGCGGCGAATGGTGGGAGAGCTGGGCCAACCTGCCCGGCTTCCACCGGATCAACGGGAAGCGCGGCCGCTACATCCACGCCCTGCTGCCTGGCTGGAGCTACACCCAGCGCGAGATCCGCGCCGAGATGATCCCGGACCTCGAGGCGCTGGCAGAGCGCGGCGAGCGGCCGACCGAGGACACGAGCGGGAGGGCAGCGTGAGCGCAGAACAGCAGCGGGGAGGGGGCGATGCCGCGTGAGCAGTTGGCCAGCGCCGCCGACCTGGTGCGCGAATTCGGCTTCACCGAACGGCACTGGATCCGTCAGGCTGCGGCCGGGCGAATCCCCGGTGCTCGACAGCCGTTCGGTCCGCGGTCATCGTGGGTATTCGACCTGCGTGCCGTGCGTCAGTGGTGGGATGCTTCGACGAGGACGGTGCCAGAATGGCCGACATCTACCTCCGCGGTAAGACGTGGTGGGGCCGGGTCCAGAAGAACGGCCAGGACATCCGCGAATCCCTCGGAACACGATCTGAAAGCGTTGCTCGCCAACGTCTTGCGGTCTGGCTCTCCGACCTCGAAGCCCAAGCGTGGGGCGGGAAGCCGCGGCTGACGCTGAACGCCGTCATCGCGTCCTTCATCACCGACCACGGCCCGTCGCTGCGCCCGAGCACGCTCCGTCGCTACGGGGTGTCGATCAACTGGCTGAACGAGCACTTCAAGGGCAGCCTGCTCCTCGAACTGCGGGCCAAGGATCTGAAGGAGTTCGAGACCGCACGGCGCACAGCCGGCGCCTCGGCTCCGACGGTCCGGCGCGACCTCGCCTGCCTGTCGACGATCTTCGGCTTCGCGATCGAGAACGAGTGGGCCGACCTCAACCCGGTGATCCCGTTCCTCAAGCAGCGGGCGAAGCGCGGGCTGCGGGAGGCGCCGCCGCGGACCCGGTACCTCAACCGGGCGGAGGAGGGGCGGCTGCTGGAGTCGGCGGTGCCCTACGTCCGTGACGCAATTCTGTTCGCGATCTACACCGGCCTGCGCCAGGAGGAGCAGTTTTCGCTCACTTGGCCGCAGATCGACCTCGCCCGGAAGCAGCTCACCGTCTCGGCCGAGACCGCTAAGGGCAAGCGCGAGCGCACGGTGATCCTGCTGAAGCCGGCGCTCAAGGTGCTCGCCCGGATGCCGCGGCATCTGACCAGCCCCTACGTCTTCCATCACGGCGCGGCGACGACGAAGCGCGGCGCGGCTCGAGCGGCGGCGGTAGCGCGACCGGAGCGCAACGACGGTGAGCGGTTCAATCACCTTGACCGCGGGCTCCGGAACGCGGCCGACCGGGCGAAGGTGAAGGACCTGCGCTGGCACGACCTGCGCCGGACCCACGGCTGCCGGCTCCTCCAAGAAGAGAAGTGGACGATGGAGATGGTGCGCGATCAGCTCGGCCACCGCAGCGTCGTCCAGACCGAGCGGGCCTATGCATTTTTGGAGGTTGAGGCGCGGCGCGCAGCGGCGCATGGAGTCGGCACAAATCCCGGCACAGGGGAGGGCGGGTCATTCCCACAGGAGATCGACGCCGCGACCGGCCTGCCGATCGTTGCACAAAAACCGGCACAGGGGCAGCGGACTGATTTGGAAAAGCGAAGGCGTGCAAGACGTTAGCACTTGGGGATATTGGCTTTTGGTACCGCCATTCCCAGGTTCGAATCCTGGCGCCCCAGCCAAGCCTCCGCTAAGTCATTGATCTGATTGCATCCGGCTCTCAGCCGCTTTGGCGGCCATGCCGATTGTACGCAGAGCTGTTGCACGCGCTTGTCCACAGGGGCAGGCCGTTGACGATTTGTTCTAACGTGTTCCGTCGCGGGGCGGTATACTGGTGGCGAAGGCGATTCCGTTGCGATGAGCGGACGCGACCCTCTGGTGCCCCGGTTAGGGGGAAGTCCACCACGGTCGCTCTGAGCCTGGGCACTACCGACCCAGCAGGTGCTCGCACACTCGGCTGGGGGCTCAACGCGGAAAGCCTCCGCGTCCGGGATGACCCCGCCATGCAAACAGTCACCCAAATTCGCGACCACCTCCGGGCTTACGTCGACCGGGAGCGAAGTGTGCGGATCGCGCGCTTGCAGCGCGATCTCAACCCACCGCGCGCGCCCCTGGTCGGCGACTGGCCTTCGCTCCTGGAGAAGCGTGAGCGGGAGTACCGCATCTTCGGGCGTCTGCAGGCGCTCGCGGCTGAGACAGGTTTTGAAGCGGGGTACGACAACGAACTCGATGCGCGTCTCAAGGAGGAAGGCTTCACTCTATCGGAGCGAGGAACGATCCGGCGACGCGTCGAGAACGGCTACCTGCGTGATCTCGGACGCCCGGATGAGACCGGTCGGCTCACTCCACCCCGCGCCTATCTTCAAGCGATGCTGGTGAGCATGGATGAGCCCGTGACGGAGGCTGGTCTCAATCGGTGCCTGCGTGGACTTGCAGCGCTCTCCGGCCATGTTTCACGCGAGTTCGCCTCAACTTATGCTGAGGCGCGTGCGGATCCGCGCGAGGCTTGGGCAAACCTCTCAGCGATGCGTGCCAAGGGCGAGATACCGCACGACACATTGGGCTGGGCCAAGTCGGACTTCGACGGCGCTGACAGTTTTGAGTGGGGCGACTTCGAGGTTCTGGCCCCCACAACACCGCCCCTGTCAGAAAGCAGTTATACAGATCCGGCTACTCTCAAATCCGAGCCCGTCGGCCAGCCGGCACCCGAGCAAGGCCCCATAGTCGACCGGAATCATCCACCCGCGGCGCCAGCTCCTGCGTCGTACCCTCCAAAAACGGAGGCCGCCGCGCCGGAAGAGGCGTCAAGGCCATCGTCTGGATCTTCGGAGCTTGACGGAGCGGATCGCGGTCCAGGCGTCACCGATTGCGCTCCAGCCCTCGACCAGCGAGGCCTGGACGATGCGCATGAGGGTAGCGAAGCCAGTTCTGGTCCGGTCACGAACTCGCTGACCGAGATGGTCGGAGAGCTCATCACGCACAAGGGCGCCACCTGGGACGAGAAGACCCAACGGCAGCATCGGGCGGTCGCGGCAATGCTGGGCGACATCGCCGGCACCGATGACCTGCGGCAGATCCGGCATGCCCATCTCGCTGCCTATATCCAGAACCTCTCGAACCTGCCGAAGTCCTACGGCAAGAGTTCACGTGATGCGGCACTGTCGATCGCGGACCTGGTCGAGCGCGGCCGAGCGATGCGGGCCGCGGGGCAGACAGAGAAAGTCGGGCTCAGCCCCGCGACCGTGAACCGGCATATCACGCAGCTCTCGACGATCGCGAAGTACTGTCGGGCCAAGCAGCGTCCGATTGGGCAGGTCGAGCTCCTGGGCGACTTCCGCCTGATCGACCCGGAGCGGGACAGCGAGAAGCGACCCGCCTTCGAGGTCGACGAGGTGAAAACCCTGTTCGCGCACCCCGTCTGGACGTCGACGGCCTCGGAAGCGGAGATGCTGCGGGCGGCACGGCGGCAGCAGATCTTCGCAGCCGTCTACTGGCTGCCGCTCCTGGGCTACTACACCTGCGCGCGCCTGTCCGAGTTGGTCTACCTCGAACTCGGTGACATCGACCTGGAGCAGGCCACGCTCAAGATCCGGCCGACACGCAGACGGCGCCTTAAGAACGCGATGTCGCGTCGGACGCTGCCGCTCCATCCAGAGCTGATCCGCCTAGGCTTCTTGGATTACGTGCGGGGCAGATCCGGTGCACGAAGCGATCTGATCTTCGCGGAGATCGCGCAGTTTGGCGAGAACACGCCCTTGTCGAACCTGTTCGACAAGCGCTGGACGGTCGTTCTGGACGAAGCCTTGCCCTCGGCCCGTGAGGAGCGCAAGACGTTCCATTCCTTCCGGCATCTCGGCAATACGGAGATGATTCGGCGGCTGGTGCTCGATCCGATCCGCGAGTCGATGATGGGCCATGAGGGCGCCACCGTGAACTCACGGAACTACAAGAAGACGCTCAAGCCTGAAGATCTGCGAACGGCCATTGCCGCCATTCCCGAAGTCACGAGCGGACTTCGGGCGTGTGACTGGACGCTCATTGGGTCATCGCTTACGCTCGGCTCTTTGGAACGCCAAGTATCGCCAGAGGGACATTGGTCGCGCCGCCGATTCCTCCCTTCATCGTCTCCTCACTCCGCGCGCAAGGACGCTGCGAAAGGACCTAGACGGTCCTCCCCGCATACCGAAGATTGTCCGCGCCGAAAACAGAAGCCGTTTAACGTGCCTTGAAGACCGATGCGGCACGTCAGCTTCGGCAACCAAGTCTCTGAAGCTAAGGTGCCGCTCTGGGTGGTTTTCCACCGGTCCGCTTCTGAGCGGTAAACGCACAGGAGCGGACGCGGCCTTCCGCTGGAAACGATCTGACAATCAATCAGAGGCAGCTTCGCGTGTTCAAACTCTACTATTCAGGAACGCGGCTGCATGTTTCCAGCCTGAAACTCTAAATGGATAATCTATAGATAAATTATGCGGAGCCGAGAAAAGCACACCCTGACCCTGGAAATGCTCGAAATGCTTCACGTTGTCGTCAACTAGGTAGTCAGTTGCCAGAATACTTTTGTCGCCGCAAAAGACGATATTCATAGGAGATATCGACGGAAAATTCGCGCGCAACCAAGAAAATTTGGGAGCACACGATGATGGATATTCCATTGCGGCAGTAGTAATAAATACATCAAATTTATCTGACAGCTCAGAGAGGGCAGCTTGGCTTCCTGGGATAACAGCGTAGTCTGCAAATCCCTCGCCTCGATGTAGCCTTTCTTCTAGTTTTTCGTGATGCTCCTGAGACACCAGAGAGCGCAATGAGCTTTTATCAATCTCGGTATCCGAAAAATTATATCCGAAGTGTTTTGCATACCAGGCAGCATGTTCTGCATGAGCATCCGCAATCACTTCATCCATATCAATCGCAATGCGAGGTTTGCGCACCTTCAAATTTGCCTCCCGCTCCGGAAAAATTGAATAGCAAAAACGTTCTCGTCTCAGGCTTCTATTGGATCACGCCGTCTTGATCGTTAGCCGCATCGGCGGCTTTGCTCAATCTACATATCGCCGAAGCCTCGGGTATCCTCGACCTGTAGAGGCGGCTGACATACCACGCCTTCTTTAGATGCCTCGCTGATCCTCCCCGCGCGCAGATTGTGTCGGCAGCGGAATGACAGTTTGTGGTGGCGTCAGAGCGACGGGTAGGCCATGAATTTCCATATCCGCCCCGCAGATGGCAGGGATCTCGAACAGCTGAGGTTCATCTCAGCGCAGGCACGGGAACGCTACAGGGTACTCCCCGAGCTCGCCCACATTGCAGACGCGCCGCCACTTCCCCCAAGCCGGTTCGCAGCTTGTCGCGTCGCAGCTGCCGTTGATGACGCGGGGAAGGCAATTGTGGGCTTCGCCGCCATGCGGACGCTCGACGCGCTGCTCTACCTCGATAACATTTCGGTTGAAGCCGGCTCGTCGGGGCGGGGGATTGGGAAGGCGCTGCTCGATGAGGTCCGCTCGCATGCCGCAAGCCTGAACGCACTGGCCGTGACGCTAACGACGTTCAAGGAGCCGGTTTGGAATGGACCGTGGTTCCGACGCCACGGCTTTCAACCGATGCCGATGGACTGCATCGGGGAGGGTCTCCAGGGAGTCATGGATCACCAGGCGCGGACCTTTGATCCAGCCACCCGAGAGACGTTGTGGCAGCTCCTATGACCCCACTTCCTTCACCAAGTTGGAGCTGTCGAACGGCCGATGGATTACCGTTTATGGGAAGAGGCCGCGGCTATCTGAACGGCTGGGTTGGATCGCCACCGGAACGACGGCTTGGGGTGGATTCTGTTGAAAAACTCGGTGTTGCAGCGGTAGTCGTGAGGTGATTCACTCGTGTCGATAGACGGAGACCGAAGCAGATGATGGGACCTCGGCAAGTCGAGCAGGGCGCCCTGTTCTACGAGTTCTCGCTCGATACCCACGTCCCCACCGACCATCTGCTGCGCAGCATCGACCGCTTCGTTGACCTGTCGGGCCTGCGCGCGCACCTGCAGTCGTTCTACAGCTCGACGGGCCGGCCCTCGGTCGACCCTGAGTTGATGATCCGCATGCTGCTCATCGGCTACTGCTTCGGCATCCGCTCCGAGCGCCGCTTGTGCGACGAGGTCCACCTCAACCTCGCTTATCGCTGGTCCTGCCGGCTCGGGCTCGACGGCCGGGTGCCGGACCATTCGACCTTCTCCAAGAACCGCCATGGCCGCTTCCGCGACAGCGACCTGCTGCGGCGCCTGTTCGAGACCGTGCTCGCCCGCTGCATCGCCGAGGGGCTCGTGGGCGGCGAGGGCTTCGCGGTCGACGCCAGCCTGATCAAGGCCGATGCCAACCGACAGAAGGGTGTCGAGGGTACGAACGGCCTGCCACCCGAGAGCGTCAGCCGCGCCGCCCGGGAGTACCTGGCTGTGCTCGACGACGCCGCGTTCGGGGCTGCGACGCCGGTCGTGCCCAAGCTCGTCCCCCCCGCCGACCCGGCCGCGCGCTGGACGGGGGCGGACGGTGGGCTGGCCTACTTCGCCTACGCGGCCAACTACCTGATCGACCTCGACCACGCGGTCATCGTGGACGTCGAGCCGACCACCGCGATCCGGCAGGCCGAGGTCACAGCCGCCAAGCGTCTGATCGTGCGCTCGCGCGAGCGCTTCGACCTCTACCCGGCACGGCTCGCCGGCGACAGCGGTTACGGATCGGCCGCGATGCTGGGCTGGCTCGTCCACGAGCAAGGCATCGAGCCGCACATCCCCGTCTTCGACAAGTCTGAGCGCCGCGACGGCACCTTCAGCCGATCAGCCTTCACCTACGACCCTGACGCTGACGCCTACACCTGCCCGGCCGGCAAGCAGCTGCGGCAACGTCAGAAGGTCTACAGGTTACCGCCTCCGCTCGTCGACGCAGACGGGATGCTGCGCTACCGCGCGAGCAAGCACGACTGCGATGCCTGCGCGCTGAAGCCACGATGCTGCCCCAACGCATCCGCCCGCAAGATCCCACGCTCGATCCACGAGGGCGCCCGGCAGATGGCGCGCGACATCTGCGCCTCGGAGGCGGGCCGTACCTCGCGGCGGGAGCGCAAGAAGGTCGAGATGCTGTTTGCCCACCTCAAGCGGATCCTGAAGCTGGATCGGCTTCGGTTGCGGGGGCCGGATGGAGCCCGAGACGAATTCCACCTCGCGGCCGTCGCCCAGAACCTACGGAAGCTGGCCAAGCTGATCCCGCTGGGGCAGCCGAGCCTCGCCTGATCGGCTGGGGGAGGCCCTCAGCCAAGCCCCCATCAAACCTCGATCCAGGCCGACAGCGAGTTTTTCAACGAAATCGGCGGTTTGCGGACGGTCTACTTACGAGTTGGAAGGCGCTTTAGCGGACGTTGCTGCCCCTTCCGCTTGGGACCCTTTCTCGAGCCCCAGACTAAATAATCCGAATTCTTCGGAGTGTCAGAGGCCCGCGACCGATTGTCAGTATCTCAGCGAAGTGTGTAAATGGCCAACGTCTTTGCAGGCAACGCTGGCGCTCTTGGTTGAACCTATCCAGGCTGTGCTGGTTCAAACGAAAATGTGGGAGGCGGCAATAATCTACTTGGTGCGATGCGCCTTCGCGAGCACATAATTATCGGGCTCTTTTTTATAGTCCTTGTATCGCCGAACAAAGCGATCGTGAAATTTACAGACCCGAGGGACCATCAATAGGTCCGTATATCCCCATTTTCTTTGCAAAATATCCATCATAAATTGATCAATGTCATCAATTCTATTTACCATCGTTGGGTTCGGCGCATAAAATAAGTCATAGATTGTATGCGTTCGGTTCATAAGCGCCAGAAAATTTCGTGGATCGATGATCTTATATTGCTCCTGCCGGGGATTGAACTCGATCACCAAAGTATTTTCTTGCAGAATTGCAAGATTGTTTGCCACAATAAGTGCATCAATTCCTTCCACGTCGATCTTGATAATTTGATGTGAAGGACGCTTGTTTCTTTCCAATACTTCTTTCAATGTATAGGTATTTATAATATACGAATCTACATCGCGGCCAAAACTGTCGACCATGGATAGTCCAGATGAGTCCGAGTGTCCGCGCACTTGATTAAACAGAAGTGGGCCGCCATCGAGGCTAATACCCGCGGGCACAAAATCCACAAAGTCCGCTACATTATTCAGGCGCGCGTTGAACGGTATCAATGACCCGGCAGTTGATGGGTCATAGCATTGGGCGTGGAAATCGATTTTGGATGCCTTGGCGTAACGCGCCAGACGGATAGCGATGTCTCCAACCCAAGCACCAATGTCGTATAGAATTATTGTTGAGTAATCACTTGCCGCTATCTCTATATAGTCTTGAAAAACTTTCGCGGGCGTATTGCTTGGATTGCCGAGCATAACCTCGGGCAAACCGCTGGCAACAACGTCATATTTCTTGTTACTTTCTGGTATGAAATTTGAATACAGATTGTCTGCTGTTGGAACATACGCAACAATACTATCTAGAATTACGAGATCGACTCCAGATCCATGCCTTACAGATCGGAGCATGCCAACTTCCGACCGAAGTTGTTGGATTTCTTCCTTCAAAGCATCGAATTTTTCGCTCAGTTCCTGAAGATGCACGCGCTCTTGCTCTGACATGCCCCTGTTTCCTCCAGCTCATATTTTAATCGGCGTGTGCTTTTCGTCGATCTATACCGTCGCTTGGACAAATTCGGTTAACAGCCTACTATGCGGTGGCTTTGGCGGATAGCGAGGAAGTCTGGTCCAGAACGGCGTTGGCGAGCTCGCGGTGTCCGCACGGCCTATGTGGTTCGCAGTCGGATGTCTTCTTCCAGACAGCAGCCACCATCCTGCTGACCATCAAGAGCCGAATTTGCCTGCCCGGCGGCGAACGACCGCTTCTGGGAAGCGCTCACTGCCGCCTGTACAGCTGAGTTGGGTCGGCAGCGGAATGACTTGGTTGGGTTGGTAACCAGACCTCCGCCCTTTGTCCCGAAGCGTAGGGGTGGACGCCCCCTGACGGCATCGATGTGCCAGAGTGGAGGTGTTGCAACACCACTGCAGGAGGCGTCCATGGGTGAGGTTAGCACAGTCGGGATCGATCTCGCTAAATCAGTCTTCCAGGTTCACGGCGCGGATACGAGCGGCGCCGTCGTTTTCCGCAAGAAGCTGCGGCGTGATCAGGTGCTGACGTTCTTCTCGACACTTCCGCGTTGCGTGGTCGCTATGGAAGCATGCGCCAGCGCTCATTACTGGGCCCGTGAGATAGCTTTGGCAGGCCACGAAACGCGGCTCATCCCACCAGCCTACGTGAAGCCGTTCGTGAAGCGGCAGAAGAACGACATGGCCGACGCTGAGGCGATCTGCGAGGCGGCGCAGCGGCCGACGATGCGGTTCGTTCAGGGAAAAAGCGCGCAGGCCCAGGCCTCCGCAGTGGTGTTCCGTACGCGCGACCTGCTCGTGCGTCAGCGGACCCAATTGATCAATGCACTGCGCGGGCACCTCACGGAGTTCGGGTACGTCGTTCGCCAAGGTGTCGGGCACGTTGGCCAGCTCGTGGCGATCGTCCGCGACCCCACATCTGACGTGCCGGCCGAGGCAAGGCCGGTCCTGGCCATCATTGCGGGTAGCCTGGAGGCGCTCCAGGCGCAGATCGCACTTCTCGACCGCGAGATCGCCCAACGCGCGAAGGACGATGCCGTGGCCAAGCGGCTGATGACGATACCGGGTGTTGGCCCGGTGATCGCGACCGCACTCGTGGCTCTGGCACCGGCCGCCAGTACCTTCCGCCGCGGGCGCGACTTTGCGGCTTGGCTCGGTCTCGTCCCGCGGCAACACTCCAGCGGCGGCAAGGAGCGGCTGGGGCGAACGACCAAGATGGGCGAGCGCAGCCTGCGACGGTTGCTGATCCTGGGCGCGAGCTCTGCGACCAAGGTCGCGGCGCGTGATCCCGATAAAGCTGGGGTATGGTTGGCCGGCATGCTGTCGCGCAAGCCGCGCATGCTGATCACCGTCGCCCTGGCGAACAAGATGGCGAGGATCGTCTGGGCCTTGATGGCCCATGGCGGCTCCTACAGAGCTCCGGCCACGGCCTGAGGCGTCAGGGAGGCAGGGAAGGTCAGTCGAGAGGTATGGCGCAACGGTCAGAAGACGGGGTCGGGAAAACCAGTGAATGTCCAGGCGCCTCGAGCGCGCAAAAGCGATTTGGACCCGATCCGCGATCTCCATACAGGCCAGCAGCCGTGAGGATGGCTGCATCAACAGGCCGGACACACGGAAGCACCTGAACCTGCGCGCACAGATCTCTCAAACACCCCCTTGAATCCGATGGGGCGTCCACACACGGACATTCCGCTTCCGTTCCGAGGCGGCACTCCGTTCGACGTAATCTGGGTTGTGTTGAAGGACGCTGGTAGGATCACGCACCGGCGATGATGACTTCGATGCCTAGCGACCGCATCCGATCAACTTCCTCAGCGGTCACGCCGTCATCCGTAACGACGACATCGATATCCGTGAGCGGCGCAATCCGGTGGTGGGCCTGCGAGCGGAACTTGCTCGCGTCCACCACCACCACAACCTCCTCCGCTGCCTGAACGATCGCCCGGTTGATCCTCGCGTTCAGCACGTCGAACATCGCCATGCCGCCCTGCACAGACAGGCCGCTCACACCCAGGAACGCGCGGGCGATCCGGATGTCCCGCAGGCTCTCCTCGGCCGCAGGACCGACCGTGGACATGCTGTTAAAATCCACCATTCCCGCTAGCAGGAACACGTCCACGCTCTCCAACCGAGAGAGTTCGTAGGACACCGTAATGCCATTCGTTACGATGTTGAGGTCCGTCCGATCGCGAATGGCCTCGGCGAGGCAGCACATCGTCGTGCCCGCATTCATGTACAGGGTGTCGCCATTCTGGATCAGCGCCGCCGCTGCCTTCACCGCTCGTCGCTTGGCCGCGTCGTGGACGTTGCGCCGCTTGCG
Source organism: Methylobacterium sp. NPDC080182 (assembly GCF_050281105.1). Taxonomy (NCBI): domain Bacteria; kingdom Pseudomonadati; phylum Pseudomonadota; class Alphaproteobacteria; order Hyphomicrobiales; family Methylobacteriaceae; genus Methylobacterium; species Methylobacterium sp. NPDC080182. Next base: position 144,444 of record NZ_JBNNWO010000003.1, read on the forward strand.
GTAGGGGGAGTCAGTGAATGTGTCGTGGCGCGCCGGTACGGCACCGCCGTGCGTGCGGCTGATCAGGCCGGACGCATGCAGGGCACTGAGGTCGCGACGAATGGTGATCAGCGAGGTCTCGAACCGGCGCGCGAGGTCCGCCACGTTCACCACCTCACCTGTGCGCAGCAGTTCGACAATCTGCCGCTGGCGCGCTTCTTTCAGCACCCCACACCCCACGTCCTTGCGCGACCGTCGCCCGGTGCCGATCAGGGGGATGCCACGCCGTGCAGTCAAGGGAGAACGCCTTCTTCCAGGGTACGGGTCTGACCGCAGGGCTGAACCTCACGGCGTCTTGTCGACGCCCCAGGCGTGCAGCCTCGCCATCAGCGGAAACGGTGTGCGTGGCGGCTCGAACTGCATGGGAAGGCCCAGTAGCGGCGCGACCCGCTCAACCATGCGCCCAGTCGTATCGCCAGCATTGTAGGCCGCGGTCGCGTAGCCGTGCGTCTCCGGTGCGGGCTGCGGCTCGTCGTAGATCGTGACGAACAGATAGCGTGGGTGGTTCATGGGCAGCGCGGCCATGAATGTCGTGAACAGCCGGTTGTGGTCGTAGCGGCCGTGGACCACCTTCTCGGCCGTGCCGGTTTTGCCGCCGACAAAGTAGCCAGGGATCTCCGCCTTCTTGGCCGAGCCGACCGTCGCGTTCAGGCGCATGATGTAGCGGATCGCCTCGCTCGTCTCCGGCTTGATGACGCGCACACCCGCCTGCTGCGCCTCCTCCGGGCTGCGCCTGAGGAACGTGGGCCGCAGAAGGGTGCCACCGTTGATGAGTGCCCCGACCGCGGCCACCGCCTGCAACGGGGTGACGGCGATGCCGTGCCCGTAGGAGATCGTGACGGTATTCAGTTCGCCCCAGTGCGACGGCACGATCGGCATCGCGCTCTCGGGCAACTCGGTGCGCATGCGGTCGAGCTGGCCGAGCTTCTTCAGGAACGCCTTGTGCGCCTCGACGCCCATGGCGAGCGCCATCCGCCCGGTGCCGATGTTGGAGGAGTGGATGAACACCTCCGGCAGCGTGAGCACGCGGTGCGTGCCGTGGAAGTCGTGGATGGTGAAGCGGCCGAAGTGCAGGTTCTCGCGAGCGTCGAAGGTCGAGTTGATTGTCACCTTGCCCGAGTCGAGCGCCATGGCGTTGGTCAGCGCCTTGAAGGTCGAACCCATCTCGTAGACACCGACCGCCATGCGGTTGATGCGGTCGGGTTGAAGCGCATCGGCCGGGTCGTTTGGATCGAAGTCCGGCAGCGAGGCGAGGCTGATGACCTCGCCCGTAGTTACGTCGATCAGCATGGAGGCAGCCGACTTGGCGCGAAAGTGCGCCATGCCCTGTGCGAGTTCGTCCCGCATGGCGTGCTGCACCCGCAGGTCGATGGACAATTGCACCGGCTTCAGGTCACCGGGCTCCCGGGCCATCCCGAAGGCGTTGAGGTTGGAAATGCCCTGGGTGTCGATGTACTTCTCGATCCCTGCGATGCCGACGCCGTCGAGGTTCGTGGCGCCGAGGACGTGAGCTGCGGCGACACCGTTCGGGTAGACCCGCTTGTGGTCAGGCATGAACCCGATGCCCGGGATGCCGAGCCGGTGGACCTCGGCCTGCTGCTTCGGGGTCAGCTCGCGCTTGACCCAGACGAAGCCGGCGCCGTTCCGGCCCTTGCGCGAGGCCAGCTTGGCCCGCAGCTCGGTGGCATTGAGTTCGGGCAGGACCGCGGTGAGCAGCTCGACCGCCTCGTCCTTGTCGTAGATGTTGCCGGGCTCGGCGTAGACCGAGACCGTGCGGATGTCGGTGGCCAGGATCTCACCGTTGCGGTCGATGATGTCGGGTCGCGCCAGCGTCTTCGGGGCGAGGTCGACGCGGGCTACGAACGCCGTACCGTGGGAGGCCAAGCCGAAGACAACGAGGCGAGCAGCGATCAGCAGAAACAGGCATGCAAACGCGATGTTGAGCGTCGCAACCCTGCTCGCGCTTCTATCAATGCGGAGACGGAATACCGGCATCAGAAGACCGGACAACCGAGTTAACCGATCCGGCGCGCCCTGGCGCTGCGCTCCCTGGTCCACGTCAAATCGGTCCAGGTCACCAGTCTGAAAAGTTGAATTAGGCATCGGCGTGCACCCGCGCGGAAGGGCTGCACCATCAGAGGTTAGCTGTCGTTAACGGATCGTGACCAAATTTGTTCGACACGATCGTTTATGATCGTTTGAGTGCTCGCAGCGGAGATGCAACTTTCCGGCGGCGATCTATCTTGCGGGATCCGCCAGGGAGGTGAGGCATGTCACGCAGCGGCTCGCTCGTTTGCTAGGAGGATGACGCCATGCTCACCGTATGGGGCCGCAAAACCTCATCCAATGTCCAGGCGCTGATGTGGGGTATCGGCGAGCTTGGCCTGCCCTACGAGCGGCACGACGCCGGCCATCGCCACGGCGGACTGGACACGCCCGCGTTCCGGGCCATGAACCCCAACGGCACGGTGCCGGTCCTCCGTGATGGGCAAGGGGAGCCGCTCTGGGAGACGGGAGCGATCCTGCGCTACCTGGCGGGCCGCTACGGACCCACGTCTTTCTGGCCGCCGGAGGGCCCCGCGCGTGCGGAGGTCGACAAGTGGGCCGAATGGTCGAAGATCAACGTCGCCATGAACTTCACCGCGCCGATCTTCTGGCGGGTAATCAGGACGGCACCGGCCGGTCGGGATCATGCGGCCGTCGCCCGGGCCGTTGAGAACCTGACCCGTTTCCTCGACATCGCCGAGGCGCGACTGTCCCGCACGGCATTCCTTGCCTCGGACGATTTCACGATGGCGGATATCCAATTCGGGCACGTGCTCTTCCGCTACTTCGACATCCAAATCGAGCGTCTGGAGCATCCGGCCATCCGCCGTTATTTCGGCGCCCTGTCCGCGCGATCAGCGTTCCGCGAGCACGTCATGGTCCCCTACGAGGAACTCAGACCTCCGGATTAGGTCTGCTCAGGGTGAAATTGCGACCTTCCGCTTCCGGCCGGCGGATGCATCAAACCGGACACAGCCGCTCTACCGCTCAAAGATCTCACAGCCTAACGCACGTGGGCCAGGACCACGTCGTTCAAGAGGCGGGTCGGCGGTATCCACTGGTCCGCTTGCTCGTAGTTGCCGGCTGTCACCGCGATGACGAGTTGCAGCGCGGGAATGACGAACAATCGCTGGCCGCCCTCGCCCTGCGCCGTCCACATGCACTCCAAACGACCGGGGGCCCACCCTTTCGGCTTGCCAAAGGCAACATCGCGCACGAACCACTGGTAGCCGTACCGACGAACCTCGTCCGTGCTGACATACGGCGTGACGCAGCGGGCTAGCCATGCCGCGGGCACAACCGCGCGGCCGTTTGCCCGGCCGCCGTCCAGCATCATCACACCAATCCGCGCAAGATCCCGCGTCGTCATCCGCGCCCCGGAGGCGGCGAACGGCTCGTCGTCATCGCCCACCGCCCATTCTGTCGCCCCGATGCCGACTGGCTCGAAGAGCGCCTCGCGCGCGAATGTGTGCAGCGTTCGACCGGAGCTCTTGGCGATGATGCGCGCTAGAAGCGCCGTTGCCCCACCGCAATATGTCCAGTGCGCACCGGGTTCGTCGATTAGGGATCGTTCGAGGATGTAGCGGTAGCGGTCCGGCGCAGCGTCCATCGCGGTCTCGCTATTGCGCGGGTCCGAGTAGATGAGGCTGCTTTCGTCCCAATCAATGCCCATCGACATCGTCAGCACGTGATGGATCATGAGCCGGTCGCGGCCGTCCCTGTCGGCGAGGTCGGCATACTCGGGGAAGGCAGCGAAAAGGTTGGTCTCCGGCGGCGGCACCAGTCCGCGATCGAGGGCGATGCCGTAGAGCAGGCCGACGAGGCTCTTCGAGCAGGAACGCAGGTCATGAAGCGTCTCTGGGGCAAAGGCGACGCGGCCGAGCGCGCCACGACCGCGCGTGCGATCCTCGCCCTCGAAGTAGCGTTCAAGGATGACCTTGCCATTCCGCAAAACGACGAGGCCGTGGATGTTCCAGACCCGCTTTTCGGTGACCGCTTTGTCGAGCTCCGCCCCAAGATCGGACGTGCAACCCTCGTCCAACGGTGACGCTACTGGGAACCAGCCCGCTTCGGCGGCTTGGGAGCGGTGGGGCTGCTGCACCATCATCATGGCTCCCATTCCCGCTAACACTTGTCGGCGACTAAGATTTCGGATCCACACACGAGCCATCCCTGGAAGGGAAATTTATCCGACCACAGAAGCACCGACTGCAACAAGACAATTGATCGAGAGATCGAAACGCTTGGTTTGCGGCGCGGCATCGACGCCTACGTCGCATGCGGAACGGTTGCTCGGGGTGGATTTCTGCCTGACCGCTTCCGGGCAGCAAATGCATTGGAGCAGACATAGGAGCGGAGCCCGCTCACAACCTTTTGCGCAGCTCGCGCGGCTAACCCATAATCATCACCACTCCCACGCGCTATTACCAGTGCTCATGAAGGCCAACGCATTCCTTCGGCTTCTCGTGGGCTGGCTGTATCTAACGATGCTAAATCCTGGCCCGGGCCACGCTGACGAGACGCATTTCACAGCACACGATGTCTTGAATGGGGTGGCACCCGGCGATTGTCAGGGATCGAACTATATCCGTGTCGCCCTGGATGGCCGCGAAGATTGCCTGCGCTTCTACGGGGCTCAAGCAGAACCGACCAATCGACCGCCGTTGGTGTTCCTGGAAGGGGACGTAATCAGCGTAGCGCAGCCTCGGACCTATCCACCGGCTTGGCAGGTCGGCGAGTTCTACAGGCGGCTCAATCCGAAGTTGATGCAGAAGGAAGCAGACCTCTACTCAGCGGCGACGGCGCGGACATTTGTAAATCTTGCACGGCCAGGAACATTCGGCTCCTCCGGTCATCACCTAGAGCGGCGGCGACCTCGCGAGGTTGCGCTGGTGAACGCTGCTCTCGATGCTCTCAAAGCACGTTTCGGCTGGGCGCAGATCAACCTCGCCGGCTTCTCCGGGGGCGGCCACTTGGTGGGGGCACTTCTGGCGCGGCGGGACGACATCGGTTGCGCTGTGATCGCATCGGGCAATGTAGCAGTTCGCCAGCGCGGCGTTGAGCGCGGCCTATCCGCGGATGTGACGGGTTACGAAGACTTCGTTGACCCAATTGAGCATGCTGCGGAGATCGGGCGTCGTCCTCCGATGCGTGTCGTGATCTTGACCGACCCCGCCGATCGCATCGTCGAGGCAAAGTTTCAAAATATGTTCGCCGTGGCATTGCGAACAGCAGGTGTCGCTGTGGAGCAGCGACTGGTAGCTGCGGCGGACCCCGACCACCACAATCTACGATCCGCTGCAATTATTGCAGGTTTGGCATGCGCTGATAGGTAGACTGGTCCTAATGCGCCCGGAATGTCTGCTATTAGGCTACGTCTGATTTACAGCTAAAATCGATAACCATAAGCGCTTCATCGTAGTAGGTATCGCCATACTTCGATGCCTTGTGTTCCACACCGAATTCACGAAATCCAGAACTTTCATAGAGTTTTTTCGCAGGCCAATTATCTTTTACCACGCTCAACTGAACTATCTCCACACTACCACGAGCGACATCCAAAATGTCGTTTAGCAATAATCGCCCGATACCAAGATTTCTAACGCTTGGCTGAACGAACATTCCCCATAACCTGCCTTTATGGAGGTTTGGCTGTCCCTGCTGAATGGCAAATCCAGCTGTTCCAACAAGTTGTTCATTGCGAATGGCTCCTAGAACGTGAGCATCTGCAAGTCGCCCAGCGAACCAGTCTAAGTCCAGCTTATCTTCAAGTTCAAATGTGCTACGCAACAATTCTGGCGCGGATTTTAATGCCTCCAGGCGAATTGCTTTGAACGCGAACGCATCGTCCGGCCCCAAGCGTCTGATAATAGATTCAAGTTTCAAGGCCAACATCCCTGACGAGGCTTTCATGCGCCGTGTATTTTGCCTGAAGTGACAACCCTTCTCCATCCCATGTCGAGGTCACTGGGTAGCAAGTAGATGGCAAATTTCTGGAGCCCCGATGGCCATGAGTAAGGCTGGGTTGAATCGGCAGCGGCCCGTCCGCATCAGGAGAAGGTAGCCCGCCACTCAGGAGGTTGGGGGCGCCCCCCCGGGTAATCCGTCGATCGCGGCCTCGATCGTGGCGACCGCCTTGTCCCGCGTGAGGAGGGCCGTATCCACGACGAGCCTGGGCGAGGTCCACGGCACGTAGTCTCGTTCCACGACCGACGACCAAGAGGGAAGCTCGAACCCGGCTATGTCCGCGGTTCTGGCCTCGACGCGGCGTCGATGCTCAACCCCATCGCTACAGATGACCTCGATCTCAAGGAAGCGCGCGGCCTCTCGGTGCGCTACGTCCCGCCAGCCCTGTCGGCTCTCCAGGACTGGATTGACGCTGTCGGCGATCACGAGGCTGCCGATCCTGAGGTTCGATGCGGCTACGGCGAAGGCCACCACATAACCTGTCGCACCGATGTCGGGGCCGAGCTGCGCATGGTGGGTTAGCGCATGCTCGATCTCGTCCACGCGGACGTAGGCAGCGGAACGCTTGACCGCGAGGGCCTTTCCCAGGGTCGTCTTGCCTGTGCCAGGTAGTCCGCCGAGGACGACGAGCATGCGGGCCTCCGGGGCTCTGCTGCGTCCGCTTATAGGGGTAGCCGGGTTGATCGTGAACGACTGCGTTGAGTCGAGGCTGTGTCAAAACTCGGATGTGCTGGGAAACCGTAGAACAAACGTTTCCGCAGCGGCCGGGAGGGATCTCCGGCGCGACTGACTGATGGCAACACGAGGTCCCTTAGCCCGAGTCACCCTGCTTCGAGAGAACGTTTTTCTACGAGGGCCGATAGCGTTCGGGTTTTGACACAGCCTCGGTCGCCTTATGCCACTCCTTGCAAGGGCCAGCGCGCATGCAGGTGATCGGCGTAGTGCCGCTACCTCGCTATACAGTTCTTAGGACAGAGGCCGAGCTGCTTGCCTGAGCAGGAGGGATGCCAGCCTTCACTAATTTTGGCGCCGCGGCTAACGTGTTGATACTGTCCGCCGGAGGAAAGTCTTGTTGCGCGCATGCGAGGAGCAATGGTCGTCGCGCAAATTCTCGTTGATCAGTAGTGACTCATAATGTGCGATCGTGCCGATGAAGTGGAACGCGAGTTCACTGCCGGCCGAAGCTATGTCGAGGTCCTCCTCCAGCGACCGGAACGAGAGCCCATGCGCCTTGAGGAGATCAATGGTCTCCAGCACCTCCTTGAACGAGCGACCGAGGCGGTCGAGGCGCACTACGCAGACCGTGTCGCCGGTCCGGCAAAATTCGAGCAGCTTGCTCAGGCCCGGCCGATTGGCGCGCTTGTCGGACACGATATCGTCGAAGACGCGGATTGCACCAGCATCTTGCGTTAGCCGGCGCCGCTGCGGGCGCAGATCCTGATCACCGGAGGATACGCGGGCATAGCCCACCACGTGAGGCATGCTGCCCCCATCCACAATCCGCCTCCCTTGTGGACGAGTAGGCCTACCGTTGCAAACCTCGGCTTCAAACCATCAGCCACTCAGCTGATTTCCGCACGAGCCGCCAATGGGAGAAGGCTGGGCTGGGTGGAAAGCCGTTCGACTGCTTTCGGGGTGAGTCATGGCAATAGCGGCCGCGGAGGGCAATGACGCGCGCGCTCTCAAATGCGAGTGACCCGTTCCACTGCCCGAATGTGATTGTCGAGCAGGCTCGCCGCCTGCTCGACGTGGCCGTCGCACAGCGCCTCGAAGATCCGCCGATGATCATGGTTGGATCGCGGCTTCCATTGGGTCGACCGGTCCCGCATCACCGCATATCGCGATGATATGATGTTGAGTTCGGCGATCGATGTCGCAAGACGTGGCAGACCAGATGCTTCTGCCAATCTGTCGTGAAACGACCGATTAGCGATCTCCCACTCGATCAGATCACGCGCTTCTTCGCCGGCATTCAGCGCCTCTTCGATTTTTGACATTCGTTTCGGGCCGGGCCGCCCTCCAATTTGACGAAGCGCCAAGACCTCCAAGGCAGCTCGCATCATCATCACTTCGCGCTCGCCGCCCAGCTCTAGCTCTACCACCCGGAAGCCGCGGCGAGCTTCACTGACCACGAGACGACGCCCTTCAAGTCTCAGAAATGCCTCGCGGATCGCAGCATGGCTAGCACCGAATTCCTGAACGAATACTTCCTGTCGCAGCGGTGCTCCGGGCAATAGTACGCCACCTACGATCCGGGCAGCGAGTTCGTCTGCAACTTTCTCTGCTACCGTAGGGATCGCCATTATCGATAATCGACAGAAATTTTTGGTGCATGGAAGCGACGCTAGCTTAAATCCGTCGCCTGCAACTATCAACCGGCGGGATTATCGATAATGGCCTGTGCCGCAACCAAGCCCCCTTCAGCCGTAACGACACGGCACGATTGGCGCTCGGAGGAGGTTGCCGCTCTGTACCAGTTGCCTTTCTCCAACCTCCTGTTCGAAGCGCAGCAGGTACACCGCATCTCGTTCGATCCGGCATCGATTGAAATTGCCACGCTTCTCAGCATCAAGACCGGTGGATGCCCAGAGGATTGTAGCTACTGCTCGCAGAGTGCGTCGCTACCGACAGGGGTGAAAGCGTCCAAGCTGATGGATGTGGAGGAAGTGATCGCAGCGGCAGCAAAGGCAAAGGAGGCGGGTGCAACACGTTTCTGCCTCGGTGCCGCATGGCGCTCGCCCAAGGAGCGCGACCTTGATCGCGTGATACCCATGATCCAGGGCGTGCGACAGCTTGGCCTGGAAGCCTGCGTGACCCTGGGGATGCTCGACGAAGGGCAGGCCAAACGCCTCGCGGATGCCGGCCTGGACTATTATAATCACAACATCGACACGTCTCCTGCTTACTATCATAATATTGCAACCACCCGCAGCATGGATGATCGACTTCGGACGTTGGAGAATGTCAGAGCGTCAGGCGTCAAGGTATGTTGTGGAGGTATCGTCGGCTTGGGAGAAACGGTCGATGATCGCTTGGAAATGCTTCGTGTCCTGGCGAATCTTCCAGAGCATCCCGAAAGTGTTCCCCTCAACCTATGGAATCACGTCGTGGGCGCTCCAATCGCGGATCGCGCCGAGCGTCCGGACGGGATCGCGTTCGCACGGCTCGTCGCTGTGGCGAGAATTCTGATGCCAGCCAGTGTCATCCGTATTGCGGCGGGTCGCAAGTATATGTCGGACGAGCTTCACGCACTTTGCTTCGCGGCGGGGGTCAACTCAATCTTTAATGGTGAGGTTTTGCTGACCACGCCCAATCCTGAAGGGCGGAGCGATCAAGTGCTTCTCGAACGACTGGGCTTCCATCGGGCTGCGACGCCACACATGGCCAGCCGCTGTCACGAAGCAGTCTAACAGCCAAGGACGCAGGCCGGTATCTTACCAATTTAAGTCCGCTTTCGGAGACAACGCTAAGCCGTATCCGCGACAGAATTGGGTCGGTAGGAAGCCGCTCCACTTTTGCAGCAGGTCTGCTTTGAAGTGGAGCGGCAGCTTTCGGCCAGCCCCGGTCATCCAGAGCTGCTGAGCCGAACCGCCCGAATGCGGACGATCCGAAGCCCCGCTTAGGACGATAGCTCACCTCATCCGCTTCTATGTCCGATGAGTTTCGTAGCCGTCGCGGAGAGCACGAGAGCGCCTTCGGCCGAGTTCGGCGAGCGGGCCACTTGATCCCAAGTTCTCTCGATAATGCCGGTCGCGTCAGCGATCCGCACAGAGCGCTTCAGCTTCCTGCTTGTGTGCGAGGCCATCGTATGCCGGACATCCGGTGAGAGCTCCATCTCGGATCTGCCCCACGACGAACAGCACCAGCAAGCCAGCCAGCAGCATCGCCACGGCACATGTCACGAGGTCCGATAGGCCCTCAACCGGCAGGAGCCGGTCGGCAGCGTGACGCAGCCGCTGCCGGTACCGGCGAGGGCGCGAGGATGAGCGGTAGCTCTCGGACATGGACTGGAATCTGCAGGTCGAGGGGTACGACAGGGGTCAGCCGAGCCAGCCGCCGACCATCATGGCGAACAGGTAGATGACCAGGACGAGAGCGACGCACACGGCGAAGCTTTCGGCAGGCGGCTCTCGCCTCATCGCGGCGCCGGCCGATCCGGCCGAGGCTCGTCGGCTGCGACCTCAGCCGCGGCCCCGGAGCGTCGATCCTGCGGCGGCGTCCGGCGGCGGTGATGGATCGCGTTGGACATCACCATCCGCATCGCGGTGATATCCAACGCAGGGGTACCGCCTCGCATGAGATGAGGCGGCTCCGGCGGAGGCGTTGGTTATCTCGTCGCGGAAAATAGCGTCCGTCCGGCAACGACTTGGCTCTGCGTTGGATATCACGGGCGGCTCCGCGACCGTCCCCGCCGCAACCGCTCGATCCAAGTCGATGACAGTATCGAATCGCGTGCTATGGCGCACATTTAGCTTTACGCGGCCTCATATCGGCGATACACAAGCATCATGCCGTCGAACAGAATTGCCAATTCTGTCATGTGTTGATTTTTCTCACATTTTTGGCTTGCGTGGGTCGCTGGGGTCGCGGTATAAACGTGGCTGTTACCTCCTGCCGCAGAGCGTGAGACGCGCTCCCGCAGGCGGCGTCGAACACAATTGGCAATTCTGGTCACAGATGCACCGGCCCCGCCGCGTGCGAGGACGCGCCGCCATGACCCCCAATCCACCTACCCACGGATCGACCGGGCGAGCCGCCGGCTACCCGGCCCAGCGTCCATCCGGACGCCCGGCCCGGCCATCCTCGCGTGCCGCAGGCTCCCCCGGCATGTCGCTCCACACTGCTCAGGGCCGGCGCAAGTACCTCACCCCCGACGAGCGCGCCCGCTTCATCGCCGTGGCCAGCCGCCAGCCCCCGGAGATCCTCACCCTCTGCCTCGTGCTGGCCTGGACCGGCTGTCGCGTCTCCGAGGCGCTGGCGCTCACCCACGCCGACCTCGACCGTGCCGGCGGCATCGTCAGCCTCCACAGCCTCAAAAAGCGCCGCACCGGCATCGTGCGCGACGTACCGGTGCCAGACGGCGTCATGGCGATCATCGACCTCGTCCACGACCTCGAGCCGTCCGAGCGCAGGCTGTGGCCGATCGTGCGCAGCACCGCCTGGCAGCAGGTCAAGGCGGTGATGCGCGAGGCCGGCGTCGGTGCCTCGGCCGCCTCGCCCAAGGGGCTGCGCCACGGCTTCGGCGTGCACGCCCTGCGCTCGGGCGTGCCGCTGACCCTGCTCCAGCGCTGGCTCGGCCATGCCAGCCTGTCCACCACCGCCATCTACGCCGATGTGCTCGGCGCCGAGGAACGCGAGATCGCCGCCCGCATGTGGTAGCACCGCCGCGAGGCGGCGCGACGCCGCAGTTCGGTGCTGCGGGATGAGGGTCCTGGAGCACCGCTTCACACACATCTCGCAGGAAGCCCGACGCGGCCGGGCCTGGCTCGCCGGGCTACAGCCCCTCTACGATGGTCTGCTCCCCGCCGATGCCATCGTGCCGGAGGACGCGCTACTGAGCTACTACCACCTCGGCGCGATTGTGCTCGCGGTCGAGCGCGGGCCGGCCCGGATCGTGGTGCGCACGCCGCAGCGAGTCGCGGCCCAGATGCTGGATCATGTCGTGCTGCGGGCCCATTCCGGCGGACCGATCCAGGTCGAGGCGGCAGACTGGGCGGATCGAGCCGGTAGCGGCGACCTCGTGCTGTTCAACCTTGCCGAACCGGTGGGGCTCGCGATGCCCACTGGAACCAGCGTCACCGTCGTCGTACCGCGGCGTCGCCTCGTCGGTGCCGTTGCGGATGGCAGGGCGCCGCGGGGTCGGATCCTGGACGGCGGGCGCGAGCCGCTGGTGCGGCTGCTGTCGGGCCATCTCCGCGATCTCGCCGACACGCTCGGAGCAGCCACGCCCGCACAACTCACCGAGCTGGGGCCGGCTACCCTGGCGCTGTGCCGGATCGCGGTCGCCGCGACGGCAAGACAGAACCGGGATCGGGAACCCGATGGTGGGCCCGCCGCGGCGCGGGACGGGCCCGATCCCTTGGCGCTGGCGGTGCGCCGCTACATCGAGGCGAATGTGGCCACGGTCGACCTGCCGGCGCTGAGAGGCCAGTTCGGCTTGTCGCGAAACACGCTCTATCAGCTATTTACCGATGCCGGCGGCGTCCACGCGTACATCCGCCAGCGCCGCCTCTCCCGCGCCCTGCGTGAACTCACCGAGCCGGGGCTCGGGCGTCGACCGAAGCTCGCCCGCCTTGCCCACGAGTGCGGCTTCTCCGGTCCACAAGTGTTCAGCCGGGCCTTCCGGCGGCAGTTCGGCATCTCACCGATGCAGGTCGAGCGGCGGCGGGTGCCGATCGCGGCCGGATCGTCCGAGCCGCCCTTGCTCGCCTGGTTGCGCGACCTGTAGGGGCTGCTGAGACAGACCGCCACGATGGTAGGGAACGCGGAGCCGAGACCGACAGGGGCGCCGACCCGATCGATGCGGCCACCCTCCGGCTGTCGGCGGGGCAGCGGCCTACGACCGGGTCGGGTGGCTTTCCGCCCATCTGCTTCTGAGCAGAAAGGCAAGAAAGCGGACGGCATCCCTCCACCCGCTCGCGGCCCTTTGGAGGAGCCCGTATCGTGCGCTTATGGATCGTATGGTATGGCAGCGACCAATAGTCGGTACGAGTGGAACTCGGGGCGGAGGTAGTCACCCTCAAACCGGTTGCAGTGATAGGCCACCCTGAATGACAGCTTCGTTCATCCGTGCGTCTCTCATTGCGACGGCCGTCGCCTACGCGATAAGTTGCCTTCCAGCTTATGCGCAGGCGCGCATTAATCTATCGAGCCACGATCGAGAGGCACAGAAGCTTTTCAGGGTTGTGATCGCCAAGGAGGCAGCACCTGCACGTTGTCGATATGCCACGGATTGGGATCGAACTACGCTCGACGCCGACAGCACGCGAGTTGTTCATGCCGAGGTGGGGCTCACCTCGCCGACCCTAACAGGTGACTTCCGCACAATTGTCGATCCTGACCAACAGGCAGACGCGACTGCATTCTGCACGGATGGCGAATTGAAGAGCTACACGGCCGAGCGCATCGCGGAGTTTGAGCGTAGTTCCGAGCCACGGATGCTGATTGATCGCACGCTCTTCAGCTACCCGGCCTTTAATCAGGCTCGGACCAAAGCTGTCGTGGTCGTGACCCACCTTGCTCTCGATGGCCGGTTTCGCCTGGATGGCAGGATTGGCCGTCATCCTGCTGGGCTAGGCGTTGAAGCTCAGGTGTATATAAAGGTCGGCGGCGGGTGGCGTTTCCTGCGATCTCGCCTCCTCGGAATTGGCTGACTTAAGAGAAAGCGGAAATTCTTAGGAGGGCGCTGTTGAGTTGGTCTGCTCCTGACGACGGAATACCCAAACATACTTAGCGCTGGTTTTTACTTTCACAGCTTCTTTCAAGCTCATTTCAGGGCTTTTAATATTGCCCATAGCGTTAATGCAATGTATATGGCAAACAAGATCCAATACCTAATTGGTGCTGTCTGTCTGAAATATTTTCCGCCCATGCTATGAAAGGAGCGAGATTTCACTCCATTGATCAGAATCACTGCGCCCAGCAAAGCACAAGTGCAATTAAATAATATGTGGCCGCTCACTTTAGGTGCTCCAATAACAACTGTCTTGCTATCATAGCACCTGAAGTGGCTCCTTCCCGCTTCGAAGCGACAATGGCTACCGTCCTGCTCGGGTGTGCTTTCGAGAGGTGCAGATAGTAGTTCAGGCGGCTGTTTTGGGTCGTAAGCGAAACTAGCTCTTGAATTGGTTGTCTGTTCGGTCGCTTCGACGCATTCAATACATTAAAGCGACCAAACTCCGCACGGATGAACCTTTTGAAGGTCGTGTCGCTGCTTCTTACCGAACAATCCAAGATGGAAGACGCTTTGTCTTGTAGCCGATCAAACTACCTATGAGCATGCTCGAAACCAAAGCAATGTAGTTTAATATAATTATTCCAGCCGGCAATATGAATAATATAGGCTCCTGTTGCGCGTAGGCAAAAACAGCAAATCCGACTAAAATTATGACAAGCATTCCGTGCATTCGCAAGCGGAAGTACCGCTGTTGAAATCCGCGCAGATAGCCCAATATAAGCCCAATAATAAAACAAGATATCGGGGCCATCAGTAAAGTGACAACTGACATCATCATGGCCTGCAAGTAAAATAAAGATGCAACAGTCGTCGATTATATAAAATATTTGTTTACGGTTCATTGCGCAATTGCGTTCAATACCGGACTCCGCAACACAATAAGTTGATGATTTTTAATCCAGCCCCAGGCTGGAGCGGTGCGCAGCGTCGAAGCTGTCGCACGGCCGCTTTCGGAGTTCATCAATATCCTTCCAGACGACCGCTTAGGGTCGCAAGCGGGAGGGCCGCTCAGGGTGAATTTCGGCCGGTCCGCTTCCCGTCAAAAGTTGGAAGAAGCGGACACCGACGTTGCCTCTCGTAATTCTGGGCGGGAGGGAGGTTCGGTCGACCGGTCAAGCCTACCGAGCGAACCTTTCGCCGATCATGGTCGCAGTTGCTTTCGCTGCGTGATCGGCTTCCACTAGGTCATCCAATGGGACATCGAACCGTGTCGTGTCCCCTGCCAAGGCCTCGGCGATGACGTCGCTGATGCCGTAGAAGTCGATACGCCCGGCCATGAAGAGGGAGCCAGCAACCTCGTTGGCCGCGTTGAACATCATCGTTGCCCCTGATCCCGCGTCGACGGCTTGCCGGGCAAGTGAGAGGCAAGGAAAGCGGTCTAGGTCGACCGGACGAAACTCAAGCTTGCCGACCTGACCGAGGTCCAGGTCGTCCATGCCGATGGACATACGCTTCGGGTAGGCCAAGGCATACCCAATGGCGTTCTTCATGTCGTTGTAGCTCAGGAGTCCAATCGTGGACCCGTCGACAAAACTCACCGCTGAATGCAGCAGGGTCGATGGGTTGATGAGCGTCGTCACGCGATCCTGAGGCAAACCGTAGAAGTAGCACGCCTCGATGAGTTCCAGGCCCTTATTCGCCATCGTGGCGCTGTCAAGCGAGTTCTTTGGACCCATCTGCCAGTTCGGATGCTTCAGTGCTTCGTTCGGTGTGGCGCGAGCGATTTGCTCTCTCGTCCAATCTCGGAATGGTCCGCCGCTGGCGGTCAGCACAATACGCCTCAACTCGTCTCTGCGTCCGAGCTTCATGCACTGGAAGATTGCGCTGTGCTCGCTGTCGACAGGGATGACCTCGACCGCGTAGCGCTCCGCCAAAGCGAGCAGCTTGGTCCCGCCGCAGACGAGGGCTTCCTTGTTGGCGAGCGCCACTTGGTTTCCCGCTTTCACGGCGGCTATCACTGACGGCAAACCGGCCGATCCCGAGATGGAGGCCAGGACGACATCCGTGGGCACGGAAGCAATCTCAGCCGTGGCTCTTGGACCGCTGATCACTTGGCACTGGCCACCTACGGCATCGTGGAATGCCTTCGCAGCCGTCTCATCGGTGAAGGCAACGGTTTCGGGCGTGAACTCGCGATAGATGGCGACTCCGGCTTCCCATGAGCGCGCGAAAGAGGCGGCCTTCAACGTGAAGTCCTCTCGGTGCTGGCGGAGGAAGGCCAAGGCATTGGTGCCGATTGACCCGGACGCGCCGAGGATTGTGACGGACTTCATCTGGCCTACCTTCGTGACAGTGGCAGATAAAGGAGGGGCGCGCCGTATCGCAAGCGCCCCCCAAGTGCGTTCTGGTCTCAGGAAGAACGTGGCGGTTCGGCAAGGCCTCACGCTCGCGTGAACAACGCGTCTCGCGTAAGGAGCTGGCTGTGTGGCCGTGTCATCGGAACGTCGCATCGGCCGACGGGTTTGTGGTCCAACCGAACGGGTGAGGTGCAGGTAAGCGGTATGGCATCGATCAGAGAGATTGCAGACACGCTGAAGGAGATCGCCGCGCCGGGGATGAGACCGAAGGCGATCCGTTCTGCCATCCGTGAACGGCACCCGGACGCGAGTAAGAAGGAGATCGTTCGCGCGGCGTTTTACGCTGTGACGGAAGCGCCGGCTGCTTCAGCGGGAGCCACCGCGGAGCTTCATGACTTTGCGTTGGCTGAGCGCATTGCTGAGGACAACGCGGACGTGGTGTTGAAGGTGAGCAAACGCAAAAAGAAGAAGCGGTCGCCGGCGCACTGATGCCGGAGGAGTCGCTTCTGGCTCATGCACTTGAACGTCCTGTGTGGATGGCTCCCGCATTGCAAGTGGCGAATTGAGCTTCTGACGCGTGGGTCGGGTGCAGTCTTGTGTCCGGCCTGTCGATGCAGTCGTTCATGTTGACCGCTGGCCCTGATGGTATCCGCGAGCTGGGTCCCACTCTGCTTCGCGGGCTATGACGCCCTGGACAGCCGGCGGGGTGTCCCGGCTCCCGGTCTGACCGGTTCGCCATCAACTCTCATCGTCCTCGCAACCTGGAAAAGGTCTCCTCGCCGTGCTGTCAGGCGGCCGCGGCCGCTGGTGCGCGGTAGGTGCCGCCGCGGGTCATGATTGCCCAGGCGACCCGCGCCGTGCGATTGGCCGCCGCAACGGTCACCACGCGCACCGGCTTGCGCTGCAGTAGCGTCGGCAGCCGCGGGTCGACCGAGGTCGGTGTCGTCTTCGCGCGTCGGATCAGAGAGGTCATGCCGACCACGAGCAGGCGGCGCAGGTAGCGGTCGCCCATGCGCGAGATCCTGCCCAGGCGCTCCTTGCCGCCGCTGCAGTTCTGAAGCGGCGTCAGCCCTAACGAGGCCGCGAACTGCCGACCGGAGCGGAAGCGCTCGGGCTCGCTCACCGAGGCGGCCAACGCGGTTGCCGACACGATGCCGATACCCGGGATCGTCGCCAGGCGCTGCGACAGGTCGCTGTCCCGATGCCAGGCGAGCAACTCCTTCTCCAGTCGGGTGAGCTGGATCTGCAAGGCACCGATCTGATCGGCCAACCCGGTCACCACGCGCTGGGCTAACGGCGGCACCTCGGCCGCGTCTCCGGCCGAGAGCCGGGACGCCAGTTCGAGCGCGTGCCGCAGGCCCCGCGCCATCTCGATCCCGAACTCGGCGAGCAGGCCGCGGATCATGTTCACCAGCTGCGTGCGTTGCTTGACCAGCAGGTCGCGCGTCCGGTGCAGCGCCAGCGCCGCCTGCTGCTCGGTCGCCTTCACCGGCACGAAGCGCATGCTGGGACGCGTCACCGCCTCGCAGATGGCGGCGGCGTCGTTCGCATCGGTCTTGCCACGCTTGACGTACGGCTTCACGTAAGCCGGCGGCATCAGCCGCACGTCGTGGCCGAGCTTTATGAGTTCCCGGGCCCAGTGGTGCGCCGTGCCGCACGCCTCCATGCCGACCAGGCATCGCGGCAGCCTGGCGAAGAACGGCACGACCTGCGCCCGCCTCAAGGCCTTGCGCACGACGACGTGCCCAGCTGCATCGACGGCGTGAACCTGAAAGATGCTCTTGGCCAGATCGATGCCGACGGTGGTGATCTCCATGGGGATGGCTCCTGCATCTGCGTGGCTGCTGCTTCGACAGCGACCACATCTTGGCACCGAGATGCCGTCAGTCGGAGCGGGAGCCATCCACCCCATCTGCTTCCGGGAAATGCTTCGATGCGCGCGTGCGACAGAGTTGGGTCGCATTCGGAATGGCTGCTCGGGGTGGATTTCCGCCAGTCTGGTTTCGAGCGGCAACAGAAAAGAGCGGACGTCATCGCCGCGCCCGCTCCCAACCCATTTCGGAAGTTCAAGCTGTGCTCCGGCAATGCCCAGAACTGAAGGAGTAGCGGCCGTTTAGTTGCAGCATGCCTTCTCCGTTCGCTTTGCCTCAAGCCAGCGATCGCGCGGCTTGCAACTCGCAGCGCGCGGCGAGAGCGCGACCTGGAGGACGTCGTCGATCAGCTCGGGGGTATCGGCGCAGTGGAGCTGCATCGGCACCACGCCGTCGCTGACCTCGAAGGTAAGCCGCGCGGCGGGATCGAGGCCGACGTGCTCCGACACCTTGCGGATGATCGCCGCGAACTTGCCCGCCGTCATGTGGGTACGGTCGCCGTCGATCACGTCCCAGAGCTGGATGAAGATCTCCGACCACGACTCGGGGTTGCCGCCGCAGTCGAGGGCGGCGAACTGGCCCGCTTTCACCTCGGTGACGTGGTAGCCGGGGCGCACGGCGTGACCGTCGTAGACGAACACGAGGGGGATCGACGGATGCTCGTCGCAGGTGGCGAGCAGGACGCCGATCTGAATGTCGTCGGCGGTCCTACGAGGCGGCACCGCCACATCGATCTTGGCAGCGTCCAGCATGGGTGCTACTCCTCATTCAAACAATCGTAGGATTATCGCATGATGGACGAGCGTCAAGCGTTGAATGCCTTCGCTGCCCTCGCCCAGGAGACCCGGCTGCAGATCGTGCGGCTGCTTGTCCAGGCCGGACCAGAAGGTGTGGCCTCTGGGGCTCTGGCCGGCGAGGTGGGCGTGTCCGCCTCCACCGTGTCCTTCCACCTGAAGGAGCTGGACCACGCCGGTCTGATCCAGGCACGGCGCGAGGGCCGGTCGATCATCTACAGCGCGGCCTACCCGGCGCTCTCGGGCCTCATCGCCTTCCTAATGAAGGACTGCTGCCAGGGGCGCCCGGAGGTCTGCACGCCGGCCGTCGCCTCGCTGTCGAGCTGCTGCACCCCCCTGACGGAGGCCGGTCATGCCTGAGACGTTCGACGTGGTAATCTACCACGACTCCGACTGCGGCACGTCCCGCAACACCTTGACGATGATCCGCAACACCGGTATCGAGCCGCCCGTCATCGAGTACCTGAAGACCCCGCCAAACCGGGCGCTGGTCAAGCAGCTAATGAGCCGCGCCGGCCTCACGGTGCGCGAGGCGCTGCGAGAGAAGGGTACGCCCTACGCCGAACTGGGCCTGGGCGATCCGGCACTGACCGACGAGCAGCTGCTCGATGCGATCGAGGCGCATCCGATCCTGATGAACCGGCCGCTGGTGGTGAGCCCCAGGGGCGTGCGCCTGTGCCGGCCGTCGGAAGCCGTGCTGGATCTGCTGCCGGCGCAGCAGGGCGAGTTCGTGAAGGAGGATGGGGAGCGCGTGGTCGACGAGCACGGCCGCCGCGTCGCCACCGCCTGAGGAGCGCCGATGTCGACGTTTGAACGCTACCTCACCGTCTGGGTGGCCCTCTGCATCTTGGCCGGCGTGGCTCTCGGGCACGTCATGCCGGGCACCTTCCAGGCGATCGGCTCGGCCGAGATCGCCCAGGTGAACCTGCCGGTGGCGGTGCTGATCTGGCTCATGGTCATTCCCATGCTGCTCAAGATCGACTTCGCGGCGCTGGGTCAGGTCGGCCGGCATTGGCGCGGGATCGGCGTGACGCTCCTGGTGAACTGGGCGGTGAAGCCGTTCTCGATGGCGGTGCTGGGCTGGTTGTTCGTGGGCTGGCTCTTCAGGCCCTACCTGCCAGCGGACCAGATCGACAGCTACATCGCCGGCCTGATCATCCTGGCGGCGGCGCCGTGCACCGCGATGGTGTTCGTGTGGTCGAACCTGACGAAGGGCGAGCCGCATTTCACGCTCAGCCAAGTGGCGCTCAACGACACGATCATGGTGGTGGCCTTCGCCCCCATCGTCGGCCTGCTGCTCGGCCTGTCCGCGATCACCGTCCCCTGGAGCACGCTGGTGCTCTCGGTGGTGCTCTACATCGTCCTCCCGGTGATCGTAGCGCAGCTGGTGCGGCGATCGCTCCTGGCGTCGGGCGGGCAAGCGGCGCTCGATCGTCTCCTGAAAGCGCTCGGGCCGGTGTCGCTGGTGGCGCTCCTGGCCACGCTCGTCCTGCTGTTCGGCTTCCAGGGCGAGCAGATCATCGCGCAGCCGCTGGTGATCGCCCTGCTGGCGGTGCCGATCCTCATCCAGGTCTACTTCAACGCCGGGCTCGCCTACCTGTTGAACCGCATCGCCGGCGAGCAGCACTGCGTGGCCGGTCCCTCGGCGCTGATCGGCGCGTCGAACTTCTTCGAGCTGGCGGTGGCGGCGGCGATCAGCCTGTTCGGGTTCCACTCGGGCGCGGCACTGGCGACGGTGGTCGGCGTTCTGATCGAGGTGCCAGTGATGCTGACCGTGGTCTGGATCGTGAACCGGAGCCAGGGTTGGTACGAGCGCGGCGCCAATCGGAACGCGGCGCTGAAGACCGCTCCTCGTAAGATCTGATGCGGGTGGTCGGAGCCGCCTGACGATCATCAGCGCCCTGGGCGTGATCGAGATCATCACCTGGAGCTCGTCCTTCTACCTGCCAGCCGTCATCGCCGGGCCGGTGGCTCAGGTCCCCGGACCGATTTACCTGGAGGGCAGACGACGGCCGCTTTGGAGAGGCAGAGAAGGTGGTCCGGGCGGCGGCGTTGGGTCGGAAGCCGTAGGACCGCTGTGGGTGGTTGAACGAACCCGCTCGCGCGGGAGGGGAGCCGTGTTGAGGTCGGCGGATTGACCCGAACGCCCTGCGCCGATTGAACGTCGCCCAGCTCAGGCGGATGATCCCGGCTCCCTTCCTTCGAGCGGAGCCATCCGATGACCGCCACGATGGCCGCCGCGATCGAGTTGGCCGACGTCTTCCGCGCCGCCGGTCCGGCCTATCGCGCCGAGCAGGCCGGGCATCTGAGCCTGGATACGCTGAAGGTGATGGCGGCGATCGAGCGCTGCCGCACCGCCAGCCTCGGCGACCATGTCGAGGGCTGCGACGCGTGCGGCCACCTGCGCGTCGCCTACAACTCCTGTCGCAACCGGCATTGCCCCCGGTGCCAGGGCGCGGCCGCCCGCGACTGGCTCGCCGCGCGCGAGGCCGACCTCCTGCCGGTCGGCTACTTCCACGTCGTCTTCACCCTGCCGGCCGAGATCGCCGCCATCGCCTTCCACAACAAGGCCGCCGTCTACGACCTGCTGTTCCGGGCGGCGAGCACCACCATGATGCGGATCGCCGCCGACCCAAGGCACCTGGGCGCCCGCATCGGGCTGACCGCCGTGCTCCACACCTGGGGTTCGGCCATGACCCACCATCCCCATGTCCACATGATCGTCCCCGGCGGCGGCCTCTCCCCGGACGGGACCCGCTGGATCGCCGCGCGCCCTGGCTTCCTCCTGCCGGTGCGGGTGCTGAGCCTGCTGTTCCGCCGCCTGTTCCTCAAAGGGCTCGCCGCGCTCCACGCGGCCGGGGCGCTCGCCTTCTTCGGCCCCCTGGCCCCACTCTCGGATCCCAGGGCCTTCGCCCGCGCGCTCGCCCCGGTGCGCCGGAAGCGCTGGGTGGTCTACGCCAAGCCGCCCTTTGCCGGACCGAAGGCCGTGCTCGCCTATCTGGCGCGCTACACCCACCGCGTCGCCATCTCCAGCCGCCGCATCCTCGCCTTCGACGGGGCGAGCGTCAGCTTCCGCGTCAAGGACTATCGGCGCGACGAAGCCGGACGGGCGCAGGTCATGACCCAGGCGGCCGCGGAGTTCATCCGGCGCTTCCTGCTCCATGTCCTGCCGCGCGGCTTCCACCGCATCCGGCACTACGGCTTCCTCACAGGCTCGAACCGGAAGGTCGGTCTGGCCCAGATCCGCACCATCCTCGGCGCCGCCTCGACCCACCGCCGACGCACCGGATCCGCAGGAGAGTCCTGCCAAGGCCCGGCCCCCTTGCCCCTGCTGCGGCGCTCCCATGACGATCGTCGGGTCCTTCGCGGGCTGGTATCAGCCCCGTGGGCCGCCGTTCCGCTCCACCTCGCACCGGGCAGGTTCGCCATGACCCGGCATGTCCTGACGCCGCCAACCACCCGAGGACCCGCGCCCCGGGGCATGCCTCACCCTGTGCCGAACGTCAGGATGAGCCGGGCACCCGCGCTCGTCGAACCCCGGTGCGCATCGCCAGGCCCTGGGAGCCCTCCAGTCCGGGGACTTCCAAGCACGCCACCGGCGAGGTTTGCCCGCCGTCGCTCCGCCGCTGGGGGCGACGCCCAGCCCAAATCCCCATAGGCCCGCCCGCCATCCCGCGGGTTCGTTCATCCAAGACTTTCGTACGCCTCGCGGCGACCGAAAATCTTCAGGTTTTACGGCCGGTCTGCTTCCGGGCGGTAACGCATAGAAACGGACGTCGCCGCCTCGTCTACTGACGACCCGCAGTAGGCGCTTCAACCAAGCTCCGATACCAACATCGTTCGCACCTCTCCCACCAGCGTGGCTTCACCGACGCGGGGTGGGAGCAAACTGAACTCCACCTCCGGCAACGATGGAAGGAGGTCAAGCGGTCGGCATGTCCCTGCGTCTTTCGGCACCGCAGAAGCGTTCAGGCATGAAACACCTAAGCCGGCTACGAGGGCGGATTGCAGCCCAGCGACACCGGATGCCGAATGCGCAAGGACGTAGGGGATCTCGTGCGTTTCCAGCACCTGCCGGATGAAGCGTTGCAAGGAGCAATCCTGCGGCAGACTGAGTAGGGGAAGGGGGTCCTCAGGTTCGTGTTCGAATTCGCGCCCCGCCACCCACATCAGCGCCTCTCGCCGAACCGGAATGCCCTCTCGCAGGCTGCGTCCATCCACGATCCGCATAGACAGTCCGATATCGAAATCGCCGTCTTGGGCTTCCCATTCGATTTGCAGGCTCTTGCGGATTGCGACATGCAATCGAAGCTTCGGGTAGCGCCGCCGCAACCGTCTCAGCATTTCGGCAATAGCAGTAGGTCGAAAATAGTCTGTGACGGCTAGGCGCAACTCTCCGGCCAGGTCCAAGCCTCGCATGTCTTCGAGGGCGCGATCGCTTGCTGCGAGCATCTCCCGTGCATGGACGATCAGCCGTTCGCCGGCAGGCGTCGGCCGGACGCCCTTCTTGCCCCTATGCAGCAGGATGACACCGGCGAACTCCTCCAGCTTCCGAAGCTGTTCGCTGAGGGCCGATTGCGAGCGGAAAAGGCCGGGTGCAGCGCTGGATAAGCTGCCGGCCTCAGCCACCGCCACGAACGAACGCAATTGCTCAAGATCGAAGGGGCGCACCCTTATCGTCCCACTTTGCCGATGGATATCATCGCATCTTCCGGCTTTTCCGGTGCGATGGAAGCCCTCATTCTGCCTCCACCCTCACTTTTGCAGGAGGCTTTCATGCCTGGGCTCAGCCTTCGAATTTCTGGTCAGCCTGACACAACCCTTGCTAGCCGCATCGCACCGCAACTCACTGCTCTAACGAGCCGAGTGCTTGAGAAACGTCCCGAGTTGACGGTCGTCACCTTTCAATTCGTGCCGCATGAACTGTGGTTCATCGATAGCCGATCATTGATCGAGCATAGCAAGAATGCATTCCGTCTTGAAGTGACGATCACAGATGAAACAAACACCAAGTCTCAGAAGGCTTGCTTTCAGCATGACGCTTTCCATTTGCTTTCTGAACTTATCGGCAATGTTCATGCACATTCGAACGTACACATTGTCGACTGCCGGGCTAGCGCCTATGGCTACGGTGGTCTGACGCAGGAATATCGGCATCAGCACGCGTAGTTTCGTGCACGCGTCGAGCGAAGGTGGAATGGCCGATCTGCTTGGTGAAACGAACTTCTAATCAGAAAAAATAGTGGAGAGGATACTATGGTCGTCGAGATCGTTGAGTTTGCGCTTCGTCCGGGTACGGATCTAGCTGGAGCACTTCTCCTCTATCAGCAGTCAGCCCCGGTCTGGGCAGACTGTCCTGATCTGATTGAGAAGTACTATACCTTCGATCAAGCTACTGGGCTTGGTGGCGGTGTCTATGTCTGGAAGGATATCGTCGCCCAGCGCCGATGGCATGGCCCGGATTACGTAACGGTTATTCGCGAACGATACGGCGCGGAGCCTAAAATTCGGGTCATGGATGCTGTGCTGCATGTTGATCGGCGAGGTCATATGCAGATGGGTGCACTAGAGGCCGTCGCGCCCCAGGATAGCAAGCCGTAGTGTTCGCTGAGCATTCCGCTTCTGGCGGCGGACTGCTTTCCGGACGCTGTCACGGTTGTCGGTAAGGCTGCGTTGGGTGGTTTTTGCTGAATAGATCCACCATCGCCTAGCATGGTAGCCGCCGGCTCATCCCTCTCCCTTCGCACCGAGCGCGATCCCAAGCAGGATGGTGAGCGCCGAGATGACAAGTTGCGGATCGAGCCCTTCGGCCAGGATGACAGCCGACAGACCGATTCCCAGCACGGGCGTCGCGAGGACGCCGAGAGACGCAGTGGTGGCCGGCACCCGCCGGCTCACCACCGTCATGGCCCAGTAGCCGAGCGCTGTTCCGATGACGCCGTTGTAGGTGAGCGCCAGCAGCGCGGGTGTGCCGATCCGCGGCGGCGGTGCCCCCTCGACCGAGAGCGCTAGGATCACGAGGACGATCGTCGCGAGCAGGCATTGCCAGGGCATGAGTTGGAGCGGCGTCGCTGTCCAGCGATGGGCCCGGGTGTAGACGATACTGACCGACCAGCAGAGTGCGGCAAGGATCACCAAGCCGTTGCCGAGAAGGACCGCCTCATCCCCCCACGCGAAGCTCCCCGGCTTGAAGAGCACCAGTAAGCCGACGATGCCGACCGCGATGCCCATTGCTTGCCTCGCAGACACGCGCTCGCCGAGACAGAGGAAGGCGGCGGGCGCGACCCAGAGCGGGGTGGTGTAGCCCAGCACGATGGCGCGGCTCGCCGGAACAAAGACCAGCCCTGCCGTCATGAGGCCCGCGAAGGCCACCATGTGAAAAAGCGCGATCACGAGGATGACCGGCAGGTCGGCCCGGGGTGGTAACACGAGCTGTCCGGCCGCAAACAGGCATGGGAACAGGACTATAGTGGCCAGCGCAGTGCGGAGGGCGACCGCCCAAAGCGGTGTGACCTCCTGCACGGCGACCTTCATGACAACCCAGTTGAGGCTCCAGGCCGCTACGACGAAGGCGAAGAGGCCGATGGTGGAGAGGGTCGAGGCCGATCCCCACCGAGAGATGGGAAGGACTGAAGGCAGAGCGGGCATCACGGCGACCTCTTGTAGACAGACTTGTCTACACTGGCCTATGTAGGACGGCCTGTCTACACGGTAGGGATGGCATCGGACCCAATCCCCTCGGCCCCCATCCCAGCGCGAGAACGCATCCTGCGGACGGCACAGGATCTGTTCTATCGGCAGGGTATCCGCGCCACCGGTATAGACCGGATCATCGCGGAGGCAGGGGTGACGAAGGTAACGTTCTACCGGCACTTCCCCTCCAAGGACGACCTGATCCGGGCCTATCTGGAGCGGCGGCACGCGGCCTGGATGGGATGGTTCCGGGAGGCCCTGTCGTCGTCTTGCGCCACGCAGTCTGAGGCAGAGCGCCTGAAGGCTCCCCTGGGTCCCGTGCTTGACGCAGCGCGAACCTGGTTCGGCCTCGTCGAGTTCCGGGGCTGTGCCTTCGCCAACACGGTCGCAGAAGTTGGCGGGATCGACCTGCCAATCACCAGCATCGCGGCGCAGCACAAGCATGAGGTCCGGGATGCCATCGCGGCGTTACTGCCGTCGAGTGCGCGGGATAACACCGACATAGCCTGGGCCGCCACACTGGCCCTGGACGGGGCGGCCGTTAACGCGCAACTCGGCCAAGCATCCGCTGACGTGGCGCTCGATGGTCTCCGCATCCTTCTCGATGCTCTTGGCTCGCGTCTGCCGCTTCCATGAGGGTCGTCTCACCGGCCCAAGCCGGAATTGGCAGAAAGCCAAGGACGGCTGCTTCCGGGAAGCACCGGTCGCTGTCTCTACGACTGGCACGGGTCGGACGCGGAACGTCCGCTTGCGCAACCGCCCTCTTGCGAACCGATCGCGCGGGGGCTGGTCTCGATCGCACACGAAGGGGGCAATCCCGTAGCGAGCTGGCGTTTCGCGCCTGCGTTCGTGGCCCACTCCAACGCGTCCGGCTCATCTTGCGCCTCCAGCCATAGGTCCGGCTCGTCGGGATGCTTCATGGTCGCCCCCGAATCAGAGGGCCTCGCATCGCTGATGGGCGTGTTCGGCGCGACAGAGTAAGCGCGGTCCCCTCGCGAACCGGGCCGAACTCTACGGGTCGTAGCTTGTCGCTTGTCGCACCGACGTTCACAACACGTCGCATCCGTGACCGCCGCACAGGCGTCTTGATGCCCAAAACGCAGCGTCCGCCGATAAGTACGGAACGTCCGGCAACACAAGCGCGATGCGGAATCTGTAAGCTCCTGCGTCAACTGCCGAAGATCGAACCTGATCTGGTCGTCGCACCCGATACGACTGCCAGAAGGACCGTCGATCCATGTCGTCTTCCGTCACCTTGTCCGCCGCCACGCGGCAGAACCTCCTGTCGTTGCAAGACACCGCCGCGCTCGCCGCCACGAACCAGAACCGCCTCTCGACCGGCAAGAAGGTCAACTCGGCGCTCGACAACCCGGTGAACTACTTCACCGCCGCCAGCCTCACCGACCGCTCGACCGCCCTGTCGGGGCTGCTCGACGGCATCTCCAACGGCATCCAGACGATCCAGGCGGCCTCCAAGGGCATCGACAGCATCACCAGCATCGTCAAGCAGATGCAGTCGGTGGTCGCACAGGCGCAGTCGAACGCCACGACCAACCTACCGAAGCTTCAGGGCACCGTCGCACTCGGCACTGCCGCCGACGCGACCGCCACCGGAAAGAGCCAGCATGATGCCGCTCTGGCCAAGACGCTCGCCGGCACCACCACCCCCGCGAGCTCGACCGCGGCCGGCATCGTCGGCATCGACAACACCAAGGCCGACACCCTGCAGCTCGCCGCCGGCAACACCGTCTACAACGTCAGCCTGACCTCCGGCACGGTCAACGACCTGGTGAACAACATCAACAAGTCGGGCATCGCCACGGCGGCGATCGACAGCCAGGGTCAGCTGCAGATCACCGGCACCGGCTCCGACACCCTGACGGTCAACGCCGGCCTGCTGAACACGAGCACCGGTACACTCACGGCCGGTCCCACCGAACTCGCCAAGCTCACCGGCGGCGCGACCCCTTCCGCCGCCGGCGGCACCTCGGCGCAGCGCTCGGCCCTGGTCAGCCAGTTCAACGCCTTGCGTGACCAGTTCAACCAGACGGCCAAGGACGCCGGCTACAACGGCACCAACCTGCTCACCGGCGACAACCTGACCATCGCCTTCAACGAGAAGACCGGCACCGCCCAGTCCAAGCTCACGGTTCAGGGCAACGCGCTCACGGCCGACAGCCTCGGCCTCGGATCGTTCGTGGACTCGTCGGCGACCCAGGCGGGCGGCAACGTCGGCATCCAGAACAACGCCGATCTCGGCAAGGCCTCCGACGCGCTGACGAATGCGCTCACCTCCCTGAAGTCGCTCTCGTCGAACCTCGGCTCGAACCTCTCGACGGTGCAGAACCGCCAGGACTTCACCAAGAACATCATCGACGTGCTGAGCACGGGATCGGCCAACCTGACCAACGCCGACATGAACGAGGAGGCGGCGAACTCGCAGGCGCTGTCCACCCGGCAGTCGCTCGGCATCTCCGCCCTGTCACTGGCCAACACCGCCAACCAGGGCATCCTGCAGCTCCTGCGCTAGGCAGGCGTCGGTGCGCGGCGGCCGAGCGGCCGCCGCGCTACCCATCCTGTCGCGCGTCTTGGCTCCTCATCCTCACCCTTACCGCCAATCGGCGCTCACTTTTGACGGGCGTAGGTCGATACCAGGGACGCTCCATCGTGCCCGGACCGGCTGTTGGCATCTTACTTCGAAACAAGGCATCTCAGCGGAGGGGAAGCGCCGAGCAGCGCCCACGTAGAGCGAGAGCTCCGACGCTACCTTCGCCGATAGCCGCAAGGCTTGTCTCTGGCTGAGGTGTTCAGCCCTTCCGGGGTTTGGCTCAGTGCCCATGCCTGTGCCGATTCGGCTTCCGCGACGTGCGTCGTGGCCGCGTTCCCACCGCGTTACCGCCGAGGCTATGGCATCGGCGGTAACGCGGATCGTCGCGCTATGCCGTCCGGCGGCGCAGCTCCGCGATCCGGGCATTCAGCACGGCGCGTAGCTCCTGCACCTCGACATAGGCCGCCTCGGCCTTCTCGAAGGCGGCCAAGCCGTCCCTCTGGATCTCCTGGGTCAGCGCCTCGATGCGCCGGACCGCGGTGAGGAAGCTCGGCGTCTCGGGTGAACGGGTCTCGGTCATGGTGGGTCTCCTCGGTGTGGGATCAGTTGTAGGCGACGAAGGTCGGCACGACCCGGACGACGGTCGTCCCGTCGCGGAAGTGCAGGAACAGCGGCATGTTGGGCTCGAGTTCGTCGTGGCGCTCGATGACGAGGCCGGTCTCGGCCGCGGTCACCAGCGCCCAGCCCGCCTCCGCGGTTGGGCCGCCATCGTCGTCCCCGCCTCCGAGCCGGAGCGCCTGGACGGGAGCGTCGACCGGCTCGATCACGCCAACGACGGTGCCCGTCGCCGCGTCGGCCGCCACGGCGAGGCCGGCGAGCAGGCTGCGCTCGACACCTCGATCCAGCTGCCGCATCGCCCGCTCGGCCAGGTCTGCGAGATCGCGCATCGTCTGGTCGAACCCTTGCGAGGCCCACGTCAGGGCGATGCGTCCGGCCGCCTCAAGATCCTCCGCCATGGCGGCGTCGAAGGCCGCGAGCGCGCGCTCGGCCCGGACACCGGTGGCCTCGACGAGCCGGCGCACCAGCATCGCCGCGGCCGTCGGCGTCGGCTCGGATCGCGCCGCGACCGCGTCCAGGGCGGTGGGCGGCGTGCCGGCATGGCCCAGCCCCGTGACGAGGTTCGGAAGCTCGGCTGCCGCGGCCGCGCTCGCCGTCGTGTAAGCGTTGAGCGCCTGGAACCCCTCGACCGGACCGCCGCCGCGGCAGACCAGCGTCGCCGACAGGCGGTGCTCGCGGTGCAGTTCGCCCGCTCGGGCGAACGCCTCGCCCAGCGCGCGCTCCGCCGAAGGCCCTTCGAACGCCGCCCAGATCCTGTGGATGCGGATCAGGCCGATCTCCTCGAGCGGGCGCAGGACGTGCTCGACGTCGCGGCGGGCATCGCCGAACTCGGCCGCGATCAGCGCGATGTGGCGCGGATCCTCCGGCTCTGTCCATGTCCCGGGCCCGAAGCGCCGCCCGCCCAGCCGTAAGAGCTGCAGCGTCCGCTCGCGCTCGATCTCCCCCGCGATCGGCACCGTGTCGACGGAGAGGAGGGCGGTGACCCGGGCCTGGACCCCGGCACCGCGCCCGTAGCGCTGGCGCATGGAGGTGCTCAGCCTGACGTCGACCACCCGATTGACGAGGGCCACCGGATCGAGTTCGTCGCCGACCGCGCTGCGGTGAGCGGCGAGGTCGGCCGCCTCGAGCCGGACTTTCAGCCGTGGCGGCTCGAGGCTGCCGCCGGGATCGGCCTCGCCGAGCAGCAGCAGGTAGCTTCCCGCTCCGACGGGCTCGACGGTCAGGACACTGGCCCGGACTGTATGCTCGCCGCGCAGGCGCTGGCGCAGCCAACCGAGCAGGTCGCGCAGCTCGCGGATCTCGTCGGCGCCCCGAGCCGCCTTCGCGCCGTCCGGGCGGACGGGGGGAGGGCGGACATCGCCCGGGCGCACCGGCGGCGCCCCTCGGGTCGTATGGAAGAATCTGTGGTGTCGCATGGAGTCGTTCGCGTGGTTCGGGATGGGGCGGTGATCCGGCGGCCAGCGTGCGGGCGGCCGGATCGTCGAGGGGACGTCAGTCGAACAGCGGCCCGCGCGCGAAGGGCGGCGGGTTCGCCGTCACGTTGGCCGCGGGAGCCGCCTCGATCAGCTCGGCGATCGCGTCGAGCCGCGGCCGGTCGGCGAGCCGCAGCTCGTCCCGGAGGATGTCGGCCAGGAAGGCCAGGATCTCGTCAGGGCGATCGAAGCAGCGCCACGCCATGCTGTCGAGCAGCACCGGCGACGTCGCTCGACGGGTGATCACCGGCACCGGCAGGACGGCGACCTGCCGCAGCAGCCCGTCATCCGACAGGGCGCGGAACGCGAACCCCGCGCCCGGTTCGACGATGACGAGATCGAGGCTTCCCCACTCGTGCTGGTCGTGGGCGCTGCCGATGGCCTCGTGGAGCGCCGCGACCGAACCGGGCTGCTCGAAGGCGACGGCGTGTCGGATCAGCTCGATCGCGCCCTGATCCCACCAGCGGCCGAGTTCGTCACCGAGCGGATGCGGTGCGCGATCAGCCGGCTCGACCAGGAACACCCGCCTGAGCCTACGCGGGATCGACAGGTGGTGCTGTCGGTCCCACAGCCTGTCGGCCTCCATCGCATCGCGGACCGCAACATCCTGCTCGGCCCATCCCGGCAGGAAGGCATCGCGCACGAAGCCGACGACCTGCGCACTGAGATCGCCCTGCGGCTCGGCCGTGACGGCCAGCTTCAGCTGGTGTTCGCCGAAGATGCGGCTCGGATCGAGCAGGACACCGGTCACGTCCTGGATCTGGCGGATGAAGTCGCCGGACAGGAAGGCGTTGAGCCGTCCGGTGCGGCCGGGATCGACGGGCCGGAGTTCGAGGACGAGGCCGTCCTTGTGCCGGCGCGGGCGCTCGACCCGCGCGCGTACCCACAAGCCGGGCGTCTCGTGCGGGCGGCCGGGCTCGTTCGCGCCCGAGAGCGCGTCGTGATCTGTCATTTTCGGTATCCATCATCTGGAGAGGGAGCGAAGGCGCCTCACCGACTTGCCGCGAGCGCTGTCCGAGCGCCGCGCCTTGCCGTCCCCGTCCTCCTTGGGCTTTTGGGGCGAAGGGCCTTCGCCTGATCCGGTTCGCTTGCCCCCATCTATCCGCTCCCGCGGCCGCAGAGGCCCGGGAGCGCGTCGTCTTCTCGTCTTCTGTGATGTTCACCAGCTATCTGAGCGACTGCTCATCTGAGTGAGCGCTCGTCCGAGCGACCGCTCATCTTCTGTTGCGTGGGCTGGCAGCACGCCCTATCCGACCGATGAGCGATCACTCAGAATATCGAGGTGCCGATGGCGCGCGGACGCCCCTGGGGCTTCGACCGGGAGCAGGCCCTGAGCCAGGCGATGCTGCTGTTCTGGGAACGCGGCTACGGCGGCACCTCGTACAAGGCGCTGCTGTCGGCGATGTCCGTCCCCCATCCCCAGAGCCTGATCGCGGCGTTCGGATCGAAGGCGAAGCTGTTCGAGGCGGCGCTCACCCGGTACTGGGAGCGCCAGTTCGGGCCTGTCCTGGCGTGTCTCGATGCCGAGGATCCCGTCGAGGCGTTCGACGGCCTGCTCGACGAAGCAGCCCGGCTGTACACGGTCGCGTCGCCGGCGCGCGGCTGCCTGATCCTGACGAGCCCCGTGAACCTGCGCCCGGAGGATGCCGGGGTCGCCACGGTCGTGGCGGCATACAGAGGGCGGATCGTCGACGCGATCGAGCGTCGTTTGGCCCGCGCGGTGGCCGACGAGCACCTGTCAGGGATGCTGGTCCCCGCACTGACCGAACTCTACCTCACCACCCTGTCCGGCATGGCCCTGCGGGCGCAGTCCGGCGCGCGCTACGAGGCGCTCATCCTGGGGATCGATACCGCGATCGCGCCGTTGAAGGCCGAGATCTGATCTATCGACGGTCGCTAATCCCACCAGTCGTCGCCGCGTCCACCGGGCCGCTTGCCCTTCTCCGTCGTACCCGCCCGGATCTTTCGTGGTGGCGGTGTCACGGGCGAGGCCTCCGGCTGAACCGGCACCATCGACGGCTCTTGTTGGACGGCCTGCGCGCGTTTGCGCACGGCCTGCTCCAGCTCCGGCCACATCGCCGGGGAGGATCGGTCGAACATCCGACAGCCCTCCTCGCCATCGTCCCGGAAGGCGTGGGCCGCCGCGCGCCGGCCGTATCCGGTCCAGGCGTGGCGGCCGATCCGCGGCACAAGCGGCGCGCAGGCGGTGATCAGGGCGGCGACCGCGTCCTCACCGTGGCCGGTGCCGCGCAGGCGGCGGGCGATCAGCGCGTCGACCCGCGACGGCTCGGGCCAGCGCTCCTGCCAGCGCGCCAGGAGGTCGGCGCGGTGCGCCCAGTACACCGGCGCGTCCGCGTGCGGCCGCGCGTCGTCCGCCTCGGTTGCATCCGGGTCCAAGCCGCGGCCGAGGCGCGAGCCCGGCCCGAGACCGAAGCGGCAGGCGAAGATGCCGATCCAGTGTGCGATCCGCCGGCCGAGCTTCACGCATATCGCCCCGGTCGCGCTCAGGACCTGCGCGTAGACCCGGCGCGTGCGACCGTCCTCGTCGGGCGTCGCCGCTGCTGGATGATCGGGGTCGTCGACGCGCAGGCCGTGGGGGCTGCGGGCGACGCCGAGGCCGAGCCGGAGATCCTCGCTCGCCTCGGCCAGGGCGGCCTGCTCGTACGGCCTGCCCTGGTTCGGCGTCGTCAACACGACCTCGTGCAGCCCGCCGCTCCTGTGCAGCACGAGGGCCGGGGTGAACCCGGAGGCCTGCAGGCTCTCCACCTGCGCGCTGCGCAGGCCTGAGAGCACGACGTGGTGGCGGTCTCCGGAGATCGGCGTCAGGTGGACATGGCTCTCGGTTCCGCCCACCCGCTCGAGCGCCGCCCAGCCCGCCGCGACCTCGGCCATCGGGCGCGGCGTCAGCTGCATCAGCCGGTCGCGCTCCTGCTCCGGGTCGCCATCGCGATCGACGTGGTCCCGCAGCCGAGGCCGCTCAGCCACAACTCGGTAGAGATCGGCCCGCAGCGCGTCGTGGTAGCGCCCGAGGAGACCGGTCAGGTTCGCGCCATCGTGGGCCAGCCGCCGCACCGGTGCCAAGCGCGGCGATGGCTTGCCGGCCTGCTGCGCCAGGGTACGCGCATTCGGTGCCGCGCGTGGGGCCGGGCCGGCGACGGCGGCCTTCAGCAGGGGCGCGAAGTTCAGCATCGGATAGGTGGCGTCATAAGCACTCCGCGCCATGCTCGCCGCCGTCTCCGCCTGCCGGGCGAGGGCGAATACATCCGGGTCGACACCCGGGGCCGGCCGCGGTGAAGGCGCGGTGGCTGTCTTCTTCGGATGCTCGGTCCAGGGCGGCGCATCCACGGGCTCCGGTCGCGGCTGGAACGGCCCCAGGCGCGTCTCGAGGCGGGTGCGGCTCGCCGCCCGGCAGGTCGAGGCCTTCACGGCGATCCCGTCTACGAAGATCACCGCGCCCGACCCCTTCGCCGCGTAGGTGATGCCGTGTGGCGCGAGCGCGGCGTGCAGGTCAGTCCAGGATGACACCCGCGTCACGATCGGGCCGACGATCTCGATCGCGCGCCGCGCCGCGCTCGCTTCACCGCGGTAGATCTCGGCGCGGGCGGCGCCGGCCGGGAGCGCGTCGCCCGACACGACGCTGCGGGCGAGCGCCAAGTCCGCACCCGCCGCACGATGCGCCAGCCGCATGCGCACCTCGGCCAGACGCCGCGCGGCCAGGGCCGCCGGCGCGTCGGTTGCGGTCACCGACCAGCGCTCCCGTTCTGCAGTCGCGTCGCCGCCGGGACCGGGCTGGAACGGGTCATGCTCACGCGCGCTTCGCGCTCGGGCGCTGGCCTGGGCCATGCCGGCGCAGCGCAGCCTCATCGCGGCGAGCCGGTGGGCTATGCCTGACCGATTCGTGCGTTCATGAGGATCGGGTGGATGTCGCCGCTCTGTCGGCGCAGTTCCGCGATCTCCTGCCCCTGCCGCAGCTGTTCGAGGCGCAGTTCCTGGAGATCCGCGTCGAGCTTGTGCAGCAACTCCAGGATCTGCTTGAGGCGGCTCGAAGCCCGGTCCTGGCCATCGATGATCGCCGCGATCGGATCGGCCTCCTCGCTCCCCGCGCGGAGGAACTTCAGGATCTCGCCCGTGTCCCGGTGCGCGCCCTTCGCCTCGCCGGCCGCGACGTAGGCCCAGTCCATGGGCCGGCTGCCCCTGTGCCCTGTACCGGATGACATGCTGCTCTCCTATGCTTCGGTCCGCCAGGACCTCGTGGTGCGCGCCGGGCTCGCGTTGCCAGCCCTGGACGTGCTCGATCCGGGCGACGGCGCGCCCGATGGCTCGATGGAAGAAAGCCACCCGCGTCGGCTTGTCGGCATCCGGTGCGACGCGCGAGACCAGCGCGTGGACGTGGGCGTTGCCGGAGCCGCCGAGATGCTGGGTCCAGAGCACCTGATGGCCGCGCAGGCCGGTCTCCTCCAGCAGGATCGCGAGCGCCTGCTCGATCTGGCGAACGGTCGGCTGCTCGCCAGCCCGCCACGACAGGACGATGTGCTCGAGCGGGCTGCGGGCGCGGGGGGCGCCCATCGCGGTGGCGATCATCTCCGCGACCTGTCCCGCGCGCGTGTCGGCGATGAGATGGAGCTGGCCCCGGGCCAAGACGTCGCCTCGCTCCGGCTCGTCGCCGCCACGGTCGATGTAGGCGGCGGACTGCACCACCTGCCGGGCGACCGGCGCGCCGTCGAGGCGCCTGGGCATGCGCTTGCCGATCACGACGGTGCGGCCAGATGCGCGATCGCGGCGCGGATGGCCTGCAGCGCGCGGCGGCCGCTCTCGGCCATGCCGGGCGTTCGGATAGCCAACTTTGCCAGCCCTCCGAGGCGGCGCAACTCGCGGATCAGCTCGGCATCGACCTGCGCGGTGATGTGCAGGCCGAGCAGCCGCCGCCGGGTGAGCGCGGCGAGTGTCAGGCCCGCGGCCGCCGCCTCGCCGAGCAGGCGCTCGTGCTCCTCCGAGGTGAGCCGGATCCCGACCTGATGGGTCAGGATGCGTGTCTCGCTTCCGCGTTGGCCGGGCATCACGGTGCTCCTCTCTGGGCTGCTTCTGGGGCTTCTGGGACGGGGGTTCGGGGGCTCGCCCCGACAGGTGAGCGGGTGTGAGAAGCGGTCAGCGCCGAACGGCAGCGTCTCCTTGCGGCCCGCGCCCGGCTCGGCCGGCGCGGATAGCAAGGAGCATCCTGCCCTCCGTGTTCTCTCCGGGACCGTCCTTCCGGGACGACCACCCCACGGCCACAGCCTCGGCATCGGGGCGCGAACAACCGATGACGCCCCACCACCGCGGGCTGCCGGCGCTCGGATTGCGCAGGCGAGCGACGTGCCTTGGGACGGATGGGCTTCGATGAATCGTCACGGGTCAGGCTCCGGGTCGGGACCGTTCGTCCGCACGATCCGCAACAGATCGCCTAGACATCCCTGCAACAAGGTCCACAACATCAAAGACGTCAATCCGGATTTACTGCGAATCGCGCGCGATAACACACATCACGAACGCGAAGATCGCCACTTGCTCTTACGATCCACTTGCAGTCCACGTGACGAAGCGTGACCATAGTCGTGTCGGGGCCGCATGCAGCGCCCTGACCAGACCCGTCAACTCTCAGCGAGACACGCGATGACACAGCCGACGACGCAGCCGACGACACGACCGACGCCACAGCCTCGGACCAAGCCCTTGCCGATCTCGCCCGGCGAGATAGCGGCCAACCGTGACGCGCTCGACGCGCTGATGCGGGAGCCGCCGGTACCGGCAGTGCCGAAGATGACCACGCTCATGGCGGTGACCGAACTCGCACCGCAGATCCGCTCAGCCCTCAAGCTCGGGCACCCGCTCGCCGAGATCGCCAAGCGCCTGCGCCTCGGCGGACGCACGCTCGGCGCCGAGCAGCTGCAGCGCTATCTCGGCCGGTGTGAGAAGCGCGCGGCCAGGAAGCCCTCGTCCCGGAGGACCGCGCCGCCGAGCACGGATGCGGCAGCGCCTCGACCGACACCACGGCCGTCACCGTCGAGCGAGGCTCAGGGTGCGACGGGATCCGCGATCCAGCACGCACCCACCGTGCAAGCCCCGACTGTGGTACGGTCGACGCCCCCGACAGCTGTGACGACGCCTGCGACGACGACGCCGACGATGGCTGCCACGACGCCTGTGACGACGCCCGTGGCGACCGGCGGCGCGACTGGGACGCGGACAGGGGCCACCGCCGGTCCGGCGACGATCGGTCAGGACCATCGAACCGCTACCCCGAACGCGGCCTCAGCCTCGACCTCGACCTCGACCGCGGCAAAGCCCCAGAGCACGGCATCGCCCGAGCTGCCGGGCCTGTCGTACGAGGCAGCAAGGAGCCGGACCGTCGACAGGATGCTCGGGACCGCGAGACCGGGGGCGAACGTCGATCAGCCGCGCCCATCGAACTTGACGGGGGAACTCCACGGCCAGCCGAAGCCTTCGTCCGCGGACGGAGCGCGGACCGAGCCGCCGCTCGGGTCGACGACGCGACCCTGATCCGTCGCTTGACCACCGGTTCGCCCGCGGCCCGTTCCGCCGCGGGCGAACGCGCCGTCCATGACACCGACGTGCCTGCGGCCACGGTCCGTCACGGCACCGGCGTCAGTTCCTGTGACGGGCGACAGCGCGGCAGGATGTTCGTTGCCGCGGCAGCCTGCGCTTCCTGGTGGCGCTCCCTCTGAGGAGCAACACGATACGTCATATCAAGAACACGAACCCTGCCGCCGACGTTCGGCGGGTCTGTTCGCAATCCTGATAATCTACCCGACGCGGCAGCTCCCACCCGGAGAACCGCCCATGCCCGCCACCTCGACCGATCCGGGTGCCGTCATCCTGACCGGCGATCGCCCGACCGGTCCGCTCCATCTCGGCCATTACTGCGGCAGCCTGCGCAACCGCGTCGCGCTCCAGCACGGCCACGACCAGTTTGTCCTGATCGCCGACGCGCAGGCGCTCACCGACAACGCCGATGACTCCGGGCACATCACGCGCCACGTCCACGAAGTCGCCCTTGACTACCTCGCGGTCGGGATCGATCCGGAGCTTACGACGATCTGCGTGCAGTCGGCCCTGCCGGCGCTGTGCGAGCTGACGCAGCTGTTCCTCAACCTCGTCACGGTGGCACGTCTCGAGCGCAACCCGACGATCAAGGAGGAGATCCAGGTGCGCGGATTCGGGCGCGACATCCCGGCCGGCTTCCTGTGTTATCCCGTGGCCCAGGCCGCCGACATCGCCGCGTTCCGGGCGACGCTCGTTCCGGTCGGCGCCGATCAGGCTCCGATTATCGAGCAGACCAACGAGATCGTACGGCGGCTCAATCGGCAGGTCGGGCACACGCTGCTGCCGGAGGCGCGTGCGCTGATTCCCGAGAGCGGTCGCCTAGCCGGCGTCGACGGGCGCGCCAAGATGAGCAAGTCGCAGGGCAACGCCCTCGCCCTGTCGGCGACCGACGACGCGATCCGCGCGGCGGTGCGCCGGATGTACACCGATCCCGACCATCTGCGCGTCACCGATCCGGGCCGGGTCGAGGGCAACGTCGTGTTCACCTATCTCGACGCGTTCGATCCGGATCGCGACACCGTCCACGAGTTGAAGGCGCACTACCGGCGCGGCGGCCTCGGCGACACGGCGGTGAAGCGGCGCCTGGAGACCGTGCTGCTCGATCTGCTCGCACCGATCCGGGAGCGCCGCACCGCCTGGGCGGATCGCCCGGACGACGTCCGCGACATCCTGCGCGACGGCACCCGCCGCGCCCGCGGTGTCACGCAGGCGACGCTCGAGGCGGTCAAGGACGCGCTCGGCCTGTACCGTGTGGGGCGGTGACAAGCCCTCGCTTCGCGGCACGGTACACAGAACGACCGCGGGTGCGACAGGCGAACCGGCCGCGCCGGTATCGCCGCATATCCATCCGCTCAGAACCCGATCCGCGGCGCACCCGACCCGATGGCAACTGGACGAAAGACCGGGCGGCGCGATCCATCCAGCAGACATGTATGCGTAACGATATGGTCACGAAATCTTGGCGTCGGCGGAACGGAAGCCGCCGCTATCTTGTCACGTATTGTATCACGAAAATGGTCGACGATGAAGTTGGCACGCCGTCACGAAATGCGTCACACTTGGACAGCCACGATCCCTGTCGAAACAGAGGCAGGCCGCCTTGTTTGACGCCGAGCAGCGCTTCAACCTCGATGCCGCGACGAAGGACAGGCTTGAGTGCCTTCATCGCGAAATGCGATCGGCATACGCTCACTATCTCGAGGAGCGGCTCGAGCCTGTCTGCAAGCGATACGGACGGGCGGTCGCCAGCCGGTCTGGACTGAAAGGCTCCTCTCCTCAGAGCCTCTCTGTCTCAGCTCCGGGGTTCCCGAGCGACCAATTCCTGAAGTTGCAGGCCAGGATCGCGAACTACCGGGAGCGACACCGGTGGCCGTTCGTCTTCGCCTACCATCGACGCGCGTATCGGGATTACGGCCTCGCGGGCTTGCTATGATTCATGCAGCGTCTGCATCGGGGTGTGAGGCCTCGGAAGCTCTCCGCCGTGGTCCTCCTGATGATGACCCGGGCGGACGATCCGACGCCCGGCGAGATCATGCGTTGGATCCGGCACCTGCATGGCGAGGGCCTCGTGGTCGCTCCGACCACGAAGAAGCCTGGGCGCAGAGCGCTTGGAGTGACCGCGATGACACCCGCAGAGCGCCAACGCCGACATCGGGCACGGAAACAGGGAAGGGTCGGCATACAGCCTCAGACCGCTTCGGTCTTTCCGTCGGAATGATCGGACGGCGGTGGCAGGGCGTCATCGTGAACGCACGGTGCGGCATTGTACCGTCAATTGAAGAAGCTGCATGCGAACACCTGACCCATAGCTGACTTTGCACGCCCCCATCTCGAAAGTCTGCTCGACGGCCTGAAGCAGATGGGGTGGATGGCTCCCGCTCCAACTGACGGCATCTCGGTGCCAAGATGTGGTCGCTGTCGAAGCAGCAGCCACGCTCATGCAGGAGCCATCCCCATGGAGATCACCACCGTCGGCATCGATCTGGCCAAGAGCATCTTTCAGGTTCACGCCGTCGATGCAGCTGGGCACGTCGTCGTTCGGAAGGCGCTGCGGCGGGCGCAGGTCATGCCGTACTTCGCCAAGCTGCCGCGCTGCCTGGTCGGCATGGAGGCATGCGGCACGGCGCACCACTGGGCCCGGGAACTCATAATGCTCGGCCATGACGTGCGGCTGATGCCGCCGTCTTACGTGAAGCCGTATGTGAAGCGCGGTAAGACCGATGCGAACGACGCCGCTGCCATCTGCGAGGCGGTGACGCGCCCGAGCATGCGGTTCGTGCCGGTGAAGTCGACCGACCAGCAGGCGGCGCTGGCGCTACACCGGGCGCGCGACCTGCTGGTCAAACAACGCACGCAGCTGGTGAACATGATCCGCGGCCTGCTCGCCGAGTTTGGGATCGAGATGGCGCGGGGCCTGCGGCACGCGCTGGAACTGGCGGCCAGGCTCTCGGCCGGAGACGCGGCCGAGGTGCCGCCGTTAGCCCAGCGCGTGGTGACCGGGCTGGCCGATCGGACGCCTCCAAAAACCTCGCGGTTTGAGGGGTTTCGTGGTGTGATGGCGTCGTCGGCCTGTGAGGTGCTGCGATGCGCGGTCAGCCCGGTTTTTTCGACGTCGATGAGCGTCTGAAGGATCTCTCGGCCAAGGGCGACGCGCTGGAGCGGCTGAACCGCATCGTCGATTTCGAGCTGTTCCGGGACGATCTCGCCCGTGCCGTGCCTCGCTCAGACGGGTCGAAGGGCGGTCGCCCACCGTTCGATCTCGTCTTCATGTTCAAGGTGCTGATCCTCCAGGCCAGCCACTCGCTGTCGGACGAGCGCACGGAGTTTCTGATCAAGGACCGGCTGTCGTTCATGCGCTTCCTCGGGCTGGGGCTGTCCGACCCGGTGCCGGACGCCAACACGATCTGGACGTTCCGCGAGGCGCTCACCCGGGCCGAGATTGCGGGGAAGCCGGCCATTGCAGTGCTGTTCTCGGCCTACGAGGCGGCCCTGAGGCAGGCCGGGTTCCTGGCGATGGGCGGGCAGATCGTCGACGCCACGGTGGTGGCCGCGCCCAAGCAGCGCAACACGGAAGCCGAGAAGGCGGATCTGAAGGCCGGCCGTGTGCCCGACGCCTGGAAGGCCAAGCCGGCCAGGCTCGCCCAGAAGGACCGCGACGCGCGCTGGACGATCAAGTGGTCGAAGGCCAAGCCGGCCGAAGATGGGTCGAAGCGGATCGACCTCGCGGTGCCGGCCTTCGGCTACAAGAACCACGTCGGCATCGACCGCCGTCATGGGCTGATCCGAACCTGGATCGCCACGGACGCGGCCCGCCACGACGGGGCGCAACTGCCCGGTCTCCTCTCGAAGGCCAACACATCCGGCGAAGTCTGGGCCGACACGGCCTACCGCTCGAAGGCCAACGAGGCGCACTTGGCGGGCAACGGCTTCCGCTCCCGCATCCATCGCAAGAAGCCGCCGGGCAAGCCGATGGCGAGGAACGTCGCCCGGGCTAACGGCGAGAAGTCCAAGGTCCGCGCAGCCATCGAGCATGTCTTTGCCCGGCAGAAGGGGCCGATGGGGCTCGTGGTGCGCACGATCGGTTTAGCGAGAGCTCGGATGAAGATCGGCCTGGCCAACCTCGCGTACAACATGAACCGGGCGGTCTGGCTCACCGGCTCCCGCGCGAGGACTGCCTGAGGGGCGGGACAGGGGGTTTTTCGCCCCGCTCGCGACCGGCGCGAGGACAGCTTCAGATCCCCAAAGCGCTCAGCATTTCGCTGAACCCTCGCAGACACCGCCGTCATCACGGTAATTGGAGGTGTCCGATCAGATCGGTGCCTTGCAGATCCAGCTCACCCGACTGGAGAAGGAGTTGCTCGCCTGGCATCGGGACAGCGACCTGTCGCAGCGCCTGGCGACGATCCCGGGTGTCGGCATCGTCTCGGCAACCGCGTTGGCCGCCTCGGTGAGCGAGCCCGAGCGCTTCCGCTCCGGTCGGCAGTTTGCGGCCTCGTTGGGACTGACACCGCTGCAGAACTGCAGTGGCGGCAAGGAGCGCCTGGGCCGGATCTCACGCATGGGCGACCGCTACCTGCGTCGCCTGCTCGTGGTCGGCATGACCTCTCTGATCCGCCGCGCGAAGGCGACGCCGACCTCGGTCGACCCGCGGTTGCCGGCACTGCTCCAGCGCAAGCCGGTGCGCGTGGTGACCGTTGCGGCGGCCAATCGCACGGCGCGGGTCGCCTGGGCGATCATGACCCGCGGCGGCACCTACCGCGCACCAGCGACCGCGGTCGCCTGACAGCACGAAGAAAAGCGTTTTTGAGGTTGCGAGGACGATGAGAGTTGATGGCGAACCGGTCAGACCGGGAGCTGGGACACCCCGCGTAATGTCTAGGGCGTCATAGCCCGCGAAGCAGAGTGGGACCCAGTTCGCGGATACCATCAGGGCCAGCAGTCAACATGAACGACTGCATCGACAGGCCGGACACAAGACTGCACCCGACCAACGCGTCAGAAGCTCAATTCGCCACTTGCAATGCGGGAGCCATCCACACAAGACATTTCGCAAGTGGCCATAATGTCCGCATGTCATAGCCCATTGAACGCTCGTCGTTCCAAGCGGACGGCCTACTTTTGCGATGTCCTCGCCGTCGTGGCGGTCAGTTGCGCCCTCGGGACAAAAAAGCCGGGACGCCTCGGCGGCGAGCCTCGCGGCCAGCGAACAAATCCGGTACGTTCGATGGTAACGTGTCTCGCGACCGCGAGGTAGGCCAGTCCTTGAAGAAGCTCACGAGGAATCAACTGCAGGGCGACGGCGGCGTCCATCGCTTTGCGGTACGCGTCGGCGACTCCGGCCTCGCCTTCCACCCGACGGGCGCCCTGGACGCGGGCATAGACGGCTTCATCGAGTTGCGGGACTCCGAGACGGGCGAGGTCAAGGCCCAGTACATCGCGGCGCAGCTCAAGACGGTCCAGAAGCTCGCCGAGGATAACGGCGAGACGTTCTCCTTCAGGGTCGACGAGCGGGACCTTGAGTATTGGCTGAACGCCAATACGCCGGTCATCCTAGTCGTGGTCAATCCCGAAACCGAACTCGTCTGCTGGAAATCGATCCAGTCGTACTTCCAAGACCCCGATCGCAAGCGATCCAGGAAGGTCGTGTTCGTCCGCCAGGAGGACGAGCTCACTCCGCAAACCGTCGGCAAGCTGGTCGCCCTCGTCGCGGGTTTCGCGCGGCCGGGCGTGGTCACGCCGTCCATGCGGGTTGAGGAGGAGTTGGAGACGAACCTGCTCCGGGCAAGCTTCCCGCACAGGGTCAACATCGCGAGCATCGAGGGGAGCGCCGCGGATGTCAGGGATGCACTTAAGCGCAGGTTGGAGCGGCCTCCCATCGACTGGGTCGTGGACGGCGACCGGCTGGTAAGCTTCCGGGACCTCGACGACCCTCTCTTCGAGGACGCGTGCGACCAAGGCAGCATCGACCAGATTGAGACCTTGGAATGGGCGGAGGCCGACGGCGAGGCCAGCAGGAGGCTGTTCGTGCGCCTGCTCGGCCTTTGCCTCGGCGAGCGGGTCCGGGAGCGTCTCGTGTTCGACCGCGCTCGCCGGTACTACTTCTTCAAGGGCAATCCCCAGAAGCGGGGCAAGCGCGACTTCACCTTCGCCGACGCGCGGGGCGACAGCAGGCGCACCGTCGTGTCCCAGCACGGCCTCAACAAGGGAAAGAATGCCCCGTCATACCTAAGGCACGCCGCCTTCGTCCCCCGGTTCCTCGAGCTCGATGGCGAGTGGTACCTCGCCGTCGAGCCGACCTACCATTTCACCCGGGACGGATACGAGGAGAGCACCTTCGCCTCAGACTACCTCAAGAAGATCAAGGAGCTGGAGAGGAACTCCAACGTACGTGGCCACCTCCGGATGTGGCGCGCCCTCCTGACCGAACGCGGCGACATGCTGCGCTCCGAATACCCGTTCCTCAGCTTCGAGACGCTCGAACTGATGACGCACCAGTACGGTGTCCCGGACGACCTCTGGTCGGAGCGCGAGGACCCCGAGATGAGCAAGGCGCGGAAGGCAGGCCAGCGTGAACTCGACCTTTAGGCTCCAGCACGTCCACGAGCCCTTGCTGGAGTTCGGGGGCGGCGCGCGCCACCAAGACGTGCGCTTCGGCCTGATCGACCATGGTCCGGTCGACTTCTCCATGCAGGCAACGCGGACCGTCCGCGTCGGCGTGATCGGGTCCTCCGAGACGGTCGACGGGTTCCGGGAATGGTTCGCCCGATGCGAGGACGAGATCCCGGCCAAGCCGAGCCGGCAGCCCAACCTCTTCCCCGCCTTCCCGGGCAGCGGCATCAACGGACCCTTTCGCTGCTGGTTCGAGATCGACGGTCACCACCAACGTGTCCTGCGGCCGGCCAGCCTCTCCAAGGTCACCGGCGAGGAACGCGACGACCTCGCCATCCGGATGGCCGTCGAGCTCTTCGAGGAGGAGATCCGCGACTTGTCGGAACTCGACCGTCCGCCCCAGGTCGTCGTCTGCGCCCTGCCGGTCGAGCTGATCGAACGGGTGAAAAACCTCCGGACGACGGAGGAATCGGAGCGCTCCCCGATGGTGGAGGAAGCGTCGGAAGAGGGCGAGGACCAGGATAGCGAGGACGAGCGGAACGCCCGCCTCTACGAGGATTTCCGGGGAGCCCTGAAGGCCGCCACATTGGCCTACAAGGTGCCGATCCAGATCGTCTGGCCATCGACCTACGACGAGCGGGCGGTGATCCGGCGCAAGCT
Organism: Methylobacterium sp. NPDC080182; assembly: GCF_050281105.1. NCBI lineage: Bacteria > Pseudomonadati > Pseudomonadota > Alphaproteobacteria > Hyphomicrobiales > Methylobacteriaceae > Methylobacterium > Methylobacterium sp. NPDC080182. Next base: position 188,113 of record NZ_JBNNWO010000003.1, read on the forward strand.
GGCGAAACTCTCGACGCGCAGGGTCCAGGACGAGGCCACGCGAGCCTGGAACCTGTTCTGCGCTCTCTACTACAAGGCGGGCGGCACGCCCTGGCGCATGGTGCGCGAACGCGACGAGTTCTCCGCGACCTTCCTCGGGATCAGCTTCTTCGAGGACCTCGGACGCACGACCCTGCGGACGAGCTCGGCCCAGCTCTTTGACGAGCGCGGCGAAGGCCTGATCCTCAAGGGTGGCCGGGCGCTGCGCGACAAAACCGACCGCCACCCCTACCTTGCCGAGGAGGATACCTACGCGCTGACCAGGAACTCGCTGACGACCTACAAGCGCGAATGGGGTACCTACCCGGCGCGCCTGGTCGTCCACAAGAGCTCCCCTTTCCACCGGGAGGAGACCGCCGGCTTCGAGGCCGCCATCGACGAGCTCGGCATCGACCAGGTCGATCTGATCTGGCTACCCCGGCGGTCGCCCGTGCGCCTCGTGCGGGACGGCGATTACCCGCCGCTCCGCGGTACGGCGATGCGGCTCGACCGGGAAGCGGCGCTCCTCTACACGCGCGGAAGCGTGGACTTCTTCGCGACCTATCCTGGGCTCTACGTCCCGAACCCCCTCATGATGAGGGCGCACCGGCGCGACCGCTCCGACTGGGACATGCTCCTGAAGGAGACCATGGCGCTGACCAAGATGAACTGGAACAACACCCAGTTCGACGGGGCGCTGCCCATTACGATGCGGGCGGCCCGGCAGGTCGGCGAGATCCTCAAACATGTCGCGGAGGGTCAGGTGCCTGACCCGCGGTATCGATTCTACATGTGAGCGGCGCGCCCCGTCGCGTCGCGGCGGGCTCGCGGCCGATGCGCCGGTCCGATCGTCAGACGACGAGGCCGGTCCCCGCGGATCGGCGGGCGAGTTGGTAGGGCGTCGGTTGCCGCGGGATGCCATCCGCCTTGTCCGCGGGTTCCGGGACGTTCAACTCGACCTCGACCGGGCAGTGGTCGGAACCGGTCCTGTCAGGGAGGTGGCGGCAGGCGACGAGGTCCCCTCGCAGCGTCTTCTCGACGAAGACGTAGTCGAGCCGCCAGCCGATGTTCCGGGCGCGTACGGTCGAGCGCATGCTCCACCAGGTGTAATGGCCGCCGCCGGGCTCAAACTGCCTGAAGGCGTCGACGAACCCCGACGCCAGCAGCCGGTCGACCCAGGAACGCTCCTCGGGCAGGAACCCGGCATTGCCGCGGTTGGGGGCCGGGTTCGCGAGGTCGATCTCGGTATGGGCGACGTTGAAGTCGCCGACCAGGACGAGGGGCCGTCCGGCCACGCGTTTCTTGGCGATGAAGGCGTCGAGCGCTTCAAGGAACGAGACCTTTTCGGCGACCCGCGTCAGCTCGCGATGGCTGTGGGGCGCGTAGACATTGACGAGGCTGAACGTCTCGAAGTCCACGGTTAGGACCCGGCCCTCGACGTCGGAGGGATGGCCGATGCCGCGCGTCACGCCGTGCACCTTCAATTCTTCGCGGACTAAGGTCGCGACGCCGCTGTAGCCACCCCGCTCGGCCGAGTTCCAGAATGCGACGTAGCCCTCGAACCAGTTGGTCGTAAGCAGGTCCTCCTGCACCTTCACTTCCTGGAGGCAAACGATGTCGTTCTCGGCCAAGCGCAGCCAGGCCTCGAAATCGTTGCGGACGGTCGCCCGCAAGCCGTTCACGTTCCAAGTGACGATCTTCAAGGCAAGATCACCTCGTCTCAGTCGTGTCGCCGTTAAGTGGCATGCTCTCTACCATGTGTCGAACGAAGGCAGCGGCGACGGCCGATGCATAAGGCTGCCAGGACTTCTCCTTGCCGCCGTTCGCATAGTCGCAGATACCTCTTACGACGATGTAACCGCGTTCCGACTGCCAAGCCGCCTCCGCGATGCCGGACCCCTCCATCTCGATGGCGATGATATCCAGCTCGTCGCGGAGCCGTTCCCGTTCCTCGGCCGACTTGATCACGGCATTGCCGCTGCCAATGCGCCCGTTATGGGCGAACGGGCGCCCCTTTGCCCGTCGCTTGTCCGTGATGCGTCGCGTGGCCACTGCCGCCTCGTCGCCGACGCCATCCCTTAAGACATCCTTCTTAGGCCTCTCGCAGTCCGTCGCGGCGCAGATCTCGTCGACGTAGCCCCAGTAGTCCTGCAGAGGTGCCTGCGCCGCAAGGAGGCCCTTCGAGAGCGTTGACCATGCCTGCGACGCGGCACGAGGCGGCGGCCTGTGTTGGAACCCGGCGTCGGTCACCTTTCCCATATCGGACTGGGCGATGCCAGTCTCGTCGGTGACGACGACGTCGCCGAGCCGGACGTCCTTCTGCCCTGCCTTGAGACCGGGCACGCCGCCCGCGATGCCGACCATGATGAGCTCCTGGACAGACTTGAAGTCCTGAAGCAGCCGCATGGCCTGGGCAGTCGCCTTGTTGTTGCCCATGCCGACCATGATCAGCACGACCTTGTGGCGTCCGCCTCCATAGGCATCGATGTAGCCCGGTAGATACTCGCGGAACCCATTAGCGTCCCGCTTGCGGATCGGCCTGCCCGGGTCCTTGAGGATGGCTTGCGCAGCCCTGAACTCGACCTCCAACGCGACGACGATGCCGAGCGTCGGCGAAAAGCTCTCCTCCATTTCCCTCGTCACCCTCTCCGCCTGCTTGCGCAACGAGTACGCGCGGCTGACCATGTGCGCGCAGATCTTGCCATTGGACACGTCGGGCGCGTCGTAGACAAAGACCTTAGCGCCATGCCGTTCGATTCGCCTCTTGATGAACCCGGTCTCATGTTTCTGGGGGATCGTGACGAAGAGGCGTTCGGTCAGCGAGGACGATGCGGGTCCGACCTCATGACAGAACTCAAGGCTCCGCGCGGCCATGTCGATGGTCGACGCGAACATGACGACGGTCTCGGACGCATGCAGCCTCTCCTTCGCCGCATCCTCCTCGAAAGGATCCATGCAGTCACAGGAGCACGCCACCACCGCGCCCAGGCTTTTGAACACCTCCGAAGCAGCCTTGCCGACCTCGGTCCCGTGGTCACCCTCGCAACCGAGCCAGATCCTGGAGCCGAAGAGGAGCTGGGTCTCCTCCATCTCCATGTCCCGTAGCCAAGCCGACACGCTCGCGCTGAAATCGTCCTTCATCGCTCGGCATCACAGGCTGGATAGGAACTCTCGACCCTGGTCGGTCACTTTCAAGGCGGACGCCTGATCCTGGACGATGAAGTCCATGACGCGCAGGCCGTCCAGCACCTCCGGCGGGTCGCCGATTGCATTCATTAGGTTCGGGTCGCCCAGCAAGCCGTCCCGGTCGATGCCAGGCTTGGAAGCAACCTTACGCAGGAGGTACCTTGACAGCACACTATGCAGGTCGAGGGAGAACTCCCTGAATAGGCTCTCGTCGATGTCCGCCGACTTGCTGGACGCCTTCAAGGCCTGCTCTGTCAGGGCCTCGTTGATCCTTTCGGAACGAATGAGCCAGACCAGCTTGGATTTTGCCGCCTCGGAATGCTCGCCCTGTATCTGGATGAACCGATTGCCGAAGACCGAGAACTGGATCTCATGGCCTGCATCATAGGCTTTCAGGTCGACGGAGCGGTGCCCGACAAGGTCGATGGCCTGGAAGCGTTCGCGCCAGTTCCTGAAGCCCTTTTGGCCCCATTGGCGCAGGTTCCACTCCACGATCCGGTTCCGGTTCGACCGCTTCTCCGCCGGAACCTTGTAGAGCACGGTGAAAGGGTGGTTCCCGCGTCCGACGATGGCCGTGCACACGCTGCGGTGGACCGGGTCGGTCAGGGCCCGAGCACCTCCGGTCACATGGATGCAGACGCCCAAGGAGCCGTCGGCAAGGGCCTTTTCGATCCTGTCGTTCGTCGCGAGGTGGACGGTCTCGTTCCCGGCCTTGTCGGCTCCCGAGGCACTCAGGATCTCAAGGCCCTTGAGAAGGCCGGCGGCCACACCCGCCTTCTCAAGCGTCGCGTTCAGGACGCGGTCGACGGTCATCGGCTCACCCGACCATCATGGAGGCGTCGTCCCTGGCCGCGTCCCAGGCAAGCCGGTGGTTCCACACGTACTCGTCCTGGCCCGGCTTGAACGAGAAGCAGACCGGGACGAGGTCGCCGTACTTCTTGTGACGGCTGCGGTTGGTGCACGGCGTCATCCGGTCGAGGTCATGCCCCGCCAACTCGTTGGCGTGCGACCGTTCCCAGCCGATCCTACCCTCGCCCCAGGTCGCCACCCCGAAGGCCGTGCAGATGAGGTTCGAGCAGATCCGGATCGTGCCGTTCGGGTGGACCATGACCCGCTCGCCGAGCTTGACCGGGCAATAGCCGTAGTAGTCCGGCGCGCGCGCGAACTCGGCCTTCGTCACGAAACACTGGGGCAGCCGGACCTTGATGCCGAACGCCCCGAACCGGACCTTGGCCGAGAGCTCCTCGTAGACCGGCACCCAGTTCTGCGGGCGGGGCGCGAAGTTCCCCGTCCAGGTATCCATCGGGATGCCGACCTTGAACAGGTCGTGGAAGTTGACCTGGTGGACGCCGAGCTCCTCCACGAAACGGATCATCCGTTCGAGGTTGAGCATCCCCTCCTCGTCGCGGTCCAGGAATAGCTTCTGCACACAGCACGTCACGGTCACGAAGTAGCCGAGGCCGACGGCCTTGCGGATCGCGTCGACGGCCCGGACGAACGTGCCCTTGCCGCGGAGCGGGTCGTTGGTCTGCGCCGAGAAGCCGTCGAGGCTGAACGCGACCTCGTCCAGACGCGCGAACGACGGCTGTTCGAGCAGCGACGAGACGCGCTGTCCATTCGTGTCGATCCGCACGTACTCGTAGCCGAGCGCGCGGGTGCCCTCGATCAGTTCGAGCAGCGGAAGGCCGCCCTGCCTATGGCCGTAGAGCGTCGGCTCGCCCCCCAGGAACGTCACCTTGCCGGCGCCGAGCTTGCGGAAGGTCGCCAGCAACCCGAGCGCGTCGTCGAGAGGGATCTCTTCGTTGATGAAGTGCGAGATGCTCGGCTTGTAGATGCACTGCTCGCATTCCAGGTTGCACCGGTCCGTCACGTACATGAAGACCTGGTGCAGGCGCCGGAAGTGATGGGCGAACTCGGGGTCCGCCGTGAACGTCGTCGGCATCAAGAGACGGCCCTTCCGCCGGAATCGCTCAACGTCAAGTCAAGCATGGTGCCAGGTATGGGACAAGAGTGTGGCGGCGTCGCTCTATCGGTTATGCACGTCGCCCACAACGCACGCCCATGACGACGCATGGCGCGCCGGGAAGTTCGCTCATTCCCCTGGGGAAGGAGGACGCGGGGCAGACGTGTCGGCCGCGGCGCTTCCCAGTCGCGGTGATCCGTCCGGTTTTCCGGCGGCGCATCGATGCATTGGAGAACGCGGCGACCGGCTTGCCCACCCGCAAGGGACCGTCGCCCCTTGTCGCCGGCTGCGACGAGGGCGCGTTGCGACGTGTGTCTGATGTCGTTCAATGAGCGGACCTTCGTGGTCGATCTCACGAAGGTCCGCTCCTGGCGCAAAGCTGCGGCGATTAGTGCTGAGTCGGGTGGATTTCTGCCCGTCCGCTTATGGACAGCGGACGCATTTGAGCGGACATGACCGTGAAGACCAGTTAAGACCGCTCAGCGGACCCATCCGCCGTGAAGCAAACACACAATAAGTGAATTCATAGTTCTGACATGGCCTAACACCTTTATAATTCCAATTATAAGGCATCACAATGGATGACGTTGCTTGACCGCGATGATTTCATCAGCCGTTGGTAGCCTAGTGCCGATCCAAAAATAACTAAGTATTTTCTCCCCTGAGCATACTATCTGCATGTGAATGTCATCATACCACGTTGTATTTATACCCAATTCAAAGAATGTTTCGGTCCAAGCAGGCGTCGGCTGCCAAGTCACGATTGCCTTCCGACCGAGAGCTTGAAGCCTGAGCACGCAGATCTCGAACCTATCACTGTCGCCGAGCCTCTCACCATCCAGTTTTAATTCATACAGATCGCACATATTCCACGGATCCGTGGCCCAAAATCCATCGCTCGAACGAGACCACCGGAAGAATTCTGACATATAATTTGCCTCTGGCCGAAATATTAGCTGATCTGCGACCGAAGTTGGTAATCACGATTTTTCGGATTTCCGTGTTTTTCGAGGATCAGTGAATGGCTGATTTTGGGAAATTTTCACCCTCGCCAGCAGGGCTGATGTGGGTCGCTATCCGACTGTCCGCTCGGGGTGGGTTTCGGCGTGTCCATTTCAGAGCTAAAATTTCAAAAAGCGGACGCCGCCGAACCTATAAGACGGAGGCTAGCAACGATGCTGAGTATGGAATTCGTTATTCTCGCGCGGCTCGTTTGTGCGGTACAGAACGATGATGATAAAGTTGATGCTAAAGGGCTCAGCTGCCTTGAGAATGCAATTGAAATTTTGGAACAATGTGGTTTGATTTCTGAAACTTACGGATTTGGGCGCGGAACAGGTGGTACTTGGACAAGCAAAGAATGGCAACACAATGACGGCGCGGAAACTAAAAACCCATCGCAGGCGGTGCTCGACGCCTGCTCAATGATCGTCGAGCAGTACTGCTCAATGAGTGACGAAAGAATACACATTGGCAAGTGGCAGCAAGGAGATGCATGGTTTAATGCTGCTGAGTATCTTGCGAAGGTCGGAGTCATCAAAAATTTTGTCAAATATAAAATAGAACTTTCGGAAAATGAGCACAAGTATCTAACTAGTATCGGAGCAATACATAAGGTTTGCAGAACAATTGATGCAATTGATGCGGAGTTTGTTGATAGATTAGGAGCTTGGCGTCGATCTTATCCAGACACTGAATTTGAATAATATTAAACGTTATAAATTTTCGCCTCTAGCAGCAACATATTTAAAAAGCAGCTTGGTAGATATCGAATAAACGTCGAAGGCATTACGTTTTGCGCGGAATTATCAAGACATTAGCAGTTGCAATTTTATGCGGTGCCTTAGGTGGGGCCGCCATGTTATTACTTTTTATGTAACGCCTTCCTAAGTATGACTGATCGGGAAAACCTATCCCAGAATGCAGTCCTGGTCTATTTACAAACCAACCCTGTGGCCTGACGACTAATATAATTGCTTTCGGAATGACGACCGGCTTTTGCCCGTTATGCATCCAGAACGGCATTTTGGCTTGATCTGGCGAGTGTCTGCTTCTGAAGAGGCGGCGACCGTGAGCCTAGCGTCTCATATGGGTCGGGTGCGGAAGGGCGGCTCAGGGCGGATTTTTGCCGGGCCGCTTCTGACGAGGTAGAGATCGAAAGCGGCCCCCTTCTCTCACCATGCGGAAGAACGGTCGATTGTGATGAAACGCTCACCCCTTCGCCTTGTCGGCGAAACGGTCGTCGAACTCGGGCGGGATCCATGATCGAGACGCGCCGCCTCCTTCTACGGCCCTGGCGTGACATGGACCTTCCACACTTCGCGGCTCTGAACGCGGATCTTGAGGTTCGCCGTTGGTGGTCGGCTGGTACGCTCAGCGAGGCAGATAGCAACGCCCAGGCGAACGACTTGCAGCGGCACATCGAGGATAACGGGTTCGGCTTCTGGGCGGTCGAGGCACCCGGCGTCAGTCCGTTCATCGGCTTCGTCGGCCTCCAGAACGAGAGCGACGACATGCCATTCGCACCGGCTGTCGAAGCAGGGTGGAGATTGGCTCGGGCATATTGGGGACGAGGCTACGCGGTCGAGGCAGCTAAAGCCGCCTTCCGGGATGGCTTCGAACGGCTTGGGCTGGACGAGATCGTGGCCTACGCGGTCGAAGGCAACATGCCTTCGCGCCGGGTCATGGAGCGGCTCGGGATGCGCCACGACCCGCGCGATGATTTTGATCACCCTCGCCGTGCGCCGGACGACCCGTTTAAGCGCCACGTCCTGTATCGCCTACGCAATTCTAGATGACTGGCACTCCGCCAGGATCAAACATCGACCGTTTTGCGGCAGGTTGCCGGTCTTGATGGCGACGCGCGTATTGGAAGACCGCTCGGGGTGGTTTTCGGACCGTCTGCTTTTCGTCAGTTCGGCATCGAAGCTATAAGAATGCGTCGGTTCGCGTGCCGAGGGCCTGTTCTTGATAGTCGGGTTTCGATCAGGTCTGTGTCTCGACCCATCTCGCTCGAACTGGGAAGGAACGAGCGCTCGCCCGATCTCGTGGTCGGCTTGGTATCCCGCCGCTGACGTCAGCGTTGCATCACACCCAAACGGAGCATCCTGGTTCAAGCTGCGACCCGTTGTTCTTGATGCGCAGCCCCTTCGTTCTCGGCAACCCCGACCGCTGATGCTGCTGTCTCATGGCAGCGGCGCAAGCGCCCTCGCGATGGACTGGCTTGGCCATCGACTGGCAGAGAGCGGCTTCGTCGCCGTTGGCATCGATCACCACGGGCACACGGGTACCCAGACCTATCGGGCGGAGGGATTTCTCTGCCTCTGGGAGCGCGCACGCGATGTCACCGCTCTGCTCGATGATTCGTCCTGGCGAGGCGATCTCGGGGTCGCAGTTGAGGACCGGGCCTGCGTCGTCGGCTTCTCGGCCGGTGCCTACACGGCGATGCTTCTCGCCGGAGCGCGCGTCGCCTACTCGCAGTTCGAGCCTGACAATCCGGTCAAGAGCCCAATCCGAGGCCCTCGCGAGTTCCCGCAACTCGCCGACGAGGTGCTCAGACTACAAGCGAGCGCAGTGTTTCGTGCCTCCTGGGAGAGGCGGCGCGATGACTATCGTGACGAACGCGTCCGCTGCGCGGTCGCCATTGCTCCGGGACGATCCGTGCTCGGCTTCTCCGAAGAGAGCTTGCGCGCCATTACCCGTCCCGTTCTCCTCATAGGTGGCGACGCCGATACGACTGCTCCGCCAGATTTATGCTGCCAAGCGATCCAAGCGAGGGTCGCCACCAGCACCTTTGAGATGATCCGCGGTGGAGTGAACCACTACACGTTCCTGCCGGAAGGTAGCGACAGAGGGCAAGAAGCCGCCCCGGAACTGTTCGAGGATACGTCAGGCTTAGATCGTAAAAGCGTTCACGACCGCGTTGCCGCAATGGCTGCGGAATTCGACGAGCACGTCCGCTCTTGAGCAGGGGCGGTTGTCGGCTGAATGTCTTGGATGGGTCGGACGCGGAACGTCCGCTTCCGGGCAGACCAGCAAGGTCCACCCGTAGCGCTTTGCCGACGAAGACTCGTTCATGGCCGAGGCTCAAAGCGAGCGTCCATTCCTTCGAATTTCGGCTCACTGCGATCCCTTGTGGAGCAGCGGAATGCGCCCTTGGCACTGGGCGCAGGATCGTATCAACTGCCTGTGCGCACGAAGCTGAAGCGCGTGTAAAATCAATGACTTGTCCCGAATGATTGGCTGTGTTCGTGCTGGGTGAGAATCCTGGCGCCCCAGCCAAATTTCCCAAGGAAAACAGGACCTTCGGGGCCGAGGCTGTGCGGGTCCACCGGAACGCGCGGTGTCGCCCCGCGTCACGAGAATCCGCACGGTCCCGAACGGCCCGCGGGCCGTCCGGCGCCGGTGCTCCGCACCGTGAGGCCGAGACGACCGCTGTGGAGAGCGAGACCGCGACGGCTGAGCCCTTCACGATCCCGACAGGCCACCACGTCGACGTGGCCCAGGCCATCGAAATGCGCTCTCAGGCGACGAGCCTCCGCGCCGGCGCTGCGCTGCAAGTGGCCGAGAGCGCGATCAACATGAGTTTCCCGAGGACGACATGAGCGACGTGCCCGATCCGAAGCGGAAGACGATCGCCGACAGCGTGCTGGTTCGTCTCAGCACGTTCGCGCTGGGCATCGGCCTGTACGACGGCATCGCCCGGAGCATCGTCGAGAAGGCGGTTGCCGACATGCCGGAGGCCACCGTCGAGCAGATCGCGGCGGCGGCGCGGATGATGATGCTGTTCGTGTCGGGCTGAGAGCGGTACATGGCCGGGACAGCGACCCTGCTGGCGTATCCGGTGAAGGGATGACCGCGTGATCCTGCCTCCCCTCCGCCGGACCGCGGCCGACGCGCGGACGGTGGCCACCGTCGCCCACGACGGCCAGGTCGACAAGGGCGGCAGGCCGTATATCGAGCATCTTGCGCGCGTGGCTGCCGGCGTGCTCGGGCTGTCGGAAGGGTGCCCGTTCTGGTCCGACCTGGAGCGGGACGAGGCGCTGCAGGCCGCGTGGCTGCACGATGTGGTCGAGGACACCCGCTATGGGTTCGGGGACTTGGCCAAGGAGGGCTTCAGCGACAACGTGCTGACCTCGGTCGCCATGCTCACGAAGCCCGGAGGTCGCGTCACCTACGCGGCCTGGATCAACAACATCGCGAAAGTGGGCACCCTCCGGGCGACCCTCGTCAAGCTCGCCGACCTCGAGGACAATTCGGATCCCGGGCGTCTGGCGCTCCTGCCCCCGGAGACCCGCGAGCGGCTTCATCTCAAGTACGAGCCGGCCAAGGCAATCCTGCGCGCGGCGGCGGCGGCGAAGGGCTGGCTCGGTTCACCGACGACGGTCGAAGGCAGTGGGCCGCGTTAGCCCCGCACCTTGCCCATGCGGCGAAGCTTCGCGCGACCGGCGCCGTCCCGCTGTCACGGCCGCGGCATGCGCGGCGACCCGCGCCGCGACACCCCTGATAGCTCGGCGCCGAACCGCCCGCGCGCGTGCACCGCAACAGCGAAGCCGCCGTCGACGGTCAGATGGAGAAGCCGCTCGTCCATCTCGGTCAGCATGGTGTCGGGCTTCACGCGATCGACCAGCCCGTCATCGATCGAGGTCGGCCAGACGACGTGCACCTCCCGGAATGTCTCGGCGAACAGGATCGTCAGCATGAACGGCGCCCGGTGGCCGAAGCTGTCCCCAAAGAGCAGCGGCCGCCCGCGACCAAGACCCGGACAATCGAGGGAAGGTCAAATCATCCTCTTCCCAGATCGTAGACGTGTGCCAGCGCACGCGATTTACAATGCTCGCGGTTCGCGCGCGGATGAAGAGCCGATCATGTGAACGTTAATACGAGGGGCCTCGATCTCTGGGGGCATCGCGTGAGCCGTACGTATCCGAACACTCGCAAGGGGCGAGCTTTGCTGTTCAGCCGTCAAGCTGAGCCGACCATTCGGACGTCGGATCTGGTGGGAGCCACGGCCGGGGTCGCACTCTTGGGCGGCCTGTGCTTGCTGCTCGTGGCCCTGCTCACGAGCGAGGCCCAGGGGTTCACGGATCTCACGTCGATCCTCACGGACAGCTAGAGCAAAACCCGACCCTGTTGCGGCCGGACGCGCGCCCGCTTCCGGGCCGCGTGACGGAGTCGCGCATCCCGGTCAGGCTGCCGCACGTCGCGCGGGCGGCACCGCTCCCGCGGCGCGGGTCCCAACGAGGCGCCCGGTTCCGGCAGCGGCGAGGCCGCGGGTTCCAGGTCCCGGCCGTTCGTCCCGCCCCGACCCGCCTCGGCCCTCGACCGCGCGCCGGATTCCTGCACGATGGGCGATCGGGACGCGCGGACGCGGGCGGCGCCCGCCGCCCTGGCGCGGGACAGCACTCCGGAAGACCATCGCGGCTCGGCGGGAGGCGGTTTCGCGGCGCCCGAGGGGCACGCGGCGATCGCCGACGGCGGTTCGCACAGGCGTTCGGTCGGAAGAGCGTTGAATCGCGGCCGCCATTCGGAAAGGCTCGCTCCGCCCGATCCGCATCGCCCCCCGGAGGTGAAGACCCTGTGCCGCACGCGACCGAACTGATCGCCATCATCGCCCTCGGGCTGACCCTCGCCTTCATCTGCGGGATGGTCGCGCAGCGCCTCAGGCTGCCGCCGCTGGTCGGGTACCTGGTCGCGGGCGTCCTCGTCGGCCCCTACACGCCGGGCTTCGTGGGCGACAGCAACCTCACGGGCCAGCTCGCCGAGATCGGCGTCATCCTGCTGATGTTCGGGGTCGGGCTGCACTTCTCGTTCAAGGACCTGATGGCCGTGCGCGCCATCGCCCTGCCCGGAGCGGTGGTGCAGATCGCGGCGGCGACCGCCATGGGGATCGGCCTCGCCTTCGCCTGGGGCTGGACCCTCGGGCAGGGCCTGGTCTTCGGCCTCGCCCTCTCCGTCGCGAGCACGGTGGTCCTGCTCCGCGCGCTGGAGGAGCGCGGCCTCCTCGACACGGACAACGGCCGCATCGCGGTGGGCTGGCTCATCGTCGAGGATCTGGCGATGGTGCTGACCCTCGTGGTCCTGCCCGCCCTCGCGCCCTCGCTCGGGGGCGAGGCCCGGGGCCTCGGGCACGGCACGGCCCACGCCCTCACGGACCTCGTCGCCCAGCTCGTCGGACCGGAGTACGCGCAGAGCCTCGCGCTCACCGTCGTTCTGACGCTCGCCAAGGTCGCGGTCTTCGCGGGGCTGATGCTGGTGGGCGGACGCCGCTTCGTGCCCTGGCTGCTCGACCAGGCGGCGCGCACCGGCTCGCGGGAGCTGTTCACCCTCGCGGTCCTGGCCCTGGCCCTGGGCATCGCCTTCGGCTCGGCGGAGCTGTTCGGGGTCTCCTTCGCCCTCGGGGCCTTCTTCGCCGGGATGGTGCTCGCCGAGTCCGATCTCAGCCATCAGGCGGCCGCTGATTCGCTGCCGCTGCAGGACGCCTTCGCGGTCCTGTTCTTCGTGTCGGTCGGGATGCTGTTCGATCCGGGGATCCTCCTGCGCGCGCCGCTCTCGGTCCTGGCGGTGCTCGGCGTCATCATGGTCGGCAAGTCCCTCGCGGCCGTCGCCATCGTGCTGGCCTTCCGGCACCCGCTCGGCACGGCCCTGACGATCGCCGCGAGCCTCGCCCAGATCGGCGAGTTCTCCTTCATCCTGGTATCGCTCGGCCTGTCGCTGAAGCTGCTGCCCGAGGAAGGGCGCAACCTGATCCTGGGCGGAGCCCTGCTGTCGATCACGCTGAACCCGCTCTTCTTCGCCCTGGCAGCGCGGATCGAGCAGGTCTTCGCCGACCGGCCGGACCTTGCCGCCCGCTTCGCGCGCAAGGGCGCGGCCGACGTCGCCATCTCGGGCGGGGAGCCGCCGCGACGGGACCACGTCGTGATCATCGGCTTCGGGCGCGTCGGCAGCAGCATCGGCGCGACGCTGGAGACCTGGGACCTGCCCTACGTGGTGGTGGAGCGCGACCGGCGCCGCGTGCTGGCCCTGCGCGCGGCCGGCACGCAGGCCGTGTTCGGCGACGCGACCGCGCCCGGCATCCTCGAGGCGGCAGGTATCGGCACCGCGCGCCTGCTCGTCGTCGCCACGCCCGACGCGCATCAGGCCCGTCGCCTCGTCGAGGCCGCGCGCGCCGCCAACCCGGGGATCGACACCGTGGTCCGCACGCACAGCGAGGCGGAACGTCGGCATCTCGAGGAGGACGGCGTCGGCCTCGTGCTGATGGGCGAGCGGGAGCTGGCCCTCGGCATGTCCTTCTACGCGCTGCGCAGTCTCGGCGTGCGCGAAGGCGAGGCCCGCGTCTTCATCGACACGGCGCGCGCGGAGAGCCGGAGCGACGCGGAGGTCACCGTCGGGCCGGTGAAGGGGACCCCCGAGCTGCGCCATCAGCACGACCGCGACGGGGCGGACCTGTCGTGACGCGGGACCGCGGGGGCGGCCCGGTCGTGGCCGCTCCCACACGGGGCCGCGGCGGATGTCGGCGGCCGAGGGGCCGCCGTCAGAGGTAGCTCAGGACCGGCGATGTCGAGGCCCGCTTCAGGCGCACCATGACGCGGCACGCCAGCCAGAGGGGAACGCTCACGGCGGCCGCGACGAGCCAGAGCGCGAGGGGCGAGCCGGCCTCCACCCGTCCCGACGCCCCGGCGAGGCCCAGCGCCACCGCGCCGTCGTAGAGGACGCGCAGCAGCGCGAGGTGGAGCAGGTAGAAGAACAGCGGCGCGCCGCCGAAGACGCGCAGGCCGCCGAGGAGCCGCTGCGGCATCACCTCGAACAGCGCCAGCAGGCCGAGACCGAGGCCGAGGGTCAGCAGCAGGAAGTCGGCCGAGGGCGGGTACTTGGTCAGGTTGACGAAGGACAGCACCGTGGCGAGCGGCGTGGCCCCCGCCTGCCACGGCACCGGCTCGCCGTAGCCGTTGAGCCCGCGCAGGACGAGGAAGCCGACCAGGGCGGCCGCCCCCAGCCCGAGGAGTCCCGCGCGTCGGCGCGCGGCGTCGACACCGCCGGCGAAGAGCGGCCCCAGAGCGTAGCCGGCCGCGATCACGCCGATCCAGGGCAGGAGCGGGTACGAGGTCCGCGCCAGCCCGCCCCAGGGCAGCGCGATCATCCCGCGCTGGTGCAGGATCGACCAGAGCACGTAGCCGGGCTCGTCCGCCCGGATCGCGACCCCGTCCAGCAGGTTGTGGCCGAGCATGAGCGCCAGGGCCCCGGCCACGAGGGCGGCCCGCGGCAGCCAGAGCAGGCCGGCCAGCGCCACCATGCAGAGACCGATCACCCAGATCACCTGCAGGTACAGGATCGGCGGCCGGACGCTGCCGGCCCAGGCGACGTTGACGAGCGTGACCTCCAGCAGGAGCAGGAGCAGACCGCGCTTGAGCAGGAAGGCGGCGGTCGCCCGCGCGCCGTGCCTCTGCCCGTAGAGGAACGCCGAGAGGCCGGTGAGCAGGACGAAGACCGGCGCGCAGAGGTGCGAGGCAGCCCGTGTCAGGACCAGGTCGGGCGGCGTCGCGACGAGGTCCATCGGGTCGCGGACCTGCGCGTGAAGGTAGAAGAACTCCCGCACGTGGTCGACGAGCATCAGCAGCATCACCAGCCCGCGCAGGGCGTCGATGGAGCCGACGCGCCGCGATGCCGCCGGACCGCCGGGTGCGGCGGCGGGCGCCCAGGACGATGCGACCATCAGGAGCGCGCCGCCGTGCCGAGGGTGCCCCGCGGGGGAGCGCCGATGTCGGCTCGGACGCCGCCGGCGATCGCGCGGAATGCCAGCGTCCATCGAGCGGCGCGGTCCTGGCGGCGGCTCGCACGGGCACCGGCCTGCGCGCGGAGGGCCTGCGGATCGGTGATCAGGACGTTCTCCTGCGCGAGGGGCCGTGGCGCGTCGGTCGCGCCGCGGCGGGTGACGGGGTCGAGCGCGATTCCGGTCTCGTACCCGAACCCGGCCTCGGGGCGAAGGGCCGGCTGGCACCGTCGATGCCGGTGCCGGACCGGAAGGAAGCCGCCTCACCGTGTCCGGGCCTGGCCCGGGCTTGGCCCGGGGCTCGTCCGGGTCACGGCCAGCCGGCCCGGATCACGGCACCGGCCGCTCGCGGGCGTACCGGATCGGCGGCCGGCCGACGTGCCGGGCGAAGGCGACGCTGAAGGTGCTCGCCGAGCTGTAGCCCACCCGCGCGGCTACCTCGGCCATCCCGACCGCCTCGCGGCGCAGCAGATCCTTCGCCAGCGCCATCCGCCACGCCAGCAGGTACTCCATCGGGGCGACCCCGACCGCGCGGCGGAACCGCTCGAAGAACGTGGACCGGGAGAGGCCCGCCTCGCGCGCGAGCGCGGCCACCGTCCAGCTCGCCGTCGGACGGTCGTGCATCCGCCGCAGGGCGGCGGCGAGCCGGTCGTCGGCGAGCCCGCGCAGCAGTCCCGAGGGCGCCGCCGGCCCGGCGGTGGCGCGCAGCGCCTCGATCAGCACGACCTCCAGCAGGCGCGCCAGGACCACGTCGCGGCCCGGCCGGTCGGCGCGGGTCTCCTCGTTCACGAGGCCGAGCAGAGTGGTCAGCCGGGCGGCGCCGCGCGCATGGACATACCGGGGCAGCAGCGAGACGAGCAGATCCGCGTCGCTCGACGCGAAGACGCAGTGGCCCACGAGCATCCGGACATTCGGCGGCCCCTCGGCGTCGCCGAGCCGGAACACGCCGGGGCTCACAGCGACGGGACGCTGCGCTGCGCGCCGCGGGGGCGGCGGCTCGAGGCTGGTGGTGGTGAACGCGTGGGCCGCGGGGATGAGGACGAAGTCGCCCTCTCCGAGCACGATCCCGGCCTCGCCGTCGATCGCGAGGCGGCACCCGCCCTCGAGCACGGCGGCGTAGAACGGAAGCCCGGAATCCGTGCGCCGCACCGCCCAGTGACCGGAGCCGGTGACGAGCTTGGACAGCGGGGCGCTCGGCCGGAGGAGGCCGACCACCTGGGTGAGCGGATCGGGCATTCTCGGACGCTCGCCAATGCGAAACGGACTTGCGCATGTATCAGGTCCGGCCCGCGCTCCCTATCACCCCGTTGCCGCTTCTGCACGGGAGTTCCCATGAACACGATCCTGATCACCGGCTGCTCGTCCGGCTTCGGCCTGGAGACGGCCCGCACCTTCCTCGAACGGGGCTGGCGCGTGGTCGCCACGATGCGCGGGCCGCGGAGCGACCTGCTCGCGCCCTCCGATCGTCTGAGCATCCTGCCGCTCGACGTGACCGACCACGACAGCATCGACCGCGCGGTCGCGGCGGCCGGACCGGTCGACGCGCTGGTCAACAACGCCGGCGTCGGGCTCCTGAACGCGCTGGAGGGCGTCTCGATGGACGCCGCGCGGGAGGTGTTCGAGACCAACACCCTCGGCACCATCGCGATGACCCGAGCGGTGCTGCCGCAGTTCCGGGCGCGCCGCGCGGGCGTCGTCGTCAACGTGACGTCGAGCGTGACGCAGCGCCCGCTGCACCTGCTGTCCGTCTACACGGCGAGCAAGGCGGCGGTGAACGCCTTCACCGAGTCCGTGGCGCTGGAACTCGAACCGTTCGGCATCCGCGCCCGGCTGGTCATTCCCGGACGGTCCCCGGAGACCGCGTTCGGCGCCAACGCGCGCGCCCGCATGGGCATGGACATCCCCGAAGCCTACGCGGCGGTGGCCGCGAAGGTCTTCGCCGGCATCCAGCAGGCGGACGGGGACCTGACCCGGTCCTCGGACGTGGCGGAGGCGGTGTGGCGCGCGGTGACGGACCCGTCGTGCCCCATGCGTCTGCCGGCCGGCGCCGACGCGGTGGCGTGGGCCAAGGCGAGCTGAGGGCGGGCTGAGGGCGAGCTGAAAGCTGGCTGAGGGCGGCGGCGAACCGCGCAGGCCCCGGCCCGGAGGTCCGGGATCCCGACGCGGGAGCCCGGGCTCAGGACGGATCCGCGAGCGCGCCGGCCTTCCGGCGCGGATCCAGGGCCCGATGCAGGATGCGGCCGAGCTGCTCGGCCGAGTACGGCTTGTGGAGCAGCGTGAAGTCGTGGGCGTCCGACTGCGCGAGAACGTGGCTGTAACCCGATGTCAGCACCACGGGTACCTGCGGCGCGCGCCTCCGGAGCTCCTGCGCGAGCGCGACGCCGCCCATGCCCGGCATCACCACGTCCGAGAAGACCAGGTCGAACCGGTTCCCCGCCCGGCCGAGCTCCTCCAGCGCCTCCTCGGCGTTGGCCGCCCAGGTCGGCCGGTAGCCCAGATCCTCCAGGATCTGCGTCGCGAACTGCCCGACGCCGACATTGTCCTCCACGACCAGGACGCGCTGCCCGCTCCCGAGCGGCGCGAGGGCATCCTGCAGGCGGTCACCCGCCGGCCGCTCCTCGGACGCCACCTCCGGCAGGTAGAGGGTGAACGCGGTGCCCGCAGCGAGGGTGCTGCGCACGTCGACGTCGCCGCCCGACTGCTTGGCGAAGCCGAACACCTGGGACAGGCCGAGGCCGGTCCCCTTGCCGACCTCCTTGGTGGTGAAGAACGGCTCGAAGATCCGGCCGATCTGCTCGGGCGGGATGCCGGTGCCGGTGTCGATCAGCGACACCGCCGCGAAGGGCTTCCGGGACCCGGCATGGCCGCGGATGGCCGGCAGGGCCGCGCCGCAGGTCACGCGCAGGGTCAGCGTGCCTTCTCCGTCCATGGCGTCGCGGGCGTTGACCGCCATGTTGACGAGCGCGGTCTCGAACTGGCTCACATCCGCCCGGACCAGGCAGGTCGCCTCCGGCACCTCGGTCACGACCTGCACCCGCGCGCCGGTCAGCGTGTCGAGCATGTCGGCGATCGCCCGCACCCTCTGGCCGACGTCGAACACCTCGGGCTTGAGGGCCTGACGGCGGGCGAAGGCCAGCAGCTGGCCGGTGAGCTTCGCGGCCCGCTCCACGGTCTCGGAGACCGCGTCGAGGTAGCGGCGCTTGCGGACCTCCGGCAAATCGGGCCGGCGCAGGAAGTCGGCGGACGAGCGGATGATGGTCAGCAGGTTGTTGAAGTCGTGCGCGACGCCGCCGGTGAGCTGGCCCACCGCCTCCAGCTTCTGCGACTGGCGCAGCGCCTCCTGCGCCTGGGCAAGCTCGGCCTGGCCGCGCAGCCGCTCGGTGACGTCCATGACGAACTGGTAGCAGCCCGTGCGCGCCCCCCGCGCGTCGCGCAGGGTGCGGAAGCTGATCTCGTAGGAGGGGCGCGCCCGCCCGGCGTCGCCGAACGCCTCGACCAGGGTGATCTCCTCGCCGGCGAGCCCGCGTCCCCATACCGCCCGCACCTGCGCCTGATGCTCGGGCTGGTCGGCCAGCAGGTCGAGCATGTTGTCGCCCACCTTCGGCCTCACGCCGTAGATGCGCGCGAACTCGTCCGCATTCGCCTTGTTGATCGCCAGGATGTTGTAGTCGAGATCGGCCGCCATCACCATGATGTCGGTCCTCTCGACGATCGTGGCGAAGAGATTGCGCTCCGCGGTTCGCTCGGAGACCTGCAGCTCCAGGGTCTCGTTCAGGTCCTGGAGGCGGCGCTCGCTCTCGGCCAGCCGCGTCTCGGCCTCCTTGCGCCGGCTGAGATCGGCCGTGACGATCAGCAGGCTCTTGAGCCTGCCGTCCGCGTCGTCGAGGCGCCGGATGCTGCTGCTGGCCCAGATCGCGCTGCCGTCGGGGCGGAGATAGCGCTTGTCGAGGGTGACGTCGCGGTCGGTCTCGAGGGCCCGCGCCAGCGCGGCCGCGCTCGGCGCCCGGTCCGCGGGATCGGTCACGTCGGCGACGCCGAGCCGCAGCAGCGCCTCGGCCGGGCGCCCGAGGATCCGGCACAGCTCGGTGTTGACCCGCAGGAAGCGCCCCGCGGCATCCACCTCGGACAGGCCGACCGAGGCGCCGGCGAAGATCGCCGCCAGGTGCTCCTCGCTCTTGCGCAGGGCCGCCTCCGCGCGGGCGCGCTCGATCGCCGCCTTCACGCGCTCGCCGACGTCGCGGATCAGGTTCCCCTCGGCGGTGGTCCAGGCGCGCGGCACCGCGCTCTGCACCGCGAGCAGGCTCACCCACTCCGCGCCGCGGAACAGCACGACGTCGACGAAGGCCGCGACCTCGCGGGATCCGAGGCCGGCGCGCGCCGCCTCGCTGAAGCGGGGATCGGCCGCCACGTCCTCGACCGCGACCACCGTCCCGTCGCGGTAGGCGGCCAGCAGGTCGGGGCCGAACGCCGCCAGGGAATGCTCCCCGACGATCGAGCCGACGCCCCGGACGTATTCCCGCTCGACCTTCATCAGGCTGCCGGCGATCTCGGCGTAGAAGACGCGGCTCGCGCCGACGCGCTCGCCGAGGCGCCGCGAGGCCACCGCGACGATCTCCGCCGACGCGGTCAGCGGACGGAGCGTGTCGCTGAGATCGAGCAGGAAGGATTGCCGCTCCTCGTTGTCCCGGCGCGACGCCTCCGTCTCGCGCGGACGGCGGGCGGCGGCCGCCTGGCCGGCGATCGCCGTGCAGGTCCCGACGAGGCCGGTGACGCGCCCCGCCGTGTCCCGGACCGGCACCAGGGAGAGCGCGACGCGCGCCGCGTCGGCACCCCCGTCGCCGTGGAGGAGGGGCTCACCCTCCGCCGTGTGGACCGGCCGGCCGGCATAGGCCCTGTCCACGAGGGGCGCGAGACCGGCCCCGACCCCGCCCCAGACCGCGAGACAGTCCCGGCCGAGGGCCGCGGGATGCCGGTCGCCGAGGATCTCCGCGTAGAGATCGTTGTACAGGAGCCGCCGCTCGGGGCCCCAGAGGATGAATGTCGGCCGGTTCGCGCCGAACATGACCCCGACGAGGGTCGTCAGCGATTCGGGCCAAGCGAACAGCGCGCCGAGGGGCGTGCTGTCCCAGTCGTGCGCGCGCAGGAGCACGGCCATCGCGCCGCCGTCGGCGAGGAAGGCCGGGTCGCAGATCGGGGCGTCAGATCTCCCGTGCATGGCGTCCTGACGCGGCTTCGACGGGCATCGGGGGTTCCTCGCGCGACGGGGTCTCGGCGAGACTCGACCCGGCCCGTTCGATCGTCGGGGCGGCATCGCGCATCTGGCCGCCCGGCATGCCAGACCGGTCCCACGTGACGCCGAGCTTGTCAAAGCCGGGATAGCGCCCGCGTGGCCGGATCGCAGGATCCTGATGCCGCCGGTGCCCTCAGGAGACGGCAGCCGGGCGACGCGCCGGGTCGGCGGAGGCGAGATGGCGCCGCAGCGTCAGCGCCAGGGCGTTCGAGCGCCACGGCCGCCGGACGATGTCGGCGACGGGAACCGCCGCGAGGAGTTCCGGCTGCACCGCGTCGGTCGCCGAAAGCGAGAGCACGATCGGCCGCCCGGAGATCCGCGCGGCGCGGTGCGCGAAGGCCAGGCCCGAGAGATCGGCGAGACGGTTGTCGACGATCAGCAGATCGAACCGCCCCGGCTCCCGCCGCAGGACGGCCAGGGCCGCCTCGGGGTCCGCGTAGCCGACCGGCTCGTAGCCGAGCGCCGCCAGCGTCTCCTCGTCGTCCTGGACCGACCGGCGCGTGCGCCCGACCAGCATCACGGTCCCGCCGGCCGCCGCGCCGGCCGCGGCCTGCGGGATCACGGGCAGCCACACCGCGAAGGTGCTGCCGCTGCCCGGCGCGCTGCGCACGTCGAAGGCGCCGTCGTGCTCCTGAACGAACTCGAAGGCGGTGGCGAGCCCGAGGCCGGTCCCGGCCGGTCGGGTGGTGAAGAACGGCTCGAAGATCCGCGCGAGCGTGGCCTCGTCCATGCCGCGGCCGGTGTCGGACACGCGGATCCGGACGTAGGCGCCGGGCCGCAGGCTGCCGTGGCTCAGGGCGGCGGGACGCGGTAGGGCGACGCGGTCGAGCCGCACGTCGACGGCCGCGCCCGGCGCGGAGGCCTGGACGGCGTTGCGGATCAGGTTGTGGACCACCTGCTGCAGCTGTGCTGGCTCGCCGCCGACGCGGGCGCCTTCCGCGGTGCCCGAGAGCGCGATCGTGGCCGGTCCGGCCGTGGAGGCCCGGATCTGCGCCACGGTCTCGTGGACCACCGCGTCCGCCGCGCTGGTGCACTGCGCGGAGCGCGCGGGGCGGCCGAAATCGAGGATCTGGCCGGCGATCTCGCGCGCGCGACCGCCGGCCTGGACCAGCAGCCCGAGATGCTCGGCCGCCCGCCCCGGATGGGCCGGCAGGGCGTCCCCGGCGATCTCGGCGTGGCCCAGCATGACGTTGAGGACGTTGTTGATGTTGTGGGCGACGCCGCTCGCGAAGGTGCCGATGGCCTCGAGCCGCTGGGCGCGGCGCAGGGCCGCCTCGATCTCCCGGCGCTCGGCCCAGACGTGCTGCCGCTCCAGGGCGGCCGCGAAGCTGTCGGCGACGACCTGCAGCAGGCCGCGCGAGTGCCGCAGCCAGGGCGGCAGGCCGGAGGTGGTGCGCTCGAAGCAGAGCAGGCCGACGATCCGATCGCCCCGGCGCAGCCGCGCGCAGGCCCACGAGACGACGCCGCGCTCGGCCAGGGAGCGGCGCAGGGCCGGCGGCCCGGTCTCGTCCGCCACCTCGACGAAGATGAGGTCGCTGGCGGCGGCCGCGACGTCGTGAACGAGGGTCTGCTGCGCCGCCGGCCAGCCGCTCGGCGGCGCGAGGCCGGGCCGGTTCCAGAGATGCACCGCGCCGGTGCCGTCGAGCATGAGAACGTAGCCGTGATCCGTGTCGAGCCCTTCGCCCACCATGGCGAGGACGTCCACGATGCGCGTGTCGGTCTCGTCGGGCTGGATCGCCAGGAAGCGGTTGGCCGCCTGCGCCACGACGGTCTGGAAATCCACGGTCCGGCGCAGGATCCGGGTCCCGGCACGCATCAGCACCCCCACGCGGACCACGAGGGCGAGCAGCGCGAGGGCGACGGCGTAGAGCGCGAGACGGAATCCGTCCGCCCGGGCCTGGCGCCGGTCGCGGAGGCTTCGCCGGGATTCCAGGAGCGCCTCGCGGGCCGCCTCGCTCGACGAGGCCGGCAGCGAGCGCGTGACCGCGTCGACGTGCGGCAGCAGTTCCAGGAGCTGGCGCCCGTGCAGGACGATGGCGTCGACGTCGCCGGCCCGGGCGGCCGCCCCGTCGGCGGCGTGCAACGTCTCGAGACGGGTGCGGATGTCGGCGAGGCGCGCGGGCGTCGAGTCGCGCACGAGTTCCGAGATGCGGATCTGGAGCGCGGCCACCGCGCGCGCGAGGCCGGGGGCGATGTCCGACTCGGACAGCCGGTCGCTGAGCGAGTCGAAATAGGCGATCGAGTTCTGCACCAGGGCGTTGCCGGTCTTGAACCGTTCGACCATCGCGGCCTCCCGATCCACTGCTTCGGCCAGCGCCTGGACGTCGGGATCCCCGGCATTGCTCGCCTGCAGGTCGGCCCCGGCCTTCTGCATCTCGCGCAGGTGCGCGACGATCGGGTCGTAGTTGCGCAGCAGGCCGGTCCGGGCCCGCAGCACGTCGTGCTGCATGCGCGACTCGGCCAGAGCCAGGGCGTCGACGGTCCGCTGGGTCGCCAGGTAGGCGGCCTCCATCCCGCCGTTGCCGTTGATCAGCAGCCACGTGAGCAGCGCCGCGAGCAGCGCGCCGAGCGTGACGGCCTGCAGGGTCAGTCTCATAGCTGCGGCTTGCCGTCCTGAGAGGCTGCGCCGGGCGCTGGCGGCGCGGTCAGGGGCCGGCCCTCGTAGGTGCCGGTCAGGGTCCCGAGGAAGGCGACGATCCCGTCGATCTGCGCGGGGGTGAGTTCCCGGCCGAGCTGCGCCCGCGCCATGAGCCGCACCGCCTCGGGGAGCGTGGCGATCCCGCCGTCGTCGAAGTAGGGCGCCGTGACCGCGACGTTGCGCAGGCTGGGCACCCGCAGCACCTCGGCCACCTTGTTGGGGATCGTGACGAAGATGCCGACCTTCTCGAACAGGTTGCCGCCGACATTGACGCCCTGGTGGCAGGACGCGCAGCCGATCCGGCGGAACAGGTCGTAGCCCGCCTGCTCCGCGCCGGTGATGGCGTGGGCGTCGCCGCGCAGCCAGCGGTCGAAGCGGCTGTCGGGTGTGAGGAGCGTGCGCTCGAAGCTGTTGATCGCGTCGATCACCGTCTCCCGGTCGGCCGCGCGCCCGTAGGCGGCCTGGAACATCGGGGCGAGCACCGGGTCGCCGCGCACCGTGTCGAGGATCCGGGGCCAGGAACCGCCCAGGAACTCGGGCCGCGTCAGGGCGAGCTCGGCCTGCTCGCGCAGGCTCGGGATGTCGCCGGCCCAGCCCAGCCGGAAGCTGAGCGCCGCGTTGAAGGCCGTCGGCGTGTTGCGCGGAACCGGCGTGCCGTCGGCTGTCAGGTTCCGGGGCACCGCGCTCGCGCCGCTGGTGCGGATGTCGTGGCAGGTGACGCAGGCCCGGTCGCCCCCGCGTGACAGCCGCGTGTCGTTGAAGAGCAGGCGGCCGATCGCGGCCCGGGCCGGGTCCGCCTCCAGGGTGTCCGGCACCGGGGTGATCACCCCCAGCGCGTCCGCCGCCTCGGCGGAGAGCGCGGTGTCGACCGGCCTGTCGTGGCCGGCTGGCCTCTCGTGGGCGGCCGCGGCGAGGAGCGCCGCGGCGCTGCCGAGGAGCGCCGCGACCGCGACGCGCCATCGGTCTGCCCGGAACCGGGTCACGGCTACAGCTTCTCGACGGTCGCGGCGAGGACGTAGCCGACGCCGCGCTCGGTGACGATCAGGCGCGGCGCGCTCGGATCCACCTCCAGCTTGCGGCGCAGCCGCAGGATCTGGACGTCGATGCTGCGATCGAACACGTCCTCGTGGACGCGCGTGGCCTGCAGGAGCTGCTCGCGGCTGAGCGGGCGCTGGGGCGCGTCGAGGAAGGCCACCAGCAGGGCGTACTCGCCCTTGCTGAGCGCGACATCCGCGCCTTCGGGATTGGTGAGGCGCCGGCGACGCCGGTCGAGCACCCAGCCTTCGAAGCGGCTGCGGTGGGAATCCTGGACCCGCGCCGGGGCGGGCGCCACCTCGGCCCGGCGCAGGATGACCCTGACCCGCGCGAGCAGCTCGCGCAGCCCGTATGGCTTCACGAGGTAATCGTCGGCGCCGAGCTCGAGGCCGATCACCCGGTCGATCTCGTCCCGGCGATGGCCGGTGGTGATGATCACCGGCAGGTCGCTCCGGGCCCGCAGGTCGCGCAGCAGGTCGAGCCCGTTCTCCGAGCCCAGCCGCAGGTCCAGCACGACGAGGTCGAATTCGGCCTCCGCGAGCCGCTTCTCCGCCTCCGCCCGGTCGGTCGCCGCCGTCACGGCGACGTCGTGGTCGGCGAAGTGGTCCGAGACGATGCGCTGCATGCCCGCGTCATCCTCGACGAGGAGGATGCGGGTCGTGCCGGCGCGCGCGCTCCGACCCTGACTCCGGTCCAGACTGGATTCGATCATGGCCACCTCCGGTTCGCGGCGGCCCGCCGCGACGGCACGATCTCGACGCGCCGGTTCGGGGAGCGGGAGAAGCGTCCGGTCGGGCTGATAGCGCCACCCGGATGTCCTTCGCGTCCGTCGCCGGCCCGCCCCGGCGGCCAATCTGGGCGCGTCCGGTCATCGGGCC
Organism: Methylobacterium sp. NPDC080182; assembly: GCF_050281105.1. Taxonomy (NCBI): domain Bacteria; kingdom Pseudomonadati; phylum Pseudomonadota; class Alphaproteobacteria; order Hyphomicrobiales; family Methylobacteriaceae; genus Methylobacterium; species Methylobacterium sp. NPDC080182. The sequence continues at coordinate 212,890 of NZ_JBNNWO010000003.1, forward strand.
TTACACGGCTGAGTTGATACCACGCCCCCTAAAAGATTGCGCGCTCCATATTGTGCGTGACAGCACAGCGCGAGCATTCGTCCCAGCACGTACCGCATCGAACAAACGATATCGCCACCGTTACGGCTGTAACCGAGATCATCTTGTTGAGACACCGGGATGTAACCCGCGGAAATCAGGATCATGCTCTCGCAATAGAGAAGTGATCATGACTGACGCCGCGATCCCGGAGATCGGTCCGCACCTTCACCGAAATCTCTGCAAGTCCGAGCCCGACTGTCGGAAGCCCGCTGCTGGTCTTCCCGGGCCGTCGGGACGCCCGGCGCGGGAGCGCGGCGGCCCGGCTTCGTCCCCGATCGCCGCGCCGCAACCGGCGCTCGCCCGCCACGGACGATGGCTGCTCGACGCGCTGGTGGTCAGCTTCGCATTCGGCGGGTGCATTCACAGTATCCACCCGGACTACGTCGATTTCCTGCGCGATATCAGCAGCAGAAATCGGCACCGGACCTGACGCTCCTGCCGTCGAGAGCTCCACGTCGTCTTTCAGACCGCTCCAGGGAGGTCAGCCGAGTCGCGGCCTCCGCGCGCCTCCGCGCGCGATCATCTCGGGACATCCAGATCATGTCGCTCAACGTCCTCTGCATCTCGTGGGGCACCACCGGCAATCTCAGCCCCGTGCTCACGGCGGCCCGGCAGCTGCGCCGGGCGGGGCACCGCCCGCGCGTCATGGCCGACCCGGCGATGTGCGGGGAGGTCGAGGCGGCGGGCTTCCCATTCGTCGGCTGGCGCCGCGCCCCGACCGGCCTCGACGCCGACCCGGCCGATTTCTCGGATCTCGCGGACTGGCTGCGGCAGACGATGTTCTCCCCGGCCGGCGCCTACGCGGCCGACACGCTCGACGAGATCCGCCGCCTGCCGACCGATGCCGTCCTGAGCCTCGACCTCCTGCCCGGCTGCGCCCTGGCGGCCGAGGCGGCCGACCTGCCGCACGCGGTCCTGTCGCCGCATATCAGCATCCGCCCGCTCCCCGGCATTCCGCCCGCCGCGAGCGGCCTGACGCCGCCGCGGACCGAGGCGGAGCGGGACGCGGTGGACGCGGCGACGGCCGCCATCGTGTCGGCGATGGAGCGGGGCCGGCCGGCGCTCAACGCCGCGCGGCGCGCCTTCGGGCTGCCGCCGGTCGCCAGCGCCTTCGCCCATTTCGATCGCGCCGACCGCGTCCTGCTGGCCGTCAGCCGCGCCTTCGACTTCGACACGCAGGCGCTACCCGCCAATTACCGCTACATCGGCCCGCTGCTCGACGAGCCGGGCTGGTCCCGCGGGACGGGGCACGCGTGGTCCGGTACGGGACGGCGGCGGATCCTCGTCGCCGGCAGCACCGGCGCCCAGAACCAGACCGACCTGCTGCGGCGCGTCGCGCGCGCCGTCGGCGCGGTCGAGGCCGAGACCATCGTGACGACCGGCCCGAATGTCGGGCCCGCGGACCTGGCCGCCCCCGCCGCCGTCCGGGTCGTGGCGGCCGCCTCCCACGACGCCCTCATGGCGCGGGCCGACCTGGTGGTGTGCCAGGGCGGTCACGGGACGGTCAGCCGCGCGCTGCTGCACGGTGCGCCGCTGCTGGTGATCCCCCTGGCCCGCGACCAGGCCGACAACGCCGCCCGCGTCACCCTGCGCGGCGCCGGCCTGCGCCTGCCCGCCGACGCGGGCGAGGCCGAGATCGCCGCGGCGGCGAGCCGGCTCCTGGCGGAGCCGGGCTTCCGTAGGGCCGCCGCAGTTCTCGGGGCGGCCGTGCGGGCGGATCTCGACGCGGGCGGCCTCGTCCGCGAGATCGACGCGATGGTGGCGGCGCGCCGGGCCTCCGCGGACCGGGGCGGCGCCCGGGGCGGAGACCGGCTTTGGGCCTGATCCGCGCGCCCGCGCCGGCGCGGCCCCGCATCCGCCCCGGCTCGGCCGCCTTCTCGGCGCTCCTCGGGCTGCTGGCGGCGCTCCCGACCTTCGGGATCGACATGATCCTGCCGAGCCTGTCGGACACGGCGACCGCGCTGCACGTCCCGGCCACCGCGATGGGCGCGGCCATGGGCGTCTACCTGCTCGGCTTCGGCGGCGCGCTGCTGGTCTACGGCCCGGTCTCGGACCGGCTGGGCCGCAAGCCGGCCATCGTCTGCGGCTGCCTCCTCCTCGTCGTGGGCAGCCTCGGCTGCGGCGCCGCGCGGACGCTGCCGGACTTCCTGCTGTTCCGGGCCCTCCAGGGGATCGGCGCGGCGGGACCCGGCATGGCGGTCCTCGCGATGGTCCGCGACCTGTTCGAGGGCGAGGCCGCGCGCGCCCGGATGTCCTTCGTCGTCCTCACCATCAACGTGGTGCCGATGGTGGCCCCGACCGTCGGTGCCGGGCTGATGGATCTCGGCGGCTGGCGCCTGATCCACGCCGCGCCGGTCGCCGCCGCCCTGGCGGCCCTGGTGGCGATCCGGCACATCGACGAGCCCCTGCAGCGGGCCGCGGGCCCCGGGCCGGCCTCGGGGATCCTGCGCGGCTACGGGCGGATCCTGGCGAGCCGGGTCTTCCTCGGCCACGCCCTGTGCAACGCCGCGGCGGCCGGGGCGGTCTTCGCCTACATCACCGGCTCGGCGCTGGTGTTCGTCGACGCCCTCGGGCTCAGTCCGCTGGCCTACGGGCTGGTCTTCGGGGCGAGCTCCCTGTCGGTGATGGTCGGCGCCTTCTTGAACGGGCGGCTCGCGGCCCGGGGCGTCCCCCCGCCGCGGGTGATCGCCGCCGGCCTCGTTCTGGCGACCGGCGCGGCTTCCCTGCTCCTCGTCGCGGCGCTCGCCCGGCCGCCCGCGGCCCTGCCGGTGGTCGCCGCGATGGTCGGCGTGGCCCTGGCCTTCGGCCTCGTCTCGCCCAACGCCGTGCTTGGTGCGACGGAGCGAAGCCCGGAGGCGGCGGGCGCGGCCAGCGCCGTCGCGGTCTTCCTGCAGATGCTCGGGGCGGCCGTCGCCAGCGACCTCGTCGCCCGGTTCTTCGACGGCCGGTCCGCCCTGTCGATGGCCGCCGTGATGCTCGGCTGCAGCCTCGCGGCCGCCGCCGCCCACGCGGGTCTCGCCCGGCCGGCGCCCCGCGCCCCCTCCCGACCCTACGGAGAACCCGCATGCTCTTCGATCCGCCCCCCTGGCAGCCCCTCCACCTGACGCGCGACGGCGGCCGGCTCGCCCATATCGAGGCCGGGCCGCTCACCCCCGAGGGGCAGCCGCTGCTGCTCATCAACGGCTGGACCGGGGACCACGGCATCTTCACGCCGCAGATCCGGCACTTCTCGCGGACGCGCCGCGTCGTGGCGGTCGACCTGCGCGGTCACGGCGCCAGCGACGCGCCGGAGCGCGACTACACGGTCGCGGGCTTCGCCGAGGACGTCGCGTGGCAGAGCCGGACGCTGGGCCTCGCGAAGCCGATCGTGATCGGCCACAGCTTCGGCGGCGCGGTGGCGCTGGAGCTGTGCGGCCGCCATCCCGACCTCGCCGCCGGCCTCGTCATGATCGACTCGATCGTCCTGCCGTCGGCGGACGCGGCGGGCGGCGCCGCGATCGAGGGGCTGCTGGCGGGCGTCGGCGGCCCGGATTACCGGTCCGTCGTGCGGGAGATGGCCTGGGCGATCGGCGGCGCCTACGACCACCCGGCCCGGCGGAAGGCGATCTTCGAGACGTTCATCCTCGGCCCCTGCCAGCGGACACCGCAGCACGTGGCCTACGCGGCGCTGCGCGACATGGTGCTGGCCCACGATCCCGTCCCGGCCGCGCGCGCCTGCCGGGTCCCGATGGCCTACATCTCGGCGGACGTGCCGCTCGTGGCGGAGGCCCGCGACCTCGACCGGCTGCGGGAGCTCTGCCCGCAGCTCGTCACCGCCCAGACGCTGCTGGCGGGCCACTTCAACACGATCGAGGTGGCCGAGCAGGTCAACGCGATGATCGAGCGCTTCCTGGCGGTCGGCCTTCGGCCGCGCGCGCGGTAGCGGGACGCCGCGGGACCAACGCCCGTCAGGCGGGGGGGGACCCTCCGCGGAGGCCGTCCCGCGACCCGTCGCGCGGGGCGCGTCAGGACGCCCGGCCGGCCTCCGTCCGATCGCCCAGGAGGCGCCGCGCCGACGAGATGACCTGGAGCGTCTGGGAGCTCAGCTGCTCCTGGCGCGCCCGCTGCTCGTACTGTCTCAGGCGGACGATCAGGCCGTCCTCGTCCGGGATCCCGTGGTCCATACCGCCGATCACGAAGTCCGTGATCGTCCGTCGGAGCAGCGTCTCGAAGACGTCGTCCGTATTCGCCAGCCCTGCAACCATGAGGACTTCTCCTTCTGCGAAGCGGCGCCTTTTTCGAAGGGTCAAGTTACGGCATGATTTCGGAACATCTCACACACCATCCGCGCGGCGACCGGCGTGCTCTTCCGCACAAGGCGGCCGCGGCGGCGACCGGGCCGCCGGCGCGCCGCATGTTATGGCTGTAATGTTCGACCCAGCTCACGCAATCATCCTGTAGTCCGGGCTTCCGAGAGTTCTCGCGCAACACAGCAGCGAGAACCCACAGATGAATGCGACCGAAGATCTGACGCGACAGGCAGGCCCGCCCGAAGCCCCGACCGGCACACCGACCCGCGTCCCGACCGGCGTCCCGACGCTCACGGTGGCGGAGCTGGAGGCCGACCCGCACGGTGTCTACCGCGCCTGGCGGCCGCGGCTGCCCTTCGTCGGCCACGAGGTCGCGGGCGTCCTCGTCCTCCGCGCCCGCGACGTCGATCTGCTGATGCGCGACCCCCGCGCCCAAGCCACGGAGACGCTCTATCCGGAATCGCGCGCGATCCCCGAGGGCGCGCTGTTCGACATCTTCGCGCACGGCATGCTCACCGCCAACGGCGCGGTCCACCGCCGGCGCCGCTCGCCCTTCACCCGCACATTCGCGGCGCGCCTGATCGAGGGGCTGCGGCCCCAAATCCGCGTCGCCGCGGAGCGCCTCGTCCGCGACTGGCTGGGGGAGGGGGAGGTCGACCTCGTCGCGCGCTACACCGCGCAGATCCCGGCCCAGGTCATCGCCGACATCCTCGGCCTGCCGCGCGACGACATCCCGCGGTTCACGCACCTCGCCTACGAGGTCTCCCGGGTGCTGAGCTTCACCTTCGGACCGGAGGACATCCCCGATCTGGAGGCGGCGGCGGTCGCGCTGCAGGACTACGTGGCCGGGATCCTCGCCGCGCACCGGTCGGCGCCCCGCGCCGATTTCCTGTCGCGCTTCCTCGCGGAGACCGAGGCGGCCGGCGAACTCACGCCGCAGGAGGTTCTGATCCAGCTCGTGCAGATGATCATCGGCGGCACCGACACGACCCGGGTCGCCGGCGCCATGCAGGTGGCGCTGCTGCTGCAGCATCCCGAGCAGTGGGCGGCGGTCAGCCGCGATCCCGACCTGATCCCGGCCGCGGTGGCGGAGTCGCTCCGCTACGAGCCGAGCGCCGGCTCCGCCGGCCGGGTCGCCCGGGAGGACATTCCCCTCGACGGGCACGTCGTGCCGGCCGGAAGCCTGATGCTGCTCTCGACGCTGTCGGCGATGCGGGACGAGACGGTCTACGCGCGTCCCGACACGTTCGACATCCGGCGCACCGACCTCCCGCGCCTCCACCCGGTCTTCGGCGGCGGCGCGCACCGGTGCATCGGCGAGGCCCTGGCGCGGGTCGAGCTGGAGGAGGGACTGGGCGCCGTGCTGCGCCTCGCCCCGCGCCTGCGCCTGACCGGCGCGATGCCGGTCCTCCGCGGCCACAGCGGCATCCGCCGCATCGACGCGCTGCGGGTCGCCGCCTAGCGCCGTTCCCGACCGGATAGGGACGGCGGCGCTCGCCGAGCCCTTCGCCGCGCGTAGCGAGGTCCCTCTCCCGCACGGGAGGGGGACCAGGGCGCGGCTGCCTCGACAGGATCGCCGCCCCTCCGGACCGCTGCGACCCTGTCGCGCCGTCTCCCGCGCGTCCGACGCGCGCCCGTTGCAGCCGTAGCCGCTTCGGCCCCGCGCCGCAGCGACGCCGTAACGGACCGCCCCCAGCCTCGCTCCCGGACGCCCCGGCGATCGCGCCGCGATCGCGGCGCCCTCACGCCCCCCACGGAAAGGACAAGCGATGAAGGTCCTCCTCTGCTCGACGCCCGCCACGGGCCATCTCAATCCCCTCCTCGCCATCGCCCACATGCTGATCGCGGACGGCCACGAGGTCATGGTCCTCTCGGGCTCGGCCTTCCGCGACCGCATCGTGGCGGCCGGCGCCCGCTTCATGGCGCTGCCGGGCGCGGCGGATTTCGACGGCCGCGACCTCCGCGCGGTCGTGCCCGAACTGGCCGAGATCGCGCCGGGACCGGACTGGCTGCGCGTCGCCATGGAGCGCGTGTTCGTCGACCGCATCCCCGACCAGGCGCGCGGCCTGCGCGCGGCGCTCCGGGCCTTCCCGGCCTCGCTGGTGATCGGCGACGACATGTTCTTCGGCGCCCTGCCGCTGCTGCTGGGGCCGCGCGCGGAGCGCCCCGCCATCGTCCTGTGCGGCACGTCGATCCTGCACTGCGCGCGGCCCGATCGGGCTCCGGCCTTCCTGGGACTCCCGCCGGCCGAGACGCCCGAGCAGGAGGCCGCCTACGGCCGCATCGCAGAGGCCTACGAGGCGGCGGTCGACCGGCCGGTCGGGCTGAGCCTCGCCGCCAAGCTGGCGGAACTCGGCCGGGCCGCCCCGCCCTGGCCGCTGTTCGACGCGGTGGTCCGGCTCGCCGACACCTACCTGCAGCTGACCGTCCCTGGTTTCGAGTACCCGTTCCCGCTGCCGCCGACGGTGCGCTTCATCGGGGCGCTGCCGATCGTCCCGGGGCAGGCGGCGCTCCCGCCCTGGGCGGGCGACCTCGACGGCGCGCGCAAGGTCGTGCTGGTCACGCAGGGCACGGTCGCGAACCACGATTTCGGCCTGCTCGTCGGCCCCGCCCTCCGGGCCCTCGCCGATGAGCCCGACATCCTGACCGTGGTGACGGGCGGCGGCCGGGGGCTCGACGCCATCCCCGGCCCGATCCCGGCCAACGCGCGGCTCTCGCCCTACCTGCCCTTCGAGTGGCTGCTGCCCCGAGTCGACGCCATGGTGACCAACGGCGGCTACGGGAGCGTGAACCAGGCCCTGAGCCACGGGATCCCCCTCGTCGCCGCCGGCCTCACCGAGGACAAGGCCGACGTGAACGCCCGCATCGCGTGGTCGGGGGCCGGGATCGACCTCGCCGCGAACGACCCGACGCCGGAGGCGATCCGGAAGGCGGTGCGGACCGTGCTCGACGCGCCCGGCCATCGCCGGGAGGCGCGACGCCTCGCCGCCGAGTTCGCCGCCTACGACGCGAAGGCCGAGATCCTGCGGCTCCTGTCCAGCCACGGCGGCCGCGCGCGCAGCGCCGCCTGAGCGTCCGCCGCACTCGGCGTGGGACCGTCCCGGGACCGTCCCGGCGGGGACGGCCCCCGCATCCGCGCCCATCACGGCACCCGGTCCGATGGACCGGGTGCCGTTCGCGTGTCGGGGCGACCATTGGGGCGATTGTCGGGGCGACTGTCGGGGCGACGAGCCCGGACCCGGGTCACGACCGTCCCGGCACCGATCCCGCGCCCGTCCGTTGTTCGCGCCGCATGTCTGCTGTCATTGTTTTCCGATCCGCCGAAATCGCGGTGAAAGATCGGAGTTTTACTTCGGACGCTCCACCACGAGGAGCACGAGATCATGATCTCACACTGCACACGGGCCGCCGCAGCCACCGCGCTCGGGACGATGCTGACAGTCCTGGCGGCCCCGACCGCCGCGCCGGCGCAGCCGGTACCGCGCTTCGCGCAGCCCGACGTCCCGAGCGTCGCGGCGATCGCCCGGGCACGCCCGTTCCGGACGGATCTAGACCTCCGCTCCCCCGCCGTGGAGCGGGAGCATTCCCGGGCGCAGCGCATCATCGCCCGCGTCTGCTCGCGCTGCTGATGCCCGCGATGGCGCTGCGGGAGCCCCGCGCGGACACGGCGGACGCCTGTTCCGGGCTCGCTGGCGGTGTCGGGCGACGGGCGCGGGCCGTTCCCCTCCGCCGACACCTCGCCGTCGCGGCGGCGGGGCGCGGCCGGCTCCTCGCCGCGGCGCCGCTGCCGCTGCTCCTGGCGCTCGCGGCCACGACGACGCCCGAGCCCGTCACGGTCGGGCTCGGCGGGCTCGCCCTGGCATGGCTCTCGCTGCGGGTGCAGCGCCTGCGCGGCGCCGCGTGCGCCGCGACGCGGCAGCGGAACAACCTCGCGCGCCTGACCGCGCCGACGGTCGCCCGATGGGTCGCCGAGACGGATCGCGCCGCCCGGCGCCCCGGTTGGGAGCAGGAGGCGACGGTGCTCTTCGCCGACATCCGCGGCTTCACCCGCCTCTGCGAGGGCATGGCGCCCGGCGAGGTCGCGGCGTTCCTCGCCGCGTTCCGGTCCCGCGTCGCGCGGGCGATCGAGGCGGCGGGCGGCTTCGTCGACAAGTTCGTCGGCGACGAGGTGATGGCGGTGTTCGGCGTGCCGGACGCGGCGCCCGGGGATGCCGGTCGCGCCGTCGCGGCGGCCCGCGCGCTCGCGGCCGCGATGGCGACCTGGAGCCGGGAGCGCGGACAGGCCGGCCTGCCACCGGTGCGGGTCGGCATCGGGCTGCATCGCGGCCCGGTCTTCATCGGCGTCATCGGGGCGGAGCGGGTCGAGTTCACGGCAGTCGGCGACACCGTCAACGTGGCCCGTCGGCTGGAACAGATGACCCGCGCGCTGCCCTGCGACTGCCTCGCCTCCGAGGCGGTCGTCCGGGCGGCGCCGTCCGGCGGGGCGCGGATCGTCGCCGTCGGGCCCGTGCGCGGCGGCCGCACCGTCCTGCGCCTGTTCACCATCCGGCTCGATCCGGCCGGGACGCGTGCGGACCGAACCGACGCCTCCTGAAGACCCGGCGGGGCAGGGGGCGGCGACCGCGTCCCGTCCCGCCGCCGTTCCGGATGCCACCCTCAGGCGCGGGGCCGGTCGGCGAGGTCGTCGAGGTCGATGCGCCGGGTGATCCCCAACGCGTCCAGGAAGGCCGCGTCGTGGCTGACGACGAGGAGCGCGCCGTCATAGGCCGCCAACCCGGCCTCGAGAGCCTCGACCGCGTCCAGGTCGAGGTGGTTGGTCGGCTCGTCGAGGATCAGGAGGGGCGGGGGCGCGCGGTTGCCGAGCACGCAGGCGAGGGCGGTCCGGACCCGCTCGCCGCCGCTCAGCGCCGCGACGGGGCGGTCCGCGGCCGCCGCCCGGAACTGGAACCGCGCCAGCGCCGCCCGGCACCCGTTCGCGTCCTCCTCCGGGTTGAGACGCGCGAAGTTCTCCGCCACGGTCCGGTCGCGATCGAGGAGGTCGAGGCGCTGGTCGAGCAGCGCGGCGCGCACCCCGACCGAGACGCGGCCCGACCACGGGCTGAGGCGGCCGGCGACCAGCGCGAGCAGGGTCGACTTGCCCGAGCCGTTCCGCCCGCGGAGGGCGACGCGCTCCGGACCCGTGACCGCGAGGGACACGTCCCGCAGGACCGGCTGACCCGGCCGGTAGCCGACCGTCACGTCGGTGAGCGCGAGGACGCGCCGGTCGGCGTGGAGCCCGCTCGGCGGGAGCGCGATCGCGGCCGGCTTCACCGCCGCGATCCGGTCCCGGGCCTCCGCCAGATCGGCCTCGGCGCCGGCGCGCTGGCGCTCAGTGAGGCGCGCGCTCCCGCCCGCAGTCCGCTCCGCGTTGTCCCGGCGAGCCCCGGCCAGGATCCGGGGCAGGTCGCCCTTCGCGGAGCGGCGGTGCCCAGCCGCGTCGCGGCGCTGCTGGCGCTCGACGCGCTCCTGCGCCCGGCGGGCGAGGTCCGTCGCCCGCTTCTCGGCGACCGCGAGGTCGTGCTCGGCCGCGGCGAGACGCGTCGCCTTGGCCTGCCGGAAGGCGTCGAAATTGCCCCGGTAGCGGGTCGCCTCCCCCGGCGCGAGGTCCACGATCGCGTCCATCGCGTCGAGCAGGGCCCGGTCGTGGCTGACCACGATCGCGCCGGCGCGCCACGCCTGCAGAAGTTCCAGGACCGCCCGCCGCCCGTCGCGGTCGAGATCGTTGGTCGGCTCGTCGAGGAGCAGGAAATCCGGCGCGGCGAAGATCGCCGCCGCCAGCGCCGCGCGGGCGCGCTGCCCGCCGGAGAGGCGCCGGAGCGGCGTGTCGGGGTCCACCGCCACGCCCATCCGCGCCAGCGCTCCCGTCAGGCGCTCCGCGAGCGTCCAGTCGGCGGCGGCGAGCTCGTCGGCCTCCGCCGCACCGGCCTCCGCGCGGCGGAGCAGCGCCAAGCCCGCCGTCGCGCCGAACAGGTCGGCGACGGTCTCGTCGGCGGTCGGGCCCGCGAACTGGCGCAGCAGGGCGACCGTGCCGTCGCGGTGGATGCTGCCGCCCGTCGCCGCGAGGCGGCCCGCCAGGAGGTTCAGGAGCGTGCTCTTGCCGGCGCCGTTGCGGCCGACGATGCCGGTTCGCTCCTGCCCGAAGCTGGCGGTGATGCCGGAGAGGACGGCGCGCCCGTCAGGCGCGGTCCACGCGAGGTTCAGGAGGGCGAGCTGTGCTGGCATGCGGAGAGACGGTCCTGGCGGCAAGGCGGGGCGGCGTTGCAGTCAGGGTCAGTCTCATCGGCGTCTCGGCTCCGGCAGGGGGCCTCCGTAGCGCCGGTCGCGGCCTCTCGCAACGCCGCGGCCGTCGCTTTTTGCGGCGGGATGTCACAAACCGGGATGCTGCATCGTCCTGTCGCCGACCGGGACGCCGGAGCGGCAGGGTGCCCCTCGGCCCGGTCCGCGCGGGAGACAGACGTCATGAAGATCGTGGTGATCGGCGGCAGCGGGTTGATCGGCCGGCATCTGACGGCCGAGCTGGAGCGCGCGGGCCATGAGGCCGTCCCGGCCTCCCCGAGTACGGGCGTCGACGCCGTGACCGGCGCCGGCTTGGCCCAGGTTCTCGTCGGCGCCGACACCGTGGTCGATGTGGCCAACGCGCCCTCCTTCGAGGAGGCGGCGGTGCGCGACTTCTTCGAGCGCTCGAGCCGCAACCTCCTCGCCGCCGGCCGGCAGGCGGGCGTCAAGCACCATGTCGCCCTCTCGATCGTCGGCGCGGACCGCGCGGACGGCAACGGCTACTTCCGGGCGAAGGTCGCGCAGGAGCGGCTGATCGCGGCGTCGGGCCTTCCCTACACCATCGTCCGCGCCACCCAGTTCTTCGAGTTCGTCGCGACGATCGCCGAAGCCTTCGCGGTCGGGGAGCGGATCCTCGTACCGGACGCGGATTTCCAGCCCGTCGCGGCGGCGGACGTGGCCGCGGCGCTCGCCGCGGTGGCCGTCGGCGCGCCCGCCGACGGGACGATCGACGTCGCGGGGCCGGAGCGGCTGCCGTTCCGGGCGTTCGTCGCCCGGCGCGTGGCGGCCGCCGGCGACGGCCGCGCGGTGACGGTCGACGCCGCGGCCCGCTACTTCGGTGCCGCGCTGGCGCGAGGCTCCCTGGTCCCCGACGACGCGGCCGCGGCCCGCCTCGGGGATACGCGCTTCGAGACCTGGCTCGCGACGGCATGACGGGACCCGCCCTTCCCCGCGGGCGGGCTCCGCCCCGACGCGATCAGGCCTCCGGTCCGGTCATGCCGCCGGGGCGCGGGGACGGGACCGCCGCCTTCGAGGCCCACCGCCCCCGGCTCCTGCGCATCGCCTACCGCATGCTCGGCTCGCGCAGCGAGGCCGAGGACGTCGTGCAGGACGCGTGGCTGCGCTGGGTCGCGGCGGACCGGAGCGGGGTCGCGGCGCCCGACCGGTTCCTCGCGCGCGTCGTGACGCGCCTCTGCCTCGACCAGATCAAGTCGGCGCGCGCGCGCCGGGAGAGCTATGTCGGCCCCTGGCTGCCGGAACCGCTGATCGAGCCGCTGGTCGAGCCGGGGGCGGACGGCGTGGACGAGGACGACCTCACGCTGACGCTGATGCTCGCGCTCGAGCGGCTGTCTCCCTTGGAACGCGCGGCCTTCCTGCTCCACGACGTGTTCGGCCTGCCGCTCGGCGACGTCGCGGAGACGCTCGGGCGGGCGGCGCCGGCCGTGCGCCAGCTCGCGGCCCGCGCGCGCCGGAACGTCCGGGCCGCGCGCCCGCGCTTTCCCGTGACCCGCGACGAGGGCGAGCGCGTCGCCCGGGCGTTCTTCGAGGCCTCCGCGAGCGGCGATGTCGCGGGGCTGCGGACGCTGCTCGCCGACCGCGTGACGCTCGCCTCGGACGGCGGCGGCAAGGTGCTCGCCTTCGTCAACCCGATCCGGGGGCTGGAGCGCCTGCTCCGGCTCTACGCGGGCGCGCGGCGCAAGTGGGGCGACGGCCGGGCGGCGCTGATCGGGTTCGTGTGGATCGACGGGCTTCCGGGCTATGTCACCCGCGAGCGCGGCGGCCTCCTGCAGACGACGGCCCTCGCGATCGAGAACGGCCGGATCGACGCCATCTACATCACGCGCAATCCCGACAAGCTCCACCACGTCGCGCGCGCCGTCGCGGCCGGCCCGGGACCCGGCGACGCGGGCGGGCCTGCGGCGCGCCGGTCTTGACGATCCGCCCCGCGGCGCGGCTTGCATGGCGCGCGGCGGGCCCTCGCGGCGCCGCTGGTGAAACGACCCACGCGGACTGATCAACCATGCCGGCGCGCCCGCTCGTCCTGTTTCCCGATCCCCGCCTGACGCACCCGGCCGAACCGGTCGACGCGTTCGACGCGGCCCTGCGGGCCCTCGCCGACGACGTCCGGGACACGCTCATGGCCGAGAGCGCCATCGGCCTGACCGCCCCGCATATCGGCGTCCCCGCGCGCCTCGTGGTGGTGCGGATGTCGCCGGACGAGAGCGCCCGCGTCTACGTGAACCCCGTCGTGTCCTGGGCGTCCCCCGACACGGAGGTCCACGACGAGGGCAGCGTCAGCATGCCGGGGGTGCGCGAGCGGGTCACCCGGGCCGCCCGCATCCGCCTGAGCTACCGCGACCTCGACGGATCCGCCCTCGAGGAGGAGACCGAGGGCTTCCCGGCCGCGGTCCTCCAGCACGAGATCGACCAGCTCGACGGCGTGTTCTGGATCGCCCGCCTGTCGCGCCTGAAGCGCGAGCGACTGCTGAAGCGGTTCGGGAAGGGCCGGCCCGCCTGATCCGGTCGGGGCTCGCAGCGGGCGTCGGCTTCCCGCCGCGGCGCGCTGGCAGAGCCCGCGCGGGGCGGGCTACCATGGGCGCGACCTCGCCGACCCTCCGGACTCGTCCCCTCTGAACGGACCCTGCGCATGCATCCTGCCGTGGCCGCCGCCAACGCCTTCAGGGCGGTTCATGACGCCGGTCAGGTCCCGGACTACGAGCGCATCCTGCGGCAGGGCTACAGCCGCTTCCTCGCTCCGGGGGATGTCGTCGTCGACGTCGGCGCCCATACCGGGCTCCACCTCGTCGCGTTCGTCGACATCGTCGGCCCGACCGGCAAGGTCCACGCCTTCGAGCCGATCCCGTTCCTGATGAAGGATCTGGTGGGGCGCTTCGGCCGACGACCCGAGGTCGAGCTGCACGACGTCGCCCTCTCCGACACGGCGGGGCGCACCGATTTCACGGTCGCGAGCGTGCCCGGCGAGAGCGGGCTCCTCGCCCGCTACTTCAGCAGTCCCGCCATCACGTCCAAGACCATCAAGGTCAGGACGGAGAGGCTCGATACCGCCCTCGGTCACGTCCCCGCGGTGGCCTACATCAAGATGGACATCGAGGGCGGGGAGTTGAACGCCCTGAGCGGCGCGGCCCAGCTCCTCCGGCGATGCCGCCCGATCGCCAGCGTGGAGTACGGCTGGGCCGGCTACTCCGCCTACGGGCACGCGCAGGATTCCCTCTACCGGTTCGCCGAGAGCCACGGCTACATCTGCGCGGACATCACCGGAAACCTGATCGACGATGCGAGCACGTGGCTCGCGGTCAGCGACTACGTGACGTGGGATTTCTTCCTCGTCCCGCAGGAGCGTCGAGCCGACTGGGCCGCCCTGTTCGCGCGCCATCCGGAGCCCGGACCCGCGTGAACCGGACCCGCGTGATATGGACCCGGGCGGAACGGCGCGGCCGGACCGTCCGCGCGGCGGAACAACGGCTCCGCATGGTGCGTTGCACGCTCCCACCTCTAGGCCGTCCGGCGCGGCCAGCCACCCACCGTGCCCAGTCCCGAAGGTCCACCAGGATCGCGCGCAGGGTATCTCAGATCAACCCGCGTGAAGGGTCGTGACCGTGCCGAACTCGCGGCAGCCGTTTCAATCCTCGTCCGCCGCCAGCGCGCCGCTGGCGAGCCTGCGGCGTGGGTCGGGCCAGCTCTTCGAGAGCGAGCGTCGCCTCAACGCGGTCCTCGACAACGCCTCGGTGTCCATCTTCCTGATGGATGACCGCCAGCACTGCATCTACATGAACCGCGCCGCCGAGCAGTTGACCGGCTGGACGCTGCGGGAAGTCCTCGCCCGCGATTGCCCGCTGCACGACATCGTCCACCACACCTACCCGGACGGAAGGCCCTTCCCGCTGGAGGAGTGCGCGATCGACCGCGCCTTCCCGGAGAACAATCAGGAGCGCGGCGAGGAGGTGTTCGTGCACAGGGACGGGCACTTCTTCCCCGTGGCGTTCACTGCCAGCCCGATCCGCGACGACGCGACCAACATCATCGGGACGATCATCGAGGTCCGCGACATCAGCGAGGAGAAGGCGGCCGCCGAGCGCCAACGCCTGCTGATCAACGAGCTCAATCACCGGGTGAAGAACACTCTCGCCACGGTGCAGTCGATCGCCGCGCAGACCTTCCGCGGGCAGACGGACCAGACGACGCGCGCCGTCTTCGACGCCCGGATGGCGGCCCTGTCCAACGCCCACAACGTGCTGGTCGAGGACAATTGGGAGAGCGCCAGCCTGCGCGGCGTGGTCGAGCGCGCGCTCGCCCCCCACCTTTTGGCAGAGGTCGATGCCGGCCGCTTCCGGTTACAAGGGCCGGACGCGCGACTGCACCCTAAGGTGGCAGTGACGCTGGCAATGGCCCTCCACGAGTTGATGACCAACGCGGCGAAGTACGGCGCCCTGTCGACGCCCGAGGGCGGGGTCGCGGTGACCTGGTCCCTTCACGATCGCGATGACGGCCGTCAGCAGCTCGACCTGCTCTGGGAGGAGCGGGGTGGCCCGCCAGTCACGCCCCCGACCCGGAAGGGGTTCGGCTCACGGCTCATCGAGCGGCAATTGCCGCTGGAGTTCGACGGCAGCGCGGCGATCACCTTCGCGCCGGCGGGCGCGACCTGCCAGATGCGGATCCCGCTGACCCGGCTCGGCTGGATCGGCCAGGAGGCGGTCGAAGGGCCGCGCGCGCCATGACGCCGCTCGCCGGACGCCGGGTCCTGCTGGTCGAGGACGAGAGCCTCGTCGCCATGCTCGCCGAGGACATGCTGCTCGACCTGGGCTGCGAGGTCGTGGTGGCGATGCGCCTCGAGCAGGCCCTGGCTCATGCCCGGACCGAGGCGTTCGATCTGGCGGTGCTCGACGTGAATCTCGGCGAGGCGCGCAGCTACCCGGTCGCCGACCTGCTGCTGGCGCGCGATACGCCGTTCCTGTTCGCCACCGGGTACGGGCAGCACGGCCTGGACGCCGCCTATCAGGCGGTTCCGGTGCTCCAGAAGCCCTACCAGGCGGCGCCGCTCGAGCATCTTCTGCTGCGCCTGTTGAGCCGTGAGGGGCAGAACCGCACGGGCCCGACCGGCCTGCCACCCGCCTGCCGCTGTCGGGCGTCCGAGCCCGCCCACGGGCAGTTCCGCGCCGATCCGATCCGCTGAGGCGCCCGGGCCGGCGCGGGACCGGAGCGACCGAGTACGGCGCCGACCGGCGCGGAAGGGCACCACCGTGATCGATCTCAACACGGCGACGGCCGAGGAGCTGGACAGCGTTCCGGCACTCAAGGGCCACGGCTTCGAGATCGTGCGCTACCGGGAGGAGCTCGGCCGGTTCACCAGCCTGCGGCAGCTCGACGAGGTGCCGGGCCTCAGCGGCAAGACCGACGGTGTCGCCGATCAGGTCACGATCGCGGACAGTCCTTAGCGCCGGTCCCGACCGGTCCGGCGCGGATCTCGGTCAGGCCCGAGATCCGTCGGGAGAGGTCTGCTCTCGCGGAGCGCCCGGTCGGGGATCAGGTCCGTCCGGACGAGGCACATCCGGACCCAGCGGCTCTACGGCGCGCTCCACCTCGAAGCGTCCTGCCGCTCCCCAACGCCCTCCCGCACGGGGGAGGGGGCACGGCGCGGCTGACATGCTTTCGCCGCCTGTCCGTGTGATGGGCTGCGCGAGCGGCGTGAAAGCCGCGCGGGTCGACGACGCCCGCGCAAGCCCGAGCTTCGAGAAGCAACGATGGACATGCAGGTCGAGAAAGCCCAGGGCCGGCCTCTGAAAGGCATCGACCGGAACAAGGTGATCGCGCAGTCGCTGCGGCAGTTCGCGCGCCTCCCGGGCCTGCCCGACACCAAGAAGGGCGTGCGCTCGTACCAGAGCCACGTCAAAAGCGACCCCTGGCTGCCGCTCCTGTTCGTCGTCTGCTTCGTCCTGCCGACCCTGGCCGCCGGGATCTACTACGGGCTGATCGCCTCCGACCGCTACGTCACCGAGGCGCGGTTCGCGATCCGGCCGACCATCGGCACCGCCGACAAGGCGACGCCCGACACGGTCGGCACGAATGCCGGTGTGATCAAGGCGACCGTCGCCCAGGAAACGCTCATCGCTCAGGAATACATCCACAGCCGGCCCATGGTCGAAGCGGTCGCGGCGGAACTCCCGATCCGCGCGTGGTTCGGTCGGGACGACATCGACATGTTCTCCCGCTTCAACCCGGAGAAGCCGGTCGAGAAGTTCCTGCGGTACTGGCGCCGCCGGGTCGATGTCGACGTCGAATCGGCGTCCGGCATCATGTCGCTGACCGTCGAGGCCTTCGATCCCGACGAGTCGCTCGCCATCACCAAGGCGGTCATGACGGATACGGAGCGGATGCTGAACGACCTCAGCCTGCCGTCCCGGAAGGACGCCCTCGACGTGAGCACGCGCGTCCTGAAGCTCGCGGAGGAGCGCGAGGCCAAGGCCAACGCCGCCCTGAACGAGCTGCGCAACCGCGAGGGCGTGCTCGACGTCATCAAGTCGAACACCGCCACCATCAAGTCGGTCTCGGAACTGCGGGAGACGCGCACCAAGCTCGCCGTCCAGCTGGCGGTGCTCCAGCGGGACCTCGGCCCGCAATCCCGCAGCATCGTCGACCTGAAGCAGCAGATCGGCGATCTCGACGCGAACATCGCGCGGGTCCAGCAGCAGCTGGCCGGCACCGCGCCGACCGAGAAGCGGCGCCTCTCGGACGCGCTCACGCGGTTCGAGGATCTCGAGCACGAGCGCGAGAATGCCGAGAAGTATCACCGCGACGTGCAGCTGGCCTATGACCGGGCCCGCATCGTGGCCCAGCAGCAGGTCGTGGCCCTGGTGCCGATCGTCGAGCCCATCAAGGCCGGATCCTCGACCGAGCCGCGCCGCATCCTGATGACGAGCATCATCACCGCCGGCGCCGCCGTGCTGTTCGCGGCCGCGATGTTCACCCGCCGCATGCTCATCACCTGATCCCGAGCCAGGTCGGCACGCGGACGCGGTCGGGACGGTCCGCGGCCCGCCGGCAGCGCCGACGAAAAAGCCCGCCGCGGCGAACCGGGCGGGCTGAGGGAGTGCTTGGGAGGAAGCGCAACCGTACGGCGGACCCTGCTGGCATGCCAGATGCCGCATCGCAGGGCAGGTCTGCGAAATCGGGCGGTCTCCCGATGGAATACTTTTCCTGAACGCTTCAATAGGCCGGGCCGACGGCCGCCGGGGTCGCCCGCGACGATCCTAGGCGGCCGCCGCCCGGGACCGCGTCCGCTCCTCGAGGCCGCGGATCGTCGCGGCGAGCAGGCTGTCCAGGGCGTCGCACGCGTCCGCCCGCTCGACGCAGGCCGCGCTCCGCGCGTCCTCCTCGATGACGCGCAGACGCGCCACGAGGACGCGCGCGCCGACATTCGCGCTCATCGACTTGAGGCTGTGCGCGGCCCGGGCGATCGCCGGCTGGTCGGAGGCGGCGAGGGCGGCTCTCAGACCGGCGAGCGCCACCGGACCCTGCGCCCGATACAGGTCGAGGACGCGGTCGAGGAAGGCGCCGTCCCCGAGGCCGAGCAGCCCGTCGATCACCTCGGCGTCTATGAGGTCGTCGGCGGCGTTCGCGACGGCCGGCGCGGCGAGCGGAGCGACCGGGGCCGGCGTCACGGTATGCGCCGCGGCGGCAGCCGGCGCGACGCGGAGCGCCGGGACCTGCGCCTGCAGCAGGTCGGCGAGCTGCCGCAGCGTGAAGGGCTTCAGGAGCGTCCCGTCCATGCCGGCCGCCGCCGCGGCGTCGGCGGCCTCGCCGAGGACGTGCGCCGTGAGGGCGACGATCGGGACGCGCCCGCCGGTGGCCGCCTCGCGCTGCCGGATCCGCCGCGCGGCCGCGAAGCCGTCCAGGACCGGCATGCTGCCGTCCATCAGGATCAGGTCGAAGCGTTGCGTCTCGGCGGCCGCCACCGCCGCGGCCCCGTCCTCGACGGTCACGACATCGGTCACGCCGCAGCGGGCCAGCGCCTCGAGGGCCACCTCGCGGTTGACCGCGCTGTCGTCGGCGACGAGCACCCGCGCGGCCGGGAATCGCGGGAGCGCCTCGTCCGTGCCGGCGGGCGAGGCCGGGGAGGCGGCCGCGGCGAGGGCGTCGCCCGCCGCCAGCGCCGCCAGGACGGGCTGCCACTCCGCCTGGGTCACCGGCCAGCGCAGCACCGCGTCGGCGAGACCGGCGCGGAGCGCCTCGTCGGCCGCGCCGTCGCCCGGTCCCGCGACCGCGAGCACCCGCACGGCCCGGTCCGGCCGGCGGCCCGCCGCCACGAGAGCGGCCGCGTCGCCGATCCAGTGGTCGGCGACGCTCCCCGGCGCGACCGGCGCGAAGGCGGCCGCGCGCAGGCCGGCCGCGAGGGCGGCGCGGGTGGCGGGACCGGCCGTATCGAGCGCGATCGCGGCCGGCACCGCGTCGCGGCGCCGGACCGGGCGGGCCGGCTCGGCGACCGTGACGGGGATGCGCGCCGAGAAGGTCGAGCCGGCGCCGACGCGGCTCGTCACCGCCACGGTGCCGCCCATCGCGGCGACGATCTGCTCGGCGATCGAGAGCCCGAGGCCGGTGCCGCCGAACCGGCGGGTCGTCGACTGGTCGGCCTGCGAGAAGGCCGAGAAGATCGTCGCCAGCTTGTCCTGCGGGATGCCGATCCCGGTGTCGGAGACCGCGACCACGAGGCACCCGTCGGCGGCATCGACCGTCATCCGGACGGCGACGTGGCCGGCCTCGGTAAACTTCAGCGCGTTCGACACGAAGTTGCTCAGCACCTGTCCGAGGCGGACCGGGTCGCCGAGGATCGCCCGCGGCACCTCCGGCCCGACCTCGGCCGCGAGGTCGAGCCCGGCCGTCCGGGCCCGCTCGGCGAAGAGCGTCACCGCGGTGTCGGCGAGTTCGGCGGGGCTCACGGGCACGCGCTCGAGCTCGAGCTTGCCCGCCTCGACCTTCGCGAAGTCGAGGATGTCGTTGATGATCGCCAGGAGCGACCGGCCGGACCGGGCGATGACCTCGGCGTAGCGGCGCTGGCGCGCCGGTAGGTCGGACCCCGCCAGCAGCTCGGCCATGACCAGGACGCCGTTCATCGGGGTCCGGATCTCGTGGCTCATCGTGGCCAGGAAGGCCGACTTGGCGGCGTTGGCGGCGTCGGCGGCCTGCTTGGCCTCGCTCAGGTCGGCCGTCCGGGCGCTGACCTCCGCCTCGAGGTGGGCGCTGTGGGCGGCGAGGCGGTGATCGCGCTCGTTCACCGCTGAGAGCAGGTCGTTGAAGGTCCGCGCCAGCGCGCCGACCTCGTCGTCGCCGCCCACGGGCGCGCGCTGCGCGTAGTCGTGGCGCAGGCGGACCGCCTCCATGGTGCGGGCGAGGGCGGCGAGCGGGCGCGTGACGCTGCGCTGCAGGTAGAGCGACACGCCGACGCCGATCGCGACGGCGAGCAGCGCCGCCAGCGCGGCGTTCTGCGCGGCGGCCCAGAGATGGCCGAGGATGTCGTCGGTCTCGCCGATCAGCACGACCCGACCGACCGGGACCCCGTTCTCCACGATCGGCGCGGTCGCCTGGAGGCTCCGGGTGGCGAGCAGGTGCAGGAGCGACAGGTCCGCGCCGTCCTGGGCGGCGTCCCGGGTCAGGCGCAGGCCGATCCCCTGCTCGGCGAGCACGGACCCGTCCGGACGCTCGATCGCCCCGTAGACGATGGACGGCACCTTGCCGATCGCCCGCAGCGACGCGTCCGCCCCGTCGGCGTCGCCCGCCGCGGTGGCCCGGGCGCCGCCATGCGCGAAGACCTGCGCGACGGCTTCCAGCGCCGCCTGCTTGTCGGCGGCGTAGCGGGCGACCTCGCGCCAGACCGACAGGGCCGCCGCCAGGACGAGCGCCGCCGTGACGGCGCCGGTCACCGCCAGAGCCAGCCGGCCCGCCAGGGAGCGCCTCGGCCTCAGCCACGCGAGATGCACGCTCGGCTCCTTCAGGTGGCCCGGTCGGGCCCGATCGCGGGGGGGGGAGGGGCGGTAGGGCGACGGTACCGGGGAGCGGATCAGGCGGCGGCGCGCAGGCAGGTCCGCGCCACCGCGTCCCAGCCCGCGAGGAACGCCTCGACGCAGCGCGGGTCGAAGTGGCGGCCGGCTTGGTCCGCCACGAAGGCCCGCGCCCGCTCGAGCGTCCAGGCCGCCTTGTAGGGCCGCTCGGTCACCAGGGCGTCGAACACGTCCGCCACAGCCACGATGCGGCCCGAGAGCGGGATCCCCTCGCCGCGCAGGCCCTTCGGGTAGCCGGTGCCGTCCCAGCGCTCGTGGTGGCTCTCGGCGATCTCGGCGGCGAGCCGCACGACGTCGGAGGTGCTGCCCTCCAGGATCCGCCGGCCGCGCTCGGCGTGCTTCTCCATCTCGGCGCGCTCCTCGGCGGAGAGCGGTCCGGGCTTGAGCAGGATCGCGTCGGGCACGCCGATCTTGCCGACGTCGTGCATCGTGGAGGCGAGCTTCAGGATCCGGATCTCCTCCGGGCCGAAGCCGAGGTTCCGGGCGATGACGCCCACGTAGCCGGCCACCCGGGCGATGTGGTCGCCGGTATCGGTGTCGCGGTGCTCGGCGGCCCGCATCAGCAGGGCGATGATCTCGCGCTCCCGCGCCTCGATGACGGCGACCGCCGCCGCGACCTCGCGGGCGAGCCACGCGGCCCGGTCCTGCTCCTGCCGGTGGGCCGCGCTGATCTTCATCAGGTTGGTGATGCGGGCCTGGATCTCCACGGGATCGCAGGGCTTGCCGAGGAAGTCGGTCGCGCCCGCGCGCAGGGCCTCGTGGCGCAGGCTGCGCTGGTCGAGGCTCGTCACCATCACGATCGGCACGTGCGCGAAGCCCGGGACCGCACGCGCCGCCGCGATCACTTCGAGGCCCGTCAGGCCGGGCATGTCGTAGTCGGTGACGACGACCCCGATCCGGTCGACCTGCGCCCGCAGGAAGTCGAGCGCCGTCACGGGGCACGTGAAAGCGACCGGCTCGCAGTCGGCTACCGGCTTGAGCGCCTGCATGATCAGCAGGTTGTTCATCTCGGAATCGTCGAGGATCAGCGCGAGCACCGTGTCACTCCCAGGCGACGAGTAGTCGACGCAGGATCCGCATCGCGTCCTCCCTACTGGGACAGCAGCAGCTTGCCCGAGAGGGGTCCGACCCCCTTCGGCACCGGCACGCTGGTCCCGTCGTAATTCGCGTTCAGATAGAGGTTCGGGCCCTGGTACAGGTTGACCTGCTGGGCCACGATCACCGTGTAGGCCGACTGGTCGGCGACGGGCTTGTCGGCGTCGATCACCACGCGGCCGGCCGGCAGGTAGAGCGTCCCCAGCATGGTTCGCGCGTTGTCGCTGATGATGCGGTAGGTCCGCATGGCCTTGGTCGCGGCCAGCGGCGGCGGGGTCGGCGGCGGTGGCGGCGGCGCAGGCAGCAGCGGCGTGACGGTCTGGTCCACCAGGCCGGCGAGGATCGCCGCGGGGTCGACGGGATCGCTGACCGAGCGCTCTTCCATCATCAGCAGGCCGGCCATGGGGCCGGTGGTCGGCGCCGACAGGCTGACCGTGGTCTTCTTGTCGAAGAGCAGACCGCCCTTGTTGCCGGTGAAGTAGAAGGCGACGTCGGTTCCCGTCATGGCGGCATTCTTGTCGACGATGAGCGGGCCGTCCTTCATCACGTAGATGCCGGCGCGCAGCGTCACGGAGGCGTTCTTGGTGATGTACAGGCCGCCGCAATAGGTGCCCGGATCGAGGGTGACGCTCTGGTCGACGATGTTGCCGGAGGTGTCGCGCTTGCTGTTCGCTGAGGACGGGATCGCCGTGCACGCGCCGACCGGCGGCGCCGCCCGGTCCCTCAGGGGGTCCTGGATCGGCGGGCAGCCCGTCTGCGGCGGCGGCGCGAAATTCGCGCGGGCGCCGTCGAAGCCGCCCGCCGTGCAGATCGTCTGCGCCCGGGCATAGGCGCTGTCCTTGCCGACCATGCCGCGCGGGCTCTGCGAGTTGCTGTAGAGCGAGCAATCCTGGGCGGTCACCTCGGCGCTCTTCTCCAGCTCGAACGCGCCGGCGGCGAGCGGGTCCAGCGTCAGCAGGCACAGGCGCATCTTGCCGACGACGCGGACCGTCGAGCGGACCGAGACCTTGACGGTGGGCACTCCGACGAAGCCGCCGAAGGCGAGCTTGACGGTCTCGTCGACCGTCGTGGCGACGCTGGTCTTGTCGTCCGCCACGTCGACCCGGAGGGCGTAGGGGCTCTCGGGCCGCGGCGCCGCCTGGGCGTGGACCGTGTCGACCACGATGCTCTTGGCCGCCGCCGAGGTCGAGACGGCGAGCTTGAGGTAGTTGCCGGCCGCGAGGACTCCGGCATCGGCCGCGTTCTGGAGCTGGCTGCGCCGCGAGGCGAGGCGGGCGTAATCGATGCCGCCCCCGGTCAGGCCGAGCAGCACCACGGCGCTCAGGCCGAAAGTCAGGGCGACCGAGCCGGACCGGTCGGTCAGGGCCCGCGGGCCGGCGCGGAGCACTCTCCAGAACAGGGAAATGGACGCGTCTCCCAGGGCGGGACCGGATCGGCGGCTGCGGCGGCACCGGCCACCGAACCGTTGGCCTAAGGCACAGCTCCTAAAAATCCGTGGCGTCCGAGCACCGCGAAGCTATCGCCACGCGATAGAGCCGCCTTTAGCTGTGAACAACTTCTATATGCGGCCGCACAATGCCCGGCACCGTCTCGACGACTGATCGCCTCACTGGCCGGCCGCCGAATGAACACAACAGCACACAACCTCAGGGTGAATTCGCGTCCTCATCACATGTCGCGGCCGCAAAATCTTGCTGAACCCGCAATTTCTACCCAGATTTGAACCGTTTTTAAACGGCCTCATCATAGGGTTATTTTCGTCCGCGCCTCTACGGCCGGACGGCCGCAGGCACGAACCTGCAGAGTTCGTTTGGCATGATGGGCATCTTTCGGCGCGTCGCGACCGTCCGCCGTCCGGGCGGGACCGAGGGCCGCGCCGGCCCGGCCGGACGCGTCCGACGGTTTGCCGGCCACCGGACCGGCGCCTCCGCGGTGGAGTTCGCGCTCCTGGCCGCGCCGTTCCTGGCCCTCCTGGGCGTCGTGGCGGAATCCGGCGTCATCGCGATCGAGCAGCAGACGCTGGACATCGCGGTCGACCGGAGTGTCCGGCAGCTGCGAACCGGCACCTTCCAGGACGGCTCCGACGGCGGCGATCCGAGTGAGCGCCTCCGCAAGATCGTCTGCACCGGCCCCTCGGCGCTGTTCCCATGCGCCGACCTGCGCCTCGACGTCTCCCGGACGCCCTCGTTCTCGACCTCGCAGCCGGCGGAGCCGTTCGACAAGACCACGAAGACCTGGACGCCGGGCTTCGGCCAGCGGTTCGAGTGCCCGCAGGGCGGCGACACCGTCACGGTCCGGGTCGCCGTGCCGGTGATGCGGCTGTTCCAGATGCTGGATTTCACCGGCCGGATCATGGCCGACAAGACTCAGCTGCTGGTCACGACCGAGATCTTCCGGGCCGAGGATTACGAGCCCAAGCCGTGCTGAGCGGTCGCCTGCGCGCCCGCCTGATCCGCCTGATCGGTGACCGGGAGGGCGTGAGCGCGATCGAGTTCAGCGTGATCGCCCCGATCCTGCTGCTGATCCTGATGGGGTCGATCGAGCTGCCCCGCGCCTACATGATCGGGAAGCGGCTCGACAACGCGGCGGCCACGATGGCGGACCTGATCTCGCGCGGCAGCTACGCCGACCTCAAGCCGGTCTTCGCCGCGACGAGCGCGATCTCCAACCCCTACGACGTGAGCCGGGCGAGCATCGTGCTCACGGCGGCGGGCACCTACAGCGACGGCAGCTCGGCGGCGACCAAGGTCTGCTCGAGCGCCGAGTCCAACGGACAGGCCCGCACGGCGGGCTCCTCGCTCGGCGCACCGCCCGCCGGGTTGACCCGGAACGGCGACCGCTTCGTCGTGTCGGAAGTCACGATGACCTACCACCCGATCTTCCCGGTCCTCTCGAACCTGACGCGGTGGACCTTCCGGTACAAGAAGATCTGGCCGGTGCGCGGCGGCGAGATCTACAACGGGCAGAGCGAGGTGGTTCTGCCGGGGGGAAAACCCTGCCCGGCCTGACGGGTAGGCTGACGCTTCGTACCGGGCCGGCGCTGCGGCCGGCGCCACCGGATGACCCGGTGACGCCGGATCGCGGACACGCCCCGCCTCAGCGGGCCGGGACCGCGGTGGCGACGACCCGGCGCGAGGCCGGGCTCGCCGGGACGAGACGCGGCGTCGTGGCCAGCTCGGAGGCCGGCCGCACGGCGGCCGTGGGACGGGCCTGCTCGCGATAGAGCGGCGGGGTCAGCGCGATGCTCTCGTCGGCGCGGGCGGCCCCGATCATCGGAACGGCAGCGAGGGCGGCGAGAACGATGGTGCGAACGGTCATGATCTGAAATCCTCTCGTTGTCCGGGGCGTCCCCGGCTTCGAGGGGATATCTACGCTGCAGAGCAACATGATCCAAAAAGATGCAATCGATTTCTATTATCGATCTTGTCAATGATGGATCGCCGGTGAAACTGCCGGTCGGCGCCGCCGTCTTCCTGGCTCGCATTCTGCATCCCCGGCCCGCCGAGCGGCCGGCGCGGAGTGGAGACGTTGCTGGACTCGGACCGTGACCAGGTCGTCCTATGACGGACGGCCACAGCGGACCGGCCGAGTTAATGCAAAATTAAAACTCCCCCCCGAATGTCGGGCGCGCGGTCGAAAATCTTCGAAATACCAGAGGTTTAGCGCGTAAAATTTTATCTGTTCGCGCGGAAGGAGACGGCCCGTTGCTGGTTGCGGCCCTGCTTTTCGCGGTGGGCATATGGGAGGGCTGGCGGTATCGGGCATCGGTTCTGATGGCCAGCTCGATGCTGGTCACCCTCGGGTGGCTGGCCCTCTCGATCTTCGTCTGGGCCCAGTTCGACGCCGAGAAGGTGCTGCTGCTCTTCGCCTACCTCACCGCTCTCCAGGCCGGCTATCTCGTCGGGGCCTATATCGGCGCCGATACCGGCCCGAGCCGCTGACCGGTCCGGCGGCGCCGCCGGGATTGGGGTCCGGCCGGCAGACGCATACTCGGCGCGGGCTCAGTGGCCGAGCGCGACCGGGATGCTGAGATCGACGATCCCGTCCACACCCAGGAGTGCGGCGGGCGGCGCGGGCGCCGGACTGATCCCCTGCACGGCGCGGAGCGCCCGTTGATCGAGCTTCGCCGAGCCCGAGCTCTCCTCGATCTCCGCGCCCTGAACCGCACCGTCCGCGGCGATCTGCACGTGGACGACCACGGTTCCGCGGCCACGGCCCGGTCCCGGCCGCGTCCCGGCGCGGTCCACGGCATCGATCCGCGTGACGAGGTCGGAGAGCCAGGCCCGCGCTGCGGGTCCCGGTGCGGTCCGCGCCGCCACCGCCGCCGACGAAAGGGCGAGGCCGAACACGACGGCAGCGGCGATCACGGCGCGCGGCAGCATGGGGAGCGGCGACATGGGGAACGGCGGCTCCTCGAGCCCGGGATCGGGGATCTACCCTACGCGCAGAGGCGGGTCCCTAGCGACCCCGTCCGCCGGTCGCCGTCACGAGACAGCGGTGGATTTCCGGCCCTTCGGTCCCGCGGCGGCCAGCATGATGTCGTCGCTGCCGACCTCGAGGCCGGTGTAGCCCAGCATCTCGGCGAGCTGCGTCCGAGCCCGCCAGACCCGGCTCTTCACCGTGCCGATGCGGCACTGCATGACGGCGGCGGTCTCCTCGTAGGTGAGGTTCTCGATCGCCACGAGCACCAGCGCCTGCCGCATCGGCGGCGCCAGGCGGTCGAGGGCGGCCTGGACGTCGCTCAGGTCGAGATGGCCACCCTGCTCGGGCAGCGAGACCATCCGCTCCGCCTGCGCGCCGTCCTCGTCCTGCACCTCGCGCCCACGCTTGCGGTGCTCGTTGTAGAACTGGTTGCGCATGATGGTGAACAGCCACGCTTCCAGGTTCGTGCCCGGCGCGAAGCTCGCGCGCGAGCGCCAGGCCCGGAGGAGCGTGTTCTGCAGGAGGTCGTCGGCACCGACATGGCTGCGCAGGAGTGAGCGGGCGAAGCGCTGCAGGTTCGGCACCAGGGCGAGGAGCGAGGCCTGGAACGCCTTCTCGCGCCCGTCCTGCACCCGGCCGAAGGCGCCGTCGAGCAGCCTCAGCAGTTCGGCGAAGCGATCCGCGATGGTCGGCTCGACGTTGTCCTGCGCGTAGGTCGCCGCGAGCAGATGGCCGAGGTGATACTGCACGCTGTCGGGGAGCCGGGGGCCCTGCGCGTCGATTGTATCAGCGTCGAGCGAGAGTTCGAGCATGATAGCCGATCACCTGAAGGGTACGAAAAATCGCGTGGCGCCATTAATCGCTGAATACGCCGCATCCGCCGCAACATAGATCAGCGGATGGGCACATCTTCGGATCAATATATGCTGGCATCCGCGACAATCGCGACAGAGATGTCGACGGAAAGAGGGAGTTCGATGAGGTCATACGCACCGGAAAACTGTTCGCCGCACGGCCGTATCTGCGGCAGCGCACGCGAAGATCTCGCTGCTGCGAATGCCCGCCCCGAGCGGGGCGGCCGCAGGACGCTCTCGACCGCGGGATCGTGCCCATGACCCGGCTCTCGGATCTCGAGGACGATCCCGCCTTCCAGGAGGCCGTCCTCGCCGTTCGGGGCGCGGCCAGCACCCTGAGCGGCCGGGCCGTGACCGTCGAGGAGGCCCGGTTCCTCGTCGGCATCGCCCTGACGACCTTCGCGCATGCCGGCGGTCTCGAGGAGCCCAGCCGCAGCCGGCTGGCCCGTTTCTCGGCGCGCATCGGGCTAGGCACCGTCGTCGAGACGCTGACCAAGCACTGAGCGTGGGCGCCGGGGGGTGCGGGCCGGCCGCCCACGCCTATCCGGCCTCCGCCATGGCCGCCCGCAGAACCCGGAGGAGGTCCGCCATCACCGCCTCCCGGTCCGGATCGCGCGCCGCGAGGCGGAGCCCCGCGGCGACGTGCTGGTCGATGATCAGGAGGCCGACCTCGCGCAATGCCGCGGTGGCGGCCCGGATCTGCTGGATCTCGTCGAGGCAGTGCCTGTCGGCCTCGACCATCGCCCGCAATCCTCGAACCTGACCCTCGATCCGCGCCAGTCGCCGGACCAGCGGGGCGCGCTCCGCGTCGGTCCGGGCGAGGCAGACACGACCGTCAACGAGCGTGCCGCGTGTCACCGTCCTGCGAGCCACCTGTTCCCGTCCGCGCGCGGGTCGCGGCGCGCCGGAGCGCCGCGACCTCGGGTGAGCCGTCCCGGCCGGCGGATCAGCCGATCTGCTGGCTCTCGGCACCGCTGTCGGGCCGCGCCGGGCCGAGCACCGGCTCCTCGCCCATCGGCTGGTTCTGGACGACGCTGAACTCGCCCTTGCCGTCGAGCGACGGGCCCTGGGTCCAGCGCCCGGCCGGCGGCGGCGAACCGTCCGCCGACGTGGAGAAGAAGTTGTAGTTGAACTTCTGGTTCTCCTTCTCCTGCGGGAAGGAGTTCGGGATCGGCAGCGTTCCGGCGTGGCCGCCGAGTTCCTCGATCACCGCCAGCCATTGCTGCTGGTGCATCGTGTCCCGGGCGATGAGGAAGCTCCACATGTCGCGCATGCCCGCATCGTTGGTGGCGTTGTAGAGCCGCACCGCCAGGACGCGCCCGGTGCTCTCGGCGGCGACGTTGCAGTACATGTCGGCCGCGATGTTGCCGCTGGCGTAGATGTGGCTCATGTCGAAAGACTGGCCGTCCGAATTACCCGGGAAGGCGGCCATGCCGGTCGACAGCAGCGTCTTGTGCAGCATGCCCTCGGCGATGTGGCGCGGGTTCTCGCCGCCCATCACGGCACCGACGATCGCGTCGGCCGCCCCGGCCTCCTGGACCTTGGTAGGGGCGTTCTCGAGGTTCAGCGCCACCGCAGTCGCGAGCATCTCGATATGGCCGATCTCCTCGGTGGCCGTATTGAGCAGCATGTCGCGGTACTTGGTCGTCGGGGCGCGGTTCCCCCAGGCCTGGAAGAAGTACTGGAAGGCGACCCGGATCTCGCCCTCGATGCCGCCAATCGCCTGCTGAAGCATGCGGGCGTAGATCGGGTCGGGGCTGTCCACCTTGACCGGGTACTGAAGCCGCTTGTCGTGATAGTACATGATGTCTGTCCCTCGCGAGAGGCACGGCGTGCTCAAGCCCACCGCACGATCGGCCGTCGGCCCGGTACTCCGTGGGAGCATCGCGCCTCGCACCCTGTCCAACCCCGCCTCGGGACCACGGTTCGATCTTTCGCGAATTTTATAACGATCAATATTTGACCGAACGCATTTTCCCGCGCCGCCCCAGGGTATTGTCGTGAAAATCCACGATCAGGGCCGCGCTTATCCTGCCAGAATTTCACAATGTAAGTTAAGGACGCCTCACCCATGTTAAGGGGGCGCCGCGAATGACCGGATCAGCGGCCCCTTTCTCTGCCCGCGATGCGCCGCGTGAGGGCGCTCGGTGGTCGGACAGGGGACGGTTCTCTCGGGATCGCCGGGCGCGCGCGGCGCGGCCGCGGAACGCGCCGCTCTACGGGCGCCTACAGGAGCCCTGTGCGCCGGGCGAGCATGATCCCGAAGGCGAGGCAGGCGGCGAGGCTGACGGCCAGCATGGCGACGTTGGTCCAGAACCGGACCGGTCGGCTGGACCCGTCGATCCCGCTCGCCCGCAGCCGCACCCACGGCACGTAGAGGTAGAGGGCGATCAGCGTCAGGATCAGGAACGCGAAGGTGGCGACCCGCCCGGTGATCAGGGCCGCGCCGGCCAGGACCGCCCATCCGATGACGAGGCCCAGCATGGTGAACAGGGCTGTCGAGTTCACGTCCGCGCGTCCCCTTCAGCGGATGGTGTCGGCCGGGCAGCCGACGCGATCCTCAGTCTGCGACGGGTTCCGCTAGGGAACCGTTAGCATCGTCCGAACTGATTGCGAGATCGGGAAGGTTTCTGGTGCTGCGAGAGAGGATTGAACTCTCGACCTCTTCATTACCAATGAAGTGCTCTACCACTGAGCTACCGCAGCAGGTGACCGGGGCGCTCCCGCGAGGGCGTCTCCGTCCGGCCGAGTGGGGCCATAACGGATCGCCGCCGGGTTGGCAACGCCGTGTTGCGCTTCCGCGCCGTTTTAGGTGCGCGATGCCGCCCGGATCAGGGCGGCAAGCCCGGGCTCGGACACGGCCTCGGCGGCGTCCGACGGGGTGAACCATCGGAGTTCCCGCTGGCGCGCCTCCGGGAAATGCTTGAGCTGCTTGCGCACCTCCAGCGGAAACACCTTCACCTGGCACAGGACGGTGTCGAGGTTCCTCAGACGCTTCTGGTAGAGGTACAGCCCGATCGGCCGCTTGCCGACCGCACCGCGCAGGCCGGCCTCCTCGTAGGCCTCCCGCGCGGCCGCCTCGAACGGCTTGCGACCCTTCATCGGCCATCCCTTGGGGATGACCCAGCGGCGGCTCTCCCGGGAGGTCACCAGCAGGATCTTGGTCTTGCCGTCCCGCCCGTGCCAGAACGGCAGGGCCCCGACCTGCCGGCGCGGCTCGCCGTCCTCCTCGAGGACGGTCACGGGCGCACCCGGCGACGCGGGACGCCCCTCCGATCCGACCGGATCGACGGCGCGCGCGGGCTGTGAGCGGGCTGGGGGATGATCGGATCCTCGGTCGGCAGCTCACGACAAGCTACACGGCGCGCCGGCTCATTCAACTTGCAATAGTCGAACGCCCCGGCGTGTCCGTGACCCCGCGGCGCTCCTGTCATCTCGCGCTCGGACGGCCGGCGCGCCGTGAAACCGGTCACCCGATCCGACGAACCGGCCGCTCACCCGAGCCGGAAGGCGGCAGCGCCGCGGACGCCATCCCGGCCGAGACCGGGTCGGCACCGGCCGCCTTCGAGGCGCTCGCCTTCGCCGGAAGGACGGTCGGGATTGGGCCGGTGGAGGTCGACGCCGCGGACGCGACCGAGGCCGAGGACGCGGCCTGGGCCGACGCGGAGGTCGACGCGGGTGTCGGCGACGGGACCGGAGCAGTCGCGGCGGCGGGGGGCACGGTCGGAGGCGACACGGGGATCGATGAGGCGAGCGGTCTGGCGCCCGGCGCCGCGGCGTTCGGGGCCGCCGGCACGAGGGCCGTGCCGGCGGCATCCGCCTCCGGCTCCACCGCGGGCGCGGCACCGAGCGTGTTCGGGGGCTCGCGCCACGCGAAGGCGTCGAGGCGCCCGGTCACCGGCGAGACCGGCGCCCAGGTATCGGTGGCGATGCCGTCGGCGATCCACACGCGGTCGCGCGGGGCGCGGGCGGCCCGGGCCAGCCACTCGCGGGCCTGACCGGAGGCGGCCCCGTGCTCGGCCTCCTCGATGGCCGCCATCATCAGGCAGGCCCGGGCGGTCGGACGGTCGGAGAGCAGGGGCTTCACGGCCTCGCGGGCCCGCTTGTAGTCCCGCGCGTCGAGGGCGGCCTGGCCCAGGGCGAGGCGGGATTCGGGGTCCCAGACCGACAGCTTCGCCAGGACTTCGGCGCGGGCGAGGCGGTCGCGGACCGAATCGCCGGGACGCAGGCCCAGATAGACCTTCGCGAGGTCGGGATGGGGATTGGCCTTCCAGGCCGCCTCGACGATCCGGGCGGCCTTCTTGACGTCGCCGCGACGGGCGAGGAGGCGGCCGGCGATGCAGGCCGCCGGCACGAGGTCGGGGGCGAGCTTGACCGCCTGCAGGGCCCGCTCCGTGGCGATCTCCGGCTCGCCGGCCTCGCGCTCGCCAGCGATGGCGGTGAGGAGCACCGCCCGCTGGCGTCGGGCCGCGGCCTTGTCGATCAGTCCGAGGGACGAGCGGCGCTCGATCGTCTCCAGGGCGGCCGCCCAGTCGCCGTCGGCGCTCTGCGCCTCCAGAAGGGCCTCGTTGGCCCAGGTCACGCTCGGGGCGAGGCGGGCGGCCTCGGTGGCGTAGGCGCGGGCGGCCGTCTCGTCCTCGCGGCGCCGGGCCTCGACGAACAGGCCGCGCAGGCCCAGGACCCGGGTCTCGGGATCGTCGACCATGCGCTGGAAGGCGCTCTCGGCCGCGTCCCGGTCGCCGGAGATCTGCGCCGCCTGCGCCTTCAGCAGCAGGGTCAGCGGCTCGGTTCCGAGGAGCCGCTCGGCGTCGCCCGCGAAGCGGCGGGCCGCCAGGGGATCGCCCGAGCCCACCGCCACCATGCCGCGGGAGAGGGCCGAGAGGCCCTTGGCCCGGCGCCGCTCGGCCGAGCCGCGGACCAGGGCCTCGGGCAGGCCGATGACACCGCGCACGATCGCCCAGAGGACGCCCAGGACGATCGCCGCCGCGATCACGCCGACGAGGGCGACCGCGAGGCTGGTGCCGATCTGGTAGCCGTTCCAGACGACGGTGACGGTGCCGGGCCTGTCGGCGATCCAGACCGCCCCGAAGGCGGCGAGTGCGAGCAGGGCCAGGAAGGCGAGGGCGCGCCACATGGGGTCAGTATCTCCTGTCGGCGGCCGGCTGGCGGCCGTCGCGGGGTGCGGGAGGAGCGGGGCGCCTGCGCGCCCGCTCGGAGATGGTGCGGCCGCGCAACGCGCGGATCGGGGCCCTCACCGGCCTAGCGCCCGGGGGCGGCCTGGGCCGGCTGGGCGGCGCCGACCGGCAGGGCCTTGAAGGCGCCGTCGAGCAGCGCGCGCACGGCCTGCTCGGCCTCGGCCCGGGCCTTGAGCTTGGCGCCGAAATCCCCGGCCTGCTCCCGGGCCTCGGCCGGGAGCGCCGCGAAGGCCGCCGAGGCCGCCGGCAGGTCGCCGCGGTCGAGGGCCGCCTGGACCTTGCTCTCCGGATCGTCCGCGGCCTCGGGAGCGGGTGCGTCGGCCTTGCGGATCTGCACGAGACCGTCGGCCATGCTGAGGAGCTTGGTGCGGAAATCGCCGGTCTCGGCCGCGCTCTTGGCCCGCTGCGCCTGCCGCTTGGCCGCGATCCGCTCGGCGATCGGCCGGAACGTGTCGGCAAGATCCCCAGCCGAGGGAGCACCGCCGTCGGCGAAGGGCGCCAGGGCCTTGGCCTGCGCGTCGGTCCCCGGATCGAGCTTGCGCAGGGTCGCGAGCGGCTCGGCGTAGCTCGTCCCGGATTCCAGGGCGGCCGCCACGCGGTCGGCGACGACGACCCGGAGCGCCGCCTGGACGGTGCTGGCCTCGGCGCGCTGCGCGACGCTCTTGTCCAGGGCGGCGATCTGGTCGGCCTGCTCCTGCAGCCGCCGGTCGACCGCCTTCGCGGCCTCCGCGGCCTGGGCCTGTCCGGCCTCGGCGGCGGTGCGGCTCGCCTGGGTCGCCGCCTGGATCGCCTCGGTCGCGGCCTTCACCCGCGCGTCGACGGCCTGCTGCAGCGCGTCGAGGCGCTGCCCCAGGGCCGCGTCGGCCTCGGCGTTCGCCTTGGTCTTCTGCTCCACCTCGCTCTGCAGCGCCGCGACCTTCCGGGCGGCCTCCTCGGCCGCGCCCTTGTTGGCGCCGCCATCCTCCACCGCCTTCAGGCGGGTCTCGAGGTCGGCGATCTGCTTCGCGTTGTCCTGGACCACGCCGAGCTTCGAATCGGCCGGCTGGTCGCGACCGGGCTCCTGACCCGGCTCCTCCTGCAGGGCCGCGACGCGCTGGTCGAGGCTGTCGAGGCGGGCGACGAGATCCGGCGGCACGGCGGGGGCCTGACCGGAGGCCTGACCGGCCGCTTGCCCGTCGGCGGTGGACGCGGGCGCCGCACCAGACTTGTCCAGGGCCTGCTTGGCGCTCGCCTCGGCGGCGGCGACGCGCTTGTCGAGCGCCGTCACGGCATCGCGCGGAGCCAGCCCGTCGAGACGCTTGTCGAGGGACGCGAGCTGGCCGGAGAGCCTCTGGTCCAGGGCGCTCAGGCGCGGGTCGGGACCGATCCCGGCCTTCTCGGCGCCGAACAGCAGGCCGGCGCCGATCACGCCGCCGAGCAGCCCCGCGGCCGCGAGCGAGCCGAACCCGGCCCGGGCCCGGCCGGCGGGCGCGGCGGCGCTCCTGCTGGGATCGACGGCGGCCACCGCGGGGATCGGGCCCTTCGGCGGCTCCTTGCCGTCCCTGGAGGCGTCCTTGGAAGTATCCCTGGAAGCGTCCTTGGAAGCGTCCTTGCCCGGCTCCTTGCCGGCTGTCGCCGGATCCGGGATCCGCTTGGCCTTCAGGTCGATGATCGGGCCGGCCGTCACCGCGCTCGCCGCCGCCGGGCCCGCGGCGCCGGGTGCGGGTCCCCCCGGACGAGGACCGCCCTGCGTTCCGGTTCCGGGCTGCGCGGCCTTCGGATCGATCTTCGCGCCGGACATCCCGGACGCGGCGGTGGAGGCCGTCGACGACGACGAGGCGGACGCTCCGGTCCTGCCGTCGGAGGCCGAGGACGCGGCGCCCGCCGTCACGGGATCGGGCTTCGCACCGGCCGACTGGGCGGCCGGGCCGGTCGACGGCTTCAGGCCGTCGGTCCCGGAGACCGGCTTGCCGGCGTCGGCCTTCGGATCGGTCGTGCCGGGCTTGGCGGTCACGACCGGGTCGGTCGCCGGCCTGGGCGGCGTTCCGGACGCGGATCCCTGCGGCCCCCGCACGCCGCCGGCGGCGGTGGAAGAGGTGGAGGCCGACATCGAGGCCGACGTGGAAGCGGACGTCGGGGCCGACGTGGAGGCTGTGGACGCCGACGTCGCGGCCGGTCGGGACGCGCCACCGGGCGGGCTGGACTGCCCGGGCTTGCCGGGCGCGGCGTCCGGCTTCCGGCCGCCGGGGCCGGGCTTGTCGGCGTCGCTGGGTGGTGGCGTCACGGGCAAGTCCTCCAACTCTTCGGCGTCGCCGCGCCCCCCTAACACCGCGGCGGCGCCGGGCGCGAGGGCGAGATACGGCGGCCCGGCCTCCCTGTCACCGCGCGGTTAGCCCGGTCGCCCTGTCAGGGCGCCGAGCAGGTCCGCTTCGCGCGGGCGTGCCGCGACGAAATGGACCGGAACACCGGCCGCTTCCAGGGGTGCCGCAACATCCGGCGATAGGCAGTAATGCCTCAGCCGGCGGAAAGCTCCGCCGTGCTCCGATCCATCCGCGAGGGCAAGGGCGACGGCAGCGCTGCGCCGGGAATAGTGAAGGGCTGCCTCGAGGCGGTTCTCGGCGAGTTCACGGCCGACCGCCGGCGGCAGGCGGTCCAGCGGTTCGGCCCGGTACGCCACGAAGGCCGTGACCCGGAATCCGGCGGCCGTGAGCGTCGCCGCCGGTTCCGGCTTGCGCTCGGCTCCCGTCGCGTGGAGGAGCGGCTGGCCGGGCGGCAGCGTCGCCGCCACCAAGCCGGCGAGGCCCGCGGCGTCGCCCGGCCCCTCCCGGACGGGGCCGAGACCGGCCGCGCGGGCCAGGGCGGCCGTCCGAGCGCCGACGGCGAAGACCGGGAGGCCGTGCAGGGCCGGCGCGTCGCGGATCGCCGGAACCGCGTTGGCGCTGGTCAGCAGCAGCGCGGCGAAGGGTCCCATGGGCGGGGCCGCCGCGGTCGGCCGCAGGGCCAGGACGGGCGCCACCAGCGGCGCATGGCCGAGTTCGGCCAGGGCCGCCCCGGTCCGCGTCGCTCCCGGCTCGGGCCGCGCCACCCAGATCCGCAAGGGCTAGGTCTCCAGCGTCAGGCGGACGCCGTGGCGCGCCGCGTCGCCCGGGGCGAGCAGGCGCTGCGAATCGCGCGCGGCGAGGTCGCCCGCGAAGTCCGACCAGTCGGCGTAGCCGGTCCAGCACTCGAGCGACAGGAAGGGTGCGGTCGGCTTGGTCCAGACCGCCAGGTGGGGGAAATCCGCCATCTCCATGCGGATCGATCGTCCGGGGCCGGTGAAGCGCATCCAGCGGCTGCGGGCGTTCCGGAACACGAAGGCCTCGGTGAAGAGCGCCGGATCGAGGGGCAGCGTGTCCCCGGCGAGGGGGATCGGCTGCTCGTCGCGCAGCAGCAGGCCGCCCGGGCCGACCTGCGGGGCGAAGGGCCGCTCCGCCTCCTCGAAGGCGACCGCGTAGCCGCCGTCGCGGGCGCGGGTGCCGCCCGCGAAGGGCCACGGGAAGGCCGGGTGGAAGCCGAGGGCGTAGGGCAGGGGGACGGCGCCGGGATTGGCGACGGTCACGTCGAGGTCGAGCCCCGCCGGGCGGACCCGCGCGGCGATGTCGAGCCGGAACGCGAACGGGTAGTGCGCCCGCGTCTCGGGCCCGTCGGTCAGGCGCAGGGTCACCGCGTCGGCGCTCCGGTCGACCACCGCGAAGGGCAGGTCCCGGGCGAAGCCATGCTGGGCCATCGGGTAGCGCTCGGACCCGACCGTCACGTGCCCGCCCGCCGAGGCGCCGACCACCGGGAAGAGCCAGGGCGCGTGGCGGTTCCAGTGCTCGGGATCGCCGCTCCAGAGATACTCGGTCCCGCCGACCCGCCACGAGACCGGCTCGGCCCCGACGGTCGCGAGCGTCGCGGTGGTGCCGTCCGGTGCGGTCAGCTCGATGCGCGTGGTCACGGTGCTCTCCCGGTCTGCCTCGGTGAGCCGAGGTAACGGAGGCGGGGCCGGACGCAAGGCCCCGGCGCGCGGTTGCTCAGGCCGCCGTTCCGAGCCCCGGCAGGACCGTCTCGGGCGGCCCGGAAGCGACGATCCGGCCGGCCTCCAGGACGTGGACCGCGTCGGCGCCCTCCAGGGTCGAGAGGCGGTGGGCGATCAGGATCAGCGTCCGCCGGCCCGATAGGGCGCGCAGCGCCCGCATCACGGCCGCCTGCGTCTCGTCGTCGAGGGCCGAGGTCGCTTCGTCGAAGACGATGACGTCCGGGTCGTGGTAGAGGGCCCGGGCGATGCCGACGCGCTGGCGCTGGCCTCCGGACAGCCGCGCCCCGCGCTCGCCGACCCGCTCGGCGTAGCCGTGCGGCAGGGCGGCGACGAAGTCGTGGGCGCCGGCGAGCCGCGCCGCCCGCTCGACGGCGGCGAGGTCCGGCGCGTCGAGGCCGAGCGCGATGTTCTCCCCCACCGTGCCGTCCACCAGGAACACCTCCTGCGGGACGTAGCCGATCCGGTTCTGCCAGGCGGGCAGGGTGCCGGCATCGAGGGGCCGACCGTCCACGGTGATCCGCCCGGCGGTCGGGCTCAGGACGCCGAGGATCAGGCCCGCGAGCGTCGACTTGCCCGAGCCGGTGCGCCCGGCGAGGCCGACCGTGGCGTTGACCGGGATCGTCAGGTCGATCCCGGCGAGGGCCGGACGGCCGGTGCCGTAGTCGAAGCCGAGGCCCTCGAGCCGGATCGCCCGCGCGAAGGGCAGCCGCTCCGCGGTGCGGGGCCGCGGCTCGCGCTCGTCGGCGAGCTCGTCGACGATCACCCGCACCGCCGGCAGGGTGAAGCGCATCAGCGCGACCGAGGTGAAGATGTTCTGGAAGGCCGGCAGCATGCGATAGCCCGCGAAGGCGAACAGGCCGAGCAGCGGCAGGATGCCGGCGACGTCGAGCCCCTGGGCGAGCGCGAACAGCACCACCACGATCACCCCGCCGAAGGCCAGGGCCTCGATGACGAAGCGCGGCATCTGGCCGGTGAGCTGGCTCGCCGCGGTGGCGAGGGCGTAAGCCCGGGCCGGGGCGTCGAACCGCGACGCGAACGCCTCCGCGCGCCCGTAGAGCTTCAGCTCGGTGAGCGCCCCGAAGGTCTCCTGCACGATCCGGAAGCGGGCCTCGTTGTCGGCGACGGTGCGGCCGCCCAGCCGGGCCAGCCGGGCGCGCATCACCAGGTAGATCCCGACATAGAGGCCGCCGAAGCCGCCCCCCAGGATCAGCGCGAGCTGCGGCGCGTAGGCCAGCAGGAACGCGATCACCGCGAGCGCCGAGCTCGCCCGCGAGGCGAGCACCGTGGCGGGGGTCAGCGCGCCGATCACCAGCCGGTCGGTCTCGGACAGCACGTTCTTGGCGAGCTCGGCGCTGTTGGCTTTCGCGAAGAACAGCCGCTCCCGGTCGAGGTAGCGGAACAGCAGCCGCCGGCTGAGGCTGTAGCCGGCCAGGTGCGTGAACCGGAGCTGCGCGTAGGTCAGCCCGGCATTCACCAGCGCGGTGACGAGGATCGCCGCGAGCGCGGCCCCGCCGGTCACCAGCAGGAAGCCGCGCTCGTCGGTCAGTCCGAGGGCGCTCCGGGCCTGGGCCAGGTAGGGGATCCGGGTCGCCGCCGACGGGTCCCCGACCAGCGTTAGGAACGGGATCACCGAGGCGACGCCCACCACCTCGAGCAGCGCCGCCGCCGCGAGGCCGAGGGCGATCAGGGCGAGCCGGCGCCGGTCGGCCGACCGCATGGCGCGGACGAGGTCGATCAGCGCGCGCATGGCATCGCGGGGTCTGGCGGGACGGCTCGCATGGTCGGGCCGGGCTTAAGCGCGCCGTCCCGGCCTGTCCACGCCGGGCTCAGTCGAGCTTCTTCAGGGAGCCCAGGTCGACCTCGCCGTCCTGGCCGGTGAAGGTCAGGGTCTTGGCCGCCCCGTCCGCCTGCGCGACGCCGCCGATCCGGTGGTCGCCGCTGTCGTAGGTCGAGACCTGCCCGTCGCGGTCGACGAGGAGGCGGCGCTTGTCCGGGAAGAACGCGTACCTCATCCCGTTCTGCGCGCCGCTGGTCGCGGGCTCGCCGAGATCCTTCGGCCACCAGGGCTCCGCGCCCTTCATCGGTTTCATCGGCTCCATGGGCTTCATGGGTTCCATCGGCTTCATCGGCTCCACGGCGCGCACCTCCTGTCCGGCGAGAGACAGGAGGACGCGGCAGGCTCGGAAGGGTTGCACGCGGGCCCGCCCGCCCGGGCCCGGCTCAGAGCGGCGGCAGCCCCGGCGCCGGGCGCTCCCGCACCTGGCCGTCGAAGCCGACATGGAGCTGGTGCTCGCGGCCGTCCCGGTCCTTCGCGGCCACCTCGAAATGGCGCGGCCCGCGGCCCGTGACCCGCACGTCGCCGTAGCCCGCCGCCTGGAGCGAGGCGGTCAGGGCGGCCATGTCGGGCTTCGGCCCGAGACCGAGCCGGTCCTTGGCCCAGTCCAGGCTGCCGGTCGGAGGGCCGCCGGCCGGCCCGAGCAGCAGCGTGCGCCCGTCCCCGTGGGTCAGGACCCGGGCGCGCAGGAAGCCGGTCTCGAAGCGACCCTGCACCGTCACGGTCTCGCCCTTGGCGACGAGGCCGCCGCCCTCGCCCTCGCGGCCCGTCTCCACGAGGGCCCGCCCGGTCCCGTCCTGCACCACGAACTTGTTGCCGAAGATCTCCGCGACCTCACCCTTGATGGCGGTCGCGCCGGAGGGGGCCAGGGCCTGGATCGCCACCGGCGCGACCGGCGTCGGCTGGAACGGCGTTCCCTGCGCCAGGGACAGGCCGACGGCGCCCAGGGCCAGCGGCAGCGCCACCGCGCCCACCACCCAGGTCCGCCGCGGCACCGCCCGCGACGCCGGCTTGGCGGCCTCGGTCTCGCGGACTTCCCGCGCGGTCCCGTCGATGGTCTTGTCGTCGCTCATGATCTCATCCTCTGGAGGGTCCGGATCGGCTCGATCCGATGCCCCTTCCTAGGGAGGCGCCGGCAATCCGGTCTGAACCGCGCGGTTCAGGCCCGGTTAAACGCGCCGCCCTAGAGCGCTCCGTGTGGAACCCGTGCGGGTTCAGAGGCTTGGCAGCGGGCGTTGATGCGAGCCGACAGGTCGGCGCCCGGGCGGCCGTCCCGGGAGCCGACGTAAGACCACGGCCCTAAGTGCCGGCGGCAGCGGGCGAAACCGGCCGGCCGCCGCGGTCCAGACGGGGAGGTGAGACCGGTGAAGATCCTGCTGGTGGAGGACGACGCCGCCCTCGCGGCGGAGGTCGCCAAGGTCCTGCGCGCCGAGAACTTCGTGCTCGACCACGCCGCCACCGGCGAGGACGCCCAGCATCTCGGCGAGACCGAGGGCTACGACGCCGTCGTGCTGGATCTCGGCCTGCCGAAGGGCGACGGCGTCTCGGTGCTGCGGGCCTGGCGCGGGGCCGGCCGGACCCTGCCGGTGCTGGTGCTCACCGCCCGGGACGGCTGGAGCGACAAGGTCGCGGCCTTCAAGGCGGGGGCGGACGACTATCTCGTGAAGCCGGTGCGCGTGGAGGAGCTGGTGATCCGCCTCCGCGCCCTCGTGCGCCGGTCCCAGGGCGGGGGCGCGAGCCGGATCACCTGCGGTCCCCTCAGCTTCGATCCGGGTCTCGGCGCCTTCGAGCACGAGGGCCTGCCGCTCAAGCTCACCGGCCTGGAATGGCGGGTCCTGTCCTGCCTGATGCTGAACCGCGAGACCGTGGTGCCGCGCCCGCACCTGATCGAGCGGGTCTACGAGGGCGACGCCGACGTCGATTCGAATTCCGTCGAGGTGATCATCACGCGCCTGCGCCGGAAGATCGCGCCGGCGCGGATCGAGAGCGTGCGCGGCCACGGCTACCGCCTGCACGCGGAGCCCGCCTGATGGCGGCGACGGCGCGGCGCCGCTCGCTCCGCACACGGCTGCTCGCGTCGGCCCTGGTGCTGGTGCTGGCGGCCCTGGTGGTGGCGGGCCTCGCCATCGGGGTGATCCTGCACCGCTTCGTGCGCGGGCAGCTCGACGGCCGGCTCGACGCGCAGATCGTCGCCCTGCGGGCCGGACTCGAGGCCGGGATCCTCCCGCAGGGGCTCGACGCGCCGCCCTTCGACCGGCCCGGCCCCGGCTGGGCCTGGGAGGTGCGCCGCGGCGCCGAGACGATCCGATCCGGCTCCCTGCGGGGCGGGGACATCCGCCTGTCCGATCCCGGACCGGACGACGATCCGGGCCGGCCGCACCCGGCCTCGGGCACGGGGCCGCGCGGCGAGCCCCTCGTCGCCCGCGTGCTGGCCGTGCCCGGGCCCGAGCCGGCGACGATCGTGGTGGCGGCGCCGGAGGGGGAGCTGCGCGGGCCGCTGCGCGAGGCGCTGACGAGCCTCGCCCTGGCGCTCGGCATCCTCGGCCTGTGCCTGCTCGCGGGCCTGGCCTTCCAGGTGCGCCTGGGCCTCGCGCCGCTGACGCGCCTGCGCGCGGACCTCGCGTCGGTCCGGGCGGGGCGGCACGAGCGCGTGCCGGCGGACCAGCCGGCCGAGATCGCGCCGATGGTGGCGGAACTCAACGCGCTCCTCGACCAGAACGCGCAGAACCTGGAACGCGCCCGCGGCCACGTCGCCAACCTCGCCCACGCCCTCAAGACACCGCTCGCCACCCTGTCGATGGCCCTCGCGGAGCCGGCCCGCGACCCGGACGGCGCCCTGCGCCGGCAGGTGGACGACATGGACCGGCGGGTGCGCCATCACCTCCGGCGCGCCCGGGCCGCGGCCCTGGCGGGCTCGGCCCGGGGCCGCACAGCCCTGGCGCCCCGCCTGTCGGACCTGCGCGCGGCGCTGACGCGGATCCACGCCGAGAAGGGCGCGGCGATCGACCTCGACGTCACGGAGACCCTGTCGGTCTCCTGCGAGGGCCAGGATCTCGACGAGATGCTCGGCAACCTCGTGGACAATGCCTGCCGCTGGTGCCGCGGCCGCGTGCGGGTCTCGGCGGCGGCGCGCGACGGCGCGGTGGCCGTAGTCGTGGAGGATGACGGACCCGGCCTCGACCCGGCGGCGGCCTCCGCCGTCATGGCCCGGGGCCGGCGCCTCGACGAGGGCGTGCCGGGCCACGGCTTCGGGCTGCCGATCACCCTGGAGCTCGCCGAGCTGTACGGCGGCGGCCTGAGCCTCGGGCGGTCGGATCTCGGCGGCCTGCGGGCGGAGCTGCGGCTGCCGGCCTGACCGTGCCCCTCAGCCCAGCGCCTCCCGAAGGATCGGCCGGATCCGCGGATCGGCGCAGTGGGCCACGTTGAAGCGCATGTAGCCGTTCCACGCATCCGACAGGCTGAACGAGGTCCCGGGCGCCAGCACCATGCCGCGGGCCAGCGCCCGGCGGGCGACGTCGGCCCCGTCGCGCCCGTCGGGCAGCCGCATCCACAGGAAGAAGCCGCCCCGGGGCTGCGCCCAGGTCTCGAGGCCGCAGGCGCGCAGCTCCGCGGAGGCCTGCACCATCGCGCCGGCGAGCCGGCGGCGGGTCTCGGCGAGGTGCCGCCGGTAGGCGCCCTCGGTGATCAGCGCGTGCACCAGCGCGGCCGTGATGTGGCCGTTGCCGAGGCTGAGGGCGAGCTTGAGATCGACCAGCGGCTCGACCCAGTCGGCCCGGAGCGCGATCCAGCCGCAGCGCGCGGCCGCCGACAGGGTCTTGGAGAAGCTGCCGATCTGGATCACGCGCTCCAGTCCGTCGAAGCCGGCGAGCCGCGGGGCGGCCTCGGGCTCGAGGTCGCCGAAGATCTCGTCCTCGACGATGAGCGTGTCGTGCGCCTCGCACAGCTTGAGGAGCCGGTGCGCAACGGTCGGCGCGAGGCTCGCCCCGGTCGGGTTCTGGAGGGCGGCGTTGGTCAGGTAGAAGCGAGGCCGGTGCTGCTCCAGCAGGGTCGCGAGCGCCTGCAGGTCCGGCCCCTCCGGCGTGATCGGCACGCCGACCACCGCGACGCGCTGCGCGCGCAGCAGCGCCAGGAAGTTGAAGTAGCAGGGATCGTCGACCAGCACGGTGTCGCCGGGCTGGAGCAGGAACCGGCAGACGAGGTCCAGCGCCTGCGTGGCCGATTCGACCAGCACGATCTGGTCGGGCTCGGCGCCGACGCCCTTCTCGCCGACCTTGCGGGCGATCTGGTGGCGCAGGGGCTCGTAGCCCAGGGGCCGGTCATAGTTGGTCATCTCGGCGAGGTCGGCCCGGGCCACCCGGCGCAGGCCCCGGCGGATCGCCTCGTGGGGCATCCAGGAATCGGGCAGCCAGCCGGCCCCGGGCTTCAGCTGGTCGGAGCCGGCCTGCTGCGCCTGACGGGTGATCCAGAGCGGGTCGACGATCCGGTCGAGCCGCGGCCCCATCGCCTGGAGCGAGAGCGGCCGGGTCTTGCCGGCGACGTAGAAGCCCGAGCCCGGCCGCGGCACCACGGCGCCCTCGGCGGCGAGGCGCTCGTAGGCCTCCACGACAGTGGATTTCGAGACGCCCATCGTCTCCGCGAAGGCCCGGACCGAGGGGATCCGCACGCCCGGGACCAGCCGCCGCGCCGCGATCCGCTCGCGGATCTCGCCGACCACGGCCTCGACGCGCGTCCCGGGGCTTCTGACTGCGACCGCCATCCGTACTGCTCTTTCGTCCGGACAATTCTTCTGAACCGTACCGAAGTGTTCCTGTCGCCGCCAGCCCCCGCCCGCCAGGATCGCGACGCCCCAGAACGATGGAGGAGGGGATCCATGACTCAGTGCCTGACAGAGACCGCCGCCCTGGAAACCCGGATCGGATCCCGGATCAGATCGCGCGGCGGATGGCTCGCCCGGATGGCCGGGCCCGTGCTGACGGTCGCCGCCGAGGTGCGCGCGGGCCTGACGCGGGCGGCGATGAACCGGCGCGTGCTCCAGCGCCTGTCGACCCTGTCGGACCGGGAACTGAAGGATATCGGCCTGACGCGGCAGGACGTGGCCGATGCCTGCGTGCCCGGCACGGGCGACGCGATCCACCTGCTGGTCGGCCGGCGCGACGAGCGACGCCACGCCCGGGCGGCCGTGCGGCCTTGGTGATGCGGTGGTGACGCGGCGGCGTGCGGCGTAGGGTGCGCGCATGACGCTGCGCGACGGGCTCGCCGCAATCCTGGTGGTCACGATCCTCGGGCTGGCCTTCGTGGCCATCAAGGTCGGCCTGGAGACGGTGCCGCCGCTGATGCTGTGCGCCCTGCGCTTCGGCTTCGCGGCGCTGCCGGCGGCGCTGGTGATCCGGCCGCCCCGGGCCCCCGTCGCCCTGGTGGCGGGGTTCGGCCTCGCCCTCGGGGTCGGCCAGTTCGGGCTGCTCATGACGGCGATCCGCCTCGGCATGCCGGCCGGGCTGTCGTCGCTCCTGATCCAGGTCCAGGTCCCGTTCACCGTGGCGCTCGCCTGGGCGCTGCAGGGGGAGCGCCCGCGCCGACGACAGATCCTGGGCGGCAGCATCGCGCTCCTCGGTGTCGCCGCGGTGGCGCTCGGGCGGGGCGGGGGCGCCCCGCTCGGCCCGCTGATCCTCGTCGTCGGCGCGGCCCTGTCCTGGGCCAGCGCGAACGTCGTCGCGAAGCGGATCGGCCGGGTCGACCGCCTGGCGCTGATGGTCTGGAGCAGCCTCGCCACCACGCCGCCCCTGCTCATCCTATCGCTGATCGTCGAGGGGCCCGGGGCGCTCACGGCGCTGGCGCATCCGAGCTGGGGGGCGATCGGATCGGTCGCGTTCCAGGCCTACCCGACGACGCTCCTCGCCTTCGGCCTCTGGAACGGGCTCCTGACCCGCTACCCGGCGGCTGCCGTGACCCCCTTCGCCCTGCTGGTGCCGGTGGCCGGCATCCTGAGCACGCATCTCGTCCTGAGCGAACCGCTGAGCGCCGACATCCTGGCCGGGGGAGGCCTGATCCTGACGGGAATCGCCCTCAGCCTGCGCGGGACGCGGCCGGGCGCGGTCGCTCCACCAGGTCCTTCCCCCGAATCGTCGAAGGTGGCCTGACCGCTCGGTCGAGCCATCACCCGTCCCGCTCGGGCAGGCGCGACTGCGCGTCGGCACGGTGCACCGCGAGACGAATTCTGATGGTGATATCGGGGGGACGTGGCGCGGGCGACGGGGCTCGAACCCGCGACCTCCGGCGTGACAGGCCGGCACTCTAACCAACTGAGCTACGCCCGCACGGCGTGGTCGCTTCGAAGGGGCGTTTCGCCCGGCGACGGGGCGGGGTTTATGGGGCGCCCGGTGCCCTGTCAAGCGCGTCCCGCATGGATTCGCATCCGCCTCGATCCGTGACTGCCGCCGCAGGCATACCAGCCCCCCGACTCGGGCCTGCGCGCTTCCGTCGTGTTGCGCCGGCGCCGCGCAAGCCCATCTCGGACATGACCGACAGGACGACCGACAGGATGGCTGACAGCGCGCTTTGTGCGACGCGACAAGCCATTGTCACGGGCCGGCGGCTCGACTAAGCCTCCGGCCGCGCGCATCCTGGCATAAGAACAATTCCACGGGCGGATCCGGGTCGGCGTCGCACCGCGGTTTCACTCGTCTCGCGAGGCCCTGGCATGACCGGATTGTTGGCGGATTACCTGCCGCTCATCGTGTTCATCGGC
Organism: Methylobacterium sp. NPDC080182; assembly: GCF_050281105.1. NCBI lineage: Bacteria > Pseudomonadati > Pseudomonadota > Alphaproteobacteria > Hyphomicrobiales > Methylobacteriaceae > Methylobacterium > Methylobacterium sp. NPDC080182. Next base: position 257,826 of record NZ_JBNNWO010000003.1, read on the forward strand.
GTGGCGCTGTTCATCGCCACGGCGCTCCTGGTCGTGCCGTTCCTGGTGGCCTTCAAGAGCCCCGATCCGGAGAAGCTCTCGGCCTACGAGTGCGGCTTCAACGCCTTCGACGACGCCCGCATGAAGTTCGACGTGCGCTTCTACCTCGTCGCCATCCTGTTCATCATCTTCGACCTCGAGGTCGCGTTCCTCTTCCCCTGGGCGATCACCTTCGGGGACCTGGGCTGGTTCGGCTTCTGGTCGATGATCGTCTTCCTGGGCGTGCTGACCGTCGGTTTCGTCTACGAGTGGCGCAAGGGCGCCCTCGAATGGGATTGATCTCCCGCCGCTCGCCGCCCGCACCGAATTCTTGAGTCGCCGATGGCCCTGATCACCGACACCAACCGCGCCCCCGCGATCGCGCCCCAGCCGAAGGGGATCATCGATCCCAACACCGGCCGCCCGATCGGCGCGGACGACCCGACCTTCCTGTCGATCAGCGACGAGCTGGCCGACCGGGGCTTCCTGCTCACCACCACGGACGAGCTGATCAACTGGGCCCGCACGGGCTCGCTGATGTGGATGACCTTCGGTCTCGCCTGCTGCGCGGTCGAGATGATGCAGATGTCGATGCCGCGCTACGACTGCGAGCGATTCGGCTTCGCGCCGCGCGGCTCGCCGCGGCAATCCGACGTGATGATCGTCGCCGGCACCCTGACCAACAAGATGGCCCCGGCGCTGCGCAAGGTCTACGACCAGATGCCGGAGCCGCGCTACGTCATCTCGATGGGCTCCTGCGCCAACGGCGGCGGCTACTACCACTATTCCTACTCGGTGGTGCGCGGCTGCGACCGGGTGGTGCCGGTGGACATCTACGTGCCCGGCTGCCCGCCCACCGCCGAGGCGCTGCTCTACGGCGTCCTGCTGCTGCAGAAGAAGATTCGCCGGACCGGCACGATCGAGCGCTGAGGAGCGGCCATGACGAACGGCATCTCGATCCTGCCCCACACCCAGCCGGTCTACGGCGACGCCGCCGTGGCCGCCATGGCCGAGCGCGTCGTCGGTGCCCTCGGCCCGGCAGTGGTGTCCCACGCCATCGCGTTCGGCGAGCTGACGCTGGTGGTCCAGGCCTCCGACATCGTCTACGCGCTCACCTACCTGCGCGACGATCCGGCCTGCGCGTTCCGCAACTTCATCGACATATGCGGCGTGGACTACCCGCAGCGCGAGAAGCGCTTCGACGTAGTCTACCACCTGCTCTCCCTGCGCCATAACCTGCGCATCCGGGTGAAGGTGCAGACCGACGAGGTGACGCCGGTCCCCTCGGTGATCGAGGTCTTCCCGGCGGCCAACTGGTACGAGCGCGAGACCTACGACCTCTACGGGATCCTGTTCTCGGGCCATCCCGACCTGCGCCGCCTGCTCACCGATTACGGCTTCGAGGGGCACCCCCTGCGCAAGGACTTCCCGCTCACCGGCTTCGTCGAGGTCCGCTACGACCAGGACCAGGCGCGGGTCGTCTACGAGCCGGTGCAGCTGACGCAGGAATTCCGGAACTTCGACTTCTTGTCGCCGTGGGAAGGCACCGACTACGTGCTGCCCGGCGACGAGAAGACGTCGGCATGAGCCGCGGAGACCGTCCGTGACCGAACACAACATCCGCAACTTCGCGATCAATTTCGGCCCGCAGCACCCGGCGGCGCACGGCGTGCTGCGCCTCGTGCTGGAACTCGACGGCGAGGTGGTCGAGCGGGTCGACCCGCATATCGGGCTGCTCCACCGCGGCACCGAGAAGCTGATCGAGTACAAGACCTACCTGCAGGCGACGCCCTATTTCGACCGGCTCGACTACGTGTCGCCGATGAACCAGGAGCACGCCTTCTGCCTGGCGATCGAGAAGCTCGCCGGGATCGAGGTGCCGCGGCGCGCGCAGCTGATCCGCGTGCTGTTCTGCGAGATCGGCCGCCTCCTGTCGCACCTCCTCAACGTCACCACGCAGGCGATGGATGTCGGCGCCCTCACGCCCCCGCTCTGGGGCTTCGAGGAGCGCGAGAAGCTGATGATCTTCTACGAGCGGGCCTCCGGCGCCCGGCTCCACGCCAACTACTTCCGGCCCGGCGGCGTCCACCAAGACCTGCCGCCGAAGCTCATCGACGACATCGACGCGTTCTGCGACCCGTTCCTCCAGGTCGTCCAGGATCTCGACGACCTCGTCATGGCCAACCGCATCTTCAAGCAGCGCAACGTCGATATCGGCATCGTGTCGGTGGACGAGGCGATGGAGTGGGGCTTCTCGGGCGTGATGGTGCGCGGCTCGGGCATCCCGTGGGACCTGCGCAAGGCGCAGCCCTACGAGTGCTACGAGGAGATGGAGTTCGACATCCCCGTGGGGAAGAACGGCGACACCTACGATCGCCAGGTGATCCGCATGGAGGAGATGCGCCAGTCGGTGCGCATCATGAAGCAGTGCGTCGCCAAGCTGCGCGAGCCCGCCGGCCAGGGGCCGATCGCGGCGCTCGACGGCAAGTTCGCGCCGCCGCCGCGCCGGGAGATGAAGCGCTCGATGGAGGCGCTCATCCACCACTTCAAGCTCTACACCGAGGGCTTCCACGTGCCCGAGGGCGAGGTTTACGCGGCCGTCGAGGCGCCGAAGGGCGAGTTCGGCGTGTATCTGGTGTCCGACGGGACCAACAAGCCGTATCGCTGCAAGATCCGCGCGCCGGGCTTCGCGCATCTTCAGGCGATGGACTGGATGTGCCGCGGGCACCTTCTCGCCGACGTGTCCTGCGTGCTCGGCACGCTCGACATCGTCTTCGGCGAAGTGGATCGGTAAGACAGCAGCGATGGCAAACCGCAGACTCGCCCCCGCCTCGGAGCAGCCCGAGAGCTTCGCGTTCTCCCCCGAGAACGCCGAGTGGGCCAGGACCCAGATCGCCAAGTACCCGGAAGGCCGTCAGGCCTCGGCGGTGATCTCGCTGCTCTGGCGGGCGCAGGAGCAGAACGGCGGCTGGCTGCCGCGCGCGGCCATCGAGGCGGTGGCGGCCGAGCTCGGCATGCCGAACATCCGCGTGCTGGAGGTGGCGACCTTCTACACGATGTTCGCCCTGGAGCCGGTCGGGCGATTCTGGATCCAGGTCTGCGGCACGGTGCCGTGCGATTCCTGCGGCGCGCGGGGCCTCAAGGAGATGCTCCAGGCGCGGCTCGGGCCGCCCGGCCACGTCTCGGCCGACGGCACCTTCTCGTGGCTGGAAGTCGAGTGTCTCGGCGCCTGCTGCAACGCACCGATGGTGCAGATCAACCAGGATTACTACGAGGACCTGACGCCCGAATCGCTCGGCCAGCTGATGGACGACCTCGCCGCCAGCCGGCCCGTGAAGGTCGGCTCGCAGACCGGGCGCGTCTCGTCCGAGCCTCAGGGTGCCGTGAACACCCTCACCGACCCGACGCTGTTCGACGGCTCGCGGGTCGGCGCGTGGCGCAAGCGCTTCGAGGAGGCCGGCAAGACCGAGGAGCCGGCCGCCGCCCAAGCGTCAACGACCGGCGAGACGGCCTCCGGAACCCAGCAGGCGGCCGAGAACCCGAAGCCGGCGCGGCCCGATGCCGGACGCCCCGTGGAGCGTGCGGTCACCGACGCGCCGGCCCAGCGCGCCGCCGACGGCGAGACACCGGTGAAGCCCGAGGATCGCGCGGACGCGGCCGAGCGCGGCCGGTCCACCGCCAAGCACGGCGCCGCCCGCCAGGGCGACGCGGACGTGCTCGACTCGCCGGCCAAGCGCGTCGCCGAGGGCGAGCCCGCCGCCGGCGAGCAGGGCCACCAGGAGGTGCCGGCGCGCGACGCCGTCCCGCAGCAGCCGGAAGCCTCCGGTGCCAGCGAGGGCGAGGTGGCGGCCGAGGCCGAGGAGGCCCGCATCGCCGGCGCCCTCGCGGCCCTGCCGAAGGATGCCAGCCCCGAGCAGAAGGCCGACGCGGTGGGCAAGCGCCCGCCGGGCCTCGACGCCGCCCGCGCCGGGAAGCCGGACGAGCTGACGCGCATCAAGGGCGTCGGCCCCGGCAACAGCCAGCGCCTGAACGGCCTCGGCATCTACCATTTCGACCAGATCGCCGCCTGGTCCCGCGACGAGATCGCCTGGGTCGGCACCTACCTCGCGTTCCCGGGTCGCATCGACCGCGAGAACTGGGTGGGGCAGGCCAAGGCCCTGTCGGCGCCGGCTCAGTGAGGACCTGACATGCTGTCGGATCAGGATCGCATCTTCACCAATCTCTACGGCCTGCACTCGCCGGGCCTCGAGGCCGCCAAGAAGCGCGGCGCCTGGGACGGGACCAAGTTCCTGCTGGAGCAGGGTCGCGACTGGATCATCGAGGAGATGAAGGCCTCGGGCCTGCGCGGCCGCGGCGGCGCGGGCTTCCCGACCGGCCTCAAGTGGTCGTTCATGCCCAAGAAGTCCGACGGGCGCCCGCACTACCTCGTGGTCAATGCCGACGAGTCGGAGCCGGGCACCTGCAAGGACCGGGAGATCATGCGGCACGACCCGCATCTCCTGATCGAGGGCTGCATGCTGGCCTGCTTCGCGATGAACGCGCATGCCTGCTACGTCTACATCCGCGGCGAGTACGTCGCCGAGAAGCACGCGCTGCAGAAGGCCGTCGACGAGGCCTACGCGGCCCGCCTGGTCGGCCAGTCGAACGTCCACGACTACCCGTTCGACATCTACGTCCACCACGGCGCCGGCGCCTATATCTGCGGCGAGGAGACGGCGCTCATCGAGAGCCTCGAGGGCAAGAAGGGGATGCCGCGGCTGAAGCCGCCCTTCCCGGCGAATATGGGCCTCTACGGCTGCCCCACGACGGTGAACAACGTCGAGTCGATCGCGGTCGCCGGCACGATCCTGCGCCGGGGCGGCGCTTGGTTCGCGGGGCTCGGCGGCAAGAACAACACCGGCACTAAGCTCTTCTGCGTCTCCGGCCACGTCAACAAGCCGTGCAACGTCGAGGAGGAGCTGGGCATCACCTTCCGCGAGCTCATCGACCGCCATTGCGGCGGCATGCGCGGCGGCTGGGACAACCTCCTGTGCTCGATCCCGGGCGGCTCCTCGGTGCCGCTGGTGCCGGCCGAGCAGATCGTCGACGCCAAGATGGACTTCGACACCCTGCGCAACCTGGGCTCCGGCCTCGGCACCGCGGCGGTGATCGTGCTCGACAAGTCCACCGACATCGTCGCGGCGATCACCCGGATCTCGTACTTCTACAAGCACGAATCCTGCGGCCAGTGCACGCCCTGCCGCGAGGGCACCGGCTGGATGTGGCGGGTGATGCAGCGCATGACCGAGGGCCGCGCCCAGAAGCGCGAGATCGACATGCTGTTCGAGGTAACCAAGCAGATCGAGGGTCACACGATCTGCGCGCTCGGCGATGCGGCGGCTTGGCCGATCCAGGGCCTGATCCGCCACTTCCGCCCCGAGATCGAGAAGCGCATCGACCGCTACACCGCCAACCCGCACAGCGAGCCTGTGCCGATGGCCGCCGAGTAGGCCGATGACGAGCCAGCCTGACAACCTGATGCTCGTGTACTTGCGGCGGATCGACGAGAAGGTCGATCGCCTCAGCGATGATGTCCGTGAATTGAAGGGCCGGATGGCCGCGGTCGAAGAAAACCTGGCCGGCGTCCACCGACAGATCGACAGGGTCGAGCTTCGCATCGAACGGATCGAGCGACGCCTCGATCTGGCCGACGCCCCGCACTGAGATTGCACCGATGACAAAAATCCTCGTCGACGGCACCGAGGTCGACGTCCCCGCCGATTACACGCTGCTCCAGGCCTGCGAGGCCGCGGGGGCCGAGATCCCGCGCTTCTGCTTCCACGAGCGCCTGTCGATCGCCGGTAATTGCCGCATGTGCCTCGTCGAGCTGAAGGGCGCGCCGAAGCCGGTGGCCTCTTGCGCCTACGCGGTGAAGGATTGCCGCCCCGGCCCGAACGGCGAGCCGCCTGAGGTGCTGACGCGCTCGCAGGGCACCAAGAAGGCCCGCGAGGGGGTGATGGAGTTCCTCCTCATCAACCACCCGCTCGACTGCCCGATCTGCGACCAGGGCGGCCACTGCGACCTGCAGGACCAGGCCATGGCCTACGGGGTCGATTCGACCCGCTACACGGAGAACAAGCGGGCGGTCGAGGAGAAGCATATCGGCCCGCTGGTGCGGACCGCGATGAACCGCTGCATCCACTGCACCCGCTGCGTGCGCTTCCTCGCCGAGGTGGCGGGCGTGCCCGACCTCGGCGCCATCGGCCGCGGCGAGGACATGGAGATCACGAGCTACCTCGAGCAGTCGATGGCCTCGGAGCTGCAGGGCAACGTCGCCGACCTCTGCCCGGTGGGCGCCCTCGTGCACCGGCCGCAGAGCTACAACGTCCGGCCGTGGGAGCTGAACAAGACCGAGTCGGTCGACGTGATGGACGCGGTCGGCTCGTCGATCCGCATCGACACACGCGGCCGCGAGGTCATGCAGATCGAGCCGCGGATCAGCGAGGAGATCAACGAGGAGTGGATCTCCGACAAGACCCGCTACCACATCGACGGGCTGCGGATGCAGCGCCTCGACCGGCCGTACCTGCGCGAGAACGGCCGGCTGCGGCCCGCCTCCTGGGGTGAGGCGTTCCAGGCGATCGCCGCCAAGGTGAAGGGCGCGGATCCGAAGCGCGTCGGCGCCATCGTCGGCGACCTCGCGGGCGTCGAGGAGATCTTCGCGCTCCGCGAGCTGATCAGGAGCCTCGGCTCGCCGAACCTCGACTGCCGCCAGACCGATGCCGGCCTCGACCCGGCGCTCGGCCGTGCCTCCTACATCTTCAACCCGACCATCCCGGGCATCGAGGCGGCGGACGCGATCCTGATCGTCGGCGCCAACCCGCGCACCGAGGCCTCGCTGCTGAACGTCCGCATCCGCAAGCGCTGGCGCATGGCCCCGCTGGCGGTGGGCGTGATCGGCGAGCCGGTCGACCTGACCTACCCGAGCCACTACATCGGCGCCGGCCCCGACTCGCTCGCGGCGCTCGCCCGCGGCGAGCACAGCTTCCTCGAGATCCTCAAGGAGGCGAAGGCGCCGCTCGTGATCGTCGGCGCCGATGCTGCACCGGGCATCCTGGCCGCTGCCGCCTCCCTCGCGAAGGAGATCGGCGCGGTCTCGGCCGAGGGGAACGGCTTCGGCGTGCTGCACACGGCCGCCGCCCGCGTCGGCGCGCTCGATCTCGGCTTCGTGCCGGGGGAGGGCGGCCTGACCTTCGCGCAGATGCTGGAGCCGGGCGCGCTCGACGTCCTGTTCAACCTCGGCGCCGACGAGCGCGACGTCGCCCCGGGCGCCTTCGTGGTCTACCAGGGCAGCCACGGCGACCGCGGCGCCGCCCGCGCCGACGTGATCCTGCCGGGGGCCGCCTACAGCGAGAAGTCGGCGACCTGGGTGAACACCGAGGGCCGGGTCCAGATGGGCAACCGCGCCGCCTTCCCGCCGGGCGACGCCCGCGAGGACTGGGCGATCCTGCGCGCGCTCTCGGACGTGCTGGGCAAGCGCCTGCCGTTCGACTCGCTGACCGCGCTGCGCCGCGCGCTCTACGCCGCCCACCCGCATCTGGCGGCGGTCGGCGCCGTCGAGCCGGGCAACGTGACCGAGGCGGTCGACCGGCTCGCCGGCCTCGGCGGCACCGCGACCGGTCCGGCCTTCGCGTCGCCCGTGACCGACTTCTACCTCACCAACCCGATCGCCCGCGCCTCGCGGATCCTCGCGGAGTGCTCGCGCCTCGCCCGGGAGCGCGCCGCCGAGGCGCGGCCCCTGGCGGCGGCCGAGTAGGAGCTCAAGACCGATGACGCCGCTCGAAATCCTCGGGACCGTGCTCCTGATCGTGCTGAAGAGCTTCGTGCTGCTCTCGGCACTGCTCGTCTTCATCGCCTACGCGCTGCTCGCCGACCGGAAGATCTGGGCTGCGGTGCAGCTCCGGCGCGGCCCGAACGTGGTCGGGCCGTTCGGCCTGTTCCAGTCCTTCGCCGACCTGATCAAGTTCGTGATCAAGGAGCCGGTGATCCCGGCGGGCGCCAACAAGGCGATCTACCTGCTGGCGCCGCTGGTCTTCGCGATGCTCGCCCTGTCGAGCTGGGCGGTGATCCCGCTCGCGGACGGCTGGGCGATCGCCGACATCAACGTCGGCATCACCTACATCTTCGCGATCTCGTCGCTCGGCGTATACGGCGTCATCATGGGCGGATGGGCGTCGAACTCGAAATACGCCTTCCTCGGCGCCCTGCGCTCGGCGGCCCAGATGATCTCCTACGAGGTCTCGCTCGGCTTCGTGATCATCTGCGTGCTGCTCTGCGCCGGCTCGCTCAACCTCTCGCGCATCGTGATGGCGCAGGACACCAGCCTCGGCCTGTTCGGCTGGTACTGGCTGTGGCTGTTCCCGATGTTCGTGGTGTTCTTCGTCTCGGCGCTCGCCGAGACCAACCGCCCGCCCTTCGACCTGCCGGAGGCGGAGTCGGAGCTCGTGGCCGGCTACATGGTCGAGTACTCCTCGACGCCGTACCTGCTGTTCATGCTCGGCGAGTACGTCGCCATCATGAGCATGTGCGCCCTCGGGACCATTCTGTTCCTGGGCGGCTGGCTGTCCCCGATCCCGTTCGCGCCCTTCACCTGGGTGCCGGGCGTGATCTGGTTCACCCTGAAGGCCAGCTTCCTGTTCTTCCTGTTCGCGATGGTGAAGTCCATCGTGCCCCGCTACCGCTACGACCAGCTCATGCGCCTCGGCTGGAAGGTCTTCCTGCCGATCTCCCTGATCTCAGTCGTCGTCGTCGCCTTCGTGCTCAAGCTGACCGGCCTCGCGCCGGGCGCCTGAGCCCCCCTTCGCATCGGAGATCCGGGCATGAAGCTCGATCAGGTCGCCAAGAGCCTCCTCCTGAAGGAGTTCGTGTCCGGGATGATCCTCGGCATGCGCTACTTCTTCAAGCCGAAGGCCACGATCAACTACCCCTTCGAGATGGGCCATCGCGGTCCGCGCTTCCGGGGCGAGCACGCGCTGCGCCGCTACCCGAACGGCGAGGAGCGCTGCATCGCGTGCAAGCTCTGCGAGGCGATCTGCCCGGCGCAGGCGATCACCATCGAGGCGGGCCCCCGGCGCAACGACGGCACCCGCCGCACGACGCGCTACGACATCGACATGGTGAAGTGCATCTACTGCGGCATGTGCCAGGAGGCCTGCCCGGTGGACGCCATCGTGGAAGGGCCGAACTTCGAGTTCTCGGTGGAGACCCGCGAGGAGCTCCTCTACGACAAGCAGAAGCTCCTGCTGAACGGTGACCGCTGGGAGCGCGAGATCGCCCGCAACATCGCGATGGACGCGCCGTATCGCTGAGCCATCGTCCCGGGCACCGGTTGCCGGTGTCCGGCAGAAGATGACGCGAAAACAAGGCCCTAGAGCGTCGCACCGGTTCCCGGTTCCGGTGGGATGCTCTAGAGCCATGCCGGGGGCGCTGTTGTGCCCCCGTCGACCGGGTTCTATAGACGGGCCGCCCGCCGCGGACCGTCTCCACGCACGGCAGAAGGGGCCGCTCCGGCGGCCGATCCCGATCAGCGCATGACCGCAGCAGCCGCCTTCTTCTATCTGTTCGCGAGCATCACGGTCGCGTCGGGCTTCATGGTGATCGCCTCGCGCAATCCCGTCGCCTCGGTGCTGTTCCTGATCCTCGCCTTCGTGAACGCCGCCGGACTGTTCGTCCTGATGGGCGCCGAGTTCCTCGCGATGATCCTCGTGGTCGTCTACGTCGGCGCGGTCGCGGTGCTGTTCCTGTTCGTGGTCATGATGCTCGACGTCGATTTCGCCGAGCTGCGCCAGGGCTTCCAGCAGTATCTCCCGATCGGCGCCCTGATCGGCGCGATCTTCCTGGTCGAGATCCTGCTGGTCGTCGGCTCGTGGAGCATCGATCCGGGCCTCGTCCAGGCCCCGCTCGGCAACGTCGCCTCGGCCGAGAACCTGACCAACGCCCAGGCGCTGGGCCGCGTGATCTACACGGACTACGCCTACTTCTTCCAGCTCGCCGGCCTGATCCTGCTGGTCGCCATGATCGGCGCCATCGTGCTGACCCTGCGCGACCGGCCGGGCGTCAAGCGCCAGAACATCGCGGTCCAGAACGCCCGCACCCAGGCCATGGCGGTCGAGACCCGCAAGGTCCCCTCGCGCCAGGGTGTCGAGGTCTGATGCGCGCGCTGATGAGAGCCGGAGGAATCGAACGATGATCGGCCTGAGCCACTACCTCACCGTCGCGGCGATCCTGTTCACGCTCGGCGTGCTCGGCATCTTCATCAACCGCAAGAACATCATCGTCATCCTGATGTCGGTCGAGCTGATCCTGCTCTCGGTCAACATCAACCTCGTCGCCTTCTCGACGCAGCTGAACGACATCACCGGACAGGTCTTCGCCCTGTTCGTGCTGACCGTCGCGGCCGCCGAATCGGCGATCGGCCTCGCCATCCTGGTGGTGTTCTTCCGCAACCGCGGCTCGATCGCGGTGGAAGACGTCAGCATGATGAAGGGCTAGGGCCTTCCCCTTCGCGCGCCCCGAGTGACATCCGGACGCCGCCGCTTCGCGGCCGGCCCGGAGGACGGACTGCAAGAGAGCGATGTATCACGCGATCGTCTTCTTCCCGCTCATCGGCTTCCTGATCGCCGGCCTGTTCGGCCGGTACATCGGGGCGCGGGCCTGTGAGTACATCACCACGTCCTTCCTCGCCTTCACGGCGCTGATCGCCTGGGGCGTGTTCATCGACGGCGGGCCGGCCGAGCGCGTGCAGGTGGCGTCCTGGTTCGCGGCCGGCGACCTCCAGGTCGACTGGGCCTTCAAGGTCGACACCCTGACCCGGGTGATGCTGGTCGTCGTGACCACCGTCTCGACCCTCGTGCACCTCTACTCCGTGGGCTACATGGAGGAGGATCCGCACCGGCCGCGCTTCTTCGCCTACCTGTCGCTGTTCACCTTCGCCATGCTGATGCTGGTGACCGCCGACAACCTCGTCCAGATGTTCTTCGGCTGGGAAGGCGTGGGCCTCGCCTCGTACCTGCTGATCGGCTTCTGGTACGAGAAGCCCTCGGCCAACGCCGCCGCCATGAAGGCGTTCATCGTCAACCGCGTCGGTGATTTCGGCTTCTCGCTCGGAATCTTCCTGGTCTTCGTGCTGACCGGCTCGGTGGCGTTCGACGCCGTCTTCGGCAAGGTCGACGCGATCAAGACGCTCAGCTTCCACCTCCTCGGCTACGACTGGAACGCCCTGACGCTGGCCTGCCTGCTGCTGTTCATGGGCGCCATGGGCAAGTCGGCGCAGTTCCTGCTGCACACGTGGCTGCCCGACGCCATGGAGGGCCCGACCCCGGTCTCGGCGCTGATCCACGCCGCCACGATGGTCACCGCCGGCGTGTTCATGGTCGCCCGCCTGTCGCCGCTCTTCGAGGAGGCGCCGAACGCGCTGATCGTCGTGACGGTGATCGGCGGCATCACGTCCCTGTTCGCGGCCACGATCGGCCTCGTGCAGAACGACATCAAGCGGGTGATCGCCTACTCGACCTGCTCGCAGCTCGGCTACATGTTCGTGGCGCTCGGCGTCGGCGCCTACGCGGCCGGCGTGTTCCATTTGTTCACCCACGCCTTCTTCAAGGCGCTGCTGTTCCTCGGCGCCGGCTCGGTCATCCACGCGATGCACCACGAGCAAGACATGCGGAACATGGGCGGCCTGCGCCGCTACATTCCGTACACCAGCGCCATGATGGCGATCGGCTCGCTCGCGCTGATCGGCTTCCCCTACACCGCCGGCTACTACTCGAAGGACGCGATCATCGAGGCCGCCTACGCCTCGACGCGGCCCGGGCACACGCTCGCCTTCCTGTGCACCGTGGTGGCGGCGTTCTTCACCTCGTTCTACTCCTGGCGCCTGTTCTTCATGACCTTCGAGGGTCCGGCCCGCTGGGGTGCGCATGCGGCGCACGATCAGCACCACGCGCCCGCGGTCGCCCACGCGACTACGGCCCACGCGACTACGGCCCACGCGACCATGGCCCATGAGGCCGACGGCGCGCCCGGGCACACCGAGGGCGTGGCCCACGACGACAAGGGCCACGACATCGAGCCGGCCCACAAGAGCGACCTCGTCGCCGACGACCACCACGGGCACGGCCACCACGGCGACCACACGCCCCACGAGAGCCCGCTGGTGATGACGATCCCGCTGGCGATCCTCGCCTTCGGCGCGCTGTTCGCCGGGATCATCTTCCACAACCGCTTCATCGGCGAGGGGATGGAGGCGTTCTGGGGCCACGCACTGGCGCACGGCCCGAACAACCACATCATGCACGAGATCCACGACGTCCCCGCGCTGGTCTCGTACGCGCCGCTGATCATGCTGATCCTCGGCTTCGTCGTGGCCTACTGGATGTACATCCGCCGGCCGGAACTGCCGGGCGCGCTCGCCGCGCAGCAGCCGTCGCTGTACCGGTTCCTGCTGAACAAGTGGTACTTCGACGAGATCTACGACCGGATATTCGTCCGCCCGGCCAAGGATTTCGGCCTGTTCCTCTGGAAGCAGGGCGACGGCCGGATCATCGACGGCCTCGGGCCGAACGGGATCGCGGCGCGCGTCGTGGACGTGACCCGCGGGGTGGTCCGTCTCCAGACCGGCTACGTCTACCACTACGCCTTCGTCATGCTCATCGGCGTCGCCGGCCTGATCAGCTGGTACCTGATGTCCGGCCTGCCCAAGGGTGCACACTGACATGCTCGGCCTCGGCATCCTCTCCGGCCTGCTGATCGTGCCGCTCTGCGGCGCGGCCTTCATCCTCACGCTGAACGGCGACGAGGAGTCGGTCGCGCGCAACAGCCGCTGGGCCGCGCTCGCCACCACGATCGTCACCTTCCTGCTCTCCCTGGTGGCGTGGAGCCGCTACGACACCGCCTCGTCGAGCTTCCAGCTCGTGGAGAGCCACGCGTGGCTCACCGAGACGATCCGGTTCAAGCTCGGCGTCGACGGCTTCTCGATGCCGCTGATACTGCTGACCACGTTCCTGATGCCGTTCTGCATCGGCGCCTCGTGGCACTCGATCCACTTCCGGGTGAAGGAGTACTTCGTCGCCTTCCTCGTCCTCGAGACGACGATGATCGGCGTCTTCGCCGCCCTCGATCTGGTGCTGTTCTACCTGTTCTTCGAGGCCGGCCTGATCCCGATGTTCCTGATCATCGGCATCTGGGGCGGCGCGCGCCGGGTCTACGCCAGCTTCAAGTTCTTCCTCTACACCCTGCTCGGCTCGGTGCTGATGCTGCTCGCCGTGATGGCGATGTACTGGCAGGCCGGCACCACCGACATCCCGACCCTGCTGCAGTACCGCTTCCCGGTGCAGATGCAGACCTGGCTGTGGCTCGCCTTCTTCGCCTCCTTCGCGGTGAAGATGCCGATGTGGCCGGTCCACACCTGGCTGCCCGACGCCCACGTGGAGGCGCCCACCGCCGGCTCGGTGATCCTGGCGGGCATCCTCCTGAAGATGGGCGGCTACGGCTTCATCCGGATCTCGCTGCCGATGCTGCCGGTGGCGAGCCACGACTTCGCGCCCTTCGTCTTCGCGCTGTCGGTGATCGCGATCATCTTCACGTCGCTCACCGCGATGATGCAGACCGACATCAAGAAGCTGATCGCCTACTCGTCGGTGGCCCATATGGGCTTCGTGACGCTGGGCCTGTTCACCCTGAACGAGCAGGGCATCCAGGGCGCGCTGTTCCTGATGATCTCCCACGGGATCGTGTCGGGGGCGCTCTTCCTCTGCGTCGGCGTCGTCTACGACCGGATGCACACCCGCGAGATCTCGGCCTATGGCGGCCTCGTGAAGCGGATGCCGCTCTACGCCGTGGCCATGATGGTGTTCACGATGGCCAATGTCGGCCTGCCGGGCACCTCGGGCTTCGTCGGCGAGTTCCTGGCCATGCTCGGCGCCTTCAAGGCGAACCCGAACGTGGCGTTCTTCTCGACCTTCGGCATAATCCTGTCGGCGGCCTACGCCCTGTGGCTCTACGCCCGGGTGATCTACGGGAAGCTGGAGAAGCCGAATCTCCAGGGCATCCTGGATCTCGACACCCGCGAGAAGATCATCCTGGCGCCGCTGGTCGTCCTGACGATCTACTACGGCGTTCACCCGGCCCCCGTGCTCGACGTGTTCGCGCCCTCGACCGACGCGCTGATGGCGAGCATCAAGACCGCGCTCTCGAACACCCAGACGGCCGCCGCGGCGCTGCCGATCCCGCGCTGAGGCGGACACCATGACAACCGTCCACTCCGTCCTGCCCTCGCTGGCGCCGCTCATGCCCGAGCTGATCCTCGGCGTCGGCGTCATGGGCCTGATCCTCTACGGCGCGTGGCGCGGCGACCGCTCCGCCGAGACCGTGAGCATCGGCGCCCTCGCCCTGCTCCTCGTCGCCCTGTCGGTGGTGATCTCGCAGCCGGTGCACGGCCGGGTCACGACCCTGTCGGGCGCGTTCGTGTCCGATTCCTTCGCCAAGGTGATGAAGTCGCTGGTGCTGCTCGGATCCGCGGCGACGATCCTGCTGGCGCACGACTTCTTCAAGCGCGAGCGCATCGACCGGTTCGAGTTCCCGGTCCTGATCGTGCTCTGCACCATCGGCATGATGGTCATGGTCTCGGCCAACGACCTGATCGCGCTCTACCTGGGCCTGGAACTGCAGTCGCTCGCCGCCTACGTGATCGCCGCCTTCCACCGCGACGACGTGAAGTCCACCGAGGCCGGCCTCAAGTACTTCGTGCTCGGCGCGCTCTCCTCCGGCATGCTGCTCTACGGCGCCTCGCTGGTCTACGGCTTCACCGGCACGGTCTCGTTCCCCGGCATCGTCTCGGCGCTCAACGAGAATGCCGGGTTCGGCATCGTGCTGGGCATCGTGTTCCTGGCGGCCGGCGTGTGCTTCAAGCTGGCGGCCGTGCCGTTCCACATGTGGACGCCCGACGTCTACGAGGGCTCGCCGACCCCGGTGACGGCCTTCTTCGCCTCGGCGCCCAAGATGGCCGCCGTGGCGATGACCGTGCGGGTCTTCATCGGCGCGATGCCGGACGTGACGGCGATCTGGCAGCAGATCTTCATCTTCGTCTCGATCGCGTCGATGGCGCTCGGCTCGTTCGCGGCGATCGGGCAGACCTCGATCAAGCGCCTGATGGCCTACTCGTCGATCGGCAATATCGGCTACGCGCTGATCGGCCTGGCCTCCGGCTCGGAGGAGGGGATCAGCGGGCTCGTCACCTACATGATCATCTACCTCGCGATGACGCTCGGCACCTTCGCGATCATCCTGTCGCTCCGGCGCCGGGACGTGATGTTCGAGAAGATCGAGGACCTGTCGGGCCTGTCGCGGACCCATCCGTGGCTCGCCTTCTGCCTCGCCGCGATGATGTTCTCGCTCGCCGGCATCCCGCCGCTCGCCGGGTTCTTCGCGAAGTTCTACGTCTTCGCCGCCGCCATCAAGGCGGGTCTCGTGACGCTGGCGTTGATCGGCGTGGTGACCAGCGTGGTGGGCGCCTACTACTACCTGCGCGTCGTGCGGATCATGTACTTCGACGAGCCGAAGGAGCCGTACGAGGCGATGGCCCCGGGCCTGCGCATCGTGCTCGCCCTGTCGAGCGTCGTGGTGGTGCTGTTCTTCCTGCTGCCCGGGCCGCTGGTCGGCGCCGCCGGCCGGGCCGCGAAGTCGCTGTTCTAGGACGGCCTTGACCTACCGACTCGGGCCCTCGGCGCGCGCCGAGGGCCACCGCCTGCACGTCCACGACACCCTCGGCTCCACCAACACGGAGGCCGTGGCGCGCGCGCGCGCCGGCGAGACAGGCCCGCTCTGGGTGGTGACGCACCGCCAGGAGGCGGGCCGCGGTCGGCGGGGCAACAGCTGGTCCTCGCTCCCCGGCAACCTCGCGGCGAGCGTGCTCTGGCCGGTCGCCGGGGTCGCGCCGGACCACCTCGCCGAGTTGGGCTTCGTGGCGGGCCTCGCCCTGATCGAGGCGCTGGAGGCGGCCTGCGGCACCCTGCCGGATACCGGATCCGGCGCCGGGGCCCGATCTTTTCAGCTCAAATGGCCGAACGACGTGCTGCTCGGCGGGGCGAAGCTCGCCGGCCTGCTCCTGGAGGCGGAGACGCTCCCGGGCGGGCGGCGCGCCGCGGTCATCGGCTTCGGCGTGAACGTCGCGGCGGCGCCGGAGGGTCTCGGGGCCGCGAGCCTGGCGGCGGCGGGTTACGCGTGCGGCGCCGAGGCGCTACTGGAACATCTCTCGGACCGGGTGGCCGCGCGGGCGCGCGCCTGGGACCGGGGACGGAATTTCGCTGACCTGCGCGCGGCCTGGCTCGCGCGGGCCGCGGGTCTCGGATCGGAGATCGCGGTGCACAGCGGCGGTCACATCCTGCGGGGCGTGTTCGAGACGATCGACGAGGGGGGGCGGCTCGTGATCCTCGCCCCCGACGGGAACCGGCATACCGTGACGGCGGGCGAGGTGCATTTCGGATCGGCCGCGACGGCGGCCTGAGTTTGGACGACGACAGATGGTAAAGGGACAGGAGGAGCTGGTCTTCCTGCCGCTCGGCGGCGTGGGCGAGATCGGAATGAACGCGGCGCTCTACGGGTTCGGCCCGGAGAAGGGCCGGAAGTGGATCATGGTCGATTGCGGCATGGGCTTCGCCGGCGAGGAGCAGATGCCGGGCGTCGACCTGATGTTCCCCGACCTCTCCTTCATCGAGGAGCGGCGCAAGGACCTGCTGGGGATCTTCATCACCCACGCGCACGAGGACCATATCGGGGCGATCTCGGAGCTGTGGCCCCGGCTCAAGGCGCCGGTCTACGCGACCCGCTTCGCCAAGAACCTGCTGGAGACCCGGCGCCTGTCCGAGCCCGGCGCCCCGAAGGTCGAGCTGCGGGAGGTGAAGCCCGGGCGGCGCGTGACCGTCGGGCCGTTCGAGCTCGAGTACGTGCCGGTCTCGCACTCCATCCCGGAATCGAACGCCATCGCCATCCGCACCGCGGCGGGCCTCGTCCTCCACACCGGCGACTGGAAGATCGACCCGACCCCGGTGGCCGGCTCGGTGACGTCGCCGGAGGCGTTCACGGCGCTCGGGGACGAGGGCGTCCTCGCCATCGTCTGCGACTCGACCAACGTCGTGCGCGAGGGCTTCTCGCCGAGCGAGAAGACCGTCGCCGAGACGCTGAAGACGCTGATCGCGGACGCGCCGCACCGGGTCGCCGTGACGACCTTCGCGTCCAACGTGGCGCGCATCCGCGCGGTCGCCGAGGCCGCCGCCGCCTGCGGGCGTGAGGTCATCGCGGTCGGCCGCGCCATGGACCGGGTGATCGACGTCGCCCGCGAGTGCGGCTACCTCGACGGCCTGCCCGAGTTCCGCCGCTCCGATTCGTGGAAGAGCCTGCCGCGGGAGCGCGTCGTCGCGCTGCTCACCGGCTCACAGGGCGAGCCGCGGGCGGCGCTCGCCCGCGTCTCCCGCCGCGACCACCCGGATATCAGCCTCACCGCCGGTGACCAGGTGATCTTCTCCTCGCGCGCCATCCCGGGCAACGAGCGCGATGTCGGCTCGATCATCAACGACCTGATCGAGCAGGGCGTCGAGGTGATCACCGACCGCACCGACCTCGTCCACGTCTCCGGCCACCCGCGCCGGGACGAGATGGTCGAGATGTACCGGTGGACCCGCCCGGGCACCGCGATCCCGGTCCACGGCGAGGCCCTGCACCTCGACGAGCACGCCCGCTTCGCGCGGGCGCAGGGCGTGCAGAACGTGGTCAAGGCCCGCAACGGCAGCCTGATCCGTCTGAGCCCCGGCAAGCCCGAGGTGATCGACCACGTGAAGGCCGGCCGCCTGTTCAAGGACGGCGACGTCCTGATCGACGAGAAGGACCGGGCGATCCCGGAGCGGCGCAAGCTGATGCAGGCCGGCCTGGTCTCGGTGGCGATCGCCATCGACGAGGACGGCGTCGTGCTCGGCGAGCCGGCGGTGGACATCATCGGCCTGCCGAACCGCGGCCGGTCCGGCGAGCCGCTGATCGAGACCGTGGTGGACGCGGTCTCCCGCACCCTGTCGGGGATGTCGCGGGGCAAGCTCAAGGACTCTGAGAGCGTCGAGAAGACGGTCGACCGGGCGGTGCGCACCGCGGTCAACGAGGTGTGGGGCAAGAAGCCGGCCTGCCACGTGCAGGTGGTGGAGGTGTGAAGCTGGCTGCCGATAGCGGTTGGCTGTAATCTAGACGGAGCCGAAGCAGCCGATCATCCGATCGGCTGCCGGACAGGGCCCGGGTTCCCTCTCGCGCACGGGAGAGGGACAGGGTGAGGGGGACAGGTTCTGCCGGAGAGGGCTCGTCCCTCACCCCAACCCTCTCCCGCGCGGGAGAGGGGGCAGGTCGCGTCCGGGTGTACGGGCGGAGTCGGCCCCGGGAACAAACGAAGCTCCCGGTCAGGGAGCCAGCATGCTGGGGAGGAAACACCATGATCGGCCGTCTCAACCACGTGGCTATCGCCGTGCAGGATCTCGACGCCGCCTGCGCGGTCTACCGCGACACGCTGGGCGCGACGATCACCGCGCCCCTGCCGCAGCCCGAGCACGGCGTCACCGTCGTGTTCGTCGAGCTGCCGAACAGCAAGATCGAGCTGATGTCCCCCCTGGGCGAGGGCTCGCCGATCGAGTCCTTCGTGGCCCGCAACCCGGGCGGCGGCATCCACCACGTCTGCTACGAGGTCGACGACATCCTGGCCGCCCGCGACCAGCTCAAGGCGCAGGGCGCCCGGGTGCTCGGCACCGGCGAGCCGCGGATCGGCGCGCACGGCAAGCCGGTCCTGTTCCTGCACCCCAAGGACTTCCTGGGCACCCTGGTCGAGCTGGAGCAGGTGTGAGCCGGATGATGAACGCGCTGGCCCGCTCGACGCCGGTGACCCTGGCGGCGATCACCGTCCTGATCGCCGCCTTCGTGGCGGCGGCGGTGAGCCTGTTCAAGCTGACGGTGGGCGGGGCGATCGCCCTCTACTTCGTGGTCTGGTGGACGCTGCTCTTCGCGGTCCTGCCCCTGCGCAACCAGCCGGAGACGCGGCCCAGCCACGTGGTGCCGGGCCAGGATCCCGGGGCGCCGGCGGCGCCGCGACTGCGCGAGAAGGCGATCTGGACGACGCTGGTCGCGGGCGCGGCCTTCCTCATCGCCCTGGCGGTGTTCCCGCTGACCGGGCTCTAGGACGGCTCGGAGCGGCGATCCGGGAAGCGCCGCCGCGGCGGGCCACCGCCCGAAACCAGATGGGCGCGGGCCTAGCGGGTGGTTCGACACGGCCGCGCCGACCGGACCCAAGAATAAAAAAAGCAAGGCCCGAGGCCTTGCTTTCAAGCTTCACTGGCTCGACCTTGAAATATCCCTCGCATTGGCTGCGGGGCGGTCGCTTTTCCTCCCGAGACTCGGACCTTGCGCCACCTCTTCCGGGCGTCGCAAACATCGCCGGACGCTTATAGGAACAACAATTCGTGTTGTCACCGGGTCTGCGAGAAAAATCTGCGCTTTCTTGCCGGCAAATGGGCATACCGCTTTCCGCCTAGGCAGCGGCCTCAGCGCGGCCGGGTCGCCGCCTCCGGTTCGCCGCGATTACGCCCCGCCGTGGTCGCGCAGTGCTTGTAATTTGCGTCTCCGGCGTGTTGTGTGCCGGCGCGCCGCGGCTCCTCCCGGCCGATCCTCTTCCAAGACTCTGACGACATGCGTCTCTCCCGCTACTTCATGCCGACCTTGCGCGAGACGCCCAAGGAAGCCGAGATCGTCTCGCACCGGCTGATGCTGCGCGCCGGCCTGGTCCGCCAGGAAGCCGCCGGCATCTACGCCTGGTTGCCGCTGGGCCTGCGGGTTCTGGAGCGCGTCTGCGCGGTGATCCGGCGGGAGCAGGACCGGTCCGGCGCCGTCGAGATCCTGATGCCGACGGTGCAGTCCGCCGAGCTGTGGCGGGAATCCGGCCGCTACGACGCCTACGGCAAGGAGATGCTGCGCCTGAAGGACCGGCACGACCGCGAGATGCTCTACGGCCCCACAGCCGAGGAGATGGTCACCGAGATCTTCCGGGCGAGCGTGCGCTCCTACAAGGACCTGCCCAAGAATCTCTACCAGATCTCGTGGAAGTTCCGCGACGAGGTGCGGCCGCGCTTCGGCACGATGCGCTCGCGCGAGTTCCTGATGAAGGACGCCTACTCGTTCGACTTCGACCAGGCCGGGGCGCGCCACGCCTACAACCGGATGTTCGTGGCGTACCTGCGGACCTTCGCGGGCCTCGGCCTGAAGGCGATCCCGATGCGCGCCGACACCGGCCCGATCGGCGGCGATCTGTCCCACGAGTTCATCATCCTGGCCAAGACCGGCGAGAGCGAGGTCTTCTGCGACAAGGCCTATCTCGACTTCGACATCCCGCCGGCGACCGTCGATTTCGACGACGTCGCCGCCCTCCAGGGCATCGTCGATGCCTGGACCTCGCACTACGCGGCCACCGAGGAGATGCACGAGCCGGCGGCCTTCGCGGAGGTCCCGGAGGACAACCGCATGGCGGCCCGCGGCATCGAGGTCGGGCACATCTTCTACTTCGGCACCAAGTATTCCGAGCCGATGGGCGCCAAGGTCGCCGGTCCGGACGGGATCGAGCGGCCGGTCCATATGGGCTCCTACGGCATCGGGCCGAGCCGGCTGGTCGCCGCCATCGTCGAGGCCAGCCACGACGAGGCCGGGATCATCTGGCCGGACTCGGTGGCGCCGTTCGACGTCGCGCTGATCAACCTCAAGGTCGGGGACGCGGCCACCGACGCCGCCTGCGCGCAGATCCAGTCCGACCTCGAGACCGCCGGCCTGTCGGTGCTCTACGACGACCGCGACGAGCGTCCCGGCGCGAAGTTCGCCACCGCCGACCTGATCGGCCTGCCCTGGCAGGTGATCGTCGGGCCCAAGGGCCTGGCGGAGGGCAAGGTCGAGCTGAAGCGGCGTGCCGGCGGCGAGCGCGAGAGCCTCGCGACCGTCGATCTGCTGGCACGCATCCGGCGCGTCTGAGGCGTGCCGATGGCCGCCTCAGCGAAGCTGGACCGGGTTCGGACCTTCGCGGCCTCGTTCGCGGCCTCGTTCCGCCAGGGCACCGCGCCCTTCGCGCCGTTCGAGTGGATCCTCGCCGGCCGCTACCTGCGCGCCCGGCGCCGGGGCGGCGGCGTCTCGGTGGTGGCGTTCTTCTCGGTGCTCGGCATCGCGCTCGGCGTCGCCACGCTGATCATCGTCCTGTCGGTGATGAACGGCTTCCGCGCGGAACTGCTGTCGAAGATCGTCGGCATCAACGGCCACCTGTTCGCGACGCCCATCGACCGGCCATTCAACGACTGGACCGACCTGTCGGAGCGCCTGTCGAAGGTGGCGGGCGTGCGCGCCGCGGTGCCGCTGGTCGAGGGCCAGGCCTTCGCCTCGTCGCAGTACGGCGGCTCGGGGGTCATCATCCGCGGCGTGCGGGCGGCCGACCTCGACGCGCTGGCGGCCGTGTCCTCGGCGATCCGCGGTGGCACCCTCGAAGGTTTCGACGACGGCACCGGCGTGCTGATCGGGCGGCGGCTCGCCGACACGCTGGGCCTGCAGGCCGGCGACACGATCACGCTGGTCACGCCCAAGGGCTCGTCGACGCCCTTCGGGACGGCGCCGCGCACCAAGAGCTACACGGTCAAGGCGGTGTTCGAGGTCGGGATGACCGAGTTCGACCAGACCTTCGTGTTCATGCCGCTCGCCGAGGCCCAGGCGTTCTTCAACAAGGACGGCGACGTGAGCATGATCGAGATCTACGTCGACGATCCCGACCATGTCGGCGACATGCGCGAGCCCCTGGAGATGGCGGCCGAACGCCCGATCCTGCTCACCGACTGGCGCCAGCGCAACCGGACCTTCTTCGGGGCCCTGGAGGTCGAGCGGAACGTCATGTTCCTGATCCTCAGCCTGATCGTCGTGGTGGCGACCCTCAACATCGTCTCCGGCCTGATCCTGCTGGTGCGCGACAAGTCGAGCGACATCGCGATCCTGCGCACCATGGGGGCGACGCCGGGCACGATCATGCGGGTATTCCTGATCAACGGCGCGCTGATCGGCGTCGTCGGGACGCTCAGCGGGCTCGGCCTCGGCATCCTGATCACGCTGAACATCAAGCCGATCCAGCACGTGCTGTTTCCGGGCGCCTGGGACCCCACGGTGCGGTTCCTCGCCGAGATCCCGGCGCAGATGAACCCGAAGGAGATCACCGCCGTAGTGATCACCTCCCTGCTGCTGTCGCTCGCGGCGACGCTGTATCCCTCCTGGCGCGCCGCCCGGCTCGATCCGGTGCAGGCCCTCCGCTACGGCTGACGGGCCGCATCCGATGAGCGATTCGAGCCAGACCGCCGGCGACCAGCCGGTGCCGGCGCTGTTCTTCTCCCGCGTCGAGCGGCGCTACGCCCAGGCCGAGGGTGCCCTCGAGATCCTGCGCGGGGCCGACCTCGCGATCTGGCCGGGGGAGTTGGTCGCGCTGGTGGCGCCGTCGGGTGCCGGCAAGTCGACCCTGCTGCACCTCGCCGGCCTGCTGGAGCGGCCGGACGGGGGCGAGATCTATATCGGCGGTCAACCCACGGCCGCGATGGCGGATTCCGAGCGCACGCGCCTGCGGCGCGAGGAGATGGGTTTCGTCTACCAGTTCCACCACCTGCTGCCGGAGTTCTCGGCGCTGGAGAACGTGGTGATGCCCCAGCTCATCCGCGGCCTGAAGGCCCCGGAGGCGAAGGCCCGCGCCACGGAACTCCTGAGCTTCCTCGGCCTCAAGGAGCGGCTGCCGCACCGTCCGGCGGAGCTGTCGGGAGGCGAGCAGCAGCGCGTCGCCATCGCCCGGGCGGTGGCCAACGGCCCGCGGCTGCTGCTCGCCGACGAGCCGACCGGCAACCTCGATCCCGGGACGGCGGGCCACGTCTTCTCGATCCTGATGGCCCTGGTCCGCGCCTCGGGGCTCGCCGCCCTGGTCGCGACCCACAACTTGGAATTGGCCGCCCGCATGGATCGGCGGGTCACCATCCGGGACGGGCTGATCACGCAGCTCGACTGAGCGGGCCACCCGCTGAGCAGATCTCCCGTGTGCCGGCGCAGCGACGGCACGCGCGGCGGCGCGCCCCTTACACGCCGCGCCCCGGCAGCCTCAATCAACCACAGGGCGCATCGCTCCCGGCCCGCGACGCCAGCCGGCCCGCGGACCTCCGAGCCCCGCAAGTGCACGCGATCTTTAATCCGTCGCGCCGCGTGCGACGCGTCACGTCGCGGAAGACACCGGGCCCCTATCTTATGATCACGCAAGACAAAACAGAGCCGAACAACCGGCCTGTACTGCGTGATCTCTGGAGCCTCACCATGATGACCCGTATCGCCGCCGCCGTCACCGCACTTGTCCTTGGCGTCGCCCCGATCTCGTCCGCCATGGCGGCGAACGGGGCCCGCTGGACGGGCCTCGCTCCCTACGAGATCGAGACCACGGGCTCGCTGGGTCTGGGGGTTCACGACAATCCCAACTACGTCGGCTGCCCGCTGAGCTCGGCCGCCGAGGGCAACGCCGACCAGCAGACCCGGCCGGTGAAGCAGTACGGCCAGACTTCCGGCGGCTACCGCTGCTGAGCCGGCGCGAGGACGCATGAAGCTCAAAGCCCTGTCCTACGTCATGATCGGCGCCTTCGTGAGCGGCCTGCTCATGACGTTCGTCGGTTCGGCCACCGCGCTGCTCGGGCAGTAATCGAAAGGGCGCCGCTTCCGTCGGAGGGGGCGCCCCCCCGCGTTCGGGCAGCCGGCGGGTCAGGACGCGCGGGACGAGCCGGGACCGGACTCGGCGGCCGTCAGCCGCTCGACGTAGTCGCAGGCGTCGAGGACGGCGTCGCGGCCATCCGCCATCCGCGCCCGGGCCGCCGCGCAGGCCCGCGTCACCGCGGGGTCGGCGAGTAGCCGGCTGAGGACCCGCGCCGCCCGCGCGGGCCGGAAGGCGCGGCGGCTCAGGGTGGCGCCGAGATCCCGATCCTTCAGCCGCCGCCCCTCGTCGAAATGGTCGAAGGCCACGGGCACCACCAGCTGCGGGACGCCCGCGGCCAGCGCCTGCGCCACCGTGCCGACGCCGCCGTGGTGGACCAGCGCCGCGCTGCGCGGCAGCAGGGCGCTCAGGGGGGCGTAGGGCAGGTGGATGATCCCGGCCGGCAGCGGCTTCGGGATCTGCCCCCCCTGCGGGGCAAGCAGGACGCCGCGCCGGCCCATGCGCCGGCACAGCCGCACCGCGGTGTCGAAGAAGCCGGCGCCCTGGCGCATGGCCGAGCCGTAGGTGAACACGATCGGCGGGTCGCCCGCCTCGAGGAACGCTTCCAGCTCCGGCGGCATGGACGCCACGTCGCCGAACCGGTCGACCAGCGGGAAGCCGAGCTGCACCGCCTGGCCCGGCCAGTCGGCCTGCGGCTCCGCGTACCAGTCGGGGAACATCAGGAGCATGCCGGTCGGGCTGTTCCACCAGTGCCGCAGCCGGTAGACCGGATCGAGGCCGAGACGCGCCCGCAGGGCGTTCAGCGGCGGGAGGGTGAACGGGCCGACCGCCACCTTGTCGACGCCGAGATTCACGTAGGCCCGCAGGGCGGCCGGCAGGACGCGCGGCAGCGGCAGGCCCGGCAGGCGCGGCGGATCGTACCGGCTCTCGATCAGGAACGGCATGACGTGCAGCGTCGCGGTCGGCAGATCGTAGAGGTCCTGCGCGAGCCGCGCCCCCCAGCCCAGCGGCGAGGCGACCACCCGCAGGTCGATCCCCCGGGCGCGGGTCGCGCCGAGCCACAGGCAGGCCGGCTCGGCCACCCGCAGGGCGTAGTCGAACATCGGGCGGAACCCCTGCTGCGGGTGCCACAGATCCGGCTGGCGGATCACCGCCTCGTAATCGGCGACCGTGCCCAGGGGCTGGAAGGCGAGGCCGGCGCGGCGGGCCATCGCCTCGAACGGGGCCGGGGCCGCCAGCGAGACGCCGTGGCCGCGCTTCAGGAGCTCGTGCCCCAGCGCAATGAACGGAAGCACATCGCCGTGTGTGCCGACGGCCACGAGGGCGACGTCGAACCGTTCGACCGTCCGGTGCTCGGGAATGGCTTGCTCCTTCGAACTCCCCAGCCGGTGACGAGCTCGTCTCGAAGGCGGGGGCATGCCAGCCCGCCCGATCCGCATCAAGACACTTTTTACCCTGTCGAAGAAACGGGGCCGCCCTGTGACCCGCAGGCCCTTTCCATAGAACAAAACATGAACATACTAGGGCCGGAACACAGGAGGCAGGTCGATGCTGAAGCGGGTGATCCTGACCGGAATGGTCGAGTTCATGGCGTTCGGGATGCTGTTCGCGGCGGTGGGCGCCTGGGCGATAGCCTTGGCACCGGTTCGTTAGCCGGATTTTTCCGAAGACTGCCCGGTTCCGTCCGCGGACGGGTTATGCACAGGCGATCGCCCCGTAGGCGCCGATTGTCCACAGGGCTGGGCCGAACTGGTGCTTCCGGGGCACGACCGGTGGATATCGTCCGCCGGCGGCGCGGCGCACGTCGACTTGAGGCCGGCGAGCGGGGATGCTGCCCGACCCCGGAACAAGGTCGGCCATGCCACGCCAGCTCAAGGAGGTCGGATTCGTCCACCTCCACGTCCACTCGTCCTATTCCCTGCTCGAAGGGGCGCTGAAGGTCGGCTCCCTGATCAAGGCGGCGGTCGCCGACAGGCAGCCGGCTCTGGCCCTGACCGACACCAACAACCTGTTCGGCGCGCTGGAATTCTCCGAGAAGGCGGCCGGGGAGGGCGTCCAGCCGATCGCCGGCGTGCAGCTCTCGGTGGCGTTCGAGGCCGCGGACCCGCACCAGCGTCAGGCGCCGACCAGCCACGGCATCGTGCTCCTCGCCCAGGACGAGACCGGCTACGCCAATCTGCTGCGGCTGGCGAGCCGCGCCTATTTCGACACGGCCCTCGGCGAGGCGCCGCGCCTCGATGCCGGAGCGCTCGCGGGCGCCTCCGAGGGGCTGATCGCGCTCACCGGCGGGATGGCGGGCCCCCTCGACGCGGCCTTCCGGGCGGGCCGGCCGGAGCTCGCCCTCAACCGCCTGAAGCGCCTGAAGGAGACGTTCGGCGAGGACCGGCTCTACGTGGAGATCCAGCGCCACGGCCAGTCCGAGGAGGCGCGGATCGAGACCGCGCTCCTCGACCTCGCCGGCCGCCACGGCCTCGGGATCGTGGCGACGAACGAGCCGTACTTCGCCAAGCCCGACGACTACGACGCCCACGACGCGCTGCTCGCCATCGCGGAGGGCCGCCTCGTCTCGGACGAGCGCCGCCGCCGCCTGACGCCGAGCCACGCCTTCAAGACCCGGGCCGAGATGGCCGAGCTGTTCCGCGACCTGCCGGACGCGCTCCAGGCGACGGTCGAGATCGCCATGCGCTGCGCCGTCCGTGCGCGGACCCGCAAGCCGATCCTGCCGAATTTCGGCGCCGTGGCGGCCGGCGAGACGCCGCCCATGGCGGAGGCCCTGGCGGAGGCGTCCGACGCGGGCGCGCGGGCGGTCTCGGCCGACGAGCCCACCGAGCTGCGCCGGCAGGCCGAGGCAGGGCTGGAGCTGCGCCTGAAGCAGCACGGCACGGCGCCGGGCTTCTCCGAGGAGGATTACCGCAAGCGCCTCGAGTTCGAGCTCGACGTCATCGTCAAGATGAAGTTCCCGGGCTACTTCCTGATCGTCTCCGACTTCATCAAGTGGGCCAAGGACCACGACATCCCGGTGGGTCCGGGCCGCGGCTCGGGCGCGGGCTCGCTGGTGGCGTGGTCGCTGCTCATCACCGACCTCGACCCGCTCCGGTTCGGCCTGCTGTTCGAGCGCTTCCTCAACCCCGAGCGCGTCTCGATGCCGGATTTCGACATCGACTTCTGCGTCGAGGGCCGCGAGCGGGTGATCCGCTACGTGCAGCAGCGCTACGGCGAGGGGCAGGTCGGACAGATCATCACCTTCGGCACGCTGCTCGCCCGCGGCGTGCTGCGCGACGTCGGCCGCGTCCTGGAGATGCCCTACGGGCAGGTCGACAAGCTGACCAAGCTCGTGCCGCAGAACCCCGCCAACCCGGTGACGCTCGCCCAGGCCATCGAGGGCGAGCCCAAGCTCCAGCAGGCCATGGAGGAGGAGCCGATCGTCGGCCGCCTCATCGACATCTCCAAGAAGCTCGAGGGCCTGCACCGGCACGCCTCGACCCACGCCGCCGGCGTGGTGATCGGCGACCGGCCGCTCGAGGAGCTGGTCCCGCTCTACCGGGACCCGAAGACCGGCATGCGGGTCACCCAGTTCAACATGAAGTGGGTCGAGCAGGCGGGGCTGGTGAAGTTCGACTTCCTGGGCCTCAAGACCCTGACGATGCTGCGGTGCTGCACCGATCTGCTGAAGCAGCGCGGCATCGACATCGACCTCGCCTCGCTGCCGCTCGACGACCCGAACACCTACGGGCCGATGGGCCGGGGCGAGACGGTCGGCGTGTTCCAGGTGGAATCGGCCGGCATGCGCAAGGCGCTCTGCGAGATGCAGGCCGACCGGCTGGAGGACATCATCGCCCTGGTGGCGCTCTACCGGCCGGGCCCGATGGCCAACATCCCGGTCTATTGCGAGCGCAAGCTCGGCCGCGACGCCGGCAACGAGGCGTCCTGGTACCCGGATCCGAAGCTGGAGCCGATGCTGAAGGAGACCTTCGGCATCATCGTCTACCAGGAACAGGTGATGGAGATCGCCAAGGTGCTCGCCGGCTACTCGCTCGGCGAGGCCGACATGCTCCGGCGCGCCATGGGCAAGAAGATCCGCGCCGAGATGGACGCGCAGCGCGACCGGTTCCTCAAGGGCTGCACCGAGCGCGGCCTGACCAAGGCCAAGGCCAACGAGATCTTCGACCTGCTCGCCAAGTTCGCCGATTACGGCTTCAACAAGAGCCACGCGGCGGCCTACGCGCTGCTGACCTACCAGACCGCCTACCTGAAGGCGAACTTCCCGGTCGAGTTCCTGGCCGCCGCCATGACCCTCGACATCGACAATACCGACAAGCTGGCCGAATTCCGCCAGGACGCGCAGCGCCTGAAGATCACGGTCGAGCCGCCCTCGATCAACACCTCCGGCGAGGTGTTCGCGGTGCGCGACGGCAAGATCTTCTACGCGCTGGCCGCCATCAAGGGCGTCGGCCGCGAGGCGGTGCGGGCGCTGGTGGAGGCCCGCGGCGACCGGCCGTTCAAGGACCTCGCCTGCCTCGCCCGCCGGCTGAACCCGCGGATGATCAACAAGCGCACCCTGGAGAGCCTCGTCCAGGCCGGGGCGCTCGACTGCATCGAGCCCGACCGCGCGCGCGCCTTCGCGGCGGTGGAGCCGATGATGAAGCTCGCCGCCAGCGCGGCGGAGGCGGAATCGGCCGGCGTCACCGACATGTTCGGCGGCGTGGTGGCGGACGACGTGTCCCTGCGGATCCCGCCGCACGAGATCTGGCCGATGGCCGACACGCTCAAGCGCGAGTACGCGGCGATCGGCTTCTTCATCTCGGGCCATCCGCTCGACGAGTACGGCGACCTCTTGGACAAGCTGCGGGTGCAGAGCTGGACGGATTTCTGCCGCGCCGTGCGGGCCGGGACGTCGAGCGTCGGCCGCGTGGCGGCCTCGGTGCTCGACCGGGCGGAGCGGCGGACCAAGACCGGCAACAAGATGGGCATCGTCACCCTGTCGGACCGGACCGCGCATTTCGAGGCGATCATCTTCTCCGAGGGGCTCGGCCAGTACCGCGACATCCTGGAACCGGGCCGACCGCTGGTTCTGCAGCTCCAGGCGAACCTGGAGGGCGAGGACGTGCGCGCCCGCATCCTCACCGCGGAACCCCTCGACCAGGCGGTCGCCCGCCACCAGAAGGGCATCCGCATCCATCTGAGCGACCCGCGCGGCGTCGCGCCCGTGCAGCAGCGCCTGTCGATGCGGGGCGAGAGCGAGGTCTCGCTGATCCTCAAGCTCGACGGCGGCGAGCGCGAGGTGGAGATCCGGCTCCCGGGCAAGTTCCAGGCGAGCCCGGCGCTCGCCGGCCAGCTCCGGACCGTGCCCGGGGTGGTGCAGGTGGAGGTGAGCTGAGGGGCGGCTGATACCAAGCGCCTGTGGGTTCGGTCGGCCCGCGCCGTCTTCGCGAGCGGAGCGAAGCGATCCAGGGACGCGCCACGCTCGATGAGGGTGCGCGACACGGGGTTGCTTCGCTCCGCTCGCAAGGACGGGTGGGCTTTTGTGAGTTCTGTCGCCGGGAATTGTAGGTGCGTGCCCGTCGAGGCCCTCAGCTCGCCGCCGTCTCGCTGGCTGCCAGCACCACCGCCCGGCTCCCCACCGGCACGCGGGCGTACAGGTCGATGATGTCCTGGTTCAGGAACCGGACGCAGCCCGACGACACCATCGTGCCGATGGTCTGCGGCTCCGTGGTGCCGTGCAGGCGGTAGAGCGTGTCGCCGCCGTCCCGATAGAGGTAGAGCGCCCGCGGACCGAGCGGATTGCCGGCCCCGCCGGGCAGGCCGCCGGCATAGGGCCCGTAGCGCTCGGGCTCCCGCTTGATCATGGCCTGGGTCGGCGTCCAGCGCGGCCATTCGGCCTTGCGGGCGATGACGGCCGCGCCTCGGAAGTTGAACGCCTCATCGCGACCGACGCCCACGCCGTAGCGGATGGCGCGCCCGCCCTCGCGCACGAGGTAGGCGTAGCGTGCCGAAGGATCGACCACGATCGTGCCCGGCGGCTCGGCCGTGGCGTAGGCCACCTCCCGGCGCAGGAAGCGCGGGTCTATCGCGGACAGCTCCACCGCCGGCACGGGGAAGGGCTCGCCGTCGAGCGCGGCGTAGAGTGCCGTGTAGGCCGGGTCGACGGGCGGGCGCAGCGCGGCGACGGGGTGCGGCTCGCGGGTGACGCAGCCGGCGACGAGCAGGGGCGTGCCGGCGAGCAGGCTGCGGCGGGTCGGAAACATCGATGCTGCGCTCCAAGGTCTGGCGACGACGCACAGAACCGCCACGCGGCCGCCCCGTCCATCGGCTATGGGGTGATCGCACCCATAACCGGATGGCATCCATGGATCTGACGCTGGCCCTGCGCGCGTTCCTCCGGACCGTCGAGCGCGGCTCGATGACCGCGGCCGCACGCGACCTCGCGGTGTCGCAGCCGGCGATCAGCAAGCATCTGCGCAATCTGGAGGCCCAGGTCGGCGCGCGGCTCCTCGAACGGTCCGCGCGGCTGGTGCGTCCGACCCAGCAGGGCCAGCGGCTCTACGCGGCCTGTCAGCCCGCGCTCGCCACGATCGACGCCGCCCTGGAAGATGCCCGCACCGAGGCTGGCCGCATCGAAGGCCGGCTGCGGCTGCACGCGCCCGCCTGCATCGGGGCGGCCCATCTGCACCGGATCGTGGCGGCGTTCCAGGCCGAGAATCCGCGGGTCACGGTCGATCTCGTGCTGGACAACCGGCTGATCGACCTCGTCTACGAGGATTACGACCTCGCGCTCCGCTACGGCCGGCCCCACGGGCAGGACGTCGTGACGCGGCGGCTCGGCTGGGTGCGCCGAATCCTGGTCGCCGCCCCGGCATACTTGGCGCGGGCCGGCGGCATCGACGCGCCCGGGCAGATCGCCGACCGGGCCCTCGTGACGACCACGTCGGCCCTGGACGACCGGAACACGCTCGTACTCCAGCACGGGCGCGAGACGCTGAGCCTCGCCGTCCGCCCGGCCCTGCGGACCAACAGCGCGGAGGTGCTGTTGGCCGAACTGCGCGCGGGACGGTACATGGGCCCGGTCCAGCACCTGCTGGTCGCCGAGGACTTGGCGGCCGGCCACCTCGTCCGCGTCCTGCCCGCGTACGAGGTGCGCTCGACGGACGCCTATCTGGTCTACCCGTCCGTCCGCCACATGCGCCCGGTCGTCCGCGCGTTCACCGATTTCGCCGTGCCGCGCATCCGCGCCATCGAGGGGATCAGCCACGTCGGTTGACCAGCTCCGGTGCGCTGCGGCCGCGACGAACGGGCCGGGGTGGCCGACCGCCGCGATCGCGACCCTAGAACGGCGCCGCGAGGCAGCCGCTCAGGGCGCCCTTCAGCGCGGCGGCGTCGGCCTCCGCCACCGTGAACGTGGCCGTCAGGGTCGGGTCCTCGCCGCGCGGGCTCGCCTGCGTCCAGGTCAGCTTCGTCCCGGGCTGGACGAGGGCCAGGGCGACCCCGCGCAGCGGATCCTCGCCGCGGCGCGCGCCCGCCACCGTCAGCGTGAAGCCCGCATCGGCCCCGGTCGCGGCGCCGCGGACCGGCATGCGCACGGAGCGCACGCTGCCGGCGCTGGAGACCAGGAGGCCGGTCAGGGGCTTCTCGCTGTCGGCCCCTTCGAGGCCCGCGAAATCGAAGCGCGGCGCCAGTTCGGCGAAGCGCGGCACGGTCAGCGCCGCCGACAGACCGGTGCCGCCCGGATCGCAGGCGACGTGCAGGGTCGCCGGCCGCTGGTCCGCCGCGAGGGTCGCGGTGCCGCTCAAGTCCGCGCTGCCGCCGGGCGCC
The DNA here is from genome assembly GCF_050281105.1 of Methylobacterium sp. NPDC080182. NCBI lineage: Bacteria > Pseudomonadati > Pseudomonadota > Alphaproteobacteria > Hyphomicrobiales > Methylobacteriaceae > Methylobacterium > Methylobacterium sp. NPDC080182. The sequence goes on from NZ_JBNNWO010000003.1 coordinate 289,456, forward strand.
CGGGCGCTGCCGGCGAGCAGAGGGGTCCGGCCGGTCAGGATGTCGGACAGGCTGTCGCCGCGGCTCAGCGGCCCGGCAAGCAGAGCAACGGCGGCGATGACGACCACCGCCAGGGCCACGCCGATCCGGAGCCGCATCCCATCCTCCGCCTGTGGACATCACGGGCCGGCGGCATAGACGATCGCGGCCGCATCGCAACCCTCCGTTCACCACGTCCGCAGGGAATCGTCCGCCGGCGCGCCCGCGTGCACCGCAGCAACTCGGTAAAAACCGATCGTTCCTATGCACCGACGCTCAACCTTGAGCGTCGCCATGCGCACGAAGATCCTGCTCGTCCTCACCCTCCTCGTCTACGTCACCACCGGCCGCGCCCCCGGCATCCGGGAGCCGCGCAATCCGGACGCGGAGCACGGCGGCGGGCGCCTCGTGGTCGCGACCAAGCGGGCCTGGATCTGAACCGCTGCCCGGTCGACGCGACCGTCCTCGCGAGCACGGCTGCACCGACGCGCTCGACAGGAGACGGTCTCACCCCCCGGGCGCGCAGGCCCTGAGGCGCGCGGCCACGAGGGCCTGGAGGCTCCAGAGGTGGCGGTCGCGGATGCCGAGGCGCTCGCAGGCCTCCACGGTCCGGAACAGGTACTCGGCGCTCGGCCCTTTGTGGCCGCAGGCCGCGGCGATCTTCTCGGCGATCTCGGAATCCGAGAGGCGTCCGGCGTAGCGGTCGCTGGCGCGGTTCGCCAGGAAGGTCAGGGCCGGGACGGTCCCGGCCTCGGTGGCGACCGGCAGCCAGCGGGCGACGTAGCCGCGGCCGCGCATCTCGCGGCGCCAGACCGGCATCAGCGCCTCGCGGATCTCCATGCCGGGCAGGCGGAAGGCCACGCCCCGGCACAGGCCGCCGCGGTCCAGCGCCAGGACGAAGCCCGGCCGTTCCGGCGTGCCGCGGAACCGCCGCTGGAGCAGGCAGAAGCGGCGGTGGAAGCCGCGCACCGTCCCGATCCGGCGCTCGGCCACCGGGAATTCCGGGTTCCACATCAGCGAGCCGTAGGCGAAGACCCAGAGGTCGCTGCCCTCGCGCCCGGCGACGATCGCGTCGAGCCCCGGGCGCAACTCGGCGTCCGACAGAACCTCGAGCGCGCTCGGGTCGTCGGGGATCGGGACGGAATGGGCGCGGGCGATCAGGTCGAGGCTGAGGTCGAGGGTGCGGACGGACGCGGCGGGCATGGGCCCTCAACGCCCGGGCCTCACGGCTTGTTGCCCAGCGCGTCGAGTTCGGGGAAGGGCCGGGTGCGGTGTCCGGTGCAGACCTCGTCGTCGTCGAGCACCGTGAGCCGGTCGTTGTCGTAGCGCAGCGTCACCCTCGGGCGCTCGGGCTTGCCGAAGGTCCGGCCGTACATCCGGCCCGACACGCAGTAGATCACCCCGCCCCCCTCGGCGATCGGCCCGGCGATCCGGCTGCCCGCGAACCGCACCGGCAGCAGCGAGACCGCGCCGAAATCGACCTGCCTCAGCGCCAGGGCGGCGATCCGCCGGAGGAGGGCCGGGGAGGGGTCGGCCTCGGCGGCGGGCTCGGCGGCGGGCTTCGGTGCGCGCGGCGCGGCCTGCGCGCCGGCGGCGAGGAGGACCAGCAGGGCGGCGAGGGCGGCGCGGAGCGGCATCGGTCATCGCTACCCGGCCAAGGTTGCCCGAGGCTGGGACCGCGCGGGGCAGCGCCGGCGGCCGCGGCCCCCTATATGAGAGACAGGCGCGGAGCGCGCCTCTCACCCGATCCCTCACACGAAGACGCGACGTTCGATGCAGTGGACCGACGACGCCCTGGTGCTCGGCCTGCGCCGGCACGGGGAGACCGGCGTCATCCTCGAGGCCATGACCGAGGCCCACGGGCGCCATCTCGGCCTCGTGCACGGTGGGCGCTCGCGCCGGATGCAGCCCGTGCTGCAGGCCGGGAACCGGGTCCGCGTGACGTGGCGGGCGCGCCTCGACGAGGGTCTCGGCGCCTACGCGGTCGAGCCCCTGGACTCGCAGGTCTCGCGGCTGATCGGGTCGAGCCTCGCCCTCTACGGCATGAACCACATGGCCGCGCTGCTGCGGCTCCTCCCCGAGCGCGACCCGCATCCGGCGCTCTACGCGGCGGCGGGGATCCTGGTCGAGCACCTCGACGACCCCGCCATCGCCCCGCCCCTGATGGTGCGGTTCGAGCTGGCGATCCTGTCGGAACTCGGCTTCGGCCTCGACCTCACCGCCTGCGCGGCCACCGGCGGCAACGACGCCCTGGCCTACGTGTCGCCGAAGAGCGGCCGGGCGGTCAGCGCCTCGGCCGGCGAGCCCTACCGGGACCGTCTCCTGGCGCTCCCGACCTTCCTGCACGCGGGCGGTTCCCCGGGTCCCGACGGCGTTGCCCAAGGGTTTACCTTGACGGGATACTTCCTCGACCGGCACGTCTGGGGGCCCCGCGGCCTCGGGCCGCCCGAGGAGCGGGCGCGATTCGTTGCGCTCGGCCGCGAGGCCGGGTAATGTTCGTGTTCTGTTCTTGATACCCCGTCGTCGTTCCGGGTGCCGAAGGCGCGCCCGGAATCCAGAACCACCGTCCGCGCGCACGCGCGGGACGTCGGCGGCTCTGGATTCCGGGCCCCGCTGCGCGGCCCCGGAATGACGGCGCGCGGTGAAGACGTTGTAGTGAGGAGCCGACATGGGCCAGCCCTTCGAGCCGCCGTCCGGCGACGGGATCGAGAGCGTCGAGCTGAAATCCGCGCTGGAGGAGCGCTACCTCGCCTACGCGCTCTCCACGATCATGCACCGGGCCCTGCCGGATGCCCGCGACGGGCTGAAGCCCGTGCACCGGCGCATCCTGTACGGGATGCGGCTGCTGCGCCTCGACCCGACCACCGCGCACAAGAAGTGCGCCAAGATCGTCGGCGACGTGATGGGCGATTTCCACCCCCACGGCGACCAGGCGATCTACGACGCGCTGGTGCGGCTCTCCCAGGATTTCGCCCAGCGCTACCCGCTGGTCGACGGCCAGGGCAACTTCGGCAACATCGACGGCGATGGTCCCGCGGCCTACCGCTACACCGAGGCGCGGCTCACCGAGGTCGCGCGCCTCCTGCTCGACGGGATCGACGAGGACACGGTCGACTTCCGCCCGTCCTACAACGGCGAGAAGGAGGAGCCGATCGTCCTGCCGGCGGCCTTCCCGAACCTGCTCGCCAACGGCAGCCAGGGCATCGCGGTCGGCATGGCGACCTCGATCCCGCCGCACAACGCCGCCGAGCTGTGCGACGCGGCGCTCTACCTGATCAACCATCCCGAGGCGACCTCGGGGCAGCTCGCCAAGTTCGTCCAGGGGCCGGACTTCCCGACCGGCGGCATCCTCGTCGATTCGGCCGAGTCGATCGCCGAGGCCTACCGGACCGGCCGCGGCGCCTTCCGGGTCCGCGCCCGCTGGGCCAAGGAGGATCTCGGCCGCGGCACCTGGAACATCGTCGTCACCGAGATCCCCTACGGCATCCCGAAGGGCCGGCTCATCGAGAAGATGGCCGAGCTGCTGCAGGAGAAGAAGCTGCCGCTGCTCGCCGACGTGCGCGACGAGTCGGCCGAGGACGTACGCGTGGTGCTGGAGCCGCGCTCGCGCACGGTCGACCCGGTGATCCTGATGGAATCGCTGTTCCGGCTCACGGAACTCGAGACCCGCATCCCGCTCAACCTCAACGTCCTGGTCGGCGGCCTCGTGCCGAAGGTGATCGGCCTCGCCGAGTGCCTGCGCGAGTGGGTCGACCACCGCCGCGTGGTGCTGCAGCGCCGCTCGCGCTACCGCCTCGGCCAGATCGACCGCCGCCTGGAGATCCTGGGCGGCCTGCTCATCGTCTACCTCGACCTCGACGAGGTGATCCGGATCATCCGCGAGGAGGACGAGCCGAAGGCCGCCCTCATGGCCCGGTTCGAGCTGACCGAGCTCCAGGCCAACGCCATCCTCGACACCCGGCTGCGCTCCTTACGCAAGCTGGAGGAGATGGAGCTGAAGCGCGAGTTCGAGGCGCTCACCGCCGAGAAGGCCGAGATCGACGCGCTCCTCGCCTCCGAGCCGGCGCAGTGGAAGGCGATCCAGGCGCAGATCCGCGCCGTGAAGAAGACCTTCGGGCCCGAGACCAAGCTGGGCAAGCGCCGCACGACGCTGGCGAGCCCGCCGGATGTCGGCGGCATCGACTTCACGGCGGCCCTGGTCGAGCGCGAGCCGATCACCGTGATCGTCTCGACCAAGGGCTGGATCCGGGCGCTCAAGGGCCACGTCGCCGATCTCTCGGGCGTCGCGTTCAAGGGCGACGACACCCTGAAGATCGCCTTCCCGACCGAGACGACCCAGAAGATCCTGCTGCTCGCTACCAACGGCAAGGTGTTCACGCTCGAGGCCTCGAAGCTGCCGGGCGGCCGCGGCTTCGGCGACCCGGTCCGGCTGATGGCCGACCTCGACGACGGCACCGAGATCGTGGCGGCGCTGCCGTACCGGCCGGAGACCAAGCTGCTGATCGCCGGCTCGGACGGACGCGGCTTCGTGGCGCCCGCCGACGCGCTCGTGGCCAACACCCGCAAGGGCAAGAGCGTGCTCGGCCTCGACGGCGACGCCACGGCCGCCGTGCTGGTGCCGGCCGACGGCGATCACGTGGCGGTGGTGAACACCGAGAAGCTGCTGCTGGTCTTCCCGGTCTCCGAGGTGGCGGAGCTCGCCCGCGGCAAGGGGGTCCGGCTGCAGCGCTGCCGCAGCGGGACGCTGCTCGACGCGCACGTGTTCAAGCTCGCCGACGGCCTGCCCTGGCAGGACGGCTCGGCCGAGGGTCGGCTCGCGAACGCGTCGGTGCTGGAGAAGTGGCTCGGCCACCGCGCCGAGGTCGGGCTGATGATGGCGCGCAGCTTCCCGAAATTCGAGCGTTTCGGGCGGTGAGGAGCCGCGGAGGGTGAAGGATTCCCGACCCACCACCTCATCCTGAGATGCCGGAGAGGAGTCGCCTCGGGGAAGACCTCCGGTCAGCCGCGCGATCCCTGGAGCCCGCCTTCGAGGCGGCTCCGCCGCCCCTCGAGATGCGGGCGCGATTGGGAGTGTCTGGAACGGTTCCCGCGGTGCGGAGGCCCAGTCCTCAATGCGCCCGCTGGGCGAGCCAGAGCGCACCGAAGGCTAGCACGCCGCCGCCGATCGGAACCGCGAGCAGGAGAAGAAGCTGAGCTGTCGTCATGGGCGAAGGTTCCGCAATGCGCGCCTCACAGCCCAATGTATGGCGCCACTCATGATCCAGCAAACCACCATGGCGATGAGCACGGGCGCGAAGTGCGGACGATCCGACAGGGCAGTCGAGATGAACGGCGCGAAACCGCCGACGGCGAAGATCGCGACCGCGAGGCCGTTGGCGTAAGTGGCCGTGAACTTGATCCGCTCGTTCGCAACAAGCGTGTCGCGCGCTTCGCTGTCCGCTTCCGACATCGAACCTGAGCCCCCCGGCCGGCCGCAAGCTTAGCCGATATCGGCGATGCGGAACATGAACCTCTCGGTCGCCTCATCGCCCCGTCGCGGACGCTTCGTCCGCCGCCCAGAGGTGCTGCGCCGCGTAGGCGCGATACGGCCGCCACGCCTCGGCCCGGGCCAGGAGCTCCGCCGGGCTCGGACGCCCGGTGGCCCCCTCCAGCGCCCGCAGCAGCCCGACATCGCCCACCGGCAGGGCGTCCGGCAGCTTGAGCGCCCGCATGGCGATGTACTGCGCCGTCCAGGGACCGATCCCGCGGATCGCCGTGAAGCGCAGCACCGCGGCCTCGAGCGACTCCGCCGGGGCGAACAGGTCCGGATCGGCCAGCGCCGCCGCGGCCAGCGCCCGGATCGCCGCGCCGCGGGCCCGCGGCATGTTGAGCGCCAGCGCGACATCCGCCTCGACCAGATCGGTCGGCGCGGGAAACACGTGGGTCAGACCGCCTACCGGCTCCGCCAGCGGCGTCCCGAACGCCGCCACCAGCCTGCCCGCGAGGCCGATCGCGGCCGCCACCGAGACCTGCTGGCCGAGGATCGCCCGGCAGCCGGTCTCGAACGGGTCCCAGGCCCCCGGCAGGCGCAGACCCGGCCGCGCCGCGACGAGCGGGGCCAGGACCGGGTCCCCGCCGAGGCAGGCCGCGACGGCGGCCGGATCGGCGTCGCAGTCGAACAGGCGGCGCAGGCGTCCCGCGACGGCCTCTTCGTGCCCGGCCTCGACGCCGCGCAGCGCGACGTGCAGGCAATCCGCGCCCGGTGCCACCGTCAGGAGCCCGTGCCGCCCCGCGACGCTGATCGTGCGCGCGTAGGAAGCCGCGGGATCCGTCGTCTCGACGCCCGGGATCGCCCGCTTGGCGAGGAACGCGCGGATCGCCGGCCAGTCGTAGGGCGGCCGGACGGGCAGGCGGCGTTCGATCACCTCCGCGAACGCGAAGGGCGGCCTCTCGGCCGCCCCGCTCGACGCTTCCCGGGGCAGGTGGTCCCGCCTCAGCCGCGCTGGTCCACGGCCACGTAGTCGCGCTGGGCCGGACCGACGTAGAGCTGGCGCGGACGGCCGATCTTCTGCGACGGGTCCTCGATCATCTCGGCCCACTGGGCGATCCAGCCGACGGTGCGGGCCACCGCGAACAGCACGGTGAACATGTCGGTGGGGAAGCCCATCGCCTTGAGGGTGATGCCCGAGTAGAAGTCGATGTTCGGGTAGAGCTTCTTCTCGATGAAGTACTCGTCCTTGAGCGCGATCTGCTCCAGCTCCATGGCGACGTGGAGCAGCGGGTCGTCGGTCTTGCCGAGCTCCTTGAGCACCTGGTGCGTGGTGTTCTGCATGATCCGCGCGCGCGGGTCGTAGTTCTTGTAGACGCGGTGGCCGAAGCCCATCAGGCGGAACGGGTCGTTCTTGTCCTTGGCCTTGGCGACGTACTTGCTGACATTCTCGGGGGTGCCGATCTCCATCAGCATCTTGAGGGCCGCCTCGTTGGCGCCGCCATGGGCCGGGCCCCACAGGCAGGCGATGCCGGCCGCGATGCAGGCGAAGGGGTTGGCGCCCGAGGAGCCGGCGAGCCGCACCGTCGAGGTCGAGGCGTTCTGCTCGTGGTCGGCGTGCAGGATGAAGATCTTGTCGAGCGCCCGGGCGAAGACCGGGTTCACCTCGTACTCCTCGCACGGCACCGCGTAGCACATGCGCAGGAAGTTCGACGTGTAGTCGAGATCGTTCTTCGGGTACACGAACGGCTGGCCGATCGAGTACTTGTAGGCCATCGCGGCGAGCGTCGGCATCTTGGCGATCATGCGGATCGACGCGATTAGCCGCTGGCTCTCGTCCGTGATGTCGGTGGAATCGTGGTAGAAGGCCGAGAGGGCGCCCACCGAGGCGACCATGACGGCCATCGGGTGCGCGTCGCGGCGGAAGCCGGTGAAGAACCGGTTCATCTGGTCGTGCACCATGGTGTGGCGCGTGACCCGGTACTCGAAATCGGCCCGCTGGGCGGCGGTCGGCAGGGCGCCGAACAGCATCAGGTAGCAGGTCTCGAGGAAGTCGCCCTTCTCGGCGAGCTGCTCGATCGGGTAGCCGCGGTAGAGCAGCACGCCCTCGTCACCGTCGATGTAGGTGATCTTCGACTCGCACGAGGCCGTCGAGGTGAAGCCCGGGTCGAAGGTGAAGGCGCCGGTCTGGGCGTAGAGCTTGCCGATATCGATCACGTCCGGCCCGATCGTGCCGGTTTTCACCGGCAGTTCGATCGACTTGCCGTCCACGGTGATGGTGCTGGGTGCGCTCATGGATCGTGGACCCTTCTCTGGCGACGTGGCGGATGCCGGCCTCGGGCTGCCCGAGTCGGTCCCGGGGGCCTGAGCACACGCATTATGCTGCGGGTGCTCACAGCCATGGGTTACCCAAACGGCAGTGCAGCAGCAACGGGGTCGGTGACAACCCGCCCCCGTCGCCAAGCGAATTCCGCCAACCGATTTCCACCCAACGCAATCCGGGTCGGGGCCGGCAGTTCCCTGTCCGCTCCCGGTCCGCGCGCGGCGGTCCCAGCGCCGCCTCGTCCCTGCCTCGTCCCTGCCCTCAGCCCGGCCTCAGCCCTGCGGCGCCTGATCCCCGAGGCGCGCCAGGGTTTCCTCCCGGCCGAGCACCGCCATCACGTCGAACAGGGGCGGGGAGGTGGTGCGGCCGGTGAGCGCCGCGCGCAGGGGCTGGGCGACCTGCCCGAGCTTGCAGCCGGCCGATTCCGCGTACTGCCGCACCGCGCCCTCGGTGGAGGTCGCGCTCCAGTCGGGCAGCGCCTCGAGCACCGGCCGCACCCCGGCGAGGCGGCCGCGCCCCTCGTCGGAGAGCAGGGCGCGGGCCTTGTCGTCGAGCGCCAGGGGCCGCTGGGCGTAGAGGTAGTAGGCGCTGTCGAGGAGCTCGATCAGCGTCTTGGCCCGCTCCTTCAGGCCCGGCATGGCCTGGACGAGCTTGTCCTTGAGATCGGGCCGCAGCGGCGCCGACAGGCCGCGCTCCGGCCCGACGTTGGGCAGGATGGTCTCGATCGCCGCGACGAGGTCGGAATCGGCGCTGGTGCGGATGTAGAGGCCGTTGAGGTTGGCGAGCTTGGCGAAGTCGAACCGCGCCGCGGAGCGCCCGACCGCGCCGAGGTCGAAGGCCGCGACCATCTCGTCGGTGGAGAAGACCTCCTGGTCGCCGTGGCTCCAGCCGAGCCGCACGAGGTAGTTGCGCAGGGCCGCCGGCAGGTAGCCGAGATCGCGGTAGGCCTCGACGCCGAGCGCGCCGTGGCGCTTCGAGAGCTTGGCCCCGTCCGCCCCGTGGATCAGCGGAATATGCGCCATCCTCGGGATGTCCCAGCCGAGGGCCGAGAAGATCTGGCTCTGGCGCGCCGCGTTGGTGAGGTGGTCGTCGCCGCGGATGATCTGCGTGACGCCCATGTCGTGGTCGTCGACCACGACGGCGAGCATGTAGGTCGGCGTCCCGTCCGAGCGCAGCAGGACGAGGTCGTCGAGGTCCTTGTTGGCCCAGGTCACGCGGCCCTGGACGGCGTCCTCGACCACGGTCTCGCCCTCGGTCGGGGCGCGCAGGCGGATCACCGGCTTGACCCCGGCGGGGGCCTCGGACGGGTCGCGGTCGCGCCAGCGGCCGTCGTAGCGCGGGGCGCGCCCCTCCGCGCGGGCGGTCTCGCGCATCTGCGTGAGCTCCTCGGCGGTGGCGTAGCAGTGATAGGCGCGGCCCGCGGCCAGCAGCTCCTCGGCGACCGCGCGGTGGCGCTCGGCGCGGGCGAACTGGAAGACCACGTCGCCGTCCCAGTCGAGGCCGAGCCAGGAGAGGCCGTCGAGGATCGCGTCGATCGCCCCCTTGGTGGAGCGCTCGCGGTCGGTGTCCTCGATGCGCAGCAGCATCGTGCCGCCGGTGTGGCGGGCGTAGAGCCAGTTGAACAAGGCCGTGCGGGCCCCGCCGATATGCAGGTAACCCGTGGGCGAGGGGGCAAAGCGCGTGACGACGGCTGAGGACATCGGTCCGGTATGTTCCGGGGCTGGTCGCGGACGGGGCGCGACGGACGGCGAAGGGGCGGCGGAGCGGCGAGGGGCTCGACAGGGCGCCCGTAGCACGAAGAACCCGCTGTAGCACGGGCCGGCGGATGCGTTAAGAATCGCCCGCAGAATCGCCCGGCCCCGACGACAGGTCGCGCGGAGCGGGGCGGCGGCGATGCGGCGGATCGGCGCGAGGCGGGCGGACGGCGCGGTCGCGCTGATCGGCCCGCGCGCCCGAGCCCTTCCCGCCGCCCTCCTGGCCGCCCTCCCGGCGCTCCGCGACTGGGTCGTCGCCGGCCTCGCCCGCGAGGCCGAGCAGCGCCGGCTGTTCCCCTGGCTGGCGGTGGCCTTCGGCGGCGGGATCCTGGTCTACTTCGCGGCGGCCGACGGCGCGCCGAGCCTCGCCGCCCCCCTGATCGCGGCCGCCCTCGCGCTGGCGCCGGTCCCCGTCCTCGGCGCGCGGCCGGCGGCCCTGGCGGCGGCGCTCGCGGTGGCGGCCGCGTTCCTCGGCTTCGCGGCGGCGACCTGGCGGGTCTCGCAGGTCGCCGCACCGATCCTCACCCGCACCACGATCGGCCCGCTCGTCGGAACGGTCGAGGCCCTGGACGAGCGCGAGGTCGGCGCCCGGCTGGTGATCCGGGTGGAGAGCTTCGCCGGCCTCGCGCCGGAGGCGCGGCCCGCCCGGGTCCGGGTCTCGTTCCGGAAGACGCCGATCCCGCGTCCCGGGGACGGCGTCGCCGCCACGGCCCGGCTGCTGCCGCCCCCGGAGGCGGCCCGGCCCGGCGGCTACGACTTCGCCCGGGACGCCTATTTCCAGGGGATCGGCGCGGTGGGCTCGCTGATCGGCACCGTCACCGTCCGGGAACCGTCCGGGTCGCCGCCGCTGGCCCTGCGGCTCGCCGCTGCGCTCGACGCGGCGCGCAACGGGCTGACGCGCCGGATCGCGGAGGCCGCCGGCGGCCAAGCGGGTGCGGTGGCGGCGGCCCTGGTGACGGGCAAGCGCGGCCTCATCGGGCCGGCCACCAACGACGCGCTCCGCGCCGCCGGCATCTACCACGTGGTGTCGATCTCGGGCCTCCACATGGTGCTGGCCGCCGGCGTGGTGTTCTGGCTGGTGCGGGCGCTCCTCGCCGCGGTGCCGCTCTGCGCGCTCCTCTGGCCGATCAAGAAGATCGCGGCCGGCTTCGCCATGGTCGGCGTCACCGCCTACTGCGCCTTCTCGGGCTGGGACATCGCGGCCGAGCGCTCGCTGATCATGACCCTGATCATGCTGGGCGCGATCCTGGTGGACCGGCCGGCCCTGTCGATGCGCAACCTCGCCCTCGCGGCGCTGATCGCGCTCGCCCGGGAGCCGGAGGGCCTGCTCGGCCCGAGCTTCCAGATGTCCTTCGGCGCCGTGGCCGGGCTGATCGCCTGCGCGCGGCTGATCGACGGGCGGCTGCTCGTGCGCCCGGGGGCCGGGCGGATCGGGCGGCTCGTCGGGACCGGCCTGTCGGCGATCACCGGGACCCTGGCCACGACCCTGGTGGCACAGGTCGCGACGGCCCCCTTCGCCACCTACCACTTCCAGACGGTCCAGCCCTTCGGCCTCGTCGGCAACGCCCTGACCCTGCCGCTCGTCTCCCTGGTGGTGATGCCCGCCGCGGTGATCGGCTGCCTCGCCTATCCCTTCGCCCTCGACCGGCCGGTCTGGTGGCTGATGGGGCAGGCGGTGGCCGGGATGCTGGCGATCTCGGACTGGATCGCCGGGTTCGAGCGGGCGGTCCTGGTGCTGCCGGCCTTCGGCGCCGGGGCGCTGGCCCTGCTGACCGCCGGCCTACTGCTGGGGACGCTGCCGGCCTCGCGCCTGCGCTGGCTCGCCGTGCCGCCGGTCCTGCTCGGGCTCGTCCTCGCGGCCCGGCCCGACCACTACGACCTCTACGTCGACCGGCAGGGCGCGGGGGCCGCGGTGCGGGGCCCGGACGGGCGGCTCGCGGCCCTCGGCAGCCCTTCGGGCTTCGTCCTCGAGCAGTGGCTGAAGGCGGACGGCGACGGGCGGCGGCCCGCGGCGCTGATCGTCCGGTCGGGCAGCGGGCGCTGCGACCGGCTCGGCTGCACCGCCCGGCTGCCGGACGGGCGGGCGGTCGCCCTGGTCCGGGACCGGCGGGCCTTCCCGGAGGATTGCGCCCGCGCCGCGGTGCTGATCACGGGCCTCGCGGCGCCGCCCACCTGCACGGGGCCGCTGGTGATCGACCGGCGCGTCCTCGCCGCCCGCGGGGCCGTGGCCCTCCGGACCGACGGCGACGGCTTCGCCGCGCGCTACGCCCGGGACGACGGCCGCGCCGTGCCCTGGCAGCCAGCCGCCGGGCGCGGGCCGGGACCGCCGCGGCCGGTCACCGCAGAGCCGGGCGACCGCCCCGCGGAGGACGGGGTCGCCGCGACGCCGGAGGCCGACGCCGCGCCGGGCGGAGACCTCGCCCCCGGCGACGCGCCGGCCGAGCCGCTTCAGTAGCGGCGGACGAGGCTCACGAGGCGGCCCTGGATCCGGACCCGGTCGGGCCCGAGCACGCGGGTCTCGTAGGCCGGGTTGGCGGCCTCGAGGGCGATCGACGAGCCGCGGCGGCGCAGGCGCTTGAGCGTGGCCTCCTCGTCGTCGATCAGCGCCACGATGATGTCGCCGGTATTGGCCGTCTCCTGCTTGCGGATGACCACGAGGTCGCCGTCCAGGATGCCCGCCTCGACCATCGAGTCGCCGCGCACCTCGAGGGCGTAGTGCTCGCCGCCGGCCACGAAGTCCGGCGACAGGGTGATGGCGTGGCTCTGGTTCTGGATCGCCGAGACGGGCGTACCGGCCGCGATCCGGCCCATGACCGGGATCGAGATGGCGCGGCCGGACTCGTCGATCATCCGCGTGCTCGCCGGGGCCGACGGCTGCTTGGACTTACCGCCCTCGACCACGCTCGGCGTGAAGCGGCGCGGCTCGGCGGGGGCCTGAGCCGCCGGAGCGGCCTGGGTCAGGCTCTCGGGGATCCGGATCACCTCGATGGCGCGCGCCCGATTCGGGAGGCGCCGGAGGAAGCCGCGCTCCTCGAGCGCCGTGATCAGCCGGTGGATGCCGGATTTCGACTTGAGATCGAGGGCATCTTTCATCTCGTCGAACGACGGCGGGACACCGCATTCCTGCATCCGGCTCTGGATGAATCGCAGGAGGTCCAGCTGCTTGCGCGTGAGCATCGACGGGGGACTCGCGGCTTGGCGGACCGCCACGTGACGGTCTCCGAAACAAATCACGAACAGGTTAAACGTTCCGCAAGTGTTCCGCAAGAGCGGCACCGCTCGGCCCGGCGCGCCGCGGGCGCGCCCGCGGGAGTAAGGTCGAGAAACGCATTGACGGCGCAAGCGGAGCCGTTTCAATGCATCGCGGCGCCCCGCCGGGAAGGCGGCGGATCCGGGGTGCGGGCTGGGACCCTCTTGGAATGACGAGGATGCGACGACCCGCAGCTCTGCTGCCCCTCGGCCTCGCCGCCCTCGGCCTCGCCGGCTGCACCACCGGATTCTCCTACATCTCGCGGAACTACGTGGCGCTCACTCCCCAGGTCGTCACGATCGGCTGCAAGGAGCCCTACGAGGTCTACGACAACCGGCAGCTGCGCCGGATGCTGATCGTGTCCAACGCACTGCGCGAGTATACCGGCTGCAACCTGAGCGAGGTCCGGATCGATCCGGAGCCGGGCGCCACCCGGGTGAAGCGCTTCCGCACCGCCGCCCGGGCCTATCTCGACGAGACCGTGCGCGAGGATTGCCGGATCACCGGCGAGACCGTGTTCGATCCGCTGAAGACCGAGTTCGCCTACGCCTGCGACGCGCCGATCGAGAAGCGCGGCACCGTGGTCCCCCGCCTGCCGGGCCGCAATCCGGGCCTCGGCGTGCGCTGACCGGCCGGCGGCGCGTCCTCAGGCGCCCGGCTTCGGGAAGGTCCGCTCCGCGGCGTCGCCGGCGGCGGCCAGCAGGGCGCGGGCGAAGGCCCGGGCCTCCGTCCGGTCGAGCACGATCGCGGCGGTGACCGGCGCACCGCCGAGGTCGGCGATGGCGAGTTCCAGGCGCACCCCGTCGGGCACGGCGCTCGCCTGAAGGCTCCAGCCGGAGCCCCGGTCCGTGCTCTCCGCCATCGTGTTCCTCCCGCATGCCCGGCACGGCGCCGCGCGCCCACCGGAACGGCCAGGCCCGGGACCGCTCCCGGAGCCACGCTCCGGTCTTCCCTGCCTCGCCTGTCCGCGTTCCTCAAGGCCACAGGCCGCGCAGGGGTGAAGATGCGCGCCGTCGCGGATGCCGGCGGCCGCATCGCGGCGACACGGGGCGGCACGGGGCTGCGCCCGCGCCGCGGCGCGGGCGAGGGCAGGGGCGGCCGGGATGGGGGCCGGCTTCGGGGCGATTGACGCGAGGCCGCCGATGATGTCTCCCGCGGGCTCCGATCAGGTGGAGTTCGAACATGCAAGAGATCTGGTTCCGCACGGGCGAGGCCACGGTGCTGGCGGCCGAGGGCCAGTACACCGACGCCATGCCGGAGGTGCTGATCGGCTCGGTGCGCGGCCCGGTCGGTCAGGCCTTCGCGTCGATGATGGGGCAGGTCCAGGGCCACACGCGGATGTTCGTGGTGCGCGACCTCAACCAGCTCGTGCGCCCGGCCACGATGATGACCACCAAGGTCACGATCCACACGGCCGAGTATGCCGAGCTCCTCGGCGGCGTGGTCCAGGCCGCCACCGGCGACGCGATCGTGGACTGCATCATCGAGGGCATCCTGCCGAAGGACGGGCTCGACGAGCTGTGCATGATCATCATGATCTGGCTCGATCAGCGCTGCGCCGAGGACGACAACCTCGACCAGAAGGACCTCTACCGGACCAACTACGAGGCCACGAAACTCGCCATCGCCCGCGCCCTCAAGGGCGAGCCCACGGTCGACGAGCTGATCGCCAACCGGAAGACCGTGAAGCACTACGCGCTCGACGGCGTGATCGAATACTGAGCGGCCGCTCGGCGGGGCACGCCGCCCCGTCATCGCGCGGCGAAGCGCGTCGGGGCAGCGCGCGTTCGGTGACCGTGGCGCCGCCTGGATCGCTTCGCTGCGCTGGCAAGGAGGGGGCCAGCCCGGTTCCTTCGATGGTTTGTGGGTCAACCCGGTCCCGACGCACGCCCCACGGGCGTGCGTGCGTAGAGATCGGCCACGGCACACTCGAGGCCGAAGACGGGGAGCGCCAGACGATCATCCCCGGTGAGGCGGGTGCGGGTCCAAGTCTCACCGCTGCGCACGGAAAGAGACAGTGCGCAGCTCCTCTGCTCGATCAGAAGCACGGCCTGACAGAGCGGCAACGCCTCGTAGCCCGCGCGCTTGACGTCGATCTTCGTCCGGTGCGTACCGGGCAGCTTCCGGTGATCGCTCGGCGAGAGGATCTCGGCGGCGAGGTAACAGCCCTCGACCACGTTCTGGTCGGGCTCGATGGTCGCCGCATCGATGACCGCGACATCCGGGACGTAGGTGTGTCCCGTGAGGAACGGCCTGAGGTCGATGGCGGGATCGTGGATGGCGATCCACGACGAGCCCGACCGCTCCAGAGCCGCGTTCAGCAGGCGCTGGAAATTCACGACCACGACCTGATGGATGAGGCTCGGCCGGGCCTGCATCACGATCTGGCCCTCGATGAGCTCCCACTTCTCCTCATCGGGGCGCGTCTCGATGAAGTCCCGGAAGCCCCGATGGGGATCGGTCCTGTGGATGGGCGGGGTCTTGAGAGTCGTCATGGGCAGCCAGGGCCGAGTCGACGGAGATCGAGGATTCCGCCGACGGTTCGCCCGGTCAAGGGCGCCTAACCCGGCGGGATACGCCCCACCGAGCACAGGGTGCGCATCGTGCTGCTGCCCGGGTCGGTGTAGCAGGAGGCCGACCAGCCGTTCTGCTGGATGAACGACTTGCGCCGCTCCGCCAGCGCGGTCCGGTAGGCGCTGGCGATGATCGGCTCGACGGTCGCGGCCGGTTGGCCGACGAGGATCTCGGAGGCCACCGACAGGTCGCGGAAGAAGGTCGCCGAGGGGCTTGGCTCGGCGGAGGTCGCCTGAACGATCGGCTCGGCCCGGCAGGTGACGTCGAACTTGATCGGGCCGGCCACGCGGATGTCGATGCTCGGCCCGGCGCGCTTGCCGACCCGGCCGCCGATCGCGTCGGCGATCTGGCGGGTGAGGTCGTCGCAGCTGTCGGCCCGGGCGGCCTGCGCCAGCAGGGGCAGGGCCGCGCAGGCGGCGAGGAGGAGGCGCGGGACGGCGAAGCTCGACATCGCCGCACTCTACGCGCGGCGCGGGGCCTGTCGAGGGGCTGGTCGAGGGCCGGTCGAAGTGCCGGCCTCAGTGGAAATCCCGGCTGGGGAACACGCGCCGGTCCGGGGGCACGCCGAAATCCGTGTTCTCGGGCGGCAGCTTCATGCCGGCCTCGCGCAGGTCGCGCAGGGCGGCGGTGAGGTCGCGAAACCCCTCCGCCACGAGGTGGACCACCCCGTCCGCCCGCTGGATCCGGCCGCGCACGGCGAGGAACCGCGCCTGCATGGCGATCCGGCGGTTCGCCTCGAACACGGTCTTCCAGACGATCACGTTGGCGATACCGGTCTCGTCCTCCAGCGTCAGGAAGACCACGCCCTTGGCGGTGCCGGGCCGCTGGCGGATCAGCACGAGCCCCGCCACCGTGACCCGCGCCCCCTGGGGCAGCGCCGGATCGAGATGGGCCCGGGCCGGAATCGCGCCGATCCGGGCGAGCCGCCCCCGGAAGAACGCGACCGGGTGCCCCTGGAGCGACAGGCCGGTGGCGGCGTAATCCTCGGCCACGGCCTCGGACGGGGCCAGGGGCTGAAGGTCCACCGCCGGCTCGTGCCGGAACAGGCCGTCATCGGCGTGCCACGCGAAGAGCGGCAGGGGTGCGTCGAGAAGATGGGCGCGGCGCTCGCTCGCATCGGCCTTGGCGGCCTTGCGGGATGACGTCCCCTCCAGGGTGCGGACCATCCACAGGGCGGCGCGCCGGTCGAGGCCGAGCGAGCGGAACGCGTCCGCCTCCGCCAGCCGCTCCAGAGCGTTGCGGGGCAGGGCAAGGGACGCCTGCAGGCCCTCGATGCTGGCGTAGCCGTTGGCCCGCAGCCGCACGAGCCGGCGCATCGCGGCCTCGGGCAGGCCGCGCACGACGCGCAGACCGATCCGCACGGCGTGCAGCGCCGGATCCCCGGCCGGCTCCAGGGTGCAGTCCCAGTCGCTGGCGTTGACGCAGACGCCCCGCACCTCGACCCCGTGGGCCCGGGCGTCGCGCACCAGCTGGGCCGGCTGGTAGAAGCCCATGGGCTGGGCGTTGAGGATCGCGGCCAGGAAGACGTCGGGGTGCCGGCACTTCATCCAGGCCGAGGCGTAGACGAGGAGCGCGAAGCTCGCCGCGTGGCTCTCCGGGAAGCCGTAGGTCGAGAAGCCCCGGATCTGCGCGAAGCAGCGCTCGGCGAAGTCCTGCGGGTAGCCCCGGCGGGTCATGCCGCCCACGAACTTGTCCGCGAAGCCGCCGATCGACCCGACGTGGCGGAAGGTCGCCATCGCCCGGCGCAGCCCGTCGGCCTCGGCCGGGGTGAAGCCCGCCGCCGTGATGGCGATCTGCATGGCGTGCTCCTGGAACAGCGGCACCCCGTAGGTCTTCTGCAGGACCTCCTTCAGCTCGTCCGCCGGGCCGTGATCCGGGTGCGGGGCCGGGTACTCGACCGGGTCGATCCCGGAGCGTCGCCGCAGGTAGGGATGGACCATGTCGCCCTGGATCGGGCCGGGGCGCACGATCGCGACCTGCACCACGAGGTCGTAGAACTCCCTGGGCTTAAGGCGCGGCAGCATCGACATCTGCGCCCGGCTCTCGACCTGGAACACGCCGACGGAATCGGCCTTCGTCAGCATCGCGTAGGTCGCGGGATCGTCCTGCGGCAGGTCGGCCAGCGTCTCGTAGAAGGTGCCGTGATCCTTCTCCAGGAAATCGAGGCCGCGCTTGAGGCAGGTCAGCATGCCGAGCGCCAGCACGTCGACCTTCATCAGGCCGATCGCGTCGATGTCGTCCTTGTCCCACTCGATGAAGGTGCGGTCCGCCATGGCGCCGTTGCCCACCGGCACGGTCTCGTCGAGGCGGCCGCGGGTCAGCACGAAGCCGCCGACATGCTGCGACAGGTGGCGGGGGAAGCCGATCAGCTGGTGGGCGAGGTCGAGCGCCTGCCGGATCGCCGGGTTCTCCGGGTCGAGCCCGGCCTCGCGCACGTGCTGGTCCGGCATGCCGGTGCCCCAGGAGCCCCAGACCGTGTCGGCGATCGCCGCGGTCACGTCCTCGGTCAGGCCCAGGACCTTGCCGACCTCGCGGATCGCCATGCGGGGCCGGTAGTGGATCACCGTGGCGCAGAGGGCGGCCCGCTCCCGGCCGTAGCGGGCGTAGAGGTGCTGGATCACCTCCTCGCGGCGCTCGTGCTCGAAGTCGACGTCGATGTCGGGCGGCTCGCCCCGGTTCTCCGAGATGAAGCGGGCGAAGAGCAGCCGGTGCTTCGACGGGTCCACCGCGGTGATGCCGAGGCAGAAGCACACGGCGGAATTGGCCGCCGAGCCGCGGCCCTGGCACAGGATGCCCCGGCCGCGGGCGAACTCGACCACGTCGAACAGGGTCAGGAAGTAGCGGGCGTATTTCATCTTGGCGATGAGCCGCAGCTCCTCGCGCAGCGTCGCCGCGACGCCGTCCGGGACCTCGCCGCCGTAGCGCCAGCGCGCCCGTTCCCAGGTCTTCTCCTCCAGGTATTCCTGCGGCGTGCGCCCGGGGGGCACCGGCTCGTCCGGGTACTCGTAGTGCAGCTGCGACAGGCTGAACTCGCAGGCCTGCGCGATCTCGACGGTGCGGGCGAGCGCCTCCGGGTGGTCGGCGAACAGCCGCGCCATCTCGGCGGCGGGCTTCAGGTGGCGCTCGGCATTGGCCTCCAGCCGGTAGCCGGCGTCCTCGATCCGGCAGCCTTGGCGGATGCAGGTGACCACGTCCTGCAGCGGGCGTCGCTCGGGATGGTGGTAGAGCGCGTCCGAGACCGCGACCATCGGGGCGCCGGAGGCCGCGCCCAGCTCGGCGAGCAGCCCGAGGCGCCGCCGCTCGTCGCCGCGGCGCGTGTGGCTCGCCCCGAGGAAGGTCCGGCCCGGGGCGGCGGCGGCCAGCGCCTCCAGCCGCGCCCGGAACCCCTCCGGCAGGCGCCGGGCCGGCGGCATCGCGATGAACATCTGCCCCTCGGAAGCCTCCACCATCTCGGCGAAGGAGAAGCGGCAGGCGCCCTTGCGGACGCGCCGGTTGCCCAGGGTGAGCAGCCGGCAGAGGCGCCCCCAGGCGCCCCGGTCCATCGGGTAGGTGACGGCCTCGAACCCCTCCTCGGTGACGAGGCGCACCCCCGGCAGGATCCGGATCGGTGTGCCTTCCTGGTCGAGCGCCAGCGCCGCCGCGTGCGCCCGGACCACGCCGGCCACGGTGTTGCGGTCGGCGATGCCGATGGCCGCGAGGCCGTAGGACGCCGCCTGCACGACGAAGTCCTGCGGATGGGAGGCGCCGTGCAGGAAGGAGAAGTTCGTGGTGACGGCGAGCTCGGCGTAGGCGGGGCCGCTCACGCGAAGAGCCCGTGGACGTACCACGCGGCCGGGCGATCGGGGGCGTGCGGGCCGTCGCGGTAGAGCCAGAGCCGGTGCCCGGCCTCGCACTCGATGCGGTAGTAATCGCGATCCGCGCCGGGCGCGCGCCACCATTCGGCGGCGATCCGCTCCGGCCCCTCGGCATGGGCGACGCGGTGGATCCGGGCGCGCCAGCGGAAGCGCCGGGGCGGCCCCTCCGGGACGGTCGAGAGCACGTCGAGGGCGGCCTCGCCGCGGGGGAAGATCACCAGGGGGCGGGGCGGGAGGTGGTCGGACCAGGGGGACGCGCCGGTGCGCGCCTCCTCTTCCGCCGCTAGGCCGGAAGGATCAGCCATCACGGTTGAACGCCGACGCTGAAGGAGCGCACCCGCCCCCCGCTCCCGTTCGGGAGCGGGGGGCGGGAGAGGCGCCCGTGGCCGGCCGACGCCTCGATCGGTCGACGGTCCGTGCCCCATTCCGGTAACCCAGACCCGGTCCCGGTCGGCCCGCTCCGGCAGGTGGCTCGCCCGCGGCTCGAGCCGCAGGAGCGCCCGCCCGAGGCGCTGCGCCAGGGCGTCGGCCAGGAACCCGATCCCGTCGCCCGGGGCCGCCGCGCCGAGATCCGTCTGGCGGGCCGGCATGGGGCCGGTCACCGTCACGGCGAGCGCCACCGTCTCGAAGCCGAAGCCGGCGTCGAGGGCGGGGCCCAGCCGGTCGAGGCGCAGGGCGACGAGGGCCGCGACCCGCTCAGGATCGCGCTCGGGCCGGGACAGGCCGAGATCGATCACCCGCAGGGCGCCGTCGACCCGGTGCAGGCCGAGGCGCAGGGCGCAGGCGCCGAGCCCGTCCCGCTCCAGCCGCGGCGCGGTCTCCGCCATCAGGTCCCGGGCGGTCCGGACGATGTCCGACTGCCGCCCGATCGGGTCGAGGAATCCGCGGGCGGCGGCGTAGGCAGCCGCCTCCGTCAGGGGCGCCAGCGGCTCGGGCCGGCGGCCCAGGGCCTGGTCGAGCCGCAGCAGCAGCGCCGCGCCGAAGCGGCGGGCGAGGGGCCCCCGGGGCAGGGCGTCGAGCTCGCCGATCCGGCGCAGGCCGAGCCGCTTCAGGCCCGCGACCGTGCCGGGATCGAGGCGCAGGGCGTCCACCGGGAGGGCCCGCAGGGCCTGCGAGGCCCCGCCTGGCGGCACCACGACCGGATCGGGCCCGCCCTGCCGCGCCAGCGCGAAGGCGGCGCCGGGCGTGTCGGCCAGCGCGATCCCCGCCGGTACGCGGCTCCGCGCGAGCCGGGCGGCCAGGTCCGCGACGAGGTTCGCCTCGCCGCCGCGCAGGTGGCTCGCGCCGGCGACGTCGATGTAGAGCCCGTCCGCCGCCTCGCCCGGCCCGAACGGGGCCACGTGGGGCGCGTAGCCGCTCGCCCAGCGACAGAGCCGCAGCAGGGCGTCCCGGTCGGCCTCCGGGTCGGCCGGGTAGACCTGGAGCGGCACGCCGATCCGCGCCCGGACCCGGCCGAGGGGCTCGCCGACCCGGAGGCCGAGGGCGCGGGCCTCCGGGTCGAGGGCCACGAGCCGCAGCCCGCCGGACCCCTCGGCCGCCACCGCGAGGGGGACGCGCTCAGGCGCGAGACCGGCCCGCCGCAGCCGCGTCACCGGCCAGTGGCTCAGGCAGATGCAGACGATGCGCGGCATGGTCCCACTCCAGAAGCCAGTCGCCGCCCCGCCCGTTGCGGCAGCGCTCGAGCCGCGCCCGCCAGCGCGGCCTGTCCAGGGTGCCGAACCGGTCCCGCGCCGCCGGGGCGGCGGCGATCCGCCAGCGCGTGGCGGCCCCGTTGGGCAGGCTGGCCGGCGCCGGCCGCAGGATCAGCAGCAGCGGCGGCGCCGGCCCTTCCGCGGCGAGCTGCAGGCGCCGGCCCGGCTTCAGCGGCAGCCCGTCCCGCAGGAGGCCGATCAGGGCCGTGAGCGCCCGCGCGTGCAGGGCCGCCTCCAGGGCGCGGAACACCTCCGCGTCGCTGCCGGCCTCCAGCAGCAGCAGGCGGCCGGGGTCGAGGCCAAGGCCGGCGAGGCCGTGCCCGTAGGGCAGGGGCTGGCCGGGCGCGGCGGCGATCAGCGCTTCCCCCGGCTCCCGGGCGAGCTGGCGGGCGCAGAGCGCCAGGGCGAAGCCCAGGGCCGCGATCGCGTCCGCGGGCTCGGCCGGCGCGATCTCGTGGGGCGGCCCGAGGGCGAGACCGCCGCCCGGCAGGTGCGCGTCGAGATCCGGAACGCCCAGCGGCAGGACCGGGGCCGGATCCCGGCCGCGATCCGGCGGCGCGAGGCGCGCCCGCAGGACCGCCAGCCGGGCCCGGGGATCGCCCCGCGCGATCGCCGCCTCGGTCTCGTCGGCAGGGTCCAGCCCCATCTCCATCGGCTCCGGTCATGCTGGACGATAGGAACATAACAGGAACATGCACAAACGGTTTCCGCGGGGTCCCGGAATCGCGCGTGGCGGCAGCGGCTTGGCCTGTGGACGGCTGTGGACGCCTGTGGAATCGGCCGCCCCCGCGGCGTCCGAGGTCGCGGTTGACCGCAATCGCAGGGCGAGACCAATGTCCGGACGCCGCGCGCGTGACGCGGCCGAACCGGACCGCGCATGCGCTCAGCCCTCAGCTCAGCCCTCACCCTGACGCTCCTGCTCGCCCTGCCGGGCGCGGCGCTCGGCCAGCAGGCGGATCCGCCGGGTGCCGCCGCCCCGGATCCGGCCGCGTCCGCCCCCGCGACGGGGCGGGCGCGCCCGGCCCGCCCGCGGGTCCGCCACGCGCAGGCCCCGAGCCAGCCGATCATGGTCTACGACGCGCGGATCGAGGCCGGCGACCTGAGGATCTCGGGCTCCGTGCGCAAGCCCGGCGCGATCGTGGTGCTGGACGACGACATCTCGATCCAGGCCGACCGACGCGGCCGGTTCACCTTCCGGCTGCCCTACCGGCCCTCGACCTGCGTGGTGACGCTGAAGGCGGAGCCGGACGAGCGCGAGGCGGTCGTGGCGAACTGCGCGCCCGAGGGTCCGCCCGGACCGCCCGGTCCCCAGGGTGCGGCGGGACCGCCCGGCGAGACAGGGGCCAAGGGCGAGACAGGGGCCAGGGGCGAGACGGGGCCCAAGGGCGAGACCGGCCCCAAGGGGGATCAGGGCCTCAAGGGCGATACGGGTCCCCAGGGCGAGCCCGGCCCGAAGGGGGAGCCCGGTGCCACGGGCGCGGCCGGCCCGCAGGGCGCACCGGGCCCGAAGGGCGACACGGGAGCCTCGGGCCCGCCGGGCGCACCGGGCTCGCGGGGGCCGATCGGGCCGCAGGGCGGCCCGGGCCCGAAGGGCGAGGCCGCCAGCCTGCGGCCCGTGCGCAAGTCCGACTGCCCGGGGGGCTGCGCGATCACCTGCGGGACCGGAGAGATGCTGGTCACGGCCCACTGCCTCAAGGGCGGCGCGCCGACCTACGACGGGGAGGGCGCCAGCTGCCCGGCGGAGGCGACCGGCATCGTCGGGTTCTGCACGCGGCCGTGAGCCGGGCGGGTCAGCCGCCGGTCTCGCGCAGCCAGTCGAGCATCCCGGCGGCGGCCGACCGGCCGCCCGCGAAGGCGCCCTGGAGGAGGTAGCCGCCGGTCGGCGCCTCCCAGTCGAGCATCTCGCCGGCCAGGAACAGGCCGGGATGGGCGCGCAGCATGGATCGCTCGTCCAGCGCGTCGAGCCGGACGCCGCCCGCCGTCGAGATCGCCCGCTCGATCGGCGCGGAGGCGGTGAGGGTGATGGGCGCCGCCTTGATCAGCCCGGCGAGGGCCCCGGGCTCCGCCGGGAGGGCGGCGCCGGCCGCCTCGCGCAGCAGCCCCGCCGCCGCGGGCGCGAGGCCCGCGGCCTTGCGCAGCCGGGTCGCGGCCGAGTCGCCCGGCCGGGCGCCGGACAGGCGGCGGGCGAGGGCGTCCCGGGTCAGGTCCGGGCGGAGATCCACGACGAGCCGCGCGCTGCCCCCGGCCGCGATTGCCTCGCGCAGGACGCGCGAGAGGGCGTAGACCGCCCCGCCCTCGAGGCCGGCCTCCGTGATCACGGCCTCGCCCCGCACCGTGGTGCCCGCACAGGTGAGCGCCACCCGCTTCAGCGGCGCGCCGGAGAACCGCTCCCGGAACAGGTCGGACCACGCTGCCGCGAAGCCGGCATTGGCCGGACGCAGGGGCGACACCGCCACGCCGAGCCCCTCGAGGAGCGGGACCCAGCGCCCGTCCGAGCCGAGGCGCGGCCAGCTCGCCCCGCCCAGCGCCAGCAGGGTGGCGCGCGGCCGGATGTCCAGGGGACCGTCCGGGGTCTCGAAGCGCAGGCCCCCGGCGATCCCCGTGAGCCGGTGGCGGGTCCGGATCCGGACGCCGAGGCGGTCGAGCCGCGCCAGCCACGCCCGCAGCAGGGGCGAGGCCTTGAAGCTGCGCGGGAAGACGCGCCCGCTCGTGCCGACGAAGGTCGGCTCGCCGAGATCCGCGCACCACGCCCTGAGCGCGTCGGGCGGGAAGGCCGCGATGGCCGCGTCGAGGGCGCCGCGCGGATGGTAGCGGGCGAGGAACTCGGCCCGCGCCTCGCCGTGGGTGATGTTGAGGCCGCCGCGCCCGGCGATCAGCAGCTTGCGGGCGACCGACGGCATGCGCTCGTAGACCGTGACCGCGCGGCCGGCCTCGCCCAGCACCTCGGCCGCGGCGAGCCCGGCGGGCCCCCCGCCCACGATGGCGATTGCGTCCCTGTCATCCGGCATGGGGCGGGAGAGCGACAGCCCGGCACCCTCTGTCAAGGGCGAAGGTCGGATCGGCGCCGGGCGCCATGGGCCGGCCTCCGGCGTTGCGCTAGGAAACGGACACGCCCGAACGCACGTTCTTCCCGACCCCGGGCGCCGCGGTTACCGGTGCACCGACCCGCGACCGCGGCCCGCCCGCGCCCCCTCATGCCGCCCCAGGCCCCGTCCGCCCCGGACGGTCGGCCGGCACGGTCCGGATCAGAGGCTCTCAGACACGTGGCCAGTCCCGTCGCCGTCACCGAGATCCAGCCGCAGGCCCAGGCGCGGCCCGCCCCGCAGGCCGCGCTCAGCCCCGGCGAGATCCGCGCCATCGTCTACGGGCTGATGACCGCGATGCTGCTCGCGGCCCTCGACCAGACCATCGTGGCGACCGCCATGCCGACCATCGGCCTCGACCTCGGCGACGCCGCGAACCTGCCCTGGATCGTCACCGCCTACCTGCTGGCCTCCACGGCGGTGACCCCGCTCTACGGCAAGCTCAGCGACATCCACGGCCGGCGGATCATGCTGCTGATCGCCATCGCGACCTTCGTGGTCGGCTCGCTCGCCTGCGCGCTCGCGCCCACGATGGTGACGCTCGCGCTCGCCCGGGGTCTCCAGGGTGTCGGCGGCGGCGGCCTGATCGCCCTGGCGCAGACCATCCTGGCCGACATCATGTCGCCCAAGGAGCGGGCGCGCTATCAGGTGGTGATCGCGGGCGTGTTCGTGACGGCCTCGGTGGCGGGGCCGCTGCTCGGCGGCCTCTTCGCCCAGCACCTGCACTGGTCGCTGATCTTCTGGATCAACCTGCCGATCGGCGTCCTCGCCTTCGCGCTCACCAACGCCAACCTCAAGCGCCTGCCCCGCCACGAGCGCCGCCACCGGCTGGACTATCCCGGCGCCGCCCTGATGGTGGCGGGCTCCGTCACCCTCCTGCTGGCCCTGAGCTGGGGCGGGGTGCGCTACCCCTGGGACTCCGCACCGGTCCTCGCCCTCCTCGCCGGGGCGGCCGTGCTGGGCGGCGGCTTCGCGGCGCGGCTCGCCACGGCGGCCGAGCCGCTGATCCCCACGGAGGTGCTCAAGGACCGGGTGGTCTACAGCGCGACGCTGGCCGCGTGCTTCGCCATGGGCACCTTCATCGGGCTCACCATCTACGTGCCGATCTTCCTCGAAGGGGTGATCGGGCTCTCGGCGAGCGAGTCCGGGCTGGCCCTGGTGCCGCTGATGATCGGCACCGTCACGGGCGCGACCCTGTCGGGCCGGTCGATGCTCCATTTCCGGCACTACAAGCGCGTGCCCCTGGCGATGATGTGCGTCAGCCTCGCCTGCTGCGCCACCATCGCCTGGCAGGGCCGGGCGCTGCCCTTCTGGCTCATGGAGGTGCTGTTCGCGCTGCTCTCCATGGGGATCGGGACGATCCTGCCGCTCTCGACCATCTCGATCCAGAACGCGGTGGAGACGCACCAGCTCGGCATCGCCACCGCCGCGATGAACTTCTTCCGCTCCCTCGGCGGGGCCCTGATCGTGGCGGCCTTCGGCACGATCGTGCTCGGCGGCGCCGCCGGCGGGGCGGGGGGAGGGGCCCACGACGTGGAGAGCCTGATCCGCGGCGCGGACCCGGCCCAGCTCGCCCTGACCTTCCGCCACGTCTTCATGGCCGCCTGCCTCGGCCTGCTCGGGGCCTTCACGTTCCTGGCGCTGATGGAGGAGCGGCCCCTGCGCGAGCGCACGTCGCCCAGGATGGCCGCCGAGACCCCGGAGGCCTCCGCCTGACGGCCTCGCGGCACCGGACGCGTTCCCTCAACCCCCGCGTTCCCGTCCGGGACCGGAGGTCGTCCCGACACGCGCGCCCGCGTCGCGTCGGGGCCACGGGAAGCGGATAGCGTCACCGGACCGCGCGCTGGCCGGGAGCTCTGCCCTTGATTCGCCCGGATCACCGCTTACGTCGGCCCCATCGGCTGCGGGCCCCTCTGGCGGGCGCTCCTCAGCGCCCGTGATGTCGGAGCCGATGCTTTCCATCTGGAATCAGCATCAGGTCCCCGCACATGATGGACGTCCTCACCGTCGAATGGCTCGGCAAGCCGTTGTGGATGTGGCTCGGGTTCCACGTCCTGATCGCCTGCCTGCTCGCCTTCGACCTCGGGCTCCTCCACCGCGACAAGGAGCACGAGATCGGCGTCCGGGAGAGCTTGGCTCTCACCGGCTTCTACCTCGCCCTCGGCCTCGCCTTCGGCGGCTGGATCTGGTGGTATCTCGGGCCGTCTTCCGCCGAGGAGTACGTCACCGGCCTCGTGGTCGAGAAGTCGCTGTCGATGGACAACGTCTTCGTCATCGCGATGATCCTCACGGCCCTGGGCATCCCGCGGGCGGCCCAGCACCGGGTCCTCCTCTGGGGCATCCTGGCGGCCGTGGTGCTGCGCGGCCTGATGATCGGGCTCGGCGCCGCCCTGGTGCACGAGGTGCACTGGGTGCTCTCCCTGTTCGCCGCCTTCCTGATCTACGCCGGCCTGAAGATCCTGATCGCGGGCGACGAGGAGGAGGGCGACTTCCAGAACAGCGCCGTCGTGCGCTGGTTCAAGACGACCTTCCGGGTCACCCCCGACCTGCACGGCCAGCGCTTCACCGTGCGCAAGACCGACCCGAGGACCGGCAAGGTCGCCCTGTACTTCACCCCGCTGGCCCTCGCCCTGGTGCTGGTGAACGGCGCCGACGTGATCTTCGCGGTCGACAGCGTGCCGGCGATCTTCGCGATCACCACCGACACGTTCGTGGTCTACACCTCCAACATCTTCGCGATCCTGGGCCTGCGCGCCCTCTACTTCGCGCTCGCCGCGATGGTCGACCGGTTCGCCTACCTGAAGACGGCGCTGGCCTTCATCCTGATCTTCATCGGCGCCAAGATCGTGGTCGCCGACACGTTCGGGCTCATCCACGTGCAGCCCTGGGTCTCCCTGGTGGTGACCCTGACGCTGCTGGCGGCGGGCGTCTTCTACAGCCTCTGGCGGACCCGGACCGACGCACCGGTCGCGCCGGCCCCGGAGGCCGGGCACCCCCGCGAGGCCCGGGCCCACCGCGCCTGAGGGGGCCCGGCGGGCGCCCGGCCCTCAGGCCGGCGGCAGCGCCGCGATCAGGTCGCGCAGGGTGGTGATGGTCGAGGCGTCGGCCACGCCGTCCACCCGCGCCGGGCGGAAGTGGCGCTGGAACGCGGTGACCACCGCCTGGGTGCGCGCGTCGAACAGCCCGGTCACCGGGAGTTCGTAGCCGTAGAGCGCGAACATCGCCTGCAGCGCCTCGACGGGCTGGCCGGCATCGCCCCGCGCGAAGAAACGGCCGTCCTGGAGGCTGGCGGGGGGCACGCGATGGCCCACCCCCGCCGCCGCCAGACGGTCCCACGGGAAGATCTCCCCCGGATCCTCCTTGCGCTCGGGCGCGACGTCGGAATGGGCGAGCACCCGCTCCGGCGGGATCGGCCAGCGGCCGAGGACGTCCCGGGCCAGCGCGATCACCGCCTCGACCTGGGCCTCCGGGTAGGGCGGCAGGCCGCCGGCATGGCCCGGGTTCACGATCTCGATCCCGATCGACCGGGAATTGACGTCGGTCTCGCCCTTCCAGGCGCCGGCGCCGGCGTGCCAGGCCCGGCGGGCCTCCGGCACCATCTGGACGATCCCGCCATCCTCGAACACGAGGTAGTGCGCCGAGACCTCGCTCAGCGGGTCGCGCAGGCGCGCGAGGGCGGCGGCCCCGCTGTCCATCCCGGTGTAGTGCAGGATCAGCATGTCGAGCGGCCCCGCGCGGCGGGCGCCGTGGTTCGGCGAGGGCGCGACGCGGCGGGCGAGGGGGCTGTCGGGGGTCAGGCTCACCGCAGCCCGCGCTCCTGCGCGATCCGGTCATAGGCGGCGTTGATCGCGGCGAGCCGCCGCGTGGCGATGGCCACCGCCTCCGTCGGCAGGCCGCGGGCGAGCGCCCGGTCCGGGTGGTGCTCGGCCACCAGCGCCCGGTGGCGGGCCTTCACGGCGGCGTCGTCCGCCTCGCGGTCGAGCCCGAGGACGCCGTAGGGATCGTCCGGCAACCGCACGTGGCGGGCGGCGATGCGCCGGAACGCCGCCTCGTCGAAGCCGAAGATGCCCGAGACCGCGCGCAGGTAGCGCTCCTCGGCCTCGTGCAGCGCCCCGTCGGCGCCGGCGATCTGGAACAGGCCGTCGAGCACGTCCTCGAGGAGCGCCGGCTCGTCGCCGAAGGTGGTCGCCAGCTGCTGGGCGTAGGCCTCGAAGCCGTTCGTGGTCTTCTTGGCGAGGTCGAACAGGCGCTCGACGCCCGCCCGCGCGGACGGCCCCACCTGCACGACCCGGCCGAACGCCTCGACCTCCGAGGGCAGCACGACGCCGTCGGACTTGGCCATCTTGGCGGCGAGCGCCACGAGTCCGGTGGTGAACACGACGTCGCGCGGCGTCCGCCCGAAGGGCGCGCCGACGCGGTCGAGCAGGAAATGACCGGCGACCCCGCCGATCAGCGCCCCGAGGGGGCCGCCGATCGCGAGGCCGAATCCGGCGCCGCCGAGCTTGCCCCAGACGCCCTGAGTCTTGGTCGCCTGAGTCATGGGACGACCGGTCCCGGCGCTGATCCTCGGCTCGGCTCTGTCATCGGCGGCGGCGGGGTTCCGGCACCGGGACGGGCCCGGCCGAGCGACGGGATAGCCGCTCCGCACGCCGCGAGGAAGGGCCGGGGCGCGCCCAGCCCTTCCCCTTCAGCTCAGCGGCAGTACACGTTGCCGTAGGCGTCGCGATAGGTGCCGTAGGGGCAGCGCGGCGCGGTCGAGGCGCCCACGATGGCGCCGCCGGCGCCGCCGATCGCGGCACCCGCCAGGGCACCGCCCGCGCGGCCGGTGGCCGCCGCGCCGATCGCGGCACCGGTCAGGGCGCCGAGGCCGGCGCCGCCCAGAGCCCGGTCCTCCGGGGTGTTGCAGCCGGCGAGCGAGAGGGCGGCGATGGTGGCGATGGCGGCGGCCGTCAGCTTCTTCATGGTCCCCAGAACTCCCTTGTGAATCCGGTCCGGCCGGTGGCCGTGATCGTTGCGGATCGGGTCGAGCTTAGCAGGAAAGGAATGTCAGCCATACGGCTAAGGTTCCATCGGCCGCGAGACGCGTTGCGAGACGAGTTGCGCCCGGTTCCCGTCTCGCCCTATGCCACGTTCGGAGGCGCTCCGGCCGCGGTGCCGCGACGCCCTATCCGGCACCACGCCCGGCACCAGTCCGGCACATGTCCGAGGGTCCCATGCCGACAGCCACCACGATCGTCCGCCGGGCCGCGGTCCGCGCCGACCGCGTCGCCGACACGGTGACCCTCGACCGCGCGGGCCGGGCTGCCGTCGCCGGATCCCTGGTCGCCGAGGGCGGCCTCGGCTTCGACGTCGCGCTCACCAAGGCCGCGGCGCTCGAGGACGGCGACGCCCTGCGCCTCGACGACGGCCGGCTCGTCGCGGTGCGGGCGGCCGCCGAGGATCTCCTGGAGGTGCGCGCCGAGAATCCGGCCCGCCTGCTGCGCTTGGCCTGGCAGCTCGGCGGCAGCCACGTGGACGCCGAGATCGGCGCGGACGTGCTCTACGTGCCGGCGACGCCCGCCGCGGCCGAGCTGGTGCGCGGGCAGGGCTGCGTCGCGACCCCGGTCTCCCGTGCCTTCCGTCCCGAGCAGGCCGCCCACGATCACAGCACCTGCGGGCACGATCACGGGCACGACCACGCTCACGCGCACGATCATGGGCACAGCCACGATCATGGGCACAGCCACGATCACGGGCACAGCCACGATCACGGGCACAGCCACGATCACGGGCACAGCCACGATCACGGGCACAGCCACGATCACGGGCACGAGAAGCACGGCCACGATCATGCCCACGGTCACAGCCATGATCACAGCCATGATCACGGCCATGATCACGAGCACGGGCACCAGAAGCACGGCCACGTGCACGGTCCCGGCTGCGGCTGCGGCCACG
Source organism: Methylobacterium sp. NPDC080182 (assembly GCF_050281105.1). NCBI lineage: Bacteria > Pseudomonadati > Pseudomonadota > Alphaproteobacteria > Hyphomicrobiales > Methylobacteriaceae > Methylobacterium > Methylobacterium sp. NPDC080182. Next base: position 319,407 of record NZ_JBNNWO010000003.1, read on the forward strand.
ATCACTAGCGGTTGAGCCGGGCCCGATCGGGGATCCCGCACCGGGCCCACACCGCGGACGGTCCGCCGCCGTTACGCGGCCCTCACGCAGCCCTACGCGACCGTCACTCTGCCGGGACGAAGCGCAGCGTGCCGGCGCGCCGCGTGGGCTGGCCGGTGTCGTTCGTGTGATTGACGCCGTCCATCACCGGGACCTCCGGAAAGTCGAAGGGACTGACCCCGTCCAGGCAGGCCACGTTGACGGCGTGGACGTTCGGGTCCGACCGTCGCTGATGGTGCGTGTAGACGCCGCAGCGGGAGCAGAAGAAGTGCTGCGCCGCCCCGGTATGGAACCGGTAGGTCGTCAGCGCCTCCGCCCCCTCCAGGATCCTCACCCCGCCCGGCCGCGCCATGACGACGACGGCGCCGCGCATGCGGCAGTAGGAACAGGTGCATCGTCGGATCGACGCGAGATCCCCGTCGAGGGCCGCCTCGAAGCGCACCGCCCCGCAGTGGCAGCGTCCGGACCAGGTCGTCGCGTCGTCCGCCATGGTGCTGGGCATCCCGTGCGTTTTCCTGCGATCGGGCGCGGCGACAGAGCCGGCCGGCACCTCGAACCCTAAGTTTCCGGCACCGTGCGGACAATCACCATGTCCTCACACGATGTGTCAGGAAAACTCACGCAGGGTCTCCGGCGGGCCGAGATCCCTGCCGGTCACAGGCGCTTCGGGACGGGCCTGAGGCAGTACCGGCGCGACGCCTCGGCGGACAGGCTGTCCTGGGCGGCCACGCACTGGTCGAGGGTGAGGCCGATGCTGGACGCGTAGGGCTCGTTGGGAGACAGCGCCGCGCGGGCGAGGGCCGCCAGGTACAGCAGGAACGCCGCGACCGCGACGACCAGCGCGGCGACGAGGACGCGGTTCAGCAGCATCGCCGGCGACCGCTCACGGGATCCCGACCAGCAGCAGCGCGAGCGCGAGCACCGTGAGTCCCGCTCCGATCAGCGTCACGGCGGTGTAGTCGCGTCCGGACCGCCGCGCGGGCGCGCGACCGGGCCGGATCGTGATCCGCGCCCCGGATCCCTGCGCGGGACCCGGATCCCCGGGCTGGCTCACTGCAGCAGACCCCACAGGCCCGTCGCCAGTCCGAAGGTGAGCGAGAGCATCGCTGCGCAGATCAGGACCCGGTCGATCACGCGGGCGGCCCGATCCTCCGGCTGAACGTCGATCATGGCGGGACCTCCTCTCGGCCAGAGTGACGAGCGGCTGTTGCTGACCTGTGTCGGCCCCTCGCCGGCACACGGGTTCGTGTTGTCCGCGAGGGGGGAGGGGGGAGGGCGGCCTCGAACGGGGCTGTGCCGGCGGGGCGCGGCGCCAGGGCACCGGAACACCCGGGATGCCGTGCGGTTGGACCGGCATCCTTATCGGAGATGACGCGTGACCACGGATCCGCTGCACAAGTATCCCCGCCCGCCCTTCGCGGCGCAGCCCCAAAGTTTCCCCGGCAAGACCGGCCGCATGGAGCCCGAACCCGACCACGGCGAGGCGAGCTACAAGGGCTCGGGCAAGCTGACCGGCCAGGCCGCGCTGATCACCGGCGGCGATTCCGGTATCGGCCGCGCGGTCGCCATCGCCTTCGCCCGGGAAGGGGCCGACATCGCCATCTCCTACCTGCCGGACGAGCAGGCCGACGCGGAGGCGGTCGCCCAGTGGGTCGAGAAGGCGGGTCGGCGGGCACTGCTCCTGCCGGGCGACCTCAAGGACGCCGCCTACGGGCGCCAGATCGTCGCCCGCACGGTCGAGACGTTCGGGCGCCTCGACGTGCTGGTCAACAACGGCGCGTTCCAGCAGCCGAACGAGGATCTCGCCGGGATCGACGACGCCGTGTTCGAGGACCATTTCCGCACCAACGTGTTCGGCGCGTTCTACGTGACCAAGGCGGCGCTCGCCCATCTCAAGCCCGGCGCCTCGGTGATCTTCACCTCCTCGGTGAATTCCAAGCACCCGATGCCGTCGCTCATGGCCTACAGCGCCACCAAGGGCGCCCTGAGCAACATGGTGCTCAGCTTGGCCCAGCTCCTCGCCGAGAAGGGCGTGCGCGTGAACGGCGTGCTGCCCGGGCCGATCTGGACCCCGTTCATCCCCTCCGGGATGAGCCAGGATTCGGTGAAATCCTTCGGCAGTCAGGTTCCGTTCGGCCGGCCCGGACAACCGGCCGAACTCGCCTCAGCCTACGTGATGCTGGCCTCCGACGAGAGCAGCTACACGTCGGGCGCGCTCGTCACGGTGGCCGGGGCCATGCCGGTGTTCTGACGCGCCTCTCCCGCGCGTTTCACGGACAGGCCCCGCGGCAGCGGCGCCCGTCCGGGGCGACGGCGCGCTCAGGCGGCGCGCATCTCGACGAGGAAGCGCATCACCTCGGCGCGCAGGGCCTCGGCGCTGCGGCAGACGTCGCCGGCCGCGGCACCGACCTCCCCGGCCACGCGGTGCGTCGCCTCCGCCGCCGACGAGGCCGAGACCACGTTCGCGCTCACCGCGTCGGTCCCCCGGGCGGCCTCGTCGATGTTCTGCGAGATGTGCCCGGTGGCGAACCGCTGCTGCTCGACCGCCGCCGCGATCGCGCTGGCGATCGCGTTCATCGTGTCGACGGTCCTCCCGATCGAGTGGACCGCGCCGACCGCCTCCGTCGTCTCGCCCTGGATCGCCGCGATCTGCGCGGTGATCTCCTCCGTGGCCTTCGCGGTCTGCCCGGCCAAGCCCTTCACCTCGGCGGCGACCACCGCGAAGCCGCGCCCCGACTCGCCCGCCCGCGCCGCCTCGATCGTGGCGTTCAGCGCCAGCAGGTTGGTCTGCTCGGCGATCGCCGAGATGATCCGCACGACTTCCCCGATCCGCTCCGCCGCCCCGGCGAGGCCGCGGATCTGCCGGTCGGTCCGCTCCGCCTCGCTCACCGCCTGACCGGCGATCGCGGCCGACTTGGTGACCTGCCCGCCGATCTCGCCGATCGAGGCCGACAGCTCCTCGGTAATGGCATTCCTGGGAACGCCCGGGAACCTCACAACGCACTGAAAAGCAGAGGCTATTTCGGGAGCGAAGTCCCCCGCAGTGCCCTGGCGTTCCCACAAATCCGCGTTTACGGTGTGGGTAGAAGCGCGGGTGAAGATCCTATGCAGGGTAAGCTCACGGCCCTCGGCGTGGCTCGGCTGAAGACGCCGGGCATGTACGGCGACGGCCACGGCCTCTGGCTTCAGGTTACCGGCAAGGGCGGGAAGAGCTGGATCTTCCGGTACAAGATCGCCGGCCGGGCGCGGGAGATGGGGCTCGGGTCGTGCGCGACCTGGTCGCTTGCCGAAGCGCGCGAGCGGGCGCGGGAATGCCGGAAGCTGACCTCCGAGGGCGTCGACCCGATCGAGGTTCGCAAAGTGAAGCGCCAGGAGGCAGCCCTAGAGGCCGCGAAGGCCATCACCTTCCGCGACTGCGCCGGGAAGTACATCGAGGCCCACAAGGCCGGCTGGCGCAACGCCATCCACGCGGCGCAGTGGCCGTCGTCGCTGGAGAACCACGTCCATCCGGTGATCGGCGACCTTCCGGTCCAGGCCATCGACACCGGCTCGGTGATGAAGGTGCTGGAGCCGATTTGGACCACGCGATCCGAGACGGCGACGAGGGTGCGCGCCCGGATCGAGTCGGTGCTCGATTGGGCGGCTACCCATGGCTACCGGCGCGGCGAGAACCCTGCGCGCTGGCGCGGGCATCTGCAGAACCTCCTTCCGAAGCGGTCGCGGGTAAAGCGGGTGCAGCACTACGCGGCGCTGCCGTTCAGGGAGATGGCCACCTTCATGGCCGACCTTCGAGGCGAGGACTCTGTCCCAGCCCGTGCGCTGGAGTTCGCGATCCTGACGGCAGCCCGCTCGGGCGAGGCGCTGGGCGCACGCTGGTCCGAAATCGACATGGAGGCTGGGATCTGGGCCATACCGGCCGAGCGGATGAAATCCGGCGTCGAGCACCGGGTGCCGCTGTCGGCGCCTGCCCTGGCTCTCTTGGCGAAGATGCACGGCCTCAACGAGACCTTCGTGTTCCCCGGCAGCCGGAGCCGGCGTCCGCTCACGGACAAGATGGCGCGCGACGTCCTCGTGAAGATCGACCGAGCCGGACTGACGGTTCACGGCTTCCGATCGTCGTTCCGGGACTGGGCCGGCGAGTGCACCGCATTCCCGCGTGACCTCGCTGAGATGGCTCTGGCGCACACCGTGGGTGACGCGACCGAGCGAGCCTATCGGCGCGGTGATCTGTTCGAGAAGCGGCGCGAGCTGATGGATGCTTGGGCGAGCTACGCCACTCAGGTTTGCGCTCGGGATCAAGGTGCCGCCCATGAGTGATGCACTCGACGATGAAGCCACGATCAATGCGCTTTTCGCTGTCGCTTCACCAGCATTCAATGCAAAAGCTTCACCCTATTTCGCTGAGGAAGAAGCCGAAAAGCTGAAGGCCGAGGCGCAGACCTTATGGTCGAATGGCCATTGGCTGCGCACTCTTCTGCAGGACCATGGCGAGCGGCTTCACGGTCCAGCCTTGGATACTACTGCACCGACTCAGCGCCAGCTAGATGAAGCGCTGGCTGCCATCATCATCTCCGCCTTTCGGATCGGTGCCGCTTCAGTCGTCCACCCTGCCAATGAGCGGCATCTTCAATCTGTTAAAATGGAACAGCGGCGTAAAGCAAAGGCGCTGACGCCACAGAATATCAAGCGAGACCGAATTAAGAAAACTGTTTTGCCGCCGCTTTTAGCAAGAGGAGCGTCCAGAACTGAGCAAATTTTGGAATTGGATAAAGCCTTAAAGGCCGAGAATGCGGGAACCATCTCCCCAGCGGGAGCTGATCGCTGGCGGAAGGAGATCCTGGCGATCATGGCTAAAGCGAAAATCTCTGACTGAGCGATCCTCACTCTGACAGAGCGAGGACTATTGCCCGTTGCTGATTAGTCGGCGCCAGCACTACTCTATCGACATTCCCAGGCATTCCTCGGGATAGAGCTAAGGAAAGCAGCCATGAACGCAGTCGTTCAGGGTGCCGCGGGAGAACCGCGTGCGCCGACGGGGAAGCTTTTGCATCGTACCAAGGATGCTCAGCGGATCCTCAGCATCAGCAACACAACCTTTTATAGGCTCGCAGCGGCGGGGAAGCTGAAGGTCGTCCGGATCGGCGCGTCCAGCTACGTCACCGACGAGAGCATCCGCACCTTCCTCGCTTCTTTGGTGCAGGAGGCCGCGTAGCCGAATGGCATCCAGAAAAGGTGAACCCCGCCGCGACGGCAATCGCGGGCGGGGCTCGGAATTCTCGGTGGGCACCGATGGTTCTGAGTTAGCACCGACCCCGCTCGAAATCCAGACCGCTCGCCTCCGGGCACAGTACGTTTTCAGTCCGGCGCTGGCGGCGGTCATCGCAGCCCATGCCTATAGCGTGGCTGATCGTTGGGGGCGCACATGAGTGCTCTCTCTCGAACCAGCTCCGTCGCGCCGCTCGCGTTCGATGCAGTAGCAGAACGTGCCGGCCTCGCCGCTCGGTACGCGGAAGCCGCCGCCTACCTCGCCGCTGCGCAGGACGGTCCCGGTATGGCCCACGCACTCGGTTGCGCCGGCAGGGCGCTCCTGGCCGCCAGTCAGGCCGCTTCGACCCTCCGGCCCGCAACACAGGAGGCGTCGCGATGAGCATCGCCAACCTTCGGCGCATCATGGACGACACGGACGCCCGCCTTCATCGAGCGAAGGATGAAGATGAGGTTCGGCAGATCGGGATCGACCACGTCCGCGCGCTTGGCGCGGATCTGGCGACCACGGCCTACCTGAAGCTCATCTCCGAGCCGGAACGCACTGTTCAGCAGCAGGCCGAGTTCCTGCAGGAACTCATCGCAGGGCTGTTCAAGTCCATCGAAGAGACGTTCGCCCATCACGGCGTGCAGGACGTTGCCCTGCTCTCTGATCACCTTGAGGCGGCGGATGTCGGGTTCGTCGGTCGCCTCGACGAGCTGTTCTCCGTCGTCAGGATTGGAGGGCACGCGTGATGGATCTTCGCTCCGCAGCGCGTGCGCTCGGGGGCGAGGTGGTCGGCCGGGGCATCGTCTGCCCCGGTCCGAACCACACCCGCCAGGATCGCAGCCTCTCTATCCTGTTCGACGCCTCGGCACCGGGCGGCTTCACCCTGCACAGTCATGCCGGCGACGACTTCGGCGCCTGCCGTGACTACGTGCGCGATCGGCTCGGACTTTCGGGGCAAGTTGCCCCGAAACCTGCGCCTTCGCCCCGCGAGCCGATCAAGGGGGGTAACGAAACGCTACCCCCTTCTACTTCCGATCGTGCGTGCGAAGGGGGTGGGTATTCACCACCCCCTCCCTCCGGCTCGGACCGGACTGGGCTCGCCCTTCGGATCTGGCGCGAGGCGAGGGAGTCGGCCGGGTCCCCGGTCAGCCGCTACCTCGCCCGCCGCGGCCTCGACCTCGTCGACGATGCGACCGAGGTTCTGCGGTTTCATCCGTCCTGTCCGTTCGCGGGCGGGCGGACGCCGGCCATGGTCGCGCTGGTCCAGAACATCGTCACCAACCAGCCGCAGGCGATCCATCGCTCAGCTTTGAGCCATGAAGGGCGGAAGGTCGAGGTCGACGGTAAGGACCGGCTCGCCCTCGGGAGCATTCGCGGCGGCGCCGTAAAACTCACGGCCGACGAGGAGGTCACGACCTGCCTCGGGATCGGCGAGGGCATCGAGACGACGCTCTCGCTCCGGCGCCTGCCTGAGTTCGGGGCCTCGCCCGTCTGGTCCGTCCTGAATGCGGGCGGGATCACCAGCTTCCCGGTTCTGCCCGGCATCGAATGCCTCTGGATCGCGGTCGACAATGATCCGGCCGGGCGGGGCGCGTCCGAACTGTGTGCTGACCGCTGGCGCCGCGCAGGCCGTGAGGTGCTGCTCGTGCACCCCACCGGCAACGGCGCCGATCTCAACGACATCCCGGAGGTGCGGCATGGCTGAGCCTGCCTATACCATCGAGCACCTGCGCCCGCGGGCCGAGCGGCGGGACAGCAGCGCAGCCCGCCCAAGCTCCGCGATCAGCATTCGCTGGCACGGCGACGCCGACCCCAACGCCGATCGGGCCTGGCTCGTGCGGGATCTGGTCTTCGAGACCGGCAAGGGCCTGCTCGCCGGCCAGTGGGGCGGCGGCAAGACGTTCGGCGCCCTCGACCTAAGCGCGTCCGTGATGACCGGCAGCCCCTTCGCGGGGAAGCGGGTGATGCGGCAGGGCGGCGTTCTGTTCATCGCACCGGAGGGATCCTTCGAGATCCCGATCCGGCTGAAGGGCATCGTTCACGGCAAGCTCGGACCCGACGCACCGGACCGGTTGCCGTTCGCTTGGATCGAGGAATGCCCGCGCCTGCTTGACGCCGATGCCGTGCCGCAGCTGGTCTCGGTGGCGAAGATGGCGGCCGAGCACTTGGCCGAAGCCTTCGATCTGCCACTCGCGCTGATCGTCATCGACACCGTCGCGGCCGGCGCCGGTTTCATGGACGAGAATTCAGCCGCCGAGGCGCAGCGTGTGATGAATGCCATGGAGGCCTTGAGCCACCAGACCGGCGCCTTCGTCCTTGGCGTCGATCACTTCGGCAAGGCCGTGGAAACCGGCACCCGGGGCTCGTCCGCGAAGGAAGCCGCAGCCGACGTGGTGCTCGCCATGCTCGCCAGCCGCGACGAGGCCGGCACGATCAGCAACACCCGCATGGCGATCCGAAAAGTGAGGGGAGGCCGTTGCGGCTATGAAATCCCCTATGCGCTGGAGGTCATCACCGTCGGCGAAACCTACGACCGTGAGCCGATCACCACGTGCATCGTGAACTGGCAGACGGACCGGATCTCAGCCTCGGCCGCTGCGGTAGCCAAGGAACGCTGGCCGACCTCGCTAAAGGTCTTCCGGCAGGCCTTCACGGCAGCACTGGATGAGCACGGGATCAGGGCGTGGCCGTTCGGATCGACTGGCGCCGAGCATCGGGCTGCGGCCGTCGAGCGCGTGCGGGACGCCTTCTATGCCACCTACCCCGCCGATGGTGAGGATGGTGCCAAGCGAGCAGACGCCAAGCGGCAGGCGTTCGGGCGGGCGCTGAAGATGGCTCTGGGGCGGTCCCTGGTGGCGTCAGTCGAGCTTCAGGGCGTCGATCACCTGTGGCTCGTGCCGGATGCGGACTGACGTGACACCCGGACGGACAGACGTGACACTCCTTAGTGTCACTGTCACGTCCGTCACGCTCCGGGCCCCAGACGTTCGTGACAGACGTCACGGTTGTCACGGTTGTCACGCTGAGAGGGACGGAGCGCAGATCTGCGGCGCAAGCGCCACCACTCCGGCCCGCGAGTGCATGCAGTCCGAGGCCATCACGCACCGTGGAGTTGGGCGGGCGCAAGCAGACGGCGTCTCTGTGCGGAACTGTAGTCAGCGCATCTGTAAGAGGACGGCACGCGCGAGCCGGCAGCCCGAATAAATCCAGAGCCAGCCGCCGGAACCGAGATGGCGGACACACTATCCGCCGACTTCGCCGAAAACTCATTCCGCTTCAGGGCGTTAGTTTTCGAGGTTGATTGCTACCCACATCCGCCCCCACGTCCGCGGGCGTTTCTAATTAGATTTCGGGCTCACACGGGGGGGGACGCCATGCCGATCACCAGCAAGCTCACGATCAAGGCCAGCCAGCTCGACCCGTTCGGCCGCGCCGTCATGCGGGAGCTGGAGAAGCGCGTCGTCATCGGGATCCCCGGCGACAGCATGCACCCGGCCGAGAAGGGCGAGGCGCCGATCAGCAACGCCGCCCTGGGCTACCTCTTCGAGCACGGCCAGCCTGAGAAGAACTTGCCCGCCCGCGCGCACCTCGTGCCGGGCGTGGAGCGGATCGCGGAGGAAGCGGCGGCCCGGCTCAAGGTGGCTGCGGCCAAGGCCCTGACGGGCGACCTCGACGCACCGGAGAAGGCCCTGCACGCCATCGGCCTCCTGGGCGTCTCTGCGGTTCAGCAGGAGATCACGGACGGCGCCTTTGCGCCCCTGGCCGAGCGGACCATCAAAGCCCGGATCCGTCGCGGCCGCACCGGCACGAAACCCCTCATCGACACGGGGGCCTATCGGCGGTCGTTCACCTACGTCGTCACCAGCCGCAACATCCGCGGCTGACGCAACTGGAAGCATACCCCTCGCGATCGTGCAGCAGACGTTGCGCAGTCTCGTCGCCAATCACCAGCAAATGGAACCCCTAGGAACGGCGGGGAACGTCTAGGAACTACTTCACAAAACGATAGACTTTGCGCCAATACTCAGGTATAAGCCCAAGTCATGAACGGGCCTGATCTGAAATCGACGATGAAGACCCGCCACGCCGGCACCAAGGCGGCGGTGTCGAACGGCTCCCGCCTTCATCTGCTGCGGCTCGACGGCCGCACGTTGGAGGGCCGTCGCTTTACGGACCTCGTCGAGGCGCTGACGGCCGAGCGCGGCGGGCATGACGCTCTGGACACGGCCAAGCGCCAAGCCATCCGCATGTACGCGCAGCTCGCCGTGGAGCGGGAGCGCATCGAGGGCGAGCGCGCCTCCGGCAAGCCGATTGATGCGGAGGCCTACGGCAGGCTGTGCGACCGCGCCGACCGGCAGTTCCGCCGGATGGGTCCGCCGAAGGCTCCGGAGCGCCCCGGCCTGCGTGATCGCTTCGCGAGGCGGTCAGCATGAACCCGGCCTGTCGCCCCCTCTGCACCATGCGGGAGGCCCTGGCCGATCCCGCCATCTTCGCGGAGATCCTGCCGGGTGAGACCTGGGCGCCGTGGCGCGCCATCTTGATCGCCTCTCGGGGCGAGGCTCTGACCGACGACGAGCGGACCATCTTCACCGACCTGACCGGCCGCGAGCGCGAGCCTGAGCGCCCCGTGGATGAGCTGTGGGGCATCGTGGGCCGTCGCGGCGGCAAGTCCCGCGCATTCTCCGTGCTGGGCGCCTATCTGGCCGGGCTGGTGGACTACAGCGCCGTTCAGGCCCCGGGCGAGCGGATCAAGCTCCCGATCATGGCCTCCACCACGGTCCAGGCCGCCAAGATCTTCTCCTACATGCTGGGCGTCTTCGAGCACTCGGCCGAGCTGCGCGACATGGTGGACGGGGATCCGACCTCGGAGACCATCCGGTTGCTGTCCGGCGTCGACATCGAGGTCCGGCCGGCGAACTACAAGACGATCCGCGGCGAGACGTTGGCGGGCTGCCTCGCGGACGAGGTGGCGTTCTGGCACCTGGAGAACAGCGCCAACCCGGACACGCTGATCCTTGATGCAGTGAGGCCTGGTTTGGCGACGACGGGCGGCCCGCTCTGCGTGCTGTCCAGCCCCTATGCCCGGAAGGGCGAGCTGTACCGCACCCATCAGCGTGATTTCGGGCCGACCGGCGATCCGGCAGTGCTGGTGCTGCGGGCGCCGTCGCAGACCATGAACCCGAGCCTGGACCCGGCGGTGGTGAAGCGGGCCTACACCCGCGACCCGGCTGCGGCCTCGGCCGAGTACGGCGCCGAGTTCCGGGCGGACGTGGAGGCCTTCATCAGCCTGGAGGCGGTGCAGGCGTGCATGGCGGGCGACCTGCTGGAGCGGGCCCCCGCGCCGGGCCTGACCTATCAGGCGTTCTGCGACCCGTCCGGCGGCGGCGCGGACAGCATGACGCTGGCGATCGGGCACGCGGAGAACGGCATCGCCTACCTCGATGCGGTTCGGGAGATGTACCCCGGCGGCTCGCCGGACGCTGTGGTCTCCAGCTTCGCGGATCTGCTGAAGACCTACGGCTTGGGCTCTGTGACGGGCGACCGGTACGCGGGCGAGTGGCCGCGGGAGCGGTTCCGGGCGCATGGGATCGCCTACGAGGTGTCCGAGCGCTCGAAGTCCGACATCTACCGCGAGTTCCTGCCGGTCCTGAACAGCCAGCGGTGCAGCATGCTGCCGGTGCCGAAGCTGGAGCAGCAGCTCGTTTCACTGGAGCGCCGCACGAGCCGCGGCACGGGCCGGGACATCATCGACCACCCGCAGGTGAAGGGCGCGCACGACGACGTGGCGAACGCCGTGGCGGGCGTCCTCGTGCTGCTCGCGTCCAAGCCGTCGATCCTCGACCTCTACGCACGACTAGCCGGATAGGAGTCTGAGACCGTGACTGACCGAAACGCTGTGAAGCGTCTCATCGAAACCCAAGGGCCGGCGGCAGCCCGCTACCAGTTCGGCGATGCCGTCGTGACGGACGTGATGCTGAAGGGTGTCTCCGCAGATCTGCGGACACCCACCGTCACCCACGATTGCGGCTGCGGTGGCACCTGTGGGTGCGGCGGACACGGCCACATCCACCCCGCTCACACGAATGACCGCGAGTCCCGGCGGGCGGCTCGCCGTGCTGCGCTGGCCGACGCGGTTCGCGCGGGCGTCGCCGATGCCATTGCCAGCCATGACCATGAGCGCCGGATGCGCGCCTTCCTCCAGTCCGGTCGGAGGGCTGGCTGATGGCTTACCTCGACCGCATGGGGCGCGAAGGCGTCCGCGAGCTGGTAGACAACGGCGAGATCGCCACGCCGGATCAGCTAGCCGAACGCCGGGCCCGCCTCGAAGAGCGGCGCTTGCGCGAAGTCCCGCCGAGCGCGCCCGCGATCCGCGAGAGCGACGTGTCGAACGAGGCCGAGCTTCGCGATGCGCTGCGGCTCGCCATTGCCGATCGATCCGCCGCGGAGGCCGACCACGCCAAGGCCGTCGCCGCGCTCTGTCGGGGCCGGGACGCGCACAGCCAGGCTGTCGCCGCCGTCCAGGCCGCAGGCGCCGAGGTGGACCGGATCGGAGCCGACCTCGCGGCGCGCTTCGCAGAATGGGCGGCCGGAGAAGGCGACGAACCGGAGCCGACGGCCGACAGCGATCCCGGTGCTCACGCCCGCCACGTTGCCGCGCAGTCCCGCGCCGCGTCGGCTGAGCAGGCCGTGGAGACGCTGGCCGCGACGGAGGCTGCACGCAAGGCCATGGTGACGAACGCCAACCTTCGCGTGCAGCAGGCCGTCCACCGCGTCGCAAGCCTGACGGCGGAAGTCATCGCCCGCCGGGTGGAGGCGATGCGCGCGGAAGCTGACACGCTGGCCGCCGGTATCACGCATCTCGGCGCACACTTCGGCCCGAATGCCACGGCCGGCGCGATCTATCACACCGCGACCGCTCGCGTGGTCGGCGGCGGCATCGGGGCTCCTCGGATCATCGGGCAGGAAACAGCGGCAAACCGGGACATGCGGTGGGCATGGGGCGAGTTCGTCCAGGCGCTGCACACGGACCCGGAAGCGAAGTTGAGCCTGCCGGTCGCAGGCCAGTGAGACACTGGGTTGAGCGCGTCTGCTTTGGTCGGGCGGCGTGTTCCCTGGTGCGTGCGGTCGACCATGCCGCGCGGCGCCAAGTCGTGAGTGGCGCATAAGTAACCGCGAATGGGAAGCGGACTGTGCTCCGCAGTTCGGCAATTCTCACAAGAAAGCCCCCGGCGCATCATTCCCAATGTGCCGGGGGCGACAGCAGAGAGGCGGGCATGACTGATCAATACCTGCGCAATATGTCCGTCGAGATCCAGGGCGGCAAGACCTTCACCTATCGCGGTGACGAGAACGGCGGGCAGGGCCTGCGCATGACGTTCGAGATCACCATGCGCGATATCAGCGCGCCGAACGTCGCTAGGATCGGGGTGTTCAACCTCGCGGACAGTAGCACGCAACCCGCGTTTTTCGTCGGCAAGCGGGTGAAGGTGAGCGCCGGTTACGTCACCGGACAGAGTTATGTTCTATTCGACGGCGAGATTATCCAGGCCCGCAATCTTCGCGTGGATGTGACGGACAAGGTTCTCGCGATCCTCGCGACCGACAGCAGCACGCCCCGCAATTATGCGATCGTGAACAAGACGCTCTCAGCCGGCCACACACACAACGACCGCGTGATGGCCTGCTTTGAGCCGATGAAAGCCATGGGCGTGGGGCTCGGCTTCATCGATACGGAAGCCCTGACCAAGATCAAGTTCCCGCGCGGAGCCGCACTATTTGGGAACGCGAAGGATTGGCTCCGCCAGACCTGCGCGGCGACGCGGACCTCGTGGTCAATTCAGCAAGGCAAGCTCCAAGTCTTGTCGAACGACAAGGCGCTGCCGAACGGCGATATCGTCCTGAACAGCCGGACCGGGCTGGTCGGTCTGCCGGTGCAGACCATTCAAGGCATCGAGGGCGTGTGCCTACTCAACGGTAACATGGTCCCCGGCTGTGTCGTGCGGATTGATCAGAAGTCTATCCAGCAAGCTGAGTTCGACCCGAGCCTAGCCGGCGCCCCGAACAACAAGTTGCTGGAACAGACCGGCGTGTCAGCCGATGGCAGGTACAAGGTTCTGTACGTCGGACATGTCGGTGATAGCCGGGGCGAACCGTTCTTCACCAACTTTATCTGTGTGAAGATCGAGAACGGTCGGGTGCCCTACGCGATGGCGCAACGTGGAATTGGGATGCCCGCCAATGGACAGTGAGAACAACCTAGATCCGCAAGTCATGTTCGGGGCGATGAACGGCGCCCGTGCAGGTTTGGCGCACTTCGGCATCTCGGCCAACGACGAGATTTGCGCTCAAGTCGCGGTCGCTGTCCTGACGGGATTTGCTATGTGCCGGGGGCTTGAGCCCGAAAGCCTGGAACGGCTCCGCGACATCACTTTGCGAGCCTGGGAAGCATCGGAGAAGCGCAGCCATGACGCATGAAGTCGAGATCGCCGGCAACCGCTACCGGGTCGGCCGGATGCCCGCGCAGACGGAGACCCGCATCCTGCGCCGGTTCGCACCCGCGCTCGCGGAGGCCGTGCCGCTCGTCCTGGCGCCCGGCAAGGGACTGAAATTCCGATCCAACATCGACGTTCCGAAGGTCATTGAGAAGGTGTTCCGGGCTTGGGGCGCCCTGACGGACGGCGACACCGATCTGATTGAGCGCTCGAGCTGCGGATGCATGACGCGCGAGCACGGCGGGGAATGGCTGCCCGTGTGGCCGAAGGGCGACCCGGAACCGGCCTTCGCCGATATCGACGGCGCGGCCCTAGAGACGATGGTCGGCTACGCGCTCGGCTTCACAGTTATGCGGTGGGTGGAAGGTGGCGGCGACATGGTGCCGGCCGAGATCCGCGCCGTCATCGGCAAGCTGCACTAAGGGGGAACGACTATGGACGACTGGCTGAAATCCTTCTCCGTCGCGCTCGGCTTTCAGGTCGACACCGGCTCGCTCAACACGGCCAAGAAGTCCATTGCGGACTACGAGGCCGCCGTGAAGGCCGCCGAGAAGCGGATCGAGGACGCCCGGTGGGCGGGTGCGAAGTCCGAGCAGGAAATCGCCAAGCTCACCATGGAGACGAACCTCAAGGAGGCACGCGCCGCCCTGGCCGCCGCCGAGCAGAGGGAGAAGGGCGAGCAGGAAGCCGCTCGCAAGCGGGACGCTCGGCACAAGGAGTTCATGGCCGGCATGTCGAAGCTGGCGCTGGCCGCGACGGCGATGGCAACCGCCGTGAGCTACGCCGCCAACGCGGTCACGCGTTCGTTCGACAGCCTCGGGTTCGTGTCGCAGCGGACAGGCGCGTCCGTCCAGGCGCTCAACTCGCTGGGCTACGCCTTCAAGCAGGTGGGCGGAACGTCCGAGCAGGCAATCAGCGCTGTCGAGAGCTTCTCAAAGGCGCTGCGCGAGAACAGCGGCGTCAAGTCGTTCGTGGAGGGCCTTGGCGTCGACACCACCAAGGACACCGCTCAGCAGCTCCTCGACACGGTGGAGAAGCTGAATAAGGAGCCCTACGACGTAGGCTTTCGGTATGCCGGATTGGCTGGCATCTCGGAGGAGAATTATCAGCTCATCACCAAACAGGGCGAGGCCCTACGGCGGTACAAGGCCGAGCGGGACGCGCTGACGAAGGATCTCGGCGTCAACGAAGAGGCGGCGGCACGGGCATCCATGGATTTTCAGCGGTCGCTCACGCGGCTGCAGGCGACCGTATCGATCCTGAGCGACAAGCTCCTGGTGAGCCTCGCGCCGGCTCTGAAGGCCATCGTGGACCGCTTTCAGGACTGGATCCGCTCCAACCCTGAGAAGGTCGAGCGGATCATGGACGGCATCTCAAAGGCCGTGGTGTGGGTGGCGGAGAAGATCGGCGCCCTGGTCCAGTCGTTCACCGGGGCAAACGGTGACGCGTTCATGAAGCGTTGGGAGGCATTCGGGGACCGCATCCGGCAGTTCGCCGACAACATCGAGCGCATCGCCAACGGCATTGAGAAGATCGCCCGGTTCCTCAACTGGGCGTCGGGCACAAAGACGCCGCTCGGCGATCCGCAACGGACGGCCGACATCCTGAACCAGATGCGACGGGACCGTGGTGACACGGACGTTCCAGCGGTCGTCGTGACCCCCGGCGCGTCGCCGGGCCCGGTTCGCGACCGCCGGTCATGGTGGCAGCGTCACGCCCCGACAGCCCTCGGCGGCCAGTCAGATCCCAACGCGCCGGAGCGTACCGGCCTGCGGCGCCGAGGTGACCGCAATGCCGAGGCGATCGGTCGGCTCAACCCGCGCGCCGCCGAAGGCCCCGGACGCTATCGGCCGGAGTACAAGCTGAGCGACGCCGATCTGAGCCAGCGCACTGCGGATATCATCGCTGGCGAGGCCATCCGCAGGAACCCCGAGAGCATCGATGCCGTCATCAACAACATGCTCAACCGTGTCGGGTCGAAGGGATGGGGGCCGAGCCGCAATCTGCAGGAGGTAGCGACGGCACCTGGGCAGTATGAGGCTGCCTGGAAGGGGTCCGGGGCCAGCCCTTCCGAGACGGAGTTCATCCGGTCGCGCATCAGGGCTATCGCGTCTGGCGGCATTCCAGACAACACCAACGGGTCCAACGCCTTCAGGGCCTCAGGCTATCGAGGGCCGTGGTTCCAGAGGAATGCGAATGCGCCCGTCGTTGGGGGCAATCGGTTCGGCTACGAACCTGGCGTTCCGAACGGACCCTACGCGCCATACAGCACTCCGAAGGACGTCCCGCCGCCCAAGCCCGCAGACGCGAGCGCGTTCCCGATCAAGGTCACTGCGCCCAAGATCGAGATCAGAGGTGCGGAGGGTGCGAGCGCGCTGCCGCAGATCCGCATTCCGCAACGGATGGATCCCGGCGGCTTCGACGTGAATGCGCTGTTGCGGCCGGACCCTGCCATTTCGTCGGCCGTGCAGAACAGCACGGTCACGAACAACCGAGCGGTGCATCAGACGTTCAACACCAAGACCACGATCACGGGGGCCGACCGGCCGCAGGAGTCTGCGCGCGTCATGGAGAAGGCCTTCAGCCGGATGCACGATCTGGCTTTGATGAATGCGCAGTCCGCGACGGTCTAGCGGCGGTCGCGGCAGATAGGCGTGCGGGGATTGGCTTTGCAGTAGGCCGCATCCCCGCCCGCACTGGAGCCGAACCCGACGATGGCCGGCGGCTTGTCGCCGAGGCACATCAGGGAGAGGCGAAGGGCTCCCACCTCGGGTAGGTACTTCCCGCTTTCCATGACGCCCCACATCTCGCGAGCCTCCTCGCCCTGGGCGGCTGCCCATCGCTGGCACGCCTCAGCGGTCGCAGGTGACGGTAGGGGCGTGAGCATGGGCATGTTCGCCATGGCCGGCGCGGAGAATGCGGCGAGGATCACGGCGGCGAGGGCGTAGCGCATGGTGGTTATATGGTCGCTATGGTAGCGCTTCCTAGATCGCTCAGAAGTTCTTCGCCGGCAACATCACTGCAGCTGCATACTTGAGATAACCTCTCCCAAATTCCGTTACTTCATAAATTATGCCCATGTTACTGATTTCTTTGACTGTAAACAGATCAGTTTCCAGAAGAAATTTCGTCCAATCGTCAAACCCGATGTTTTTGTATACCTCAGAATGAAGCGAGGCTGCGCGATTATAAGTTTCCAGCAACAAAATCTTCCTTGCGAGGCCACCTGTCATATTTGCCTGCTGCAACGCCATGAACTGACTGGCGAATATCAGCCTGTGTATTTGCTCGTAGCTCCGTTCCGTCGCTGCAATCGCAAATAGCCGCTTCATCGCCTCAAGCTGATCAGCAGTAGTCTTCATGTTTGTTTGTTCGAGAATATTGTCTATCTTCCCATACTCCTTCGAATATGCCGGATCCATAGAAGAAAATTTGTTGGCGTTGGCAATTTCTTTATTTAGGTTGGTATCTTCTAAAACGCTTATTTGCTGAATTGGCGGCTGCAATTCAGTTTTTACGCCAGATGCGCCCCCTTCAAGTCGAGTTATTCGGCGAATAAAATCGGCCAGCGGCGTTTGCAAAAGATAAACAGCATAGGACGCAAATATTGGCCATGCAATAGCACTCAATATAGCGGCAATACCCAGAAGCATAAATATTCCTTAAAAACATTGCGACATCGCACAATGCTGCAATGCGCGATGTCGTCCGATGCTAGCCCGATAAATTACCTATTGGGCAACCTAAGCGGCTCTAGGCTTTGTCGAGATCACTTTCGCGAACGCTAAACCGATCAACTTCGAACTCTTCAACTTGAGTCCCGTGATGATCGCGAGCAGTTTCTAATTGTCGGCGCCAACTATCGCTGGAATAAGGACTGATAGCAGGATCGCATTCAACGAAAATTTCTGTCGCAGAACCGACCTTAGGCTCACCCGATGTAACTCCGGCGGTCTCAGGATGCTTAAGCCGCCACCAAATCTTTCGCACAACAGCATCCTCTCCATAAGGAGGACGCTTGTCGGGCCGCTGTATAGAAATATAGTCACCTACTCTTGGAACGTCAGGAAGGTCAAAAACCAGACTATAGTCTGGTTTCAGACGGCCGGACTCGCGGATAACAACGATCACTTGAGGCATCGCTTCGCCTGGTTCGTTGGAGACAGGTCGGCGATCTTGGACTAGCCTTAGCTCGCGCACAAGTTGCTTAAATGCGCTTTGCCCTCAATGCCTCCTCGACAAGGCGGCGAATGGCCTCGGGGCGCGACGGCTGCGGCTCCGGCTGAGCCTCAATCCAGGCATCCAATGGGGCGAGCTGATCGGAATGCATGCGCACGACGATCTGCGTGCCCTTGCCGGTCGGGGCTGGGCCGCGGCGTTTCTTTGCTAGCAAGGTTTCTTGCATCCACATACCAACCGTGATAGCACAGTAGCGAGCCGGCGGGAAGGTAGTAGCTCCCGCACCGGCTCTAACCACCAACCGCACCAGGAGTGCTGTTCATGGCTATCCACCACCCTACACCGCCCCTCGGCGGCGGTGAACGCCCGCGCTTGCCTTCAGCACAGGTAGGACCGGTCACACAGGCCATCCGCGCGATGCGGTCGGCCGAGCCGCACAATTCTCGCCACCTTGGCGACAATTCCGCTCACGGCATCCGTGCCCTGTCCCGCACCGAGGTCGAGGACCTGATCGGCAGCCTGATCGACCTCCTCGATGCCATGGACGGAGACGCGGACGCAGAGGACGTCGACGTGGATCTGGAAGACGGCTACGACGCCGAGGGCAATACCGACGACAACGGCATCGCCGACTACGACGCGATCGGCGAGCAGGGCTTCCCGGGCTACGGGGGGTGCGCATGACCGCCGCCCGAACCCCGACCGAGCTTGCTGCTTGGAACGAGGAATTAGGCAGACGCTATCGCGAATGCGAAAGCGATATCTGCGACCTACGGCTTCGCGGCATCGTCCTTGAGGCGTTCTTCTCTGAGACCATCAGGGAGACGGACGGCGCGCCGAAGTTCGGCAAGAACGTCACGATCGTCCTGACCAAGGAACAGATCGAGGCGCTGGATTTCCTGATCAGCCAGCAGCAGACGCAGGTCCTGGCTCTCCACCGCCGCTTCTATGCCGACGTGGAGGGCGAGCAATGACCGCCTCCACCCGCCGCGCCGCGCTCGGCGCCATCCTCGCGGCTCCCCTGGCCTCTGTGCCGGCGCTAGCCGCTACGCAGAACCTACCGGAAGCGGAAGCCCGGTTCATCGCCATCGGCCCGCAGCTCGTGCCGTTGCTGGACGAGTTCGATCGACTCTGGGCCATAGCCAAGGCTGCGCATGCGGACTGGTGGAAGGCAGGAGAACACCTGCCACGCCCACGCTGGCCAGCGATGGAGTCCCTGCCGGAGTGGAAGATCTACTCTGATCTCGTCGAGCCGGCAGAGAAGGTGGGGGACGCAGCCTGGGCTCTATATGACCCGTTCGACGGCCTCCATCTGACTTCACTGCAAGCCGTGCTGCTGCGATGCCGGTGGGCTGCGAGCTTCGATCTCGAAGAAGAGGCGATGGCCGACATCAAGCGGCTCTGGCGGGAGGGCACGATATGCGCCTGATCTACGCCTTCCTCGCGGTCCGGATGCTCCGGCTCGCCCGCTTCGACCTGTTCCGGCACGAACTGCTGATGGCCGACGCAGACGCGGCCCTGGCTCGCTCGCGGGATCGGGTGCGGATCGCCGAGGCCCTGGCCGCGCGGGCGGACCTGCCGTCGCTGGGGCTGCTGCGGTGACCAAGGGTAGGAGATCGGTCCCCCACCTTGTCAGGCGCCGAACAGATCGGAACGCTCGGCAAACTTATGTTGAATTCAGCACGAACAGACCGGGGCTGAATGGGGCACAACGCCCCAACACCCTCGATCGCCGATCTGGGCAGCGAAACGGAAACGGTTTCCGTTTTGCCGAGCGGCATGAGCATCCACGCCCGCCCGTCGGCCGATCGGGGGCATGCCTAGAGCAGGCGTGGAAGATCAGCGAGAAGCCGACGCGGGCGGCTATGACCGAGGTCGCAGCAGTGCACAAGTTAATTGTGCGTCATCTAGAAACCGGAGCTACGCATCCACGCCCGCCCGAACTGCTGGGGGCGAGCTATGAGCGGGCGTGGACAGCCGACCAACCGCCCCCTCAAGGCGAGCCGACGCCGTCACCGTAAACTTAAGCGTGTAGGGCGAACACAGCTTTTGATGCGCCGAGCCGAATTTCAACATCCACGCCCGCCCTCGACAGCTGAGGGGCATATCTGCGGACGGGCGTGGACGGCCAGCGGGGGCTTAGGCCGCCGGCCGGGCGACCTACGACGGCCAAGCTTGCTGAATTGTGTCTCGTTCACGAAATCGCGAGCGAAAACCGCGCAGCCAAATACCTAGGCATCCCCCACCGTGCCACTGAAGCCGCTCATGCGGCGCGGGATAGAGTGTGGGTAGGACGAACATCCCGAGGGCTAAGCCACTCATGATTAACGGTGTTTCTGACGGAACCCGAGGCCGACAGCTCCTCGGTCGCCGCCGCCACCGTCTGCACGTTGGCGGCGGCCTGCTGCGCCGCCCCGGCGGCCGAGCCGGCCTGCCGCGACGCCTGCGCGGCGGTGTCGGCCATCGCCCGACAGGCCTCCCGCATGCCGGCCGCGGCGGTGTCGACCCGTGCCAGGAGCTGGCTCGCCTCGGTGTCGAAGCTGCGGGTCACCGCCTCCATCCACTGGGCCCGCTCCTGCCGACGCTCCTGCTCGGCGCGCTGCTCGGTCGACAGGGTCCGCGCCTCGATCATGCTGTCCCGGAACACGCCGGCGGCCTCGGCCATCTGGCCGATCTCGTCGCGCCGGCCGAGACCCGGGATGGCGACGTCCGTCGCGCCGCCGGCGAGGCGGCGCAGGGCGGCCGTGAAGGCGCTCAGGGGGCGGGTGATGCTGCGCGCCAGCAGGAACCCGACCAGCCCGATCCCGATCGCGAGGGGGATCAGCCAGAGCAGGGTGGTGACCATCCGCGCCCGGTCCAGGGCGTGGATGTCGTCCACGTACAGGGCCGAATTGATGACCCATTGCCAGGGCTCGTAGGCGAGCGAGTAGGCGACCTTCGGGGCGGGCTCGGTCTCGCCGAGGCGGGCCCAGCGGTACTCGGTGAAGCCGCCGCCCTCCCGGGCGTGCTGGATCATCGTCCAGACGAAGGTCTTCTTCATCGCCGCGTCGTCGCGGGACCGCGTGCCCTCGATCTTGGGATCGGGATGCACGACGTTGCGGCCGATGTTGCCCGGCTCCGAGCTGTAGACGAAGACGTAGTCGCCGCCGTTGTAGCGCATGGCCCGCAGCGCCTCCGCCGCGCGCCGCCGCGCCTCGTCGGCCGAGACGGCGCCGGCCTCCGCCTGCCGGGCGAACGCCGCCACGATGCCGTGCGCCGACTCGACCTGGGCGCGGATGGCGGCCTTGCGCCCCTCCATCATCACCGCGCCGACGGACGAGACCTGGACGCCCACGATCGATATGAATGCCAGAAGGATGCTACTGATAAGACAAAATATCTTTCTACCGATCGACATATCAAATATTCCTAAATATAAATAAAGCTACACCGCGAAGCTCGCGGATCGAATCAACTGTCCTTCGGCGCCGCGCCCGCCGATCATCTGCCGAACATTGGAATAATTCCATTCCGGCCACACATGTGAGATATGCTTCATCGCGCTCCCGGCGGAGCGGTCGGCCGGGACGATCGACCTCGTCGCGGACGGTCTCGTGCCGCCGTCGCACGGCCCGCGGGCGCCGATCGGCGGGCCGGACCGCGAGCGGTCAGGCCAGTCGAAGGCGGCGACGGACGCGCGCATCGCGGCGCCGGAGCGGGCGAGGCAGGAACACGACGTTCGAGAGGTGCACGCCGCGCGACACGCGGCGGGCCAGCGAGCCGCCGGTCGTCCACGCCCGCCCGTCGGCCGCGCTCGACCGGCTGCTCCGGGCGGCCTGCCGCCGGTCCGCTCCCGGGAGTCAGGGCGGGGGAGGCGGATTGCGCACAGGTCCCGGCGGTGAATCGTCGGACGCTATCACGCCCCGTGGAGCGCGAGGCGCGCGGCCCGACCGCGACATCGATTTCCGGCGTCCCGGCCGAGAGAATGCCCGGGGCTGACCCGGATCGCGCCGGTGCGGCCTCGAACCCGGAGGCTCCGAGCGCGGCGGGCTCAGGAATCGCGGTGCCGCTCGCGGGCGACGTGCGCGCGCCGCCGCGCCGTCAGCCTACCGCCTCGGCGCGGCGCGGGCGCTCGGCCCGGTCGCCGGCCACCCGCGCCGCCTCGACACCGCGCGCCGGAAGCGACGCGGCGGCGCGCGGTCCCGCGCGGAGCGCGTGACGCGCCGCGGTGACGTGAGGCGGCATCGACGGCGCGCCGCGTCGCGGTCCGACGCGGCGCGCCGCTCCGGCGTCAGCGGAGAAGGTTCGGGGGCACCGGCGGGCTCGCGTTGAGCAGCGTGATCGTCACCCGCCGGTTCGGCGCGAGATAGGGATTGTCCGGGAAAACCGGCTCCGTGTCGCCGCGTCCCGACACGGAGGAGAAGTTGTCGTTGGGAACCCCGGCACCCGACAGGACCTCGCGCACGGCGAGGGCACGCCCGGCGGAGAGGTTCCAGGGCTCGCCGGCCCGCGTCGAGCCCGGGCGCGCGACGGCCGTGTAGCCGGTGATCGACAGGCGGTTGGGCAGCCGCCGGATGGCGGGCGCGAGGGCCTCCAGCACGCGACGGGTGCGGTCGTAGGGCTCGACGGACCCCTCGCGGAACATGGAGCGGCCGTCCTGGTCCACGAGGGAGACGTTCACGCCCTCCTTGGTCTGCTCGATCACGATGTTCTTCGACAGTTCGGCGATGTCGGGCATCGTCTGGAGCGCCTGCCGGAGGCTGGCTATGGCGCTGAAATTGGCCTCCACGTTGGCGACCGGGCGGCTGGCATCGACGTCGCTGACGCGCCCCGGGCTGGTCGGGCGCGTGATCTCCTCCCGCTCGGCGGAGCCCCGCTCCGCGTCGCGGGGCGTGGACGGCTTGTTGCCGGACGTGTCGAGGGCGGTCCCGTACAGGATTCCGCCGGCGCCGCTGGTCGCAGGGCTCAGAGCCGCCGGCGAGAAGTACTCCGCCAGGCCGATCTTCTGCTCCTGTGTCGTCATGCTGATCAGCCACATCAGCAGGAAGAACGCCATCATGGCGGTCACGAAGTCCGCGTAGGCGATCTTCCAGGCCCCGCCGTGGTGGGCGTGGGCGGCCTTCTTGACCTTCTTGATGATGATCGTCGCCATGGACTCCCTCCCGGATGTCGGATCAGCTCTGGGCGGGCAGAGCGGCGGTCGCCGCTTCCACTTCGTTGAAGGTCGGGCGGACGTCGCTCATCAGGGACTTGCGGGCGAACTCGACCGCCATCACCGGCGGCTGGCCGGCGATGTGGGCGAGCAGCCCCGCCTTGAGCGAGAGATAGTACTTGGACTCGGCCTCGAAGAGGCTCTTGAGCGACTGCGCCATGGGCCCGAAGAAGCCGTAGGCCACGAAGACGCCGAAGAAGGTGCCGACGAGCGCGCCGCCGATCAGGTGTCCCAGCACCTCCGGCGGCTCCTTGATCGCCCCCATCGTCTTGATCACGCCGAGCACGGCGGCGACGATGCCGAGCGCCGGCGTCCCGTCGGCGAGCGACTGCATGGCCGAGACGACGCGCTCCTGCTCCTGATGGTGCGTCTCCAGCTCCTCATCCATGAGCGCGTCGATCTCGTGGACGTTGTTGGCGCCCAGCGTCACCATGCGCATGTAGTCGCAGACGAACTCGACCGCGTGGTGGTTCGCCGCGAAGGTCGGGAAGGCGTTGAACAGCGTCGACTCGCCCGGATCCTCGATGTGCGGCTCGAGCGCCATCGCACCCTTCTGCTTCGCGAGCTTGAACAACGAATACTGCATTCCCAGCAGCTCGACATAGGATTGCTGGTTGTACTTGGGGCCCTTGATCAGCGTGCCCAGCATGGCGGGCACGGCCTTGAGCACCGGCCCGGTGTTGCCGATGACGAAGGCGCCGATCGCCGCACCCAGGATGATGACGAACTCGAACGGCTGCCACAGGACCAGCAGATGGCCGCCCATCGCCGCGTAGCTGCCGAAGACGCAGGCGAAGACGATCACTGTGCCGACGATCAGCCGCATGATGTGCCATCCTTGCGCGGCGACAGGTACAGCCCGCGCGACGCTACCAATGACCTGGGAAATCACTGATCTTGGTTAACGGCGCGTTTAGAGCCGCGGCGGCGCGCCGGTCGACGGTCCGGGCCCCGCGGTGAACCGTGCCGTCTCTTTTGACGACGATCCGGGCGTGATACCCCGTGGTCCCGTGCTTCCCCGCGGACTCGACGATGGTCCCCATCGCGCCCCCGCGGTGGGACCGGACGGGGCCGAGCAGGCACGGCACAGCCGGATTCCGAGCAGTCCGACGCCCGATGGGGCACGCCGAGGTACAGCACGAGAGCGACAGCAAGTGATTGCCGCAACGGAAGAACCCCGAACTCTCAGCGGATGGCGCTTCTCCGTCGCCCCGATGATGGACTGGACGGACCGCCACTGCCGGGCGTTCCACCGGTCCCTCTCGGCGCGCGCCCGCCTCTACACCGAGATGGTGACGACCGGCGCGGTGCTGCACGGGCCGCGGGAGCGCCTGCTCGGCTTCGCGGAGATCGAGCACCCGGTGGCGGTCCAGCTCGGCGGCTCGGACCCGGCGGACCTGGCGCGGGCCGCCCGGATCGCCGCGGATCTCGGCTACGACGAGGTCAATCTCAACGTCGGCTGCCCCTCGGACCGGGTGCAGGAGGGCCGCTTCGGCGCCTGCCTGATGCGCGAGCCGGCCCTGGTCGGCGACTGCGTCGCCGCCATGAAGGCCGCGGTCCCCGTGCCGGTGACGGTGAAGTGCCGGATCGGCGTCGACGACCAGGACCCCGAGGCGGCGCTCGACACCCTGGCCGACGCCGTGGTGGCGGCGGGCGTCGACGGGCTGATCGTCCACGCCCGCAAGGCGTGGCTCCAGGGACTCTCGCCCAAGGAGAACCGGGACGTGCCGCCCCTCGATTACGGCCGCGCCGCGCGGCTGAAGCGGCGGCTTCCCGGCCTGCCGATCGCGGTCAACGGCGGCCTGCGCGACCTGGATTCCGCGCGGGCGCGGCTCGCCGAGGTCGACGGCGTCATGGTCGGCCGCGCCGCCTACACCGAGCCGGCGCTCCTGCTCGGGGTCGATCCCGACCTGTTCGGCGTGCCGGCCCCGGCCCCCGACGCCTTCGCGGCGGTCGCGGCGTTCGAGCCCTACATCGCCGCGTGCCTCGCCCGGGGCGAGCGCCTCCACGCGGTCACCCGGCACATGCTCGGCCTGTTCAACGGCCGGCCGGGCGCGCGGGCCTTCCGGCGCCACCTCTCGACCCACGGGATGCGCCCGGAGGCCGACCTCGCGACCCTGCGGGAGGCGGTGGCGCTGGTCTCCCGCGCCGCCCCCGAGGCCCGCGCCGCCTGAGCGCCTTGCGCGGCGGCCCGGTCAGGGCCGGCGCAGGATCAGGCGGTCGCCCCGGACCTCGTAGCCGGAGAGCCGCGACAGGAAGGTCTGGCCGAGGAGGTTCGCCGAGAGCGCGCCCGGCTTGGCCACCATGGCGTTGACGCGCCGCTCGGTGATCGTCCCGACGCTGAGCGAGTCGAGCTGGGTCGGCGCCGCGTAGGTGATGCCGTTGGCGGTGGAGACGCGGGCGGTGAACTCGGAGGGCGCGGGCGTGAGCCCCAGCGCGGCGGCGTTCTCGGCGGTGAGCACGACGCTGCTCGCCCCGGTATCGAACAGGAAAGGCTGCACCCGGCCGTTGACCAAGGCGTCGACCCGGAAATCGCCGTCCGCCCGCCGGGTGACCGCGACGGCGCCGTCGCCGCTCGAGGTCGCGCTCCCCGGCCGGAGATCGCCGAGCACCCGGGCGCCGACATCCTGGATCCGGTCGCGGTAGCTGTAGCCGATCACCAGGGCGAGGCCGATCAGCGCCCAGGCCAGGAGCGCCTGCAGGTTCGCGCCGAGCCGGGCCGTGAACTGCCGCCAGAACCCGGCCACCACCAGGAGCAGGATCGTGCCGGTCCAGGCGAGGTTCGCCAACTGGTCGGGCTCGATCACGCCGCCGACGCTGTCGCTGCCGTCGCTGAGGACCAGGGCGACGAGAACCAGGGCGAGGGCCGCGAGGCCGAGATAGATCATGACGGCAGCGGCGCTTCCAGGGGGGTGAGGCCGGCGGCCCGCATCCGGGCGCCGAGCCCCGCCATCACGGCGCGGCGCCGGTCCTCCGACAGCGAGCCCCAGGCGGCGATCTCGTCGCGGGTCCGGCCGCAGCCGCAGCACAGGCCGGTCGCGGCGTCGAGGACGCAGACCTTGGTGCAGGGCGAGGAGGGTTTCGGCGCGGGCGGCATCGGTGATCCTTGGCCGGGGGATCGTGGCCGGGTCAAGACGCGGCGGCCTCCCTCAATCCGCCACGCCCGCCGTCGCCGCCACCAGGGCCAGCAGGGCGGCGATCTCCGCGACCTGCTGGCAGGCGCCGATGACGTCGCCGGTCTGGCCGCCGATCCTGGCGCGCGCCAGCCGGGTCAGGCCCAGGGCCGCGAGGCCGGCGCACAGGATCATCAGAGCGATCCCGCCGACAGGCAGGCCGAGGGGCACGGCGCCGAGCGCCAGCACCGCGCCGAGGCCCAGCGCGGTGGCGAGGCTCGCCCGGCCCGGGCGGCCGACCGAGGCGGAGAGGCCGCCCGGCCGCGCCGGCGCGAGCAGCACCATCGGGGCGAGGGCGGCGACCCGCGACAGGGCGGCCGCCAGGATCAGGCCGGCCACGGCCGCGTGGCCGATCCGGTCGAGGAGCGTCGCCAGGGCGCCGATCCGCAGGGCCAGCGCCAGGACCAGGGCGGCGCCGCCGTAGGCCCCGATCCGGCTGTCGCGCATGATCTCCAGGCGGCGCTCCCGCGTGGCGCCGCCGCCGAACCCGTCGGCGACGTCCGCGAGCCCGTCCTCGTGGAGGGCACCGGTCGCCACCACGGCGACCGCCACCGCGAGGGTCGCGGCCAGGAACGGCCCGAGCCCGACGGCCCAGCCGGCCGCCAGCACCAGGGCGGCGGGCAGCGCCAGGATCAGGCCGGCCAGCGGCAGCATCCGCGGCAGGGTGGTGAAGTCGGGGCTCCGGTGCGGGTCCGGCTCGCCGGGCAGTTGCGGCACCGGCAGGCGGGAGTAGAAGCGCAGGCACCCGGCGAGGTCGTAGAGGGCGCCGCGCCCGGGCCAGTCGGCCTCCCCGCCGGTCTGCCTGTCCATCGCGGCCTCTCGCATCCGCCCGCCACCGCGCGCCGCTCCCGTATAGTCTCCCCGTCCGGAGGCGCCCACAGGAAATCATCGCCGCCATGACCGATTCGACGACCGCTCCCGAACCCGGCCCCTTCGACGACATCCGCAACCTGCTGAAGGCGATGCCGGGCCCCGACGCGGAGGCGAAGGAAGCCGTCGCGGCCCGGGACGCGACCCTGACGAAGCCCGCCGGTTCGCTGGGGCGCCTCGAGAGCCTCGTGACGTGGCTGGCGGCGTGGCAGGGCAAGGCGCCGCCGACCTTCGACCGGCCGCTGGTCTGCGTCTTCGCCGGCAGCCACGGGGTCACGCGCCGCGGCGTCTCGGCCTTCCCGGACGCGGTCAACCGCCAGATGCTCGACAACTTCGCCGCCGGGGGCGGGGCGATCAACCAGATCTGCGCGGCCTACGGCCTCGGCTTCAAGGTGTTCGACCTCGCCCTCGACATGCCCACCGGCGACATCGCGGAGGGGCCGGCCCTCGACGAGCGCGCCACGGTCGCCACCATGGCGTTCGGCATGGAGGCGGTGGCCGCCGGCACCGACTGCCTCGGCATCGGCGAGATGGGCATCGGCAACACCACGGTGGCGGCCGCCCTCTACGCCGCCCTGTTCGGCGGCGATCCCGCCCACTGGGTCGGGCGCGGCACGGGCGTCGACCGGGACGGCCTGTCCCGGAAGGTCGCGGCCGTGGAGGCGGCGCTCGCGCACCATGCCGGCCACCTCGACGACCCGCTCCAGGTCCTGGCGCGCCTCGGCGGCCGGGAGATCGCCGCCATGGCGGGGGCGATCCTGGCCGCGCGGCTGCAGCGCATCCCGGTGGTGATCGACGGCTACGTGGCGACCGCCGCCGCGGCCGTGCTGCACGCCGCCGACCCAAATGCCCTCGATCACTGCCTCGCCGGCCACGTCTCGGCGGAGGGCGCCCACGCGGAGGTTCTGGAGCGGCTCGGGCTGGTGCCGCTGCTGGCGCTCGGCATGCGCCTCGGCGAGGCCTCGGGCGCCGGCATGGCGATGGGCCTGCTGAAGGGCGCGCTCGCCTGCCACACCGGCATGGCGACCTTCGCGCAGGCCGGCGTGTCGGGGAAGGGCGCGGGCTGAAGACGCGCGGGCACCTGCGCCCTCGCGTGTTTGCGAGCGGAGCGAAGCAATCCAGCGGCGCCACGCCCATCAGCGGCCCGCTGCCCTGGGTGGCTTCGCTGCGCTCGCAAAGACGAACCCTCCTCGGGAGCGCCCGGACTCAGGCGGTCTTCTCGATGTTCCAGAAGAACTGCACCGGCGCCATGACCATGCCCTTGAGCTTCGCGCTGACCGCCATCGGCTGCTGCACGAGGCCTGCCGGGGCGTAGGGCACGACCGCGAAGGCCCGCTCCTCGATGCGCGCGGCGAGCGCCTTCTGCTGCGCCTCGTCGCTGGTGGCGATCCAGTCGCTGCGCAGGCCCTCCAGGGTCGGGTCGTCCGGCCAGCCGAACCACGCCGCCTGACCGTTGGCGCGGATCAGCGGGTGGAGCGCCGGGTTCAGCACGTCGGCCCCCGACCAGAGGGTGTGGAACAGCGACCAGCCGCCGGCATCGACCGGCCCGCGGTTGCCGCGGCGGGCGATGAAGCTGCCCCAGTCGGTCGAGACCAGATCGACGTTCATGCCGAGCTGCTTGAGCAGGTCCTGGGTCACCAGCGACTGGTTGTAGGCGATCGGCTGGTCGGCCGGGGCCAGCAGCACCACGCGCTCGCCCTTGTAGCCGGCCTTGGCCAGCATCGCCTTGGCCTTGGCGAGGTCCGCCTGCATGGCCGCGGCCCCGCCGGCCCCGGTCGACATCGGCGAGCCCGGCGTGAAGAAGGTCTTGGCCTCCCGGTAGTATTCGGGGCTGCCGACCACCGCCTGCATGTAGTCGTCCTGCTTCATGGCCATCATCACGGCCCGGCGGATCTCGGGATTGTTGAACGGCGGCTGCGTGTGGTTGAACCGCATCAGCAGGATCAGCCCGAGCGGCACGTTGCGGATCTCGATCCCCGGCTTGCCCTTGAGGACGGGGATCAGGTCGATCGCCGGCTGCTCGTACCAGTCGACCGCCCCCTGGATCATCGCGCCCACCGCCGCCGAGGCCTCGGTGATGGCGAGCCACTCGATCCGGTCGACCTTGGCGACCTTGCCGCCGGCCGCCCAGGAGGGCGCCTCCTCGCGGGGGCGGTAGCCGGCGTGGCGGGTGTAGATCGCGTTCTGGCCCGGGATCCACTCCCGCGCCTCGAAGCGCCACGGCCCGGAGCCCGTGGCGTCGGCGATCGGCTTGGACGCGTCCTGGAGGGCGACGCGCTCCGGCATGATGAAGGGCACGTTCGAGGACAGCTTGCCGAGCGCCGCCGGGAGCAGGGGGAACGGCTTCTTCAGCGCGACCGTGAAGGTCCGCGCGTCCTCCTGGCCGTAGCCCTCCACGAAGCCCGCCAGGGTCTGGCCGAACGCGTCCCGCTTGGACCAGCGCGCGATGGACGCGATGCAGTCCTTGGCCTCGACGGGGGAGCCGTCGTGGAACGTGAGGCCGTCGCGGAGATGGAAGGTCCAGCGCAGGCCGTCGGGCGCGGTCTGCCACTCGCTCACCATCTGCGGCTGGATGCGGAAATTCTCGTCGGTGGCGAACAGCGTGTCGTAGACGAGATAGCCGTGATTGCGGATGACGTAGCTCGTGGCGACGATCGGATCGAGGGACGGCAGGGGCGTCGACGGGATGAAGCGCAGCACGCTGCCGCCGCCGGGCTGGGCCCGGACCAGGAGCGGGAGGCCGAGGCCGGCGGCCGCGCCTGCGGTACCGGCCAGGATCTGGCGGCGGGAGAGCGTCATCGCGGGCACCCTTGTCGTGATCGAGCCCGTTGCCCGATTGATTTTATACAATTTCAACACCGGAGCTCCGCCGTCAAGGGTCCTGCGGGGCATCCGGGGTCGACCGGGAGCGAGACGATGAAGAACCGGACCATCGCGGGCTCGATCGGGACCGAGATCCGGCGACGCATCCTCGACGGCCGCTATCCGGCCGGGTCGCAGCTCCGGCAGGACGGCCTCGCGGCGGAGTTCGGCGCCAGCCGGATCCCGGTGCGCGAGGCCCTGTTTCAGCTGGAGGCCGAGGGCCTCGTGCGGATCCTGCCGCATCGCGGGGCCATGGTGGCGCCACTCTCGGCTGCCGACGCCGCCGAGGCCCTCGAGCTCCGGGCCGCCCTCGAGCCGCGCCTCCTGGCCCTCTCGGCGCCCCGCCTGACCGACGACGACTACGCCCGGGCCGACGCCCTGCTGGAGGAGTACGCCGCGGCCCTGCGGGCGGGCGCGACGGCGCGCTGGGGCGCCCTCAACACGGAGCTGCACCTCCTCCTCTACGGCCGGGCGGAGCGGCCCCGCGCCCTCGGTCTGGTCGGCTCGCTGCTGGCCGAGTGCGACCGCTACACCCGCCTCCAGCTCTCCACCGACAGCGCCGAGCTGGAGCGGGCCGACCGCGAGCACCGCGAGATCGTCCGGCTGTGCCGGAACGGCCACGTCTCGGCCGCCTGCGCCCTCCTGACCGACCATATCGACCACGTCGCCGCCGCGCTGATGGCGTTCCTCGGCGCCGCGCCGGTCCCGGCCCGCGCGACAGAGATTGTATAAAATCCTTGCCAGACTCGCGCGGCGCTGCCATGGAGAGGCGTGCCGCCCCGCGAGGCCCGCGGGGCCGGCCGGGACGATCCCACCTCCCAGCAGGCGAGCCGGCGATGGCCTCCGATCGACACATCTTCTCCGGCACGATCCCGGCCCTGATGACGCCCTGCCGGCCGGACCGGACGCCCGACCTCGACGCCCTCGCGCGCAAGGGGCGGGAGCTCGTCGATGCCGGCATGTCGGCGGTCGTCTACTGCGGCTCGATGGGCGACTGGCCGCTGCTCACCGACGAGGAGCGGATGGCGGGCGTCGAGCGACTGCTCGCCGCCGGCGTCCCGGTGATCGTCGGGACCGGCGCCCAGAACCCGAAGCGGGCCGCGGCGCTCGCGGCGCACGCCAAGGCGGCCGGTGCCCACGGCCTGATGATCATCCCGCGGGTCCTGTCGCGCGGCAGTTCGTCCGCGGCCCAGGAGGCGCATTTCGGCGGCATCCTGGAGGCGGCCGTCGACCTGCCGTCGGTGATCTACAACAGCCCCTATTACGGGTTCGAGACCCGGGCGGACCTGTTCTTCCGCCTGCGCGCCCGCCACCCGCACCTCGTCGGCTTCAAGGAGTTCGGCGGCGCGGCCTCGCTCACCTACGCGGCCGAGCACATCACCGGCCAGTCGCCCGACATCACCCTGATGGTCGGCGTGGATACCCAGGTGGTGCACGGCTACGTCAATTGCGGCGCCCGGGGCGCCATCACGGGCATCGGCAACGTCCTGCCGCGGGAGGTGCTCCACCTCGTCTCCCTGTGCGAGAAGGCCGCCGCGGGCGACGTCCGGGCCCGGCGCCGGGCCGAGGAACTCGACGCCGCGCTGGCGATCCTGTCGAGCTTCGACGAGGGGACCGACCTCGTCCTCTACTACAAGCACCTGATGGTGCTGGAGGGGAACCCGGAATACGCGCTGCACTTCAATGCCACCGACGCGCTCAGCGCCGGTCAGCGCCACTACGCGGAGACGCAGCTGCGCCTGTTCAAGGCGTGGTACGCGCAGTGGTCGGAGGCGGGCGCCGGGGCCTGATCCCCGGCCGCGCCGCCGAACGCAGGGCAGCCCGCCTTTGCGCGGGACCGCCCGTCGGCGCTATGGCGGGGGCGAGATCGGCCACACCCGCGAACCGTCCATGAAGATCACCCAAGCCTTCACCTTCGAGGCGGCCCACCGGCTGCCGAACGTGCCCGAGACCCACCGCTGCCACCGGATGCACGGGCATTCCTACCGGGTCGAGCTGACGGTCGCCGGCCCGGTCGATCCCCATACCGGCTGGGTGATCGACTTCTACGACATCGAGTCGATCTTCGGGCCGCTGCTCGCCCGGCTCGACCACCACTGCCTCAACGAGATCGAGGGGCTGGAGAACCCGACCGCCGAGAACATCGCGGCCTGGATCTGGCAGCGCCTCCGGCCGGACCTGCCGGGCCTCGCGCTCGTGCGGGTCGCCGAGACCCCGATGTCCTGGGCCGAGTACGATGGCGAGTGAGACCGCGATCGCCGGGGATCGCGCCGCGCTGGTGCTGTTCTCCGGGGGCCAGGATTCGGCCACCTGCCTGGCCTGGGCGCTCGACCGGTTCGACCACGTCGAGACCCTCGGCTTCGACTACGGCCAGCGCCACCGGGTCGAGCTCGACCGCCGCGCGGCCCTGCGGGCGGGCACGACCGCCCTCGATCCCGCCTGGGCGGCCCGCCTCGGCGAGGACCACACGCTCGCCCTCGACGCCCTCGGGCAGGTCTCCGAGACGGCGCTCACCCGGGAGGCCGCGATCGGCTACGAGGCGTCGGGCCTGCCCAACACCTTCGTGCCCGGCCGCAACCTCGTGTTCCTGACCTTCGCGGCGGCGCTCGCCTACCGGCGCGGGCTTCGGCACGTGGTCGGCGGCATGTGCGAGACCGACTATTCCGGCTACCCGGATTGCCGCGACGACACGATCAAGGCCCTGCAGGTGGCGCTCAATCTCGGCATGGAGCGGCGCTTCGTGCTGCACACGCCGCTGATGTGGCTCGACAAGGCGCAGACCTGGGAGCTGGCCGAGAGCCTCGGCGGGCGGGCGCTGGTCGACCTGATCGTCGAGGAGAGCCACACCTGCTACCTCGGCGAGCGCGGGCAGCGGCATCCCTGGGGATACGGCTGCGGCACCTGCCCGGCCTGCCGGCTGCGGGCGGACGGCTACGCCCGGTTCACTGCGGCCTGAGGCCGTCGACCAGCACCGCCAGCGTTCCCCGGAAGGCGTCGGGGCTCGCGAACAGGCGCTCCATCAGGAGCGCCCCCTCCAGGGTGGCGACGACGTAGCGGGCGAGCGCCGCCGGATCCGCGCCGCCGTGCACGCTGCCGTCCATCTGGCCCGCGCGCAGGATGCCCTCCAGCCACGCGAGATGGTCCGCGAAGAAGGCCGCGACGTCCCGGCGCAGGCGCTCGGGCAGGGCCTCGCCCTCGATGGCCAGCGCCGCGCAGAGGCAGCCGAGCCCCTGCTCGACGCCGCCGAGATAGAGCCGCCCGTAGGCCTCGACCCGGCCGGGGCCGTCCGGAACGTCCCGGCGGATCGCCTCCAGGGCCGCGGCGTAACGCGCCGCGTAGGCCGCCACCAGGGCGGCGCCGAGATCGACCTTGGTGGGGAAGTGGTGGTGGATGCTCGCCTTGCGGATGCCCACCGCCGCCGCGAGGTCGGCGTAGCTGAAGCCGGCGAAGCCGCGGCCCCGCACCAGGGTCTCGGCCTGCATCAGCAACTCGGCGCGGGTATCCCTCATCGCGGCGAACGTCGCTCCAAAACTCACCCCCGTCATCGCACGAAGTCACGCGAACGTGCGGCCGCGGCGGGGACCGGCTCCCGGCGGCCCCTTGACGGACGATTAATCTACCTACTTAATGGTAGACAATCAAGAACGGGCAAGATCGGGAGGTTTCGGCATGACGGCACGCGCCGTCCATCCGCGGAGGCAGGCCGCCGGGCCGACGCGACGGCACGCCCTCTTCGCGGGGCTCTGCCTGTGCTGCCTGCCGACGCTGGGCCGCGCCGCCGAGAGCTTCACGATGGAGGAGGTCGGGCCCGGCCTGTACGTGCGCAAGGGCCTGATCGCCGACGCCACCCCCGACAACGCCGACGCCATCGCCAATATCGGCTTCCTCGTCGGCAGGACCGGCGTGGTGGTGACCGAGTCCGGCGGCAGCCTCGCCGACGGCCAGTGGCTGCGCGCCGAGATCGCCAAGCGCACGGACAAGCCGATCACCCACGTGGTGCTGACCCACGTCCACCCGGACCACGTCTTCGGGGCGGGGGCCTTCGTCCAGGACAAGCCGGTCTTCATCGGCCACGCCAAGCTCACCGAGGCCCTGGCGGCCCGGGGCGAGTTCTACCGCAAGCGGCTGATCGATCTGCTCGGCGAGGACCGGACCGGGCCGGTGGTCTACCCGACGATGAGCGTCAAAGACACGGCCGAGATCGACCTCGGCGACCGGCGCCTGACCTTCACGGCGCACGGTCCGGCGCACACCACCTCGGACCTGTCGATGATCGATTCCGGCAGCGGCCTGCTGTTCCCCGCCGACCTGCTGTTCGTGAACCGGATCCCCTCCCTCGACGGCAGCCTCAAGGGCTGGCTCGCCGAGATCGAGCGGCTGAAGGCCATGGGTCCCGCCCGGGCCGTCCCGGGCCACGGCCCCGTCGCGGTCGACCTCGCCCCGGCGCTCGCCGACCTCTCCGGCTACCTGACCGCCCTGCGCGACGGCACCCGGGCGGCGATCGCCAAGGACGTGCCCATCGAGAAGGCCGTGACCAGCGTCGCGGCGGACCAGCGCGACAAGTGGGCCCTGTTCGACACCTACAACGGCCGCAACGTCACCGTGGCCTACCAGGAACTCGAGTGGGAATAGGTTTCAGGATCTCCATATCCAAGCCAATCGGGAGGCACGCCATGACGCACAGGATCGGACAGACCTTCATCGGACAGACCTTCTCCAGCCTCGCCCTCGGCCTCATCCTGGCGACGACGGCGCTGTCGGGACCGCTCGCCGGCGCCGCGCGGGCGGCCGGCGCCTCCGACACCGATCAGGAGCGGGCGGCCCGCTGGCAGGAGATCGCCAAGTCGATCTTCGGCGACCGCCAGATCGCCCCGACCGACAGCCTCGTGAAGATCGAGGCGCCCGCCCGGGCGCTCGACGCCGCCCTGGTTCCGATCACCCTGACCATGCCCAAGGACGGGCAGGTCAAGGCGGTCTCGCTGATCATCGACGACAACCCGGCGCCCTACGCGGCCAAGTTCGAGTTCGGGCCGGCCGCCGACCCGGCCGAGCTGAAGCTGCGCGTGCGGGTCAACAACTACACCGACATGCACGCCGTGGTGGAGACCATGGACGGCAAGCTCTACGAGGCCAAGCAGTTCGTGAAGGCCTCCGGCGGCTGCTCGGCTCCGATGGGGATGAGCGACGAGGAGGCCATGAAGGGCATGGGCGACATGCGCATGAAGTTCGCCGAGACGGCGGCCGGCAAGCCCGTGGAGGCGACGCTGATGATCCGCCACCCGAACTTCTCCGGCATGCAGATGAACCAGGTGACCCGCGACTACACGCCGGCGCGCTACATCGACAAGCTCACCGTCTCGGCGGGCGACCGGAAGGTCTTCACCATGACGGGCGACATCTCGATCGCCTCGAACCCGGTGATCAACTTCGCGTTCAAGCCGGACGGCAAGCCGATCCAGGTGGCGGCCTCCGACAACCAGGGCGGCCAGTGGCAGCACAGCTTCACCGCGCCGAGCCCGACGAACTGACCATGCGGCGCCTCCTCCTGACCGGCCGGGCCGCGGCGGCCTGCGCCGCGCTCCTCTGCCTCGCCGCGGCGCCGGCCGATTCGCCGGTGAACGTGCCCGAGCCGGAGGGGCTCTACGCCGGCCCTCCGAAGGGCTACACGCCGCCGACCCTCAAGGGTGCCGCGGTGGTCGACGCCGACGCCGTCGCCGCCCTGATCGCCGGGCCCGACAAGCCGGTGCTGCTCGACGTGGCGGCGCCGGACCGCAAGCCGTCGAACTTCCCGGAGGGCCGCCTCTGGCTGCCGGTGCATCCGTCGATCCCCGGCGCCGTCTGGATGCCGGAGGCCGGCGCCGAGCCCCTGGCGCCGGCGCGCGAGGCGCTCTTCTACGCCCGCGTCGCGGCGCTGACCGGGGGCGACAAGGCGAAGCCCGTCGTGGTGTTCTGCCACGTCGAGTGCTGGGGCAGCTGGAATGCCGCCAAGCGGCTGGTGCTGAAGGGCTATACCGGCGTGCGCTGGTTCCCCGAGGGCGTCGAGGGCTGGCAGGAGATGCACGAGACCGCGAACCTGACGGTCGATCCGGACTGGAAGGCGGGCGCCGAGCCGCAGGCGGGGCGCTGACCCGCATCGCAGGGCATTGTAAGAGACGCCGCGGAACGAGGCTCGCAAAGCCGGGCGCTCTCCCGGGCGGGAGAGGGGGCCCGCGCCGCGTCCCGGGTGGCCGGAATGAGGTCTGAACCATGTCGCAGGTCGTGCAGTCCCGACGGCTCCGGGCGGTCGATATCGGCAAGCGCAAGGCCGAGGGGCGCAAGATCATCGCGCTCACCGCCTACCACGCCCACACGGCCGGCATCGTCGATCCCTACTGCGACTTCATCCTCGTGGGCGATTCCCTCGGCATGGTGATGCACGGGATGGAATCGACGATCCCCGTGACCCTGGAGATGATGATCCTCCAGGCCCAGGCGGTGATCCGCGGCACGCAGAAGGCGCTGGTCGTGGTCGACATGCCGTTCGGCTCCTACGAGGCGAGCCGGGAGCAGGCCTTCCTCAGCGCCTCCCGGGTTCTCAAGGAGACCGGCGCCGGCGCGATCAAGATGGAGGGCGGCGCCCATTTCGCCGAGACGGTGGCGTTCCTCGTCCAGCGCGGCGTGCCGGTGATGGGCCATATCGGCCTCACTCCGCAGGCGGTGAACACGATGGGCGGCTTCAAGGTCCAGGGCCGGGCCCCCGACGACGAGCGCCGCCTCCTGGAGGATGCCCGCGCCATCTCGGAGGCCGGCGCCTTCGCGATCGTGCTCGAGGGCATCGTCGAGCCGGTGGCGCGGGCGATCGCGACCTCCCCCCAGGTCACCGCCGCCACGATCGGCATCGGCGCCTCGGCGGTCTGCGACGGCCAGATCCTGGTGCTGGAGGACATGCTCGGCCTGTCCGAGCGCACGCCGAAATTCGTGCGCCAGTTCGGGAGCCTGCGGACCCACATCGAGGACGCCGTGAAGGCCTACGCGGACGAGGTCCGGGCCGGCCGGTTCCCGGCCGACGACCACACCTACGGTTAGGGCAGGGCGGCCCATGACGCGCATGATCGGACCGTGGAGGGCGCCCGCCGCGTGGCCTGTCCGCGCGCTCGCGGCCTGCGCCGCCCTTGCCGGATCGGGGCCGGCCCGCGCGCTGGAGAATCCGGCCTCGGCCTTCTGCGCGACGATGGGCGGGCAGACGATCCTCGCGAAGCTGCCCGATGGCGGCACGATCGGTCTCTGCGCCCTTCCGGGGCGGAAGATCGTCGAGGAATGGACGCTGTACCGGATGCTCCGCGGCGTGAAGCCGGCACCCGGCGCCGACCCGTTCCGCTAGCCCGGCCCGGTTCCCGAACAGTCTTCGTCCGTGTCCGTCGGGCCGGCCCGCGCATTCGCGGCACGGCCCGGGGCGGCGCGATTGATTTCGCCGGCCCGACGATGCCACTCTCGAGGTCCGAGCTCTCTCAGGCGGGATCGACGACTCATGCAGCGGGCCCGATCGCGCCGGCGCCTCGTCGGCGCGTGCCTCGCCTTCGGCCTGATCGCGGCCGGGCCCGGAGCCGGATCCGCCGGGACGCTGACGCGGGCGCAGGTCGAGGCGCAGCTGCCGGCGCTGGAGGCGCTGGCGCGGCGGGCCATCGACGCGGGAGCGGTGCCGGGCCTCGCGGTCGCGGTCGTCCTCGGCGACGAGACGCTCCTCCTGAAGGGATACGGCCTCAGGCAGGCCGGGAAGCCCGAGCCGGTCGGCCCCGACACGGTCTTCCAGATCGCCTCCCTGTCCAAGCCCGTCACCGCGACGATCGTGGCCGCCCTGGTCGGCGACGGGGTGGTCGACTGGGATTCGCGCGTCGCGGATCTCGATCCCGCCTTCCAGCTGCACGAGCCCTACCCGACCGCGCAGGTCACGGTGCGCGACTTCCTCAACCATCGCAGCGGCCTGCCGGGGACCGCCGGCGACGATCTGGAGGCGATCGGCTTCGGCCGCGACGCGATCCTGCACCGGCTGCGCCTCGCGCCGCCCGCCTCCAGCTTCCGCGCCGGCTACGCCTACAGCAATTTCGGCTTCACCGAGGGCGCGGTCGCCGCCGCGAAGCCGACCGGCCAGCCCTGGGAGGCGGTGGCCCGGGATCGGCTGTTCCGGCCGCTCGGGATGACCGCCACCGGCACGACCCACGCGGATTTCCTCAGCCGGCCCGACCGCGCGGCGCTCCACGTCCGGGCCGGCGGCGTCTGGACCGCCAAGATCGAGCGGGATCCCGACGCGCAGGCACCGGCCGGCGGCGTCAGCAGCGATGTCCGCGACCTCTCCCGATGGCTGCGGCTCGTGATCGGCAAGGGCCGTTTCGAGGGCGCGCAGCGCGTCGCGGCCCCGGCCCTGGCGCAGACGCACGTCCCGCTCATGGCCCGCGGCCGCAACCCCGTGACCGGCGGCGCGTCCTTCTACGGCCTCGGCTGGAACGTCGAGTACGGCCGCCACGGCCTCGTCTGGGGCCACGCCGGCGCCTTCAGCGTCGGCGCGCAGACGCTCGTCTCGATCCATCCGGAGGCCGGTCTCGGGATCCTCGTCCTGACCAACGCCTTCCCGTCCGGCGTGCCGGAGGGGCTGGCCGACAGCTTCGCCGACCTCGTCTTCGACGGCCGCGTCGACCGGGACTGGGTGACGGCCTGGGGCGCCGCCTACGAGAACCTGTTCGCGCCCGGCATCGCCGCCGACAAGGCGGCCTACGGCACGCCGCCGGCGCCGCCCGCCGCGCCCCTGGCGCTCTCGGCCTATGCCGGGCGCTACGCCAACGCCTATGTCGGCGAGGCCGTCGTGGTGGAGGCGGACGGCGCCCTGACGCTGACGGTCGGCCCCGCGGGGGCGCGCCGCTACAGCCTCCGGCACTTCGACCGCGACCTCTTCCTCAGCTTCCCGGACGCCGAGGCGCCCGACCGCCCCTCCGCCGTCCGCTTCGCCATCGGCAGCGACGGCCGGGCCGCCGCCGTGACGGTGGACGCGCTCGACGCGAGCGGGCTCGGCACCCTGGCGCGGCGAGACTGACCGCCGCCGTCACCCCGCCCGCCGCGACGGCAGCCGCAGGCCCGGGGCCGGGCGCTCCAGCAGCACCTCCCGGCGGAAGCGCACCAGCCGCGCCGGCCGGCCGGCGGCGCCGCTGGTCACGCTCTCGGTCTCCTCCACCAGCCCCTGCTGGGCCACGAGGCGCCGGAAGTTCTGCTTGTGCAGCTGCGTCCCCGACAGGGCCTCCACGGTCTTCTGCAGCTGCAGCAGGGTGAATTCCGGCGGCATCAGCTCGAACACCACCGGGCGGTACTTGATCTTGCCCCGGAGCCGGCCGATCGCGGTCGCGAGCACCCGCCGGTGGTCGAACGCCATGGGGACGCCGGTCGGGTCGTTCGGCAGGGCCGGGCCGGGATTGCCGCGCGCCTCCGGGATCAGCCCGGCCTCGAACAGCAGCTCGTAGCGCTCCAGGACGCGCTCCTCGTTCCAAGTGCCGCCGTTCATGCCGAAGGTCAGGCCGAGGCGGTCGAGGCGGCGGGTCCGGGTGGCGCAGTCCGCGGGCTCGGACGCCCATTCGGCGAGCCGCGCCTCGATGGCGTCGAGCTGGCGCGGGCGCCCCTGCCGGAAATCCTCGTAGGGCAGGTAGCGGTACCAGTTCTGCCACGCGGCCTCGGCGAGCCCCGCCGGCCGCTCCTCGCGGACGAGCGCCAGATAAGCCACCGAGAGGGAGTGCACCCCCGACAGGGTCGCCGTGCCGGAGCGGTCGCGGTCGCCGAAGGTGTAGAGCTGCTCCACGTAGCCGAGGCGCTGGTGCGTCTGCCGCTCCACCCAGGCGCGCAGGCCCCGCTCCAGCGTGGCGTGCTCGGGGACGAGGGGGCCGGCCGGCAGGCCGTCGCCGCGGCCGGGCGCCTGGTCGGGGACCCGGATGGTCAGGGCGCGCGGCTCCCCCTTGGTCGCGGCGACGATCACCGCGACGAGGCCTACGGAGGAGCGCTCCGGCGGGGCCTGCCCCCCGCGCGCGTCCGTCTGCGCCGCGGCACCCGTCATCGTTCCTCGACCGTCCGTCCCCCGGGATGCGCCGTAGCGGATCCCACCTATAGGGGGACAGGATCGCCGCGCGTCAACGCCGCCGTATGACGGAGCGGGGGGGCCCGTCGACGCACCGCTGTCCACCCGCCGCTTGCCAACGCCGCGAGCCCTGCCCAAACAGGGGTCCGGGTAGGCCGGCACGGGACCGGCCGAGGCGGACCGAGCGACGACAGCGATGCCAGCGAGCGCGACTTCCCCCGCAGATTCCCCCTCGACCCCGACCGGCAGCCGGGCCGTCGACCTGCGGCTCTACGGGCTCCTCGATGTCGGCGTCTGCGGCGCCGACGGGGCGCGGCTGGCTGAGCTCGGCGCCGAGGCGGTGGCGGGGGGCTGCACCCTGCTCCAGTACCGCGAGAAGGACATCGCCGATGCCCGCGCCGCCCTGGCGCGGATCCGGGCGATCCTGGCGGCGGTGGGCGGCCGCGTCCCGGTCCTCGTCAACGACCGCGTCGACCTCGCCCTCGCGGCCGGAGCCGACGGGGTGCATCTCGGCCAGGGCGACCTCCACCCGGCCGACGCCCGCCGGCTGCTGGGGGAGGGCGCGATCATCGGCCTCACCCTGAAGAAGCCCGCCCAGGCCGACGAATTGTACCGGCTGCCCGTCGACTACGCCTGCATCGGCGGCGTGTTCGCCACCACCAGCAAGGACAATCCCGACCCGCCGGTGGGTCTCGACGGCTTCGCCAGCATCGCCTTCCGCGCCCGCCTCGCCCGCGGGGCCGGCCTGCCGCTCGGCGCCATCGCGGGGATCGGGCTCGACAACGCCGCCGCGGTGGTCGCCGCGGGGGCTGACGGCGTCGCGGTGATCACCGCGCTGTTCGGCGCGGAGTCGGTGCGCCAGCGCGCCCGCGACCTGCGCGCGCGGATCGACGGCGCCCTGGCGGAGCGGGCCGGCGCCCGATGAGCGGCCCCGCGCCCATCGCGGTCACGATCGCGGGCTCGGATTCCGGCGGCGGCGCCGGCATCCAGGCGGACCTCAAGACCTTCTCGGCGCTCGGCGTCTACGGCGCCAGCGTGATCACGGCGCTGACCGCGCAGAACACGACGGGGGTCCAGGGCATCCACGACGTGCCGGCGGATTTCGTCGCCCGGCAGATCGACAGCGTGTTCTCCGACCTCGCCGTGAGGGCGGTGAAGATCGGCATGCTGTCGCAGACCGCGGTGATCGCGGCGGTCGCCGAGGGCCTCGCCCGGCACGCCGGGTCGATCCCGGTCGTCCTCGACCCGGTGATGGTCGCCACCAGCGGCGACCGGCTGATCACCGACGACGCCGTGGCGACGCTCCGCGAGCGGCTGCTCCCGCGGGCCGACCTGATCACCCCCAACCTGCCGGAGGCGGCGGTGCTCCTCGGCGAGCCCGTCGCCGCGGACGCGGCGGCGATCGTGGCCCAGGCGCGGCGCCTGGTCGCCCTCGGCGCCCGGGCGGTGCTGATCAAGGGCGGCCACGGCGCGGGGCGCGAGAGCATCGACCACCTCGTCACGGCGGACGGCGCCCTGCGGACCCTGTCGGCGCCGCGGATCGCGACGCGCAACACCCACGGCACCGGCTGCACCCTCTCGGCGGCGGTGGCGGCGGGCCTCGCCCAGGGCCTGGCCCTGCCGGAGGCGGTGGCGGAGGCCAAGGCCTACCTCACGGCCGCCCTCGCGGCGGCGGACAGCCTCGCGGTCGGGACGGGGCACGGGCCGG
Source organism: Methylobacterium sp. NPDC080182 (assembly GCF_050281105.1). Classification (NCBI taxonomy): domain Bacteria; kingdom Pseudomonadati; phylum Pseudomonadota; class Alphaproteobacteria; order Hyphomicrobiales; family Methylobacteriaceae; genus Methylobacterium; species Methylobacterium sp. NPDC080182. Next base: position 361,265 of record NZ_JBNNWO010000003.1, read on the forward strand.
TCCACCACTTCCACGCCGTCTGGACTTAGAGGCCGATCCGGCCGCCGCTTTCCGGTGCGCACGCCGCCGCGCACGCCGCCCGCCGCCTTGCAACCGGGCGTCGATTGCGTTTGAAGAAGCGCACGATCGTTCGGATAATGGAACGGTGCAGGCGGATCGGGGACGATGCAGGATCAGGCGGAACGGCCCGACCGGGCGCGCGGGCGCGACCTGCTGACCGGCGCGCAGGTGCTCTCCGGCCAGCTCGGCAAGACCATCCAGCGGCTGCGCAAGGCCTACAACCTGTCGCTCTCGGAACTCGCCGAGCAGTCCGGCGTGGCCAAGTCGATCATCAGCCAGATCGAGCGCAACGAGACCAACCCGACGCTGGCGACGATCTGGCGCCTGTCCCAGGCCCTCGACGTGTCGATCGAGCGGGTGTTGGCGGCCGGCGACGAGGAGCCGTTCATCGAGAAGACCTCCCGGGCCGACACGCCGATCCTCGTCTCCGAGGACGGGAAGGTGCGGCTGGCGATCATCGGCTGGCTCAAGACGATCGAGTGGCTGCAATGGTACGAGGTCACGGCCGACCCGGGCGGCGTCCTCGACTCGGACCCGCACCAGCGCGGCTCGGTGGAGTCGCTCTCGGTCACCGAGGGGGCGTTCGAGGTCGAGATCGGCGGCGTCGTGCAGCGGGCGCGAGCCGGCGAGACCCTGCGCTACCGCTGCGACCGGCCCCACCTCGTGCGCTGCACGGACGGTCCGGCCCGGGCCACCATGGTGGTGATCATGAAGGCCGCCGTGATGGAGTGAGGCGGCCCGGTCGGCCCTCCGGCCCACCCTCGGCGCCCCGCGCGAGGGCGCGCACGCGGTAGTCGCGGGGGCTCAGGCCGTAGCGCTCCTTGAAGCGGCGGGAGAAGTGGGACTGGCTGAGGAAGCCGCAGCCATACGCCAAGGTCCCCAGCGGCATGTGGAGGCAGCCCGGATCGGCCAAGCGCTTGGCGGCCGCCTCGAGCCTGCGGTGCCAGATCCAGTCGGAGATGTGCCGGTCCTGCGCGCGGAACAAGGCCTGCAGCCGGCGCAGGGACACGCCGGCCGCGGCCGCGAGCCGGGGCGGGTCCAGGGTCGGATCGTGGAGATGGGCCTCGAGATAGGCCCGGGCGCGCTGCACCACGACGCTGTCCTGGACGGGCCGCTGCGCCTCCCGCGCGAGCCGCTCCGCGAGGCTGGCGACGATGAGGTCGAGCCCCGTGGAGACCATGCTCTCGGCCACCTGGGGCGTCAGCCGGTCGCCCAGGCTGAGCAGGTTGCCCAGGAACGACCGGGTCAGGGTCGCGGTCGGCAGATCGCCGCCGACAGTCACGCCGGCGAACAGGCGCGCGGAGCCCAGAGCCCCCTCCAGCCGCTCCCGCGGGATCCCAATGGCCAGCACCTCGCTGTAGCCGCTGTGCTCGATCGTCCAGGGTGTATTCGTATCCCGGATCGAGAAGTCGCCGACCCGATCCGTGCTCGACCGATCGTACTGATCCGCGCGGACCTGTCCCGAGAGCACGATGCTCATGAACAGGTGGTCGGTCTTGTGGTTTTCATGGCGAAGCGTGCGCGGCGTCGTGGCCGCCCGCAGTTTTGCGCAGCGCGAATTTCGTGAAGACCAGGCCGCCGATACTGGCCCCCTCGATCGTCGCGTGAAAGGGCTCGTCGTTGAGACAAGTCTGCGCCATCGGAACCAGGCGATCTTCGCAGACATCTCGCCAAAGGAGAAACCTGTCCTTCTCCAATACACCTTCAGTTGAGAACAGAGTCTGCATCGCGGCAGCCGTATGACCGCGATTGCTGCGAACCGCAACCGCGCCCCGTCTACGCACGCCGCCGCGGCGCCGCGGGACACGGATTGATCGGCAGGAAATCCCGCGCGCCCACGATGGACCGTCGGGCCCGTCCCATCACCCGTGGCGCCTGTCGGGCCGTGGAGCGGATCCGCACGGCTGGCATTCGGAGGACGTTCCGTCGCGAGCGCCCCGCCCCGGCGGGGGCGTCGGCGCGGCCCGGCCGCGGGGCCGTCAGCGCCCGCTGTTCACCCAGCGCACAACGTCGGCCAGCACGATGCTCAGCGCCTGATCGAGGGCGCGGGCGCCGCTGCCGGCATCGATCTTGGACACCGGCACGCGGGCCGTGAAGATCCGCGCCGCCGCAACCCTGCCGGTGCCGTCGGCCACGAGCTTCAGCGACAGGTCGACCACCGCCTCGCCGGTCCCGGACTGCACGTCGAAGGCGCGGATCTCGCTGATCAGCTGGTAGTCGGCCACGACCTTGTCGCCGGGCCGGCTCACCGAGCGGAGCCGCCCGGAATTCTCCAGGCTCTGGATGAGCCGCGTCTGGATCAGGCGCGGCAGCCGGTCGGCCCACTGGCCGCCGCCCAGGAACGACAGGGCGCCGCCGTTCTCGCGGACGATGATCCGGTCGGCCTCGAAGGGCTGGATGCTCACCGGCTCCGAGACCGCGATCGAGCGGCCGGCCGCGATCGGCCGCCCCGAGGCCGGCAGCGCCGCGAGGTCGAAGGTGAGGGGCGCCGCGCCGCCGCAGCCACCCAGGAGGGCGGCGAGCAGCGCGGCGGCGGCGATGTGGGACGAGCGGACCATACGCATGACCTGAAGGACCCCGCCGGCGAACGGCGGAGCTGTATAAGCTATGCGGTTAAAACTAATCCGCTGCGGCATCCGTGCCGTGCGCCGGGACACATCCGCCCGGCGACGCGGCATTTCACCGGCCACCGTTGTATTCAGGCAACGAAGGCTTGCCGCCGAAGATCACCTGGCTCGGGTCGCGCTCCAGGCTGCGCACCGTGCGGTTGAGGGTGCTCAGGGTCCGCTGCCCGTCCCCCGACAGGGCCTCGACCTCCCGGCGGCCGGTGCCGCTCAGCCGGCCGAAATTGGCCGAGATGCTGGCGGTGCGCTTGTCGAGGTTCTCCGACATGGTCCGGAACGCCTTGCCGGCGTCGCGCACCGAGATCGCCGCCGCGCGGATCTCCGTGAAGGTGCTGGAGCCCTCCTGGCCGGAGGCCGAGCCCAGGAAGCTCTGGGCGCCGTTCAGCACCGCGTCGATCTTGTCGGCCGAGGCGCTGAGCTTGCCGGCGAGCAGCCGGGCGTCGTGCACGCCGGCCTCGATGTCGGGGCTGGCCTTGGACAGGGCGGCCGAGAAGCGGTCGGCGTTGTCGATCACCCGGCCGAGCTTGGCCCCGTCCACGGCCTTGACCAGCGCCGAGATGTTCGGGCCGGCATCGGCCAGCGTCTTCGAGAAGGTCTCGACGTTGGTCAGCGACCGGTTGATCGCCCCCTCGTTGGCGGAGACCAGCCGGTCGAGGCGGGCCAGCATGTCGTCGGCCCGCTGCGCCACCTGGCGCGCCAGCGCCATCATGTCCTGCATGTCGGAGGAATCGGCGAAGATCGTCGGCGGCTCGCCGTTGGCCATCGGGGTCAGCACCGGCGCGTCGGCGTTGCCGCCCGACAGGGAGATCACCGAGACGCCGGTGAGCATCGCCGAGTCGAGGCGGGCGCGGGTGTCGGCCCGGAGCGGGGTCGCGGGATCGACCTTGATCGTGGCGAGCACCCGGCGGGGATCCTGCGGGGCGAGGCGGATGTCGGTGACCTCGCCGACCTTGATGCCGTTGAAGTTCACGCTCGAGCCGCGCGACAAGCCACCGACCGAGCCGGAGAAGACGATGCGGACGAGCTGGCTGACCTGCCGCGAGGAGCCGCCGGAGAGCCACAGCACGGTGCCGAAGCCCGCCAGGATGACGGCGATCGTGAAGGCCCCGATCAGGGCGTAGTTCGCGCGGGTTTCCATGCGCTCAACCTGCGGTTCTGGCCGGCGGAGATCCGGCCGGGCCTGGAGCCCCGGCTCCCGGAGGGGAGCAGGGCGGGATCTGGGTGGGACGGCGGCGATCGGGCATCGGGTCAGGCACGGGATCAGGCACGGGATCAGGCATGGGATCAGGCATGGGCCGAGGCGCCCCCCGTCGCGATGGTCCGGGCGCGCTTGCCGTGGAAGTACGAGCGCAGCCAGGGATGGTCGCTCGCCAGCATCTCGTCGATCGTGCCGGCGGCGATGATCTGGCCGTCGCCGAGCGCCGCGATGCGGTCGCAGGCGGTGTAGAGGCTGTCGAGGTCGTGGGTGACCATGAACACGGTCAGCCCCAGCGTCTCCTTGAGGGTCGAGACGAGGTCGTCGAACTCGCCCGCGCCGATCGGGTCGAGGCCCGAGGTCGGCTCGTCGAGGAACAGGATCTCGGGATCGAGCGCCAGGGAGCGGGCGAGCGCCGCGCGCTTGATCATGCCGCCCGACAATTCCGAGGGCAGCTTGTCGGCGGCGTCGGGCTTCAGGCCGACCATCTCGATCTTGAGCCGGGCGAACTCGTCGAGCAGGCGCTCGGACAGGTTCAGGTGCTCGCGCATCGGCACCTGGATGTTCTGCTTGACGGTGAGAGCCGAGAACAGGGCGCCCTGCTGGAACAGCACGCCCCAGCGCTGCTCCATCCGGCGCCGCTCCGCGTAGGTGAGTTCGTCGACGTCGCGGCCGAACACCTCGATGGTCCCGGCCCGCTTCGGGTTGAGGCCGAGGATCGTCCGGGTGAGCACCGACTTGCCCTGGCCCGAGGGCCCGACGAAGCCCAGGATCTCGCCGGCGCGGATGTCGAGGCTCAGGCCCTTCAGGATGTTGCGGTCGCGGAAGCCGACCACGAGGTCGCGCACGCGGATGATCGGGGCGGGGCCATTCGGCGAGGCGGTCATCGGGGCATTCATCGCGGCGGCCTCAGAAATCGATCGCGGCGAAGAACACCGCGAACAGGCCGTCGAGGACGATGACCATGAAGATGGACTTCACCACCGACGCGGTGACGTGACGGCCGAGCGATTCCGCGGAGCCCTCGACCGCGAAGCCCTCGATCGTGGCGATCACCCCGATCGTCAGCGCCATGAACGGCGCCTTGATCAGGCCGACCATGACGTGGTGGACGCCCACCGCCGCCTGGAGCCGGACCAGGAACTGGTCGAGGGTCAGGCCGCCGTAGAGCATCGCGGTGAGGCCGCCGCCGGCGAGCGCCGCGAGGTCGCCGATCAGCGTCAGCATCGGCAGGCCGATCATCAGCGCGAGCACCCGGGGCACGATCAGGATCTCGACGGGGTCGAGGCCCATGACCCGGAGCGCGTCGACCTCCTCGCGCATGCGCATGGAGCCGATCTCGGCGGTGATCGCCGAGCCGGAGCGGCCGGCGACCATGATCGAGGTGAGCAGCACGCCCATCTCGCGCAGGATCAGGAGGCCGATCAGGTTGACCACGAAGGTCTGGGCGCCGAAGCGCTGGAGCTGGAAGATGCCCTGCTGGGCGACGATGCCGCCCACGAGGAACGAGATCAGCACGATGATCGGCGTGCCGTTGAGTGCCACCTGCTGGATCTGGTTGATCAGGGCGTTGCCGCGGAACGTGCCGGGCCGCAGGGCGACGCGCCCGCAGGCGGCGATCAGCTCGCCCAGGAACGCGAGGGCGGTGACGAACTCGCGGCCGCCCTGCACGGTCCGGCGCCCGGTGGCGTCGAGCAGGCCGACGACCGGGCCGTGCCGCCGCGGCGGCGGCGCGTCCGGCTCGCGCAGCCGGACCTCGCCCAGCAGGGTGCGGTGCTCCGGGCGGGCGCCGAGATAGGTGAGGGCGCTGCCCGCCTGCTCGATCTCGGCGCGGGTCCGCTCCAGGACCCAGGCGCCGAGCGTGTCGAGGCGCTCGATCCCCGACAGGTCGACCGCCACCGGCCCGGCGCGGCCGGCCGCCGCGATGCGCGCGGCCGCGGCCTCGACGGTCGGGGCCTGGTCGGCGGTCCAGCGGCCGTCGAGCGCCAGGCGGCCGTCGGCCGACCGGTCCCGCAGCGCGGCGCCGGCCAAGGCGCCGGGAACAGTGCCCTCGCTCAGCAACACCCATACTCCTCGATCGAGGCACCACCCTGCCCGGCGGTTATGACGACATTACGGTTGACGATCCGTCTCCAACCTCACCCCCCGCGCGCGGCGGGAGGCCAGGGCGAGGCCCAGGCCCGCGGCGGCGAGCGGCGCCATCAGCAGGAAGGCGAGGGGGCCGCCGGCCCGGTAGGCGACGCCGCTCCCCAGGGTCGCGACCACCGAGATCCCGGCATTGACCGCGCTGAGCGTGCCCTGCGCCCGGCCCCGCGCGCCGTCGGGGGCGTAGGCTGAAACGGCCGCCATGGCGCCGAGCTGGGTCGCCCCGAAGGTCAGGCCGTGGAGGCACTGGAGCGGCACCAGCGCCGCGAGGTGGTCGCCGAGGAGGTACATGCCGATCGCCCGCAGGATCGCCGCGACGGCCCCGGCGCCGAGGAGCCGCACCGGGCCGCGCCAGGCGGCGGGCAGGGCGGGGAGGCCGGCGAACAGGGCGATCTCGGCCAGGACGCCGATCGCCCAGAGCGCGCCGACCCAGGTCGGCGGGATGCCCTGGCCGGTCCAGTAGATGCTGCCGAACCCGTAGATCGCCCCGTGGCTCGCCTGGATCGCGGCCGCCGCGCCGATGCACAGCCAGAGCCGCCGCGGCAGCCGCGTCCGGCCGTCGCCCGCCGCCGACGGCGGCAGGGCCGCCACCACGCGGCTGCGCCACGCCACCAGACCCGCGCCGAGGGCGAGGCCGGTCAGGAGCAGCGGCACGGCGAGCCGGCCGCCGAGCGCCGTCAGCAGCAGCCCGCCCGCGAGGTTCGCCAGCAGGAACGCGATGGAGCCCGCCATCCGGATCCGCGCGTAGGTCAGGCGGGCGTCTTGGCGCACGGCCGCGAGCGTCAGGTAGTCGATGCAGGGCACGAGCGGCGCGCCGGCGACCGCGTTGAGCACGATCAGCCCGGCCAGCAGCGGCCACCCGATCCCGGCCGCGGCGGGCATCAGCGCGTAGGTCAGGCTCAAGGCGAGGCTGCCGAGCAGGATCAGCCGCCGGGGCCCGAGGCCGCGGTCGAGGAGGCTCATCAGCGGCGCCGTGGCGGCGATCCGCGTGGCGATCGGCAGGGCGAGGAGGAGACCGATCACCCGGGCATCGAGCCCCAGGGCGTCGAGCCACAGGGGCATGAACGGCATCGCGATGCCGATCTCGGTGAACACCACGGCGTAGAGCAGCGACAGGCGCGCCGGGCCGGACGGGCGGGGCAAGGCGGGTCTCGACGAGCGGGGTGAGCAGGGAGGCGGGACCGGGAAGGCGTCCGTAAGCGCCCGTTAAAGGCCCTCTGTCAAATTCGCCGCGATTGGCGCGCATCGGGGCCGCCGCCGCGCCCGCATTCAGCGTCCAGAGAGGCCCATGTTCGGTTCCGTCAACCCGAGCGCGCACGCTTCGGCCGAGTACGAGGCGATCGAGGCGACGATCAGCGCCAGCGAGCGCGGCCGCTGGTTCCTCGCCGAGTACGCCCGGCGCAACCGGGGCGCCGAGACCGAGGTGCTGCTCGGGGCGATCGCGCGGCTGGAGCGGAGCGTCACCGCCGACCGCGGGCAGGAGGCCTTCGGGCACCTGCGCGGCAATCTCCTCGACATGGCCGACGCGATCAGCCGGACCAAGGGCGAGATCGCGGCGCTCAACACCCCGAACGGCGACGAGACCCGGCTGACGCAGGCGTCCCTCGCCCTCGACGCCATCGTGCGCGAGACCGAGCAGGCCACCTCCGACATCCTCAGCGCCGCCGAGTCGATCCAGGAGGCAGCCTGGACCCTGCGCGAGCGCGGGGCCGACGCGCAGGCCTGCGACGCCCTCGACCGCCACGCGACCGCGATCTACACGGCCTGCTCCTTCCAGGACCTGACCGCGCAGCGCACTGCCCGGATCGTCTACACGCTGCGCTACCTGGAGGACCGGGTCTCCGCGATGATCGCCATCTGGGGCGAGGACGCGGTGCGGGTGCCGCCCCACCGGGGCGCGCGGCCGGCCGGCGAGCCGGCCGATCTGAACCAGAGCGACATCGACCGCTACATCGCCATGGACGTGCCGGCCGTCACGGTGGCGGCCCTCGTGGCCCGCCCCGGCAGCCCGGCGCTGCACGAGGATCTGGTGTTCCTGCCGGTCCAGGCGGAGGCCCGAGCGCCGGAGGCCGAGCCGGAGACAGAGGTCGCGGCCGAAGCGCCGGCCGCTCCGGAGCCGGTGGCGGAGGCCGAGCCGGACGCCGTGTCCGAGCCGGCGGGAGCGGCCGCGCTGGCATTCGCCCCGGAGCCGGACCTCGCCGCGCCGGGGGACGGATCGGAGGCCGCACCCGCGGCCGGCTTGGAGGCCGGCTTGGAGGCCGACTTGGAGGCCGACTTGGAGGCCGATCTGGAAGCGGACTGGGCGGTCGATCTCGAGGCCGCCCCGGAGCCGGAGCCGGCTCCGGAGGTCGCCTCCCTTCCCGTCGCCGATCCGTCCGCCGCGGACGCGCCGGAGCCCGCCACCGCGATCGAGGAGGCGTTCGAGGCGGACGTCGAGCGGGACATCGCGCGCGATATGGCCGACCTCACCTGGGGCGAGACCGTCGCGGCCGCCCCCGAGCCGGCGATGCCGCCGGAGGAGCCGGCCCTGAGCTTCGCCGAGATCGACGCGCTGACGCCGGAGCAGCGGCTCGCGCTCTTCGCCTGACGGGTCCGGCCCGGCGCCGGCGCTCCGGCGCGGTTCGACAGGCGCGCGCCGGCGCGGACCCTGCTATCAGGAGCGCCCCCGGCACCCCCGAGCACGCGCATCCGTGGCCCTGCACCTGATCAAGCTCTGCGTCGGCCCCGCCACCATCGCCGATCTCGAGGCCCGGCAGGCCCGCTTCCGCGCGGAGGCGCTCCGGGACGGACGGCAAGCGGCCCCGTTCCACGTCACCCGCACCCTGCCCAAGCGCCACCGGGAGATCACCGGGCAGGGCTCGATCTACTGGGTGATCCGCGGGACGCTGTCCTGCAGGCAGGCAATCACCGCGATCGAGCCGCTCACCGGGGAGGACGGCATCCCGCGCTGCCGGCTGGTCTTCGATCCCCGGCTCGTCCCGGTGGCGCCCCGGCCTTACCGGCCGTTCCAGGGCTGGCGCTACCTCACGGCGCGCGACGCGCCGGCCGATCTCGGGGCCGAGGCCTCGGGGGACCTCGCCGAGATGCCCGAGGCCCTGCGGCGCGAGCTGGTCGGCCTCGGCCTGCTCTGAGCGCGGGGCGGGTCTCGTCGTCCCCGGTGCGGGACCCGCCGGCGCCGCGAGCGGCCCCGGCGGGATCGGTCCTACGCCCCGTCGAAGCGCCCGCTGGCATGGGCCAGCATGGTGTAGACCTTGCCGGTCTCCGAGGTCAGGTAGGCGTCGGTGCGCTTGGCGTCGCTGTCGTTCTTGACCACGTCGCCGAGCAGGCGCTCGAACTCGCTGACGTAGCGGTCGACGCTGCGGCGGAACTCCGCATCGGTCCTGTAGCGGCGCTGGATCTCCGCGAAGGTGGCCCGGCCCTGCGGCGTGTAGATCCGCGGGTCGAACAGGTTCGGCTCGCCCCGGCGGTACCGCTCCCACAGGTCGACCGCGGTCCGGTGCTCGATCATCTTGGCGATGTCGGTCGAGATCGTGTCGAGGGCGATCCGCCCGGTCTCGGCGGCCGCCACCGCGGGGCGGCGGGCCGCCGGCGCGGGCGCCGGGGCGGCGGCCGGCGCGTCGGCCGCCGGCTCCTCGTCGTCGTCCAGCGAGGCGCGGGTCAGCAGGTCGGACAGCCAGCCGCGCTTGTCGCCGGCCTGCGCCGGGCGGGCGGTCGCGGACGGGCGCGGCGCCTCGATCTTGGCCGTGGCGGGCCGCGGCGTCGCCGCGGGCGCCGGCAGGGCCGGAGCCGCGGGGGCCGCCGTCGGCATCGCCGGTGCGACCGGGGCCGCGGCGGGCGCCGCCGCCGCGACGGCGCGGCCGCCGCTCTCCGCGACCCGGCGCTGGGGCTGCGCCTGCGCCTGCGGCTGGGCGACGTCGACCGAGCGGCCGGAGCGGGAGACCAGGGACGACAGCTCGTTGAGGGCCTTGATCTGGTCCGCCACCACCCGGCGCATCTCGCCGGTGGCGTCCTGCGTCTCGCGCGGCAGCTCGAGGACGCCCTTGGCGAGCTCGGCGCGGGTCGCGTCGAGTTCGCCGCGGATCGAGCCCGCCATCTCGCGCAGGGCCGAGAAGGAGTCGCCGAAGCTGGCCTGGGCCTCCTGGAAGCCGCTGCGCATCTCGCGGGCCGCCTCCTCGATGACCTGCCGGACACCCTGGGCGGCCTTCTCGCCCTCGGCGCTGGCGCTGTCCTTCAGGTCGGCAAAGGCGCTCGTCACCGAGGCCCCGGCGCCCTGGGCCGACTGGGCCAGGGACTCGCCGACGCTGCGGGCACGCTCCTCGGCGGCGCGCAGGGTCTGCTCGATGGTCTGGGCCAGGGCGGTGCCGTTCTGCTCCAGGGCGGCGGCCCGGGCCTCGAACGCGGCCAGCGCCTCGGTCAGCTTGGTCTCGCGGCCCGACAGGGCCGAGTCGAGGCGCTCCTCGATGGCCGCCAGGGAGGCCGCGGCCCGGTCGAGGGCCGCCACGTGCGCGGCGGTCTGCTCGCCGAGGGAGCGGCCGCGGCCGTCGAGGGTCTCGGCGAGGCGCGAGGCCTCGCTGAGCGCCCCGTCGGCGGCGCCGCGCAGGGCCTCGACCTGGGCCGAGACGCCGGCGCTGGCCCGGCCGGTCTCGGCGGCGATGCGCTCCAGCGCCCCCTGGACCTGCTCGATCCGGCCGGCGAGACCCTGCTCGATCGCGCCGAGATTGGTGTCGGCGCCGGCCACGAGGTCGGTCAGCGCCGTGTTGGCGGCCTCGATCCGCTGCAGCAGCGCGCCGAGCTCGCGGCCCATCCGGTCGTTGGTCTCGAACAGCTCCGAGAGCGTGCGGCCCGCGCCGTCCTCGACGGCGGCGCGCAGCAGCTCGGCCGAGGCCCGCGACTGCACGGCCAGCTCCTCGGTCCGCTCCCGCAGGCTCTCGGCGAGCGGCATTCCGGTCTCGGCGAGCGTCCGCTCGATCGCCTCGGCCCGGTCCGACAGGGCCCGCGACAGGTCCATCATCGGCCCGTCGATGGCGCCGCGCAGGCGCTCGACATGGCCCTCCAGGCTGTCGCCGACGGCGCGGCCGCTGCCCTCGACGCTGGCGAGCAGCGCGCCGCCGCGCTCCTCGATGGCGCGCACCAGGGTCTCGGCGCTCTCGGCGAGGCGGCGGGACAGGGCCTCGCCGCGGGCGTCGACCAGGGCACCGAGCGCCGTAGCGCGGCGCTCGAACCCGGCCCCGAGGGCCTCGGTGCGGGCGTCGATCAGGCCGGCGAGCGCGGCCTCGCGGCGGCTGAGCGTCTCGGCCAGGGCCGCGTTGTGGGCCTCGACCTGCTCGGCATGGGCGCGGGCCCGCTCGTCGAGGGCGGCGACCAGGGACGCCGTGCGCTCGTCCATGAGGCCCGCGAAGGCCTCGTGGCGGTCGTCGAAGGCGGTGGCCAGGGTGTCGGCGCGCTGCGCCACCAGGGTCGCGAACAGCCGCATGCGGCTGTCGATGCGCTGCGTGAAGGCGTCGGCGCGGGCGTCGACGCCGCGGGCCAGGGCCTCGCTCTGCGCCTCGACGGCCTGCGCCAGGGCCGCGGTGCGGCCCTCGACCACGCCGTCCAGCTCCCGCAGCCGGGCATCGAAGGTCTCCACGAGGGCGCCGGTCCGCCCCTCGACGGCGCCGTCCAGGGCGCGCAGGCGGGCGTCGAAGGTCTCGACCAGGGCGCCGGTCCGGCCCTCGACGGCACCGTCGAGGGCGCGCAGGCGGGCGTCGAACACCTCCACCAGGGCGCCGGTCCGGCCCTCGGCGGCCGCCACCAGGGCCTGGCCGCGGTCCTCCAGCAGGCCCTCGATCGCGGCGCGCGCCTGCTCGAAGGTCGCCCGCAGGGTCTCGACGCGCGCGTCGACCCGCTCGGACACGTCGCGGCCGGTGCCCTCGACCAGGGCGCCGAGGCGGTTCTGCACCCGGTCGAACAGGGTCTGCAGCTCGCCCGTCCGCTCCTTGAGGGTCTCGGCGAGGCGGTTCTCGCGCTCCTCGAGCAGGCCGGCGATCGCCGGGTTCACGCCCTCGATCGTGGTCTGGAGCGCCTGCGTGCGGTGCTCGATCGTGCCGGCGATCTGGCGGCCGCGGGTGTCCACGAGGCGGTCGATCTCGCCCTGCGCCCGCTCGAACAGGCCCTGGAGGTCGGACAGGCGGGTGTCCAGCAGGTCCGCCATCTGGGCAGGCGCCGCGTCGAGGGTCGTGCGCAGGCCCTCGGTCCGGGCCGCGATGGCGTCGGCGACCTCCTGGCCGCGCCCGTCCACGAGGTCGCGCAGGCCGGCCTGGGCCTCCTCGAACAGGGTGTGGAGGCGCTGCGTGCGGGCGTCGAGGGTGGCGGCGAGCTGGCGCTCGCGGGTCTCCACCAGCGCCGAGACGGCGGCCGGCGCCTCCTCCAGCACCGCGCGGAGGGACTGGATGCGGGCGTCGACCGCGGCGGCGAAGCGGCCGCCGCCGCCCTCGACCACGCCGTCGAGGGCCGACTGGGCCTCCTCGAACAGGGTGCGCAGGGCCTGGGCCCGGGCGGTGAGGGTGTCGGCGAGGCGGGTGCCGCGGCCGTCGACCAGGCTCTCGAGGTGGCCCAGCCGCTCGTCGAACAGGCTGCCGAGCTGGCGGGTGCGGTCGTCCAGGGCGCCGGTGGCGGAGCCGAACGCGCCCTCCAGGGCGGCGACCATCGCCTGCCCGCGGCCGTCCAGCGCCTCGTGGATCGGGCCCATCCGGCCGTCCAGGGTGGCGGCCAGGGTGCCGGCATGGTCGTCCAGCAGGACGCGGATCTGGTTGGTGCGGTCGTCCAGCAGGGTGTGGACCGAGCGGACGCCCTCGTCGAGGAGGCCGCTGATGTCGGCCGTGCGGCTCGACAGGGTGTGGCCCAGGCGGCCCTCGCCGGCATCGAGCATCCGCTCGGCGTCCGCGATGGTCTGCTGGAGCTTGGCGAGCACGCTCTCGCCGCGCTGGTCGATGAGCTCGGCCAGCGAGGTGCCGCCGCGGTCGAGCAGGCGGGCGAGCTCGGTGATCCGGCCGCCGATCGCCCCGAACACGGCGCGGCCCTTCTCGTCGAGCTCGCCCGACATGGCGGCGATGCGCTCGTCGATCAGGCGGCCGATGAGCTCGGCGCGCTCCGCGAAGGCCGCGTGCACGGCCTCGGTGCGGGCCGCCAGCGCCGCGTCGGCGTTCTCGGTGCGCTCGTCCACCAGGCGGATCATCGAATCCGCGCGGTTCGCCAGCGCGGCCTCGAGGCCGCGGGTGGCCTCCTCGATGGTGCCGGTGAGGGCGCGGACGCGCTCGGCCATGGCGCCGTCGAGGCCGCCGGTCCGGTCGGCGATCATCGCCACGAGGTCGCGGGTCCGGCCGGCCAGCTCCTCGTCCACCGCGCGGGTGCGCGCCTCGATCAGGCGGATCGCCTCGAAGGCCTGCACGCCGAAGCTCTCGTCCACGAGGCGGGCGCGCTGGTCCAGGGTCTCGGCGATCGCCTGCAGGCGGCCGATGACGCCGGTGTCGAAATGGCCGGCGCTCTCCTCGATCCGCCGGGCGATCTCGCCCGTGTGGCGGGCGATGTCCTGGCCGAGCCCGGAGGTGCGGCCCTCCAGCATCTCCATCAGGCCGCGATGGCCCTCGGCCATGACGCGGGCCATCTCGTCGGTCCGGGCGCGCAGCGCGTCGTCCACGGCGTTCGCGCGGCTGCCGAGATGGTCGTCGATCTGGCCGACCAGCGCCGCCACGGCGGCCGCGATGGCGGCGGCCCGCTCGGCCGAGCGCGTCTCCAGGCCGCCGAGATGGGTCTCGATCAGGCTGCCGGCCTCGCGGGCCCGGGTGGCGATCGTCTCGGCGACGGCCTCGCCCTTGCCGGTGAGGAGGCGGTCCATCTCCTCCAGCCGGGCGCCGACGGTCTCGCCCAGCGCGGCGGTGTCGCGGTTGATCCGGTCGGCCAGGATGTCGCCGCGGGCGATGGTCTCCTGCAGGGCGGCGAGGCGGTTGCCCAGCGTCTCGTCGATCGCCCGGACCCGGCCGTCGGCGGTCTCGGCGAAGCTCGCGCCGGTCTGGCTGAGGGTGTCGGCGATGCGGGCGCCCTGGCTCGCCACGGCGAGCACGATGTCGCGGCCGGTGCCGCTGATCCGGGCCTGGGTCTCGTCGGCGTGGCCGGCGAGCAGCTCGGCGACGCTCCGGCCGTGCTCGCCGAAGGCCGCCTCCATCTCGCCGATCCGGGCGGCGAGGTCGGCCGAGATCGCGCGGGCGGCCTCGGCGAGGCTGCCGGTGGCGTCGCCGGTCCGGGCGGCGAGCTCGCGGTTGAGATCGTCCAGGGCGGCGCGGACCGCCGCGACGGCGTCCGTGCCGCGGGCGCCGAGCTCGGTGCCGGCCCGGTCGGCGGCGTCGCGGAACCGGGCGGTGAGGATCGCGGTCTCGGCCTCGACCGCGCCGGTGACCTCGCCGGAGGCGGTGCGCAGGGTGTCCAGGGCCGCGGCGAGCCGGGCGGCGGCGTCCCGCGTCTGCGTCTCGGCGGCCTGGCTCGCCTGATCGGCGGCGGCCCGCAGTGCGGCGGCCGCCTCCTCGGTCCGCGCCGACAGGGCGGCGGCGGAATCCGCGACCCGGCGCTCAAACACCCGCACGGCCTCGAGGGTCCGGGCCTCGACCGCGCCGGTGGCGTCCTCGGCCGTGCCGCGCAGGGCATCGGTGGCCGCTTCGGCCCCGCGCCGGAGCGCCGCGACCGCCTCAGCGGTGCGGCCGTCGATCTCACCCGACAGGCCCTCGACGGTGCCCCGCAGCGACTGGACCGCGGAGGAGGCCCCCGTCTCGAAGCCCCGGCCCAGGGCCGCGAAGGCGGCCTCGAGGTTGGCCGCGACCGTCTCGGTCCGGTGCGCGATGCTGCCGCCGGCCTGCTCGGCCGCCGCCGCGACCCGGTGCTCCAGGTCCGCGGCCCGGACCGTCACGGTCTCGTCGAGACGCGCCGCGATGCCGTCCATCCGCTCGGCGAGGGCGCCGCCGCGCTCCGACAGGGCCTCGGCGATCCGCTCGGCGGTGCCGACGAGGTCGTCGCGCACGGCGCCCGCGCGGGCCGCCAGGGTCTCGCCGGCGCCGCTGGCGGCGAGCGCCAGGGCGGCCTGGGCGTCGCGCCCGCGGCCCTCGATCGTCTCGGCGACCGACAGGCCGGCGCTCTCGATCTCGGCGCGCAGCGCGAGGCCGCGGCCGGCGATGTCCTGGGTCAGGGCCGAGCCGGTCTCGGCGAAGCGGGCGGTGATCTCGGCGCCCATCGCGCCGAAGCGCTCGGTCAGCTCCGAGCCGCGCGACAGGAAGGCGGATTCGAGCCCCGTCATGGAGCGCTCGAAGGTCTCGCGCACCGTGCCGGCCTGGCGCTCCAGCGCGTCGCTCACGCGGCTGCCGGTCTCCTCCAGGGTCCGGGTGAGGGCGCCGGCATTCTCCGACAGGCGCTCGGCCAGGGCGGTGCCGGCGGCCTGGAAGGCGCCGGTCGCCGTGCCGGCGCGGTCCTCGAAGCTGCGGGTCAGGGTCTCGCCGACCTCCTGGAAGCTGCCGCGCACCTCCTGGCTGGTGGCCGCCAGCGTGTCGATCAGGTCGCTGCCGCGGGCGGTCATCAGGTTGACCACCCGGTCGCCGGCCTCGCCCAGGGAGGCGGTGATCGCGGCGCCGCGGGTCTCCAGCGCGCCGGTCACGCGCTCGCCCGCGCTGGTCACCGCGGAGACGATCCGGTCGGAGGCGCCCTCCAGGTCCTGGCTCAGGCTCTGGTGCGACCCGGTGATGGCGCTGCGCACCCGCTCGGCGTTGGTGACGATCGCCTCGCGCTGGGCCACCAGCTCGTCCACGAGGGAGCGGATCCGGATCTCGTTGTCGGAATAGGCCCGCTCCAGGGTGGCGATCTCGCCGCGCACCAGGGTCTCCAGCTCGCCGGCCCGGGCGAGCGCCCGCTCGACGCCGTCGCCCACCGCAGCCACCTCGCGGCGCACCGTCTGCGACATGGTCAGGACCGCGTCGGTGGAGAAGCTCTCGGGCTCGGCCAGGCGCACCGCGACCTCGCCGACCGCGCGGGCGACGAGGCGCATCTCCTGGGCGCGCACCGCCAGCATGGCGGCGATCACGAACAGCACCACCGGGCCGAACAGGGCCGCGGCGCCGACGCTCGCCTGGAGGGCCGAGAGGCCCGACAGGACGGCGCGCAGGTCGCCGTCGGACTTCGACCACGCGATCAGCACCAGGGCGCCGATCCAGACGGCGCCGGCCGCGAGGGCGAGCAGGTAGGGCTTGGGCGAGGAGCGCACCCGCAGGGTCTGCTGCAGGATGCCGATGTTGCGCCGGTCGTCGTTGGCCACGAGCGAGCGGTCGGGGGGCAGGAGGCCGCCCTCGCGGCGGGGGCGGTCCAGGCCCGGCGGCGGCAGGTCGGAGGCGAGCGGCGGGTCGAGGTCGAGGCGCGGCGGCATGGTCCGGCCGGCGTCGAGACCGCCGTCGCGCAGCGGGTCGGCGTCACCGACATCGGGCAGGCGCGGCTCGGCGCGACCGTCGGTGCCGTTCGGCGTCAGGGCGTCGAGGTTCAGCGCCTGCTCGATCGCAGAGAGCGCGGCCTCGGCCGGGTCCTTCAGCTTCTTCTCGGTCGCCATACAACGCCTCGTTACACGGGTTCACCGGCGCCTGGAGAGGCTTGAGCCGGAGACGCAACGCCCCGTTTACCATTACAAGACTAAACTCGGGCAGCGACTGCCGATACCCGAGCCCTCGACCGGCCCCAGAAAAGGTTAACCGAATGGTTACCGGGCCCGTCGCTCGCCGCCTCCACCATCCTGCCGCAGGGGAGGGGTCGGGCGCGATCCCCACCCGGCGAATCAGGGGGTGAATTGTGTGGATCAGATCCGCAATCCCCGACGAATCCGGATGCCGGGAGCCCGAACATGCAGGCCATCGACCCCGCGGAACTCGAGGCCCAGACCGGCGGCGACGCCGACCTGGCCCGTGAGGTCCTGGAGCTGTTCGCCGGCCAGTGCCGGTCGATCCTGCCGCGCCTCGCCGACCCGGCCCTGCCGCGGGCGCAGCGCGCCGACCTCGCCCACACCCTGAAGGGCTCGGCCGCGGGCGTCGGGGCGATCCACGTGCGGGCGCTCGCGGACGCCGCGGAGACGCGCCTGCGCGCCGGCGCCGGGGCGGTGCCGGTCGACGACCTCGCGGCCGCGGTCGCGCGGGCGCTGGCGGAGATCGCGGAGGCGCGCGCCTGACGGTGTCGCCCAATGCGGCGATCGATCCGGGACCGGTGTCTAATGCCGCGCTTGCATTCCGCGTTTCCAGCCGCCAAGCAGGCACGCCGCCCGTCGGACAGATTGCGCTCGACGCGAGCCCGGAGCCCCCAGCATGCCCAAGATCACCTACGTCGACCACGCCGGGACGGAACGGACCGTCGAAGGCAGCGTCGGCGCGACCGTGATGGAGACGGCTATGCGCAACAACGTCCCGGGCATCGACGCGGAGTGCGGGGGCGCCTGCGCCTGCGCCACCTGCCACGTCTACGTGGCCGACGCCTGGATCGACACGGTCGGCAAGGCGCAGGACATGGAGCAGGACATGCTGGATTTCGCCAGCGACGTCCGCGAGAATTCCCGCCTCTCCTGCCAGATCAAGATCACGCCGGCGATGGACGGCCTCGTGGTGACGACGCCGTCCCAGCAGGGCTGAGACGGAAACCGTCTCGGTTGCGCGATCCCCGCCCGTCCTCGCGAGCGCAGCGAAGCGACCCGGGGTGGCGCGACGTCCGCGTATGCGGCGCTGCTGGATCGCTTCGCTGCGCTCGCGAGGACGGCATCGCCTCCGGTCGCGTCGCGCTGTGAGGCCGTAAAGGCACCTGTCATCGCACCAGCGCCCGCGCCGCGGCGTCGAGCCCGTCCAGGGTGAGGGGGAACATCCGACCGGCGACCAGCCGCTGCATCATGCCGATCGACTGCGTGTAGCCCCAGTGCGTCTCGGGCACCGGGTTCAGCCACGCCGCCTTCGGGAAATGGTCGAGGAGCCGCTGCATCCAGGTGGCACCCGCCTCCTCGTTCCAGTGCTCCACGGAGCCGCCGGGCGTCGCGATCTCGTAGGGGCTCATCGAGGCGTCGCCCACGAAGACGAGCCGGTAGTCGCTGCCGTAGGTGCGGATCACGTCGAGGAGCGGCGTCTTGGCCTCGTGGCGCCGCCGGTTCTCGGTCCAGACCGCCTCGTAGGGGCAGTTGTGGAAGTAGTAGTGCGCGAGGTGCTTGAACTCCGAGCGCGCCGCCGAGAACAGCGCCTCCGCCTGCTCGATGTGCCAGTCCATCGAGCCGCCGACGTCCAGGAACAGCAGCACCTTCACGGCGTTGCGCCGCTCCGGCCGCAGCTTCACGTCGATGTAGCCCTGGCGGGCGCTCGCGCGGATCGTGCCGTCGAGGTCGAACTCCTCCGCCGCGCCGGTCCGGGCGAAGCGGCGCAGGCGCCGCAGCGCCAGGCGCATGTTGCGCGCGCCGATCTCCCGGTCGTCGTCGAGGTCCTTGAACTCGCGCTTGTCCCAGACCTTCACCGCCCGGAAGTTGCGGTTGCCGTCCTGGCCGATGCGGATGCCCTCGGGATTGTAGCCGTAGGCGCCGAAGGGCGAGGTGCCGCCGGTCCCGATCCATTTCGAGCCGCCCTGGTGGCGCCCCTTCTGCTCGGCGAGGCGCTGCTTCAGGGTCTCGAACAGCTTGTCCCAGCCGAGCGCCTTCAGCTCCGCCTTCTCGGCCTCGGTCAGGTACTTCTCGGCGAGCTTCCTGAGCCATTCCTCCGGGATCGCGGCGGGCTCGACCGCCTCGCCCAGGGTCCCCAGCCCCTTGAACACCGTGCCGAACACCCGGTCGAACCGGTCGAGATGCGCCTCGTCCTTCACCAGCGCGGTGCGCGACAGGAAGTAGAACGCCTCGACGTCATGCTCCGCGAGGCCCCGGTCCAGGGCGCCGAGCAGGGTCAGGTACTCCTTCAGGGAGACGGGGACCTTGGCGTCCCGGAGGGCCGTGAAGAACTGCAGCAGCATGCCGGGAGAACGCGCCAGCCGGGCGTCCGGGTCAAGCCCGCGCGAATCGGTCGGCGCGCCGCCGAGCGTGGCAGGACTTTTCCGAAGGACTTCCGAGTCTTCGCCGATGGTCGACAAGATTCAGCCCCGTCGGCACCACCGATTCCGGCGCCCAAACGAGTCTCTCCGACCCGATGGGACTCATAACCTGGGCATAAGTCGTCGAATCTGTTGATATGTGACCGGACAAGCCTCGCCCAGTCACTCAATCGGTCATGGGAATCGCTCAACTCGGGACATCGAGTATGTGCGGACGCGGCAGCGCGGCCGACACGGAGCTAGCGAGGAGACCTGCGATGGCGGTCATCCTGCGGAATCTGACGGAATTCAAGCGGTTTCTCGGGAAGCCGGGGGCGACGATTCAGCTGGTGCGCAACACCTTCATGGACCGCCAGCCGGAGGCGACCCGGGACGCCTACCGCGACAAGGGCATGTACGCCCCGCGGGCGGTGCAGGCCCTGTCGCGCAAGGCCGCGGTCTTCACCCTGCGGGGCTATCCCGGGACGGTCTGGCTCTACTGGGACAAGGGCGCCCGCGGCTGGCGCTTCTCCGGCGACACCGTGACGGTGCCCCTGGTCACCGGCCTCGGGCCGGCGGACGAGCTGGTCTACCGGTGCAGCTTCGCCGACGGGTTCGAGCCGGCGCCGCGCAGCCGCGCGGCGCGGCGGGCCAAGCACGAGGACGCGCACCCGGTCCTGATCTGAGCGGGGCCCCCGGGACCTCCGCTCGGATCTCCCGCCTCAGGCCGCCCCCTCAGGCCGCCCCTTCAGGCCTCCTGGCCGGCCGCCTCCTGGCGCTCGGGCTCCCGCTTGACCGGGGCCTTGCCGAGTGCCTTCCCGACGGTCCGGCGGGCCCGGAAGATCGGCTTCGACTCGCCCTCGCGCTTCTTCAGCAGGGCGCGGTACTCGTCCCGCCGCTCGTGGATCGACGCGATCACCAGCCCCATCGGCACGCCGACATCGACCAGAACGGCCTCCGACAGCTGCAGCGAGGCCTCGATCGTCTCCGGCACCGCGTCGTCGACGCCGAGCTCGTAGAGCGAGGAGGCGTGGCGGGCGTCGCGGGCCCGGGCCACGATGGTCAGGTCCGGCCGCTCGGCGCGGGCCGCCGCCACCGCCGCCTCGACGGCGCGGGGATTGTCGAGGGTGACGACCAGCGCCCGGGCCGTGGCGATGTCGCAGCGGCGCAGCATCTCGGTGTTGCCGCTGTCGCCGAAATAGACCGGCGCCCCGGCGCGGCGCTGCTCGGCCACCCGCGCGGCGTCGGAATCGAGGGCGATGTACGGGATCTTGTGCCGCTCCAGCATCTCGCCGACCTGCCGGCCGACGCGGCCGAACCCCGCGACGATCACCCGGTTCCCCACGCGCTCCGGCACCGGCTCCGCCTTGGCGGTGGCCTGGGCACTGGCCGTCGCCCGCAGCTTGAGCCGGCGGCCGACGGCGGCGAGCGCCGGGATCATGATCATCGTGACCGTGGTCACCACGAGGGCCGCCGCGCCGACCTCCTCCGGCACTAGGCCGGTGGCCATGGCGCCGCCGATCAGCACGTAGGCGAACTCGCCGCCCGGACCGAGGAGGAGCGCCGTCTCCAGCGCCACCGGCCGGGGGATCTTCAGCACGGGGGCCGCCATCATCACCACGGCGGCCTTGATCAGGACCAGCGCCAGCGACAGGCCGATGATCGCCCCCGGCGTCGCCATCAGCTGCGCCGGGTCGAGGTTCATGCCCACCGAGACGAAGAACACGCCGAGCAGCAGGCCCTTGAACGGGTCGATCGTCGCCTCGATGGCCCGGCGGTACTCGGTCTCGGCCAGCAGCAGGCCGGCCACGAAGGCGCCGAGCGTCATCGACAGGCCGCTCGCCGCCGCGGTCAGCGCCGTGCCGACGATGACCAGCAGGCAGGCGGCCATGAACAGCTCGGTGGAGCGCGTGCGCGCCACGAGCTGGAACAGCGGGCGCAGGGCGAGGCGGCCCGCCACCACGATCAGGGCCAGCGCGATCGCCGCCTGGCCCAGCGCCAGGGCGAGGGCCCAGCCCTTGTCGCCGCCATCGTCGCGGCCGAGCACCGCGATCGCAAACAGGGCCGGGGCCACCGCCAGGTCCTGGAACAGCAGCACCGCGAAGCTCGTGCGCCCGGTCGGCGCGTTCAGCCGCTTCTGCTCGGCGAGGACCGGCAGGACCACCGCGGTCGACGACAGCGCGAGGCCGATGCCGACGATCACCGCGCCGGTGATCGGCACGTTGAGCCCGTAGAGGATCGCCCCGAGGATCAGCGCGGAGCAGCCCACCTGCAGGGAGCCGAGGCCGAAGACCAGCCGGCGCAGCACCCGCAGGCGCTCCCACGACAGCTCGATCCCGATCATGAACATCAGGAAGATCACGCCGAACTCGGCGAGGTGCGAGATCTCGGCCCGGTTGCCGATGGTGAAGAGGTGTACGGAGGGATAGGTGTCGGCCAGCCGGCCGAGGCCGAAGGGTCCGAGCAGGGCCCCGGCGCCGATGAAGCCGAGCACCGGCGAGATCCGCAGGCGGTGGAACAGCGGCACCACGATGCCCGCTGTGACGAGAAACAGGATCGCTTCCTTGTAGGAGCCGGCGTGGACCTCTGGCATCGGCGGCGGATCGAACCTCGTCTCTCGGGGGTGGGGAGCGCCGCTCACGGCCGCGCGATCATGGGTCGGCGCCGCCCTCGGAGCAACCGGATTCGGCCCGCGACCGGTCCCGCGGACGTGCGTTCCGACACAAGCCGGATACAGGCGCGGGTGAGACATTTCGGTCACCGGCACGCGGGATGCGGACGGCATCCAAAGGAGGCATGCGGTGAAGGCGTGCAACGCGGCCCAAAATCGGCACAATGCGCGCATACACGCCTGAGTTAACCGGGGGTTAAGCTCGGCCGGGCTCGGCCCGGAACTGGACCGGATGGATGCGACGAGGCCGATGATCTCCATCAAATCGATATTTGCCGGTCCGGCAGCGCCCCCCAGCCGCGACCTCGAGCGCGAGAAGCGCGAGTGGAAGCTGGAGTCGGACCGCTGGCGGCACCAGCGCCACGTCGAGAAGGGCTACCGCATCAAGTGGGGCTACGTGGCGATCGCGTACCTCGTCGAGTTCATGGTGATCGGCGCCTCGCTCTGGGGCGCGTGGCTGTTCGCGGGCGTCTACAGCGACGGCGACTGGCACGCCTTCTACTTCATGCTGCTGGCGCCGCTGGTCTACGCCGCGGTCGAGCTGTGCCGCGTGCCGCTCGGCATCCTGGCCCGGACCCAGCGCTCCTACTTCGTGCGCGGCCTCGCCGTGCTGGGCATCATCTTCGCGGCGGGCGTGACCACCAAGTCGGTGTCGCAGCTCGGCGAGATGATGTTCCATCCCCGCCTGATGGAGGCGGCCCGGACCAAGACCGCCCTGAAGGACGCCCAGGCCGACCGCGCCACGATCGGCGACCGGATCAAGGCGGCCGACGAGCGCGTGGCGCAGTACACGGCCGAGCTCGACCAGATCGAGAAGCGCTCCGCCGACAACGCCCAGCAGCTCGCCGGCCTCCCGGCCCAACGCTGCGAGCGGGTCTTCGGCACCAACAGCAAGGGCCGGAAGTACCAGAACCTGAAATGCGTGGCCGATCCCCGCGTCGCCGCCCTGTCGCAGGGCGTCGCCAAGGCGTCCGCCGACCGCGCCGGGATGATCAAGGACCTGGAGGAGGCCCGCAAGGCGCGCGCCGCCCTGGATCCGGGCGCCGCCGACCGGCGCGTGGCCGATGCCGAGCAGGGCTACCGGAACGCGGTCAACCGGTCGCAGCTCCACTCCTTCACCGCCATGGTCTACGGCGTCGACCCGATCGACGTGACCGAGAGCCAGGTCCACGCCTTCCTGCGGATCTTCGTGTTCCTGCCCGCGGTCTGCGCCGCCTTCGCGTCGACGATCCTGGCGCTCTGCGCGGTCTCGACCCGCCGGACCTTCATGGACGAGGACGATCTCGGCGCCGCCGTGAACCCGGAGGCGGCCCCCTACATGCTCGACGCGATCGCCGACGCCCTGCGCTCGCACCCCGAGCCGATCCTGCCGCGCGCCGCCAACGCGTCGGGCGCGGTGATCCCGATGAACCGGCCGGCCCAGGGCCAGCAGGCGCTGCCGAACCAGACCCATCCGGGCCCGACCCTCCCTGCCGCTGGAGCCGGCGCATGAACTACGTCGCGAGCGGGACCCCCGAGAACATCGCCCTCGCCCAGCAGGTGAATTCCCGCCTGCGGGCGGATTCGAGCTACGTCGCCGCCCGGGCCTTCCTGTTCCGGGCGCTGGGCTTCGGCGCCTTCGCGTGCCTCGCGGGCATCGGCGTCGGCGCGGCGGCCTACGGCTGGGCGACGCTGAACCAGTTCGACACCGCCGCCGAGAAGATCGCCGCCGCCATGCAGGCGGCGCTCTCGGACGTGACCCTGAAGACCAAGGGCGAGGTCACGCTCACCGACAACACCCTCAAGCTCGAGGGCCTGCCCAAGGCGCCGGCGACGCCGACGCCCACCAAGGCGCAGCTCGGCAACGACGCCGCCCCGGCCTCCAAGGCCGCGGTGAACACGACCTTCACGGTGTTCAAGCAGGTGCCCTACCTCGACGGGCAGATCGTGACCGGCTGGAACTTCAAGGACAGCGCCGAGCAGCCCTACCAGCAGTACTGCTACTTCTCCCGCCGCTCCAACGAGGCGAAGGGCCAGGTCGAGATCAAGATCGACCTCGCCATGGACGGCAAGACCCTGCCGCAGCCGCAGAAGTCGGACGTCAACCTCGAGATCCTCGCCCGGAACTGCGTCTGGCACGAGAAGGGCTGAGATCGCTCGCGGCGCCACCGTCCTTGCGAGCGAAGCGAAGCAATCCAGGGTAGCGCCACGCCTCCGGACGTCCCGCTGCTCTGGGTCACTTCGCTTCGCTCGTGATGACGGCGTGGACCATCGGGCGGGCGCATCAGCCGGCACCGACTGGGACGGCCGGGAGGGCTCGGCGCTTGCGGCCCGGCGGCGCGGCGCGCTACCCCTTGGCCCGAGCCCCTCTCTCCGAGACCGCGATGCGCTTTTCCGGAACCGAGACCTACGTCGCGACCCCCGACCTCACCGCGGCGGTCAACGCCGCCGTGGTCCTGGAGCGGCCGCTCCTCGTGAAGGGCGAGCCCGGAACCGGCAAGACCGTGCTGGCCGAGGAGATCGCCAAGGGCTTGGGCGCGCCGCTGATCGTCTGGAACATCAAGTCGACCACCAAGGCGCAGCAGGGGCTCTACGAGTACGACGCGGTCTCGCGCCTGCGCGACTCCCAGCTCGGCGACCCCCGGGTCTCGGACATCTCCAACTACATCCGGCGCGGCAAGCTCTGGGAGGCGTTCACCGCGCCCGAGCGCCCGGTCCTGCTCATCGACGAGATCGACAAGGCCGATATCGAGTTCCCCAACGACCTGCTGACCGAACTCGACCGGATGGAGTTCCACGTCTACGAGACCGGCGAGACCGTGAAGGCCGTGCGCCGGCCGATCGTGATCATCACGTCGAACAACGAGAAGGAGCTGCCGGACGCGTTCCTGCGCCGCTGCTTCTTCCACTACATCAAGTTCCCCGATTCCGAGACGCTGCAGCGCATCGTCGACGTCCACTATCCGGGCATCAAGCACCGCCTTGTCGAGGAGGCCCTGCGGACCTTCCTGGCGATGCGCGAGGTCCCGGGCCTCAAGAAGAAGCCCTCGACCTCGGAGCTGCTCGACTGGCTGAAGCTCCTCGTCTCCGAGGACATCGCCCCCGAGACCCTGCGCGAGCAGGACGGCCGCAAGCTGATCCCGCCGCTGCACGGGGCGCTGCTGAAGAACGAGCAGGATGTCAGCCTGTTCGAGAAGCTGGCCTTCATGATGCGCCGGGACCAGCGCGGCGGCTGAGGCCGGACGGACGACCCGAGGATTCCCGCGAGAGGAGCCCGGGGCAGGGACAGGAGCGTGCGGCATGGGCGAGATCGCGATCGTCGGCGGCGGCGTGATGGGGCACGGCATCGCCCTGGTGCTGGCGCTCGCCGGCCACGGCGTGCGGATCACCGACACGCGGCCCGAGACCCGGGCGCGGATCCCCGGCCTGATGGAATCCGCCCTCGCGACCCTGCGGGAGGCCGGCGCCGCCCCGGAGGGCTGGGATGCCGCGCGGCTGGCCCGGGCCGTCCGGGTCGAGGCGGCGCTCGACGCGGCGGTCTCGGGCGCCGGCCTCGTGATCGAGGCGATCACCGAGAACCCGGAGGCCAAGCGCGCGCTCTTCCACGAGCTCGACCGGCTCTGCCCGGCCGACGCGATCCTCGCCAGCAACACCAGCTACCTCGACGTCTTCCCGCTGATCCCGGAGCGCCGGCAGGCGCGGGCGCTGATCCTGCACTGGTACACGCCGCCCTACATCGTCGACCTCGTCGACGTGGTGCCGGGGCCCGGCACGGACCCGGCGGTCGTCGCCGCCATGGCCGAGTTCGTGCGCGGCCTGGGCCAGGTCCCGATCGTGCTGAAGCGCTTCATCCCCGGCTACGTCGCCAACCGCATCCAGCAGGCGATCAGCGCCGAGGTGTTCCGGCTCCTCGACGAGGACGTCGCCGCGCCGCGGGACATCGACGACGCGATCGTCCACGGGCTCGCCTTGCGCATCCCGATCCTCGGCCACCTCGCCAAGGCCGACTTCACCGGGCTGGAGCTGACGCAGCGGGCGCTGGCCAACGGCAGCTACGCGCCGCCGCCGCCGCGCACCCGCTCCGAGACCCTCGACGCCCTCTGCGCCGCCGGCCGGACCGGGGTGATGGCCGGCAAGGGCTATTTCGACTGGGGCGGGCGGCCGCCGGAAGAGCTGTTCCGCGAGCGCGACCGCAAGCTCCTGGCGCTCAAGGCGGCGATGGCCGGGATCGGCCGGATGGAGGGATCATGATCGGAGCGGACCTGTCCGGACGGCGCGTCCTCGTCACCGGAGCCTCGTCGGGAATCGGGCTCGCGACCGTCGCGATCTTCGCCCGCAACGGCGCCACCGTGGCGCTGAACCACCTGCCGGACGATCCCCGCGGCCCCGAAGAGGCCGCCCGGCTCGCCGGAGCCGGATTCTCGGTGATCGCGCTGCCCGGCGACGTGTCGCGGGCGGGCGAGGCCGAGGCGATGGTTGCGGCCGGCATCGACCGGCTCGGTGGCCTCGACGTGCTCGTCAACAATGCCGGCACGTCGGGCACGACCACGCCCATCGCCTTCGAGGATCTCGACGCGATGACCGAGGATTTCTGGGCCACGATCCTGGCGACCAACCTGCTCGGGCCGTTCCGCTGCGCGAAGGCCGCGGCCGCGACCCTCAAGGCGAGCCGCGGCGCCATCGTCAACACCGCGTCGGTGGCCGGCCTCGGGCGGCGCGGCTCGTCGGTCGCCTACTCGGCGAGCAAGGCCGGACTGATCAACCTGACCCGCAGCCTCGCCCGGGCGCTGGCGCCGGACGTGCGCGTCAACGCGGTGGCGCCCGGCCTCGTCGCCACGCCCTGGACCGAGCCCTGGTCGGAGGAGCGCAAGGCCTCGACCGTGGGGCGCACCATGCTCGGCCGCATGGCCCGCCCGGAGGACATCGCCGAGACGATCTTCTTCCTGGGCGCGGGCGCGGCCTACATCACGGGCGAGACCATCACGGTCGACGGCGGAGCGATCTGACGCGCGGGGAGCACACACATGGCGAGCACCACCGTCATCACCTGCGCCCTCACGGGCTCCTTCGACACGCCGCGGAAGAACCCGGCCGTGCCGGTGAGCCCGGAGGCGATCGCCCGGTCGGCCCTCGAGGCCGCCGCCGCCGGGGCGGCCGTGGTCCACATCCACGTCCGCGACCCCGAGACGGCCGCGCCGAGCATGGAGCTCGCCCATTACCGCGAGGTGGTGGAGCGGATCCGCGAGAAGAACGACGCCGTGATCCTCAACCTGACCACGGGGGCGGGAGGCCGGTTCGTGCCGGGCGACCCCGACCCGTCGGTCGCCGGCCCGGGCACGACCTTCGTGGGACCGGAGGCCCGCACCCGGCATGTCGGCGCGCTGCGGCCGGAGATCTGCACTCTCGACATCGCCACGATGAATTTCGGCGAGCACCTGTTCCTCAACACCCCCGGCCACCTGCGGGCGATGGCGGGCCACATCCGCGACGCGGGCGTGAAGCCCGAGATCGAGGTGTTCGATCTCGGCCAGATCGAGCTGGCCCGGCACCTGATCGCCGAGGGGCATCTGGCGCGCCCGCCGCTGTTCCAGATCTGCCTCGGCATCCCCTGGGGGGCGCCCGCGACGCCGGAGGCCCTCGTGGCGATGCGCGCCCGACTGCCGGAGGACGCGGTCTGGTCGGCCTTCGGCATCGGCCGGGAGGAGTTCCCGATCCTCGCGGTCGCCGCCGGCATGGGTGGCAACGTCCGCGTCGGGCTGGAGGACAACCTGTACCTGTCCCGGGGCACGCTCGCGCCGAGCAACGCCGCCCTGGTGGAGAAGGCGGTGAGCCTGCTGGCCCACATCGACCGGGAGCCGGCCACGCCCGATCAGGCGCGGGCGATGTTTGGACTGACGCCGCGGGGCGGTTGAGAGGCCGATCGCCGCCGCTCACCCGTCATCGCGCGCGCAGCGAAGCGACCCAGGACAGCGCGACCTCGGCGAGCGTGGTGCTGCTGGATTGCTTCGCTCTGCTCGCAAAGACGGCGGTGCCGTCTCGGGCGGGGAGGGCTGCCCCTGACGGATCGCCGGCATCCTCACGCGCACCCGTTCCAGCCGCGGACCGCCACGGATACTCTGCCTTCGGAAACAGCCCGAGCGGCGATCAACGCCGCCGGGTGGACACGACAGGGAGAGAGACATGACGCTCCGCCACCGCGCCGCGGCGCTGCTCGGGAGCTTGTGCGCGCTCGGCGCCGGCGCGGCGCTCGCGGCCGACCTCGTGCCGGTGAAGATCGGCGTGCTGAACGACCGCTCCGGCGTCTACTTCGACTCCACCGGCGAGGGCTCGGTGGTGGCCGCCCGCATGGCGGTCGAGGATTTCAAGCCGGAGGAACACGGGCTGAAGGTCGAGGTCGTCGCCGCCGACCACCAGAACAAGCCCGATGTCGGCGCCTCGATCACCCGGCAATGGTACGACCGCGACGGCGTCGACGCGGTGTTCGACGTGCCGACCTCCTCGGTGGCGCTCGCCATCGCGCAGATCACCAAGGAGAAGAACAAGGCGTTCATCAACTCGGGCGGCGGCACCGCCGACCTCACCGGCCCGGCCTGCACGCCCAACACCGTGCACTGGACCTACGACACCGCGGCGCTGGCCAACGGCACCGGCAAGGCCATCCTCAAGCGCGGCGGCAAGTCCTGGTACTTCATCACCGCCGACTACGCCTTCGGCCTCGCCCTGGAGCGCGACACCAAGGCGGTGGTGGAGAAGAACGGCGGCAAGGTCGTCGGCGGCGTGCGCACGCCGTTCCCGAACCCGGACTTCTCCTCGTTCCTGCTCCAGGCCCAGGCCTCGGGCGCGCAGGTGATCGGGCTCGCCGATGCCGGGCTCGACGCCGCCAACGCCATCAAGCAGGCGCACGAGTTCGGCATCCGCCAGGGCGGTCAGACGCTCGCCGCCCTGCTGATCGCCATCACCGACATCCACTCGCTGGGCCTGGACGTGGCGCAGGGCCTCGCCTTCACCGCCTCGTTCTACTGGGACCTCAACGACGGCACCCGGGCCTTCGCGGAGCGGTTCGAGAAGCGCATGCCCGGCAAGAAGCCGACCTCGTACCAGGCGGGCGTCTACGCCAGCACGCTGCACTACCTGAAGGCGGTGGCGGCCCTGCACTCGGCCAAGGACGGCGCTGCCGTGGTCGCCAAGATGAAAGAGATGCCGACCGACGACCCGCTGTTCGGCAAGGGCACGATCCGGCCGGACGGGCGCAAGATCCACCCGATGTACCTGTTCGAGGCCAAGGCGCCCTCCGAGTCGAAGGGCGCGTGGGATCTCTACAAGGTGCTGGAGACGATCCCGGCCGAGCAGGCCTTCCGCCCGATGAGCGAGGGCGGCTGCCCGATGGTGGCCGGCATGACGGCGAAGTAGGCCTCGGGTCGCTCCTTTCCGCACCGCCGTCCTTGCGAGCGGAGCGAAGCAATCCAGACGGCGCGACGGCCGCCGTCGTCGCGCTGCCCTGGGTCACGTCGCTGCGCTCGTGATGACGGTGAGGGAGACCGCAACCGAGGCGTCCGGACGGAAACCGTTCACGCCGCCCCGATCCGATCCAGCGCCGCCACGGCGTCGTCCGGGAGCGCGAGTTCGGCCGCCGCGAGGTTCTCGCGCAGGTGGCCGAGGGACGACGTCCCCGGGATCAGCAGGATGTTGGGCGACCGGCGCAGCAGCCACGCGAGCGCCACCTGCATGGGCGTCGCGCCCAGCCCGGCCGCCACCGCCGACAGGGTGTCCGACTGCAGCGGGCTGAACCCGCCCAGCGGGAAGAACGGCACGTAGGCGATCCCGGCCGCCGCCAGATCGTCGACGAAGGCGTCGTCGTCCCGATGGGCGAGATTGTACTGGTTCTGCACGCAGACGATGTCGGTGATCCGCCGCCCGTCCGCGACCTGCCGGGGCGTCGCGTTGCTCAGGCCGATCCGGCGGATCAGCCCCTGGCGTTGGAGATCCGCCAGCACCGTCAGCGGCGCCTCGATCGAGCCTTCCGCGGGGCCGTGGACGTCGAACATCAGGCGCAGGTTGACCACGTCGAGGGCGTCGACGCCGAGGTTGCGCAGGTTGTCGTGGACCGCCCGGGTGAGGTCCGCGGCCGAGAAGGCCGGGTTCCACGAGGCGTCGGCCCCACGCGTGGCGCCGACCTTGGTGACGATCACGAGGTCGTCCGGATAGGGGTGCAGCGCCTCGCGGATGATCTGGTTGGTGACGTGCGGCCCGTAGAAGTCGCTCGTGTCGATGTGGTCGACGCCCGCCGCCACGACCGCCCGCAGCACCGCGACCGCCGCCGCGCGGTCCTTCGGCGGCCCGAACACGCCGGGCCCGGCGAGCTGCATGGCCCCGTAGCCGAGTCGCTTCACTTTCCGGCCACCGAGGGGGAAGGTCCCGGCCTGCGCGATGTCGGCGGTGATGGCGGTCATGACGGATCTCCTGTTGGCGCTCCGGATGTAGACGCCACGCTTTGCGCCGATAAGCCGTGACAATCGGCACGGGCCGTGCGGATTCTCGAACGATGACCCAGGATCTCACGGACCTCGCCGCCTTCGTGACCGTGGCGCGGGCCGGCGGTTTTCGCGAGGGCGCCCGCGCCGGCGGCGCGAGCGCGTCGAGCCTCAGCGAGGCGGTGCGCCGGCTGGAGGCGGGCCTGGGGGTGCGCCTCCTGAACCGCACCACCCGCAGCGTCGCGCCGACCGAGGCGGGGGCCCGCCTGCTGGAGCGGCTCGGCCCGGCGCTCGCCGAGGTGGAATCCGCCCTCGACGTGGTGAACGGGTTCCGCGACCGTCCCGCGGGCACGCTCCGGCTCAACGTGCCGCTGAGCGCTGCCCGGCTGGTGCTGCCAGCCCTCGTGCCGCCGTTCCTGGCGGCCTACCCGGAGATCCGCCTGGAAGTGGTGGTCGAGGACGGGTTCGTGGACGTGCTGGCGGCGGGCTGCGATGCCGGCATCCGCTACGACGAGCGGCTGGAGCAGGACATGATCGCCGTGCCGATCGGCCCGCGGCGGCAGCGCTTCGCCACCGCGGCGGCGCCCGCCTATCTCGAGAAGCGCGGCCGGCCGGAGCACCCGCGGGATCTCCTGGGCCATGCCTGCCTGCTCGGGCGCTTCCCCAGCGGCGCCCTGACGGCGCCCTGGGAGTTCGAGCGCGACAGCGACATCGTCCGGGTGGACCCGTCCGGCCCGCTGATCGTGCGGGTCGGCGCCAGCGACCTCGCGGTCGAGGCCGCGATCGCCGGCACCGGGATCGTCCACCTGTTCGAGGACTGGCTGCGGCCGCAGCTCGCGAGCGGGGCCCTGGAGCCGGTGCTGGAGCCCTGGTGGCAGGTCTTCTCCGGCCCGTTCCTCTACTATCCCGGCCGGCGGCACCTGCCGGCGCCGCTGCGCGCCTTCGTGGACTTCGTCGGCGCGCAGGCGTCGCGCGCTAGAACCGGAGGGTGAAGCGGCCCGTCACGGCCTGATCCTGGGCGCGGGCGCCGGTCTGACCCGTGTAGGCCACGCCCAGGCTCGCGTCCGGCGCCACCGCCAGGTCCAGGCCCACCTGCGCCACCAGCGCGTCCCGGGCGATCGGCACGCCCGCGCTCAGGAAGGCCGGGCCGCCCGCTCCGAAGGCCAGCAGAGCCGTCGGCACGACGTCGCCGAACGCGCGCCGGTAGCCGACGAGACCCCGCAGCGTCACCGGCAGGCCGAGACCCAGGTCCAGGCGCGCCTGCGCCCGCACGCCGACCGTCGCCGCGCCGAGGTCGTAGTCGCGCGCGAAGCTCGCCAGCGCCGCCGCGCCCCCGGCCTCCGCGAAGGCGCCGCGCCGGATGCCGACATAGGCCCCGCCCGCGAACGGCTCGACGAAGCGCGCCGCCGGCGTGCCCAGCGCGATCCTCCAGCCGATCTCGCCGAAGCCCTGCACCGTGGAGCCGCCGCCGTGCCCGCTCAGCGTGTCGGACAGGCCGTACTGCACCGCGCGGCGGGTGCGCGCGTCCGTGTCGGCGAAGAGCGCGCCGAGCCGCAGCGACAGCGGGCCGAGCTCGTAGCCGCCGTACAGGCCGCCGAACCCGCTCCTGAGCGTCGCGCTCTCCGCCCGGCTCGCGCCGCCCGCCCGGCCGGCGCTGTCGAGGAAGGCCTCCGTGTAGCCCCCGGCCGCGCCGAAGCGCAGCCCGCTGGGGAGCCGCACGTCCGCGCCGGCCGCGAAGCCGGCGATCTGCCGGTCGAGGTCGAACGCGTTGCCGCCGCCATCGGCCGTGCCGAGGGCGCCGAAGCCCTGGCCCCAGAGCCCGAACACCTGCGGGTCGAGGGTGCGCACCGGCACGGTCGCCACCACCGGGGCCCGGCCGGGCAGGTCGGCCGCGTCGGCGGCCGGCAGGGCGCCGGCGTCGAGCCCGGCACCGGGATCGCCCCAGCGCAGCCGGTCGAGCACCGCCTCGCGCACGAAGAAGGCGGTCTCGTAGGCGGTGGACACGGTGCCGGCGTGGATGTCGCCGGCCAGCGCCCGGAAGCCGCTGCCGGTCTCGTTGGCCGTGAAGGCGACCGCCGCGTCGTAGAGCCGGCCGGCGCCGATCGCCTGGATCGCGTTGGCGGCGGCCGCGCCGTTGCGCGAGGTAGCGCTGGCGGCGAAGGGCACGTCGTTGCGGGTGAGCGTCAGGTCGACCGCGTCGGTCCGGTAGCGCAGGCCCGGGGTGAGGAAGGCGAGGTTCGCGGTCACGCCGGCGAACCGGCCGGAGACGCCGCCGGCGGCGGAGAGGATCGTGTAGGTGGTGCGCGGGTTGTAGGCGCCGGAGGCGGCGCGCACCTGGACGGTGCCGCCCGACAGGGTGGCGGTGCCGGTGGCGGCGATCCGGTCGGCCCGGCCGGCGGCGTCGGCCTCGACCCGGTAGGTCGACCCCGGCGCCAAGCCGACGTTGCCGGCGACCGTGAGCGTGCCGATGGAATTGCCCGGCGCCACCGTGGCGCCCGCGAGCGCGACGATCCCGCCCAGCGTGCCCGAGCCGCCGAGCTCGGCCCCCGGCAGCACCGACACGACCGAGTGGGCGAGGCCGCCGTTCACGACGAGCCGACCGGCCTGCACCGCGGTGGCGCCCGTCAGCGTGCTGAGCCCGGTGAGCGTGAGGGTGCCCACCCCGGTCTTGGTGAGGGTCCCCGAGCCCGAGACGGCGTTGGCCAGCGTCCCGTCGGTCGATTGATCCACGACGAGCGCCGCGTCGTCGACGATGGCGCCCGTGCCGAAGGCGCCGGCATGGCCGACGAGCGTCCCGCCGCCGATCGTCGTGCCGCCCGCGTAGGTGTTGGCGCCGGTCAGGACCAGCGTCCCGCTGCCGAGCTTTACGAGGCCGCCCGCGCCGCCGATGTCGTTGCGCCAGACGTCGTAGGCCGAGAACCCGCCCCTGGCCGCGTCCATCGTGACGGTGACCGTGCCGTTGAAGGCGCCGTAGCCGTCGGCGGCGGCGAACAGGTTGATGCGGTCATAGCCCAGCCCGTTGTCGAGGAAGCCGCCGGAGGGCAGCTCCGTGGTCGCGATCACGTCGCGGCGCTGCGCCGCCGTGAGGTAGGGAAAGCGGGTCGCGAGCAGCGCCTCGGCACCCACGGGGACCACCGGCGGACGGTCCGTGGGCCCGACCGGTGGCAGGCCGTAGGTCAGGCGCGCCGTGTAGGCGGCCTTGTTGCGCGCGTAATCGGAGAACCGGTCGGTGGCCGGATCCACGGGCGCGTGGGCGCACCGCTCCAGCGGGCCGCCGCAGGCCTGGCTCAGGTAGCTCTGCGCCTGCGCGAAGGCCTCGCCCAGCAGGGCCGCGTTCGCCGGGTCGTTGAGCGCCCGGATGGCGAAGTAGGTCGCCAGCACGCGGCCGCCGATCACGTCGGTGGGCGAGTGCATGCCCGCCTCGATCCGGTTGTCGCCGAGCTCGCTCGCGCGGGTGAGCAGTTCCTGGAAACGCTGCGGCACCGCGTAGGCCAGGGCCAGCGCCGACAGGTAGGCGGCGTTGGTGTGGCCGCTCGGGAAGCCGCCGTCCGTCGCGGGGGTCGGGCTCTTCTCCGGCCCAAGGGAGGGCGGCACGACGAAGCCGAGGCCCTGGCCGTCCAGGCTCTGCCGCCAGGGGCGCGGATAGCTGTAGGCGTCCTTGGCCGGGCCGGTGGAGGCGTTGGTCCGGAACGCGTTGACCAGCTGCACGACCTTCCCGAGGGGCGACGTCGTCACGCCGGCACCGGTCCCCTGGTCGACGTACTGCACGCGCGACGTGGTCGCGTCGAAGGCCGGGATCGTGGTGGTCGCCCCCGATCCCGCCAGATAGGCCCGCGTCAGCGGTCCGAGGCCGTCGATGACGCTGTAGCTCTGGTTGCGGCGGTCGTCGTAATAGGCGGCGATCTCCTGCGCGCCGGTCCGCTCCCGCGCCCGCTCGGCGACGATCTGGATGTTGCGCAGCAGGAGGGGCGCCCCGAGCGCCGTGGGCGATCCGGTGTCGTAGGTCCGTCCGGGGATCCAGATCCGCCGGAAACCCGACAGGATGTCGACGCCGTTGCCGGCCGTCTGCGCCTGGGCGCCCGGACCGAGCAGCACGACCGCCAGCGCGGCGAGTGAGACCCCATATCCTCGTGTCATGACGCGCTCCCCGACACCGCCCCGTCCGGCCGGTCGCGCGCCCCATATCCAAGATCATCGAGGTCAGATCGTCATAGTTCGTTCAAAATCGGACGCATTTTCGATTCGTATCCTCTGAGCAAGACTCTGTGAGGCGGCTTATTTCTTATAGCTATATTTGAGAAATTGGAATTTTTACTTCTGAATTTGCCCGAACAGCACTTCTGACCGGTCATCGATCGCCGTGAGCGGCGCGGCCGCGTCTGGATAGGCCCGCCCGAGACCGGCCACCGGCGCCGGTGGCGGGGTCATGCGGGACAGGAGAGGCGGCCCGGGATGCGTCCAGCCAGACCCGGCGCGGGAGCGCCTCGGAAGGTCGGGGAGATGCCGTGCGAATCGCCCGGTGGCGCGTGCGGACGCCGCCGGGGCGGCTCACTGCGGCAGTTCGAACACCGTGAGCTGCCCGCCCGGCGCCGTGTACTGCGACAGGGCCGCGTAGCCCCCCACCGCCCCCGAACCGTCCGCGGGGTCGGTCAGCCCGGCCGCCAGGCCGATCCCGGCCCAGCCGCCGACCCCGGACAGCACCGCGACGTACTGCTTGCCGCCGTGCAGGTAGGTGGTGACGTTGCCGACGATCCCGGACGGGGTCTTGAACCGGTACAGCTCGTGCCCGTCCCGGGCGTCGACCGCCTTCAGGTAGCCCTCCAGCGTGCCGTAGAAGACCACGTTGCCCGCCGTGGCGAGCGCCCCCGACCAGACCGAGAACGGCTCCGGGATCGTCCAGGCGATCCGGCCCTTCGCGCCGTCCCAGGCGATGAACGCCCCGGTCCGGTCCGAGCCCTCGGGCGGGTGCAGGGTGAGCGTCGCGCCGACATAGGGCTGGCCGGGCGTGTAGGTGACCCGGAACGCCTCGTAATCCATGCACATGTGGTTGGTCGGCACGTAGAACAGCCGCGTCTTGGCCGAATAGGCGGCCGGCTGCTGGTTCTTGGCACCGAGCGCCCCGGGACAGATATTTTTGGTTGCTTCGTCCTCGTCGGCCTCGCCGGGGGCGTAGCGCTTGTCGACCACCGGCTTTCCGTAATCGGGCGCGGCGGGATCCACGCTGATCCAGCTGGCCCAGTTCACCGTGGGGTCGAACTTCTCCGCCACCAGCAGCGCGCCGGTGGCCCGGTCCAGCGTGTAGCCGAAGCCGTTGCGGTCGAAATGGGTCAGCACCTTCCGGGCGCGGCCGTCGATCACCTGCTCGGTGAGGATCATCTCGTTGACGCCGTCGTAGTCCCACTGGTCGTGGGGGGTCATCTGGTAGACCCAGCGGGCGATGCCCGTATCGGCGTCGCGGGCGATGATCGCCTGCGCCCATCGGTTGTCGCCCGGGCGCTGGTTCGGGTTCCAGGTCGAGGGATTGCCGGTGCCGTAATAGACGAGGTTCAGGTCCGGATCGTAGGAGAACCAGCCCCAGCTGCAGGCGCCGCCGGTCCGCCACTGGTCGCCCTCCCAGCTGTTGAGCGAGGAATCGCGGCCGACCGGGCGCCCGAGCTCGGTCGTCGTCTCCGGATCGACCAGCATGTCGGCGTCCGGCCCGGTGGCGTAGGCGCGCCAGAGCCGCCGGCCCGTCGCCTGGTCGTAGGCCGTGACGTGGCAGCGAGCCCCGTACTCGCCGCCCGCGAGCCCGACGATGAGCTTGCCGCGCACCGGCAGGACCGTGGCGGTGTTGGTCTCGCCCCGGCCCGGGTCGCCGTTCCTCACCGACCACAGCACCCGGCCGGTCTCGGGGTCGAGCGCCACCACGGTGGTGTCGGCCTGCTGGAGGAACAACCGCCCGTCCGCGTAGGCGAGCCCCCGGGAGACCGTGTCGCAGCACATCACGGCGATGACGCTCGCGTCCTGCCGCGGTGCGTAGCGCCACAGGATCCTCCCGCCCCGGTCGAGGTCGAGGGCGTAGACCACGTTGGGGAACGGCGTGTGCACGAACATCAGGTGTCCGACCACGATCGGCGCACCCTCGTGGCCGCGCAGGACGCCGGTGGAGAAGGTCCAGGCGACCTTCAGGCGCCCGACATTGCCGGCGTCGATCTGGTCGAGGGCCGAGTAGCGGGTGTTGGCGTAGTCCAGGGTCTGCAGGACCGGCGACGGGCCGGCCGCCGCCGCGGAGGCGAGGCCGGCGAGCGGCAGGGCCGCGAGCAGTGAAGCACGCATCGACGCACGCATCCTCGTGATCCTCATCGCCGCGCGGCGCGCGCACCTACATGCGCTGCTGGACGATGCTCTCGGCCTGGGGGTCCGGCTCGTGGCCGGCCGCGCGGAGCATCGGCACCACCTCGGCCGCCTCGCGCGCGACGAGGTAGCTCAGGTCGAGGCCCTCGCGGATGAAGCCGTGGCCGCGCATGTGCTCGAACAGGGCCAGCAGCGGCGCCCAGAACTCCGCCACCGAGACCAGCACCACCGGCTTCCGGTGGCGCCCGAGCTGCGCCCAGGTCAGCTGCTCGACCAGCTCCTCCAGGGTGCCGATGCCGCCCGGCAGGGTCACGAACGCGTCCGAGCGCTCGAACATCAGGCGCTTGCGGGTGTGCATGTCGGAGACCACCACGGTCTCCTGAATGTCCGCCAGCATGTGCTCGCGCGCCTGGAGGAAGTCCGGGATGATGCCGGTGACGTGGCCGCCGGCGGCGAGCGCCGCCCGCGCGACCGTGCCCATCAGCCCGACGTCGCCGCCGCCGTAGACGAGGCCCATCCCGGCCTGCGCGACCGCGGTCCCGAGGGTCTCGGCGGCCTCGCGGAAGGCCGGGTCGCGGCCGAAGCCGGAGCCGCAATAGACACAGACTGTCCTCACCGGAGCCATCCGGCGTCCTCCTCGCGCGTCCGTTGCGAGCCGTCCAGATCGCGCCCCGCGCCCAACACTCCACGTGCCAAACTGCTGAATTCGCGTGGGATTCACCCGCCTGGGCGGCAGGACGGCTTGGTGTGGGGACCATGTACGGTATTATGGGCGGCGCCGTCGACGGCTTTTCGCGCGGGCGGACGGCCGCCCGCCGGGCGGCGGCAGGATGAGGGGAGGCCTTCGTGGCGATGTCGAGACAGGTGCGGCGCAGTCTCGCCCTGGCGCTGGCCGGCCTTCTCGGCGGACTGGGACTCGTGCTGGCGCTGTTCGGCGGCGACTCCCTGCGGCGGCTCACCGGCCGCGGTGGTCCCGAGCCGTCCGCGTCGTCGGCGCCGAGCGGCAGCCTGCGCAGCCTCGCCGATCCGGGCGCCCTGGCCGGCCGCGCCGACCCGACGATCGACTTCCGCGACGACAAGCCGGGCCGGGCGAGCCCGGCGCCGGGGGAGGGCCCCGTGGCAGCGCTCCCGCAGGCCCCCCGCGCCGGCACCCCCGGGGCGCCGCAGGCCGGCACCGCCGGGGCGCAGCAGGCCGGTCCGGGCCAGGACGCGCGCCTGCCGGAGGCGGCCGAGGCGCCGCGCTTCGACATCGTCCGCGTCGAGCCGAACGGCGACGCCGTGGTGGCCGGCCGCGGCGCGCCGGACGCCGCGATCGAGATGCTGGTCGACGGCAAGCCCGTGGCCCGGGCGAAGGCCGATTCCAACGGTCAGTTCGCGATCGTGCCGCCGGCCCTGCCGACGGGCGCCAGCACGCTCCGCCTGCGCATGACCGGCGCGGACGGGCGCGCGACCGAGTCGCAGCAGAGCGTCGCGGTGGACGTGGCCCCCGGCCGGGACCGCCAGCCCCTCGTGGCCCTGACCGCCCCGGACACCGCGACCGTCGTGCTGTCGCAGCCCGGCGCGCCGGGCGCGACGGCCGACGCGAAGGGCGGCGCCAGATCCTCCGGTCCGGCTTCCGAGCCGGGTACCCGGGACGCCGACGCGGCGCAGGCCGGCCGGCCGGCCGGGAGCGGGGAGACCCGCGAGACCGCGGCGTCCGGGGCGGGGCCGACCCGGATCGCCAGCGTGGACGTGCAGGGGAACGGCCGCCTGTTCGTGACGGCCACCGGCACGCCGGGGGCGCGGATCCAGCTCTACCTCAACGACACGATGATCGCCCCGGGCAGCATCGGGCCGGACGGCCGGGCGACCTTCACGATCGGGCGCGGGATCAAGCCCGGGCAGTACCAGGTGCGGATCGACCAGGTCGATCCGGCCACCGGCAAGGTCGCCGGCCGCGCCGCGGTCCCCCTGTCGGTGCCGGAGCCGACGCAGGTCGCCGCCCGGGAGACCGCCGAGTCCGGACCGTCGCCCGCCCAGAGCGGCGCGCGGGATCGCGCCGGCCCCGATCAGGCCGCGCGCGACGGTGCCGACCGGGACCGGCCGGCCGCGGCCTCGCCGCCGGCCGCCGTCTCGAACCCCCAGGTGGCCGACATGGCGGAGCCGGACCGGGTCGGCGCAGTGTTCGTGCCGGAGATCAGCACCGCCCGGATCACCCGCGGCGACAACCTCTGGCGGATCAGCCAGCGCACCTACGGCCGCGGCGAGCGCTACACGGTGATCTACGACGCCAACCAGAACCAGATCCGCGATCCGGACCTGATCTACCCGGGCCAGATCTTCGTGCTGCCCACCGACAAGCGCGGCTGAGCGGCGCCGCCTACTCCACCACCTGGTCGTCGCCCGCGAAAGCCAGCCGGCGCAGGCCGCGCAGCGCCCGGTCGAGTTCCTCCCGCGACGGCGAGGCCAGGGCGAGGCGCACCGCGTTCGGCGCGTGGCCGGGATGGACCGCGAAGGACGAGGCCGGCAGGAGGGCGATGCCCTGACGCAGGGCCGCGGCCGCGTAGGCCTCGGCCCGCCACGTCTCGGGCAGTTCCAGCCAGAGGTGGTAGGCCTGCGGATCGCCCACGACCCGCAGGTCGGCGAGCGCCGCCCGGGCGAGGGCCTGCCGGGCCGCGGCGTCCCGGCGCTTGGCCTCGGCCAGCGCCGCCGCCGAGCCCCCCGCCATCCAGTGCATGCCGGCCGCGAGCGACAGGCCGAGCACCGTCCAGGCGCCCTGGCGGACGGAGGCGGCGAGCCGGTCGGTGAGGGCAGGCGGCGCGGCGATCAGGCCGACGGTCAGCGCCGGCATCACCCGCTTCGACAGGCTGTCCACGAAGATCACCCGGTCCGGCGCGAGGCCGGCGAGCGGCGGCGCCTCGGCGAGGAAGCTGTAGACCGCGTCCTCGATGGCGGTGAGCCCGGTCCGATCCAGCACCTCCGCCAGGGCGGCCCGGCGCGCCGGCCCCATCGTGGCGCCGAGGGGGTTGTGCAGGGTCGGCTGGAGATAGACGCCGCTCAGCGGGGTCGCGCGGTGGGCCTGGAGCAGCGCCTCGGGGCAGACGCCCTCCGCGTCCATGGCGAGCGGGATCAGCGTGATCCCGAGCCGCGCCGCGATGCCCTTCACCCCGGGATAGGTCAGGGGCTCGCAGCCGATCCGCTCGCCGGGCGCAGCCAGGGCCGCCAGGGCGGCGGCCAGCGCCTGCCGGCCGTTGCCGGTGAACAGGATGTCGGCGGGATCGGGGGCGTAGCCCGCCCGCGCCAGGAACCCGGCGGCGATCGCCTGCGCCGACGGCGTGCCCGCCGGCCCGTACTGCGTGAAGCCGATCTGGCCGTCGTCGCGGGCGAGCGCCGCCAGGGTCTCGGCCAGGACCACCTCCTGCTCGGGCAGGCGCGAGTGGGTCCGCTGCAGGTCGAGGGCGGC
The DNA here is from genome assembly GCF_050281105.1 of Methylobacterium sp. NPDC080182. NCBI lineage: Bacteria > Pseudomonadati > Pseudomonadota > Alphaproteobacteria > Hyphomicrobiales > Methylobacteriaceae > Methylobacterium > Methylobacterium sp. NPDC080182. The sequence goes on from NZ_JBNNWO010000003.1 coordinate 401,262, forward strand.
CGGGGGCGGCTCTGGGCGGAGCAGTCCGGCGCGCGCCGGCTCGCTGCGGACGTAGGTCCCGCGCCCGACCTCGCCGGTCACCAGCCCCCGGCGGGCCAGCTCGGCGTAGACCCGGCTCGCCGTCGAGACCGCGATGCCCCGCGCGTAGGCGAAGTCGCGCTGCGGCGGCAGCCGCGCGCCGGGGCGCAGCCGACCCGCCGCGATGTCGGCCGCGATCGCGTCGGCGACGGTGCGGTAATCCGCGGGGCGCATAATTGCTCCGAGGTCAATGTTTCAATTGATCCGAGCTTTGTATCGGATCAATGCTCCGCCAGCAATCCCGGCCGGACTGCCTTCCCGCCACCGGATCGTCTGCGATGCAAGCCGTCACCCTGTCCTCCTCGTCCGCCGTCACGCGTCCGGCCGCGCGCCCGTCCCTGCTCCGCACGTGGCTGCAGCGGATCCGCACCCGCCGCGCCCTGGCGGCGCTCCACCCCGACCAGGCCCGGGACGCCGGCCTCGAGCCCTGGGACCTGCGCGCCGAGGTCGCGAAGCCGTTCTGGCGGGCGTGAGGCGGGGGCCTGCACGCAGCGCGGGTGCTCCGGCGCGGCAGCGGGCCTATATGCGGGGCCAGGACATCCCGCCCCGCAGAACCCTTCATGACCGACAACACCGCGCCCGCGGCCGGGACGCCGATCCCGGCCGAGCGCCCCGGCCTGATCGCCACCTACCGGCGGCTCTGGCCGCATCTCTGGCCCCACGGCCGGCCCGACCTGCAGCGCCGGGTCTTCCTGGCCTTCGGCCTGCTGCTCGCCGCCAAGCTGGTGACCATGGTGACGCCGTTCACCTTCAAGTGGATCACCGACGCGCTGGTCGCGGCGGTCGGCGGCAAGGACGAGGCCGTGCCCACCGGCCTCCTCGCCGCGCCGATGCTGCTGATCGCCCTCTACGGCCTCTCGCGGATCGCCATGTCGGCGCTGACGCAGGTGCGCGACGGGCTGTTCGCCAAGGTGGCGATGCACGCGGTGCGGCGGCTGGCGCTCCAGACCTTCGAGCACATGCACCGCCTGTCCCTGCGCTTCCACCTGGAGCGCAAGACCGGCGGCCTGACCCGGGTGCTGGAGCGCGGCCGCGCCGGCATCGAGGAACTGTCGCGCCTGATGGTGCTGACCCTGGTGCCGACCATCGTCGAGTTCGTGCTGGTGCTCGGCGTGCTGGCCTACGAGTTCAACTGGACCTACGCGCTGACCGCGTTCCTGACGGTCGCGGCCTACCTGGCCTTCACCTACAAGGCGACCGAGTGGCGGATCGCGATCCGCCGCCGGATGAACGCCTCCGACACCGACGCCAACACCAAGGCGGTCGACTCGCTGCTCAACTACGAGACGGTGAAGTATTTCGGCGCGGAAGTGCGGGAGGCCGGCCGCTACGACGAATCGATGGCCAAGTACGAGAAGGCCTCGACGCAGACCTACGTGTCGCTGGCGGTGCTCAATGCCGGGCAGGCGGTGATCTTCACGCTCGGCATGACCGTGGTGATGTGGCTCGCGGCGCGCGACATCCTGGCCGGGCGCACCACGATCGGCGGCTTCGTGCTCGCCAACACAATGCTGGTGCAGCTCGCGATGCCGCTCAACTTCATGGGCATGATCTACCGCGAGATCAAACAGGCGCTGATCGACATCGACGACATGTTCCGCATCCTCGGGCAGAACCCCGAGATCGCCGACCGGCCGGGCGCCGCCCCGCTGACCGTGGCGGGCGGCACGGTGCGGTTCGAGGACGTGCGCTTCGCCTACAATCCCGAGCGGCCGATCCTGCGCGGCGTCACCTTCGAGATCCCGGCGGGCCAGACCGTGGCGGTGGTGGGGCCCTCGGGCGCCGGCAAGTCGACGCTCTCGCGCCTGCTGTTCCGGTTCTACGAGCCGCAAGGGGGCCGGATCAGCGTCGACGGGCAGGACATCGCCGCGGTGACGCAGGCCTCGCTCCGGGCGGCGATCGGCATGGTCCCGCAGGACACGGTGCTGTTCAACGACACGATCGGCTACAACATCCGCTACGGCCGGGCCGACGCCACCGACGCGGAGCTGCGGGAGGCGGCCCGCCTCGCCCAGATCGACCGCTTCGTCTCGGGGCTGCCGGAGGGCTACGACACCCCGGTGGGCGAGCGCGGCCTGAAGCTCTCGGGCGGCGAGAAGCAGCGGGTCGCCATCGCCCGCACGATCCTCAAGGCGCCGCCGATCCTGGTCCTCGACGAGGCGACCTCGGCGCTCGACTCCTTCACGGAGGCCGAGATCCAGGCGGCGCTCGACCGGGTCAGCCGCGGCCGGACCACCCTGGTGATCGCCCACCGGCTGTCAACGGTGGTCAACGCCGACGCGATCCTGGTCCTCGACCACGGCCGCATCGTCGAGCGCGGCACCCACGCCGCGTTGCTGGAGGCCGGGGGCGTCTACGCGGCGCTCTGGGACCGCCAGCGGGAGGCCGACGCCGCCCTGGAGGTGCTCCAGCGCGCCGACGCGCCGGTGCTCCCGCCCCGGACGGGCCACGCCGCCGTGCCGGAGACCGAGGCCGCGGAGTGACCGAAAGGCCACACGCGGTCCGCGCAACGCGGCCGGGACGCAACCGGAGGCGGTAAGCGCGGTTCTGCGGTTATGCCGCACTTCTACCTGCACATCCGGGACGGTCAGTGGCTGGTCGAGGATCTCGACGGCGCCGACCTGCCCGACCTCGACGCCGCCCGCACCGAGGCCGAGCGCTCCGCCCGGGCGCTCTTGGAGATCCAGCGGGTCGACGGCGCGGTGCTGGCCGGGCAGGCCTTCGAGATCGCCGACGCGTCGGGTCAGGTCCTGGCGGTCGTGCCGCTGAGGGACGTGCTCGAGCTGCCGTAAGATCCAGGGCGCGGGCGGGTCGGTCGGGATCGACCGCCCGATGGCCGCTACGGCCGGCCCCTACGGCCGCGACCGCACACGGACCCCGAGCAGGTCCTCGAACGGCAGCACCATGGCGCCCTTGTCCCGGTCGCCGTGGCCCTGGCGCAGGGCGGTCTGGTAGGTGGCGGTGGCGGCCGCCGTGACCGGCATCGGGAAGCCGTTCTCCGCCGCGACCGCCGCGGCGGCGACGAGGTCCTTGTAGGCCGCCCCCATCGGGTAGCCCTCGTCGAACTGACCCCGGAGGATCCGCGGCACGAAGTACTGCGCCGCGTAGCTCCGGCTCGTGCCCGTCGTGACCACCTGGGCGACCTGATCCGGGTCGAGCCCCATGGCGACGGCCATCGGCAGCACCTCGGCCAGCGCCGCGATGTTGATGTCGTAGAGCACGTTGTTGATCGTCTTGGTGAGCTGGCCGGACCCGGCCGGGCCCATGTGCAGGATTGTCGTGCCGATCCGCTCCAGGAGCGGGCGCACCCGGGCGACCGCCCCGGCCGCGCCGCCGCACATCACGGTGAGCGTCCCGGCCTCAGCGCCGGCCGGCGCGCCGGAGACGGGCGCGTCGACGAAGGCGCGTCCGGTCGCCGCCACGGCGCGGCCGACCGTGAGGGCCTTGGCGTGCGCGATGGTGCTGAGGTCGACCACGACCGCCCCCGGGGCGAGGCGCTCCGCCAGGGCGCCGTCCCCGAGGAGGGCCGCCTCGACGGCGTCGCCGTTCGGCAGGCACAGGAACAGCACGTCGGCGCCGGCGGCCTGGCCGGGATCGGTGGTGGCGACGAGGCCCGGCGCGGCGAGGCCGGCGAGGCGCGCCGGGTCGGTGTCGATCGCGACGAGCGTCTCGGCGTCGGAGCCCCGCTTGGCCGCGAGGTTGCGGGCGATGGGGTGCCCCATCGCGCCGAGGCCGAGGAGGGCGAGGCGCGCGGCCATGCGGGTGTCCCTGTTCCGAGTGTCCGGGCGCCTCCTGTCCGTGCGGGGGAGGCGCCGCGCCAGCATGTCGCCGGACGGGGCCGTCTTCCAGCCCCGGCCCTGGAATTGCGGCCGATGGCTTCTCGGCACCGACGTCCTTGCGAGCGGAGCGGAGCGGGCCAGGGTCGCGCCCCGCTCAACGACGTCGCGCGGCCCTGGGTCGCTTCGCTGCGCTCGCGATGACGGAGATGGGCGTCGACCGGGGCGCGCGGCTCAGTTTTCCTTGACAATGTTCCTAATTATATACCTGACAAAGCAGACAGGGACAAGCTCCTGTGGCAAAATCGGTCTTTGGCCGCACGGCCTTAGCTAGGTTTTGTCCGCTGTGTCGAACGAGGAATTTAAGACTGACCACCCGATTGAGGTGACGGATCAGATGCTTGAGGCTGGAGTTCGGGAGATTGAAGCGTGGCATCCTGAGGGCATTCTTGATCCTCTAGCTCGCTCAATGGCTCGGGACGTGTTTCTCGCCATGATTGCCGCTCTGCCTCAAGAGTATCGCGAAGCATTTTGACTTGAGCATGATAGATATTGAACACATTCTTTATGTCAACGATCTGCGCTGAGGTGTATTGATATTTGTGGCCAGCGCCTGTCAGGTGCTTGTTTTTTGAGAAGTTGTAAGGCGGCGGCCCGAGATAAAACCCCGAACCATATGCTCCTGAGAAAACCATTACGGTGCCGTGGGCGATGTCGTTCCTTAGGCCGCTCAATTTTCCAATTTCCTCAATTATGCGGTCAAAAAGAACACGATCAAATGGCATGGACGCAAAGTATGCCTGACTAGCGGCGACAAGCATGTCTCGACGGGCGCCGAATGCCATAGCAGAGCCATATGCAAGCTGCGGCGCAATTGATGTCGTGTCGCAGAGCAACGCGAACAGCGCAGCTAATTCGGTCTCAAGATATTCCCACCGGCTTAGGGCGTGCCCTACGGCGCGATAGATGTCGTCCTGGGAGGCGTCCCCTGTTGGGAGGACCGGAGGTCGATCCCAGAGGTTTGATGAGGTAGGCTTGCTATGGTTTTGCCGGGGCTTTGAAGCCATGACCGATCACGATGCGAAGCGACGATCCGCTAAGGGCGCACAACCCGAGGATGCCGACAAGGCTCTGATAAACGCTCAACCCGATTGGGCTCGTATGGGCGAGATAGCCGACCGGCTGCTGTCCACGCCGCCAGATCGGCAGGCGGTGGGGAAGGCGCTGGCGCCGAAGCGAAAGCGGCTTAGGAGCCCTGCCGCTGACTAGACGCATTTTTTGTCGGCCGATCATGAACAGACGCGGCGCCAAACCAAGCCAAAATTCCGAACATGATCTGAACAGCTATAAGTGCTACGAAAATCCATTGCGTTGCTTGCAAAATGGATCCTGGATCTGGCTTCTTTGCCTCGCGCTCCTTTCGACCAAATATTACATTGATATACTTTCTTTGGCCGGGAGTGACTGCAATCCCAAGGTGCAAATCAGGATCTTTCAGCCCTTCCAGTTGGCGGAATAACCCAAGCTCACGCTCAACCAAAGTCTTTGTAAGGACTGCTTGACGAGAGTATTCTTTCCCCTTGGAGATCGCTCTAGAGCCAAATGTTGTCACCGCAGCTAGGATAAAAAAATAAATCATTAGCAGGAATGAGGCGAAAAAACTGTCGTTGTATATCTTAAAGACCGCAGTCCCGGCGGCAATGCCAGACACTGCGAGGCCGATGTAGAATTTGACACGGTCCCAATTTAGTTGAACGTTGAACCTGTACTCGGCGATTGCGGCGTCATAGACCTTGAGAAGAAGGTCGCGTTGAGCTTTGACTGCGTCCTTATCTGGCTGGCTGCCATTTTGGGATTTCGCGAAATCTTTTATAGACATGCAAAAAGGTCGCCGTGAACCGATCTGGCTCCTGTATGAGTAGCCTGTCTAGCGTCGCAAATCGATAGTAAGATACATTCTCAATGCGGCTTTTATCAAACTGCCCACTGTAGTCGTATGGGAAGGTATAGATTTGAATGAATTTGGACACCTCTTCATCGTGCATCTCAATGAGGTCAACCGGCCAAAGACGAAAGACCTTATTGATCCCAAGTTCCTCTTTCAGTTTACGCCTTGCTGCGCGCTGATAAGACTCACCGGCATGCAAATAGCCAGCGACAGACGAGCCTAGCCGCGCTGGGCTGCGCGGATGATTTTGAGGCAGTTTCTGCAACAGCAGTGAGGTTCGATCCAAACTGCGGATAAGGATGTGGACGGTGCGAAAGTTTGCCTTTTTGGCGAACACCTCGTTGCGGGGGATCTGCCCAATAGGTTCGTTCCGTCCGTCAACGGCGTCGATCACCATAGACATGTGAGGATCGCTCATAGCCGCCTCGCTGGCATATAGCATACCACACGGTGTTGCCGGTCCAAGGACTCCAGTAAGGCCAAGCTTGATTTATCAACACTTAAGCTTGCGCCCGCGACTCGCTTTCCACACCTTTCTCTCATCCCTGTAGGTGTCGTTCGGCGCCGTCAATCCGCCGATAGGTGAGGCGCTTGCCTGCCATGCCCTCAACGAGGCGGCAGGAGCGCTCATAGTCGCTGAACCCGACCGCGATGCGATGGTTGTAGCGGAAGTCGAACTCGGCGAGGTAGCGGTGAAGGTGCTTCTCACCACAGTGCTGATAGATGCCCTTCATGCCGCGCTTGAAGATCGAGAAGAAGCCTTCAATCGTGTTGCTGTGGATCTCGCCACGCACGTACTCGCCAACCGAATGCTTGACGGTGCTGTGTTCTGCGAAATGCGCCGACAGTCCGGTGTAGAGGCGGCTTTCGTCCGTGTAGAACTTGGACTCGCGAGCGATGTTGGCCTTCACGATCTCGGTCACGACCGGCTTGGTGGCAACGGCCGGGTGGAACGAGCGGACAGAGCCGCCGCGCTCGACCAGTGACACGATAGCGAGCTTGTTGGACGGGCCTGAGCGACCGCCCTTGGTGTAGGGCAGGCCCTTGCGCTTCGGGGACGGGCGGCTCTCCTCCGTCTTGCCAAAATACGTCTCGTCAGCCTCGACCGTCTTGCCCTCGCCGCCGATAGGGCCAGCGTCAGCGGCCGGGCGCATGGCCTCGCGCAAACGGTGGGCCATGAACCACGCCGTCTTGTAGGTGATGCCGAGCATGCGGTGCAGCTGGTGGGCCGAGACACCCTTCTTGCTCGCCGCCATCAGGTGCGTGGCCATCACCCACTTGTGCAGCGGGATCTTGGATCGCTCCATGACGGTGCCGACTGTGACCGTGAATTGTTCACGGCAGGCGTTGCACTGGCAGACGCCGGGGCGGTGCTTCTTGCCCTTGAGGCCGGTGATCGCAGCCTGATCCGCATTGCCGCAGTGAGGGCACACCTTACCGTTCCGCCAACGGCGAGCCTCAAGCCACTCGCGGGCCGCGGTGTCGTCGTGAAAGCGGGGATCAGAGAGGTTCATGGCGAGAGCCGTTCGTTCGATAGCCCGAACTTACCTCGACCGTTCTGCTTTGTCACGTATATAATTGCGACAATGTTCCTATTTTGTGCTTCCTGACCGCACCTGTCCGCGGCGGCCCGGGAGCGATCCCGGGCCGTCCTTCGGGGGCCCGCCCGGTGGCTGACCGTGCGGGTCCGGGGACGGGGCGGCGCCCGCGTCGGTGGCTCTCAGCCGCCATCGCCCCGGGCGATGGACCGGTGCGGGGCGTGCCTCGGACGCGGGCGTGAGACCGGGCGGCACTGTGCCCGGCGGGGTGAGGAAATGCCCCCGCGCCGACCCGCCTCTGGGCCGACCCTGAGCGACCTGCGGACCCGCCCACTACGAGGCGGGGGACGGCTGGAAGGCCACGGCGCCGATGCGGGTTCCGGAGGTGCGGGCACGGCGTGCGAGTACGGCGTGCCTGCACCTCGACAGAGACCGCTCACGGGGAGTCGCAGGACCGGGACGTCGGAGACGTCGCGACGAGACAGACGGCACCGGCCGGGGACCATGCCCGGCCGATGCCGCGGGGCGCCGCGGGGATCGGATCCCGCGCGTACTTGGCCGACACCTGGGTTCCCGCGGCGTCCCGCGTCCCTCGTGCTCGCCTCCCGGGCCATGCCCCCGGCGCCACACGCGCGCGGGGACGATCACGCGCACCCGAACGGCGGACGAAGGGCAGGGATGCGTGAAGTTGCGCCGCACCGTTGTTCCCTCGCCCGAGAAATCGGTCTACACGGCCGCTCCCTCGAAACCGCTTACCTGCCCCGTATGCAGGACTGAGCCCGGAGACGCTCGTACCATGCCGATTCTCACCTTCCCCGACGGCAACACGCGGGAGATCGCCGCCGGCACGACCGGCCGGGCCGTGGTCGAGGGCATCGCCAAGTCGCTGGCCAAGCGCACCGTCGCCATGGCGCTCGACGGCACGGTCGCCGACCTCGACGACCCGATCGACCGCGATGCCCGCATCGAGTTCCTGGACCGCACCGACCCGCGCAGCCTGGAGCTGATCCGGCACGACTGCGCCCACGTGCTCGCCGAGGCCGTGCAGGCGCTCTGGCCGGAGACGCAGGTCACGATCGGCCCGGTGATCGAGAACGGCTTCTACTACGACTTCCATCGCGAGACCCCGTTCACGCCCGAGGACTTTCCGAAGATCGAGGCGAAGATGCGCGAGATCATCGCGCGCGACGCGCCCTTCACGAAGGAAGTCTGGACGCGCGAGGACGTGCGGGCGCTGTTCGCCGGCAAGGGCGAGGGCTTCAAGGTCGAGCTGGTCGACGCGATCCCGCCGGGCGAGGACCTGAAGATCTACCGCCAGGGCGACTGGTTCGACCTCTGCCGCGGCCCGCACATGACCTCGACGGCCAAGGTCGGCACCGCCTTCAAGCTGATGAAGGTCGCGGGGGCCTACTGGCGCGGCGACTCGAACAACCCGATGCTGACCCGCATCTACGGAACGGCCTGGGCGAACCAGGCCGATCTCGACGATTACCTGCACCGGCTGGAGGAGGCCGAGCGCCGCGACCACCGACGGCTCGGCCGCGAGATGGACCTGTTCCACTTCCAGGAGGAGGGGCCGGGCGTCGTCTTCTGGCACGCCAAGGGCTGGACGATCTTCCAGGAGCTGATCGCCTACATGCGCCGGCGCCTGCGTGGCGACTACGCCGAGGTGAACGCCCCGCAGATCCTCGACAAGGCCCTGTGGGAGACCTCCGGCCACTGGGGCTGGTACCGGGAGAACATGTTCGCCGCGCAGTCCGCGGGCGAGGAGGCCGAGGACAAGCGCTGGTTCGCCCTCAAGCCGATGAACTGCCCGGGCCACGTGCAGATCTTCAAGCACGGCTTGAAATCCTACCGCGACCTGCCCCTGCGCATGGCCGAGTTCGGGATCGTCCACCGCTACGAGCCGTCCGGCGCCATGCACGGGCTGATGCGCGTGCGCGGCTTCACGCAGGACGACGCCCACGTCTTCTGCACCGAGGACCAGCTCGCCGACGAGTGCCTGAAGATCAACGACCTGATCCTCTCGACCTACGCGGATTTCGGCTTCGACCAGATCGTCGTGAAGCTCTCGACCCGGCCCGAGAAGCGCGTCGGCTCCGACGCCCTCTGGGACCACGCCGAGGACGTGATGACCCGCGTGCTGGCGCAGATCGAGGAGCAGTCGGCCGGCCGGATCCGGACCGCGGTCAACCCGGGGGAGGGCGCGTTCTACGGGCCCAAATTCGAGTACGTGCTGCGCGACGCCATCGGCCGCGACTGGCAGTGCGGGACCACGCAGGTGGACTTCAACCTGCCCGAGCGGTTCGGCGCCTTCTACATCGACGCCGACGGCGCCCGGAAGCCGCCCGTGATGGTCCACCGGGCGATCTGCGGCTCGATGGAGCGCTTCACCGGCATCCTGATCGAGCACTTCGCCGGGCACTTCCCGCTGTGGCTGGCGCCGGTCCAGGTGGTGGTGGCGACGATCACCGGCGAGGCCGATCCCTACGCCCGGGACGTCATCCGCACCCTGGAGCGCGCCGGCCTGCGGGTCGAGGCGGATCTGCGCAACGAGAAGATCAACTACAAGGTCCGCGAGCACTCGCTCGCCAAGGTGCCGGTGCTGCTGGCGCTCGGTCGCCGCGAGGCGGAGGAGCGCACGGTCTCGATCCGACGGCTCGGCAGCCAGCAGACCCGCACGCTGCCGCTGAGCGAGGCCGTGGCGGCCTTCGTGGAGGAGGCGACCGCGCCCGACATCCGCCGCGCCGAGGCCGTCGCCGCGACGGTCCCGACCAGCGACACGGTGCTCGACGGCCATCACGGCCCGCACGACGCGCCCTGACGCGCCGCCGATAGACGTCGTCCCGGGGGCCGCGCGGCGCCCCCCGGGACGTCGGCGCAGCCCGACCGCGCGGACCCGTCGACCGACAGAGTTCGCGCGCCGCGATCACCACCTCAACTTGAGGATGGTCAATCTCCGCGAAGATCGCTCAACGCGCACGACTTTCGTCAAGGTTGGCGAAAGGAATCCCATTCTATGAAGACCGGAGACTAATTTCCGAGCCGGCACGTTCCGGCGATCGCCCGACGACGCTGTCGGGCGTTTCGGGGGACCGGCCATGGCGGCGGAGGCGGGCAGGGCGGCGACGAGGCTGGCGCGGCGCCACCGGCAGGCGGCCTGCGCCCGGCGCCAGGACGGGCTCGGCCGCGGGCGCAAGCTCGGACCCGGCATCGTCCAGGCGCTGGACTCGCTGCCGCACGGCCTGTGCCTGTTCGATTCCGCCGACCGGCTGCTGTTCGTGAGCGACGGGTTCCGGCGCCTGTTCGGGCCGCCCGCGAACCGGATCCGGCCCGGCATGCATGCCCGGGCGGTGGGCGCGGCGAGCGCCGCGGGGGCGGTCCCGGCCGACCGGGATCCCTGCGGCCTCTGGGCGGCGCGGCGGCGGCTCCTCGCCCGGGGCGCGACCGATGCCGTGGTCCAGACGCTCGCGGACGGGCGCCAGGTCGCGATCACGCTGCACCCGCAGGCCGGCGGCGGCTGGACCGCCCTGTGGGAGGACGTGACCGAGCGCCGCCGGGCGGAGTCGCTCCTGCGCTACATGGCCCACCACGACCCGCTGACCGGCCTGCCGAACCGCCACCTGTTCGCGGCCCGGCTCGACCGGACCCTGGCCGACCTCGACGGCGCGCCCTGCGCGCTGCTGTGCCTCGACCTCGACGGCTTCAAGCCGGTGAACGACCGCCACGGGCACGCGGTGGGCGACGCGCTCCTGCGACACCTGGCCGAGCGCCTGCGGGCGGCGCTCGGCGCGGGGGATTGCGCCGCGCGGCTCGGGGGCGACGAGTTCACCATCCTGCTCGGCGACGCGGCGCCGGCGCCGGCCCTCGGCTTCGCCCTGCGCCTCCAGGCGCGCCTCGCCGAGCCGTACGATCTCGGGACCGGATCGCCGATCCGCATCGGCGCGGCGATCGGCGTGGCCTGCGCGCCCCTGCACGCCACCCGGCCTGAGGCCCTGGTGGAGCGGGCGGACGCGGCGATGTACGCGGCCAAGCGCCTCGGCCACCCCTACCTGTGGGACGACGCGCTGGATCTCGGGCCGGTCGGTCCGGGCGGCGCGGCTCCGGCCTGAGGCGGCCGGGACGGTCTCAGCGCGCCTTCTCGTGCTCCGCGAGGCCCACGGCCCTGTAATCGTAGGTCGGGAAGAACTCGGTCCGGTACGCGCCCCAGGCGGTGTCCTCCAGGACGCGGTTGACCTCACGCAGGCGGGAGGCGGGCAGCCGCAGGACGATGATCTGCCCGATCCCCATGACGACGTTCCACGAGACGACCTCGATGCCCGGCGGCGGGAAGGCCTTGTAGAAGCCCTGCTTGGCGAGCTGCGCGTTCAGCTCCGCCAGCGGGCGGGACTGGTCGTGGCGCAGGAAGACCGTCAGCAGCACGGCGTTGTCGGCCGTCGCCGCGGCGGATCCCGTGGGCGGGGGCGGCGCGGTCTGCGCCCCTGCCGGCCCGGCGGCGGCGAGCAGCAGGAGCGCCGCCGCGAGCGAGCCGGTCAGACCTGTTGAGCGTCGCATACGATCTCCCGCTTTCCCGACCCGCGCGCGGCCGGGCCGTCAGCCGCCCTCGACATCGTAGGAGAGTCGCAGGCGCAGGCGGACCGCGCCCTGCTCGTCGCGCACGGCGAGCACGTAATCCTGCCGCTCCATCGGATCGGTCAAGCCCTGCGCGAGCCGCGTCAGGATGCGCACCGCCTGCGCCCGCGCCGCGGCGAGATCCGGAAGATCGAAGCCGTCGCGGTCGCGAACCAAGTTGGCGCCGTCGTGGAGGTCGATGAAATAGCGGGGCACGGATGCGAGCTCGGCGAGCGCCGGAGCTCGCAAGGATCTGTCTCCGCTGTTTCTACGTAGTTTCCGGAGGGCCGCAATCGGAGGTCGCCCGTGTCGCACCCCCAGACGCGGCCGGATGTAAGCCGGGACCCGCGGGCCGCATCAGCCCCCCAGCAGGCTCTCGGCGAAATCGTCCGGAACGGTCCCGAACTGGCCGAGGATCGTGACGCCCTCGAGTTCCCCGGTCTCGTCGTCGGCCACGACCCTGAGGGCCGCCGCGCCGGGCATGCGGGCGGCCAGCGCCTCCGCCTTCTTGAGGGCGCCGAACTCGCTCTGCGCGGGCTCCTGACGGGCCGGCCGCAGGCGATTCCGGTGCAGCTCGAACGGCTGCACGAGGTAGGTGGTCTTCAGGGCCATTCCGGCCTCCTCGGCGCGGCGCGCGGTGGCGAACGGACCGCGGCGCGGTCCGCTACAGGCTGCGGGTGGTCACCCCGAGGGCGAGCAGGGCGTAGGCGCCGATGAAGAACCATTGCCGGTGCGCCACGACGGTTTTTCCGACCATCGGGATGCGCGTGTAGAGGCTGGCGACGGCGAGGCCGATCAGCACGGCCGACACCAAGAACGTGAGCAGGCGCGGGGCGGAGAGCGTGGGCATGCCCCATGCTCCGCCGGTACGCTTACCGAACCGTTACCGGTCGAGCCCGGGCACGAGGGGGCGGTACGCCGTCAACGGGCCCTGCGTTCCGGGAAGCAGGCCGACCTCGGCGAGCCACAGGACCATGATCGCTCCGGCCAGGAGCGTCGCGAGCGAGGCCAGCCGCCCGGTCCACCGCCGCAGCACGAACATGGCGACCACGACGGCCAGCAGGGCGATGAGGAGGGCGAGCATCAGCATGGCCGCGCCATGCCACGACCGGGGCGCTGCGTCACCGCGGATGACGGCGGAACGGCCCATCGGCCGGCCCGGGCCGACTTCAAGTCCGCCAGATGCACGTTCTGGTCGTTCTGCAGAGCGGAAACTCTACCGCAGTCGATAGGCCGCCTCGGACGGCGCTCGGAAATACTCCGCCGGAAATCGCCAGAAATGGCCGGCCGATCTCCGCGGCGGGCACCCCGATCATGCACCGGAAGCGGCCCGCCAACGGTTTTGTAACTTGCATTCAGTGCTCAAAAGTAGCAGATCCCGGGCGAGGGGCACACCAGGAATCTTACAGTGTCAGAAGAAACCACAGGGCCCAACTCCAACTTCATCGAGCTGGCGGGCGATATCGTCGCCGCCTACGTGTCGAACAATCCGGTGCCGGCCGCGGAGCTTCCGGCCCTGATCGCGCGCGTGCACGGCGCGATCAGCGGGCTCGTCACCGGGACTCTGACGGCGGAGATCGGGGCGGTTCCGCAGGCCGAGGTCGAGAAGCCGAGCGCGGCCCAGATTCGCAAGTCGGTCCGGCACGACGGGATCGTCAGCTTCATCGACGGCAAGACCTACAAGACGCTGAAGCGCCACCTGACCAGCCACGGCCTGGATCCGCGCAGCTACCGCGACCGCTACGGCCTGCCGGCGGACTATCCGATGGTCGCGCCGAGCTACGCCGAGCAGCGCTCCGCCCTCGCCAAGGCGATCGGCCTGGGCCAGCCCGGCGCCATGGCCGAGCGCGAGCGCAAGGGCCGCAAGGCCGCCTGAGGATGACGACCTCCGGGGGCGCCCCGCTCGGCGGGGCCCCCTCGTAACGAAGCGCCGCGGAGCCCGGCGCCTCGTGCCGCCGCGCGGCCCAGAGCCGCGCCGAGACCGTTGCATCGTCGCCACACACGTCCAGGACATCGCGGGACACGGACAAGCTGCCACACTCTGCACAAAGCTGATGCGCACGCCGGGGCCCGAGGATGCTACCGAAGGGGTCGGCGAGATGAAGCGAGAGCAGACGATGACGAGTTCGGTCGTGCCGTTCCCAGCGCATATCGCGCCCGCTGTCGTGGACGAGGACACCGCGTCGATCATCGCCGTGCTGCAGGATCAGCTGGCCCTGGCCCGCGAGGGTCGCCTGCGCTCGGTGGCGGTCGTCTCCGTCTCGGCCGATGGCGAGGCGGTCGGCACGCAATGGTCGTGCAAGGGCTCCGATATCAGCAACCTGATCGGCAAGCTGACCGTTCTGACCCACGACCTGATGGCCGCCCGGAAGTGACCGGCCGAATCTGACGGGGCGGGCGCGGCCGCCCGGTGCGGCGTTCCGGAGACGGCTCCGGCATCGGCCAGAAGGAATGCCCCGGATGACTCGCGCCCTGCTGTTCGCCGCCCTCCTGGGAACGGCGGTCGTGCCGGGCACCGCCCGGGCTGCCGAGGAGGCAGACGACACCAAGCGCGCGGAGACGATCCGGGGTCTCGTGCGGATCGTCGGCGCGCAGGCCGGCATCGTCCTGCACTGCCGCAAGCTCTACACCATCGACGACACGGTGTCCGAGGGCCTGTCCCGCACGGTCCGCCGAGCCCTCGACGCCGGCCTTGGCCACCAGCGTGCCCGGAAGGCCATCGCCGAGGAGGGCCGGCGGGTCGCGGACGAGATCGCCGCGGTCGGACCGGAGCAATGGTGCGCCGACCAGCGCGACCTGCTCAACACGGACGGCGTCCGCGTCTTCATCGACTGACCGCGCCGGATCCCGTCCCGGCGGGGCACTCCCCGCGGCCGGCCGGTCGATGCCCCTCGTGAAGGGCAGCCCTGGCCGCGCGCGACTTCAGTCCTGTGCGGATCAGATGAGAGCGTCATTCCGGCCGCTGTTCCGCAGTGCAGAACAGATGAACACCTTGTTCACCGCGCTCTCGTCTGTCATGTTTCGACGACGGACGAGACTGAACAGATCAAGCCGGTCGCACTCGTCCGTTTACAAGAGCCCTCAAGGGCCGCGAGACCGGCGCATAGGGAAACGCCATGTCTCGATCGATCCTGCTGGCCCTCGCTCTCGTCGTCTGCGGGGCCGCCGTGACGCTGTTCGCCTTCCTGCGCGCGCCCCAGTCGAGGGAGTTCGCCGGGTGGGATGCGGCCTTCATGGGCGGCATCGGGGCCGTCGCGCTGGGCTTTCTCACCACCCTCGTCGAGGTCGTGACCGAGTAGGTCGATCCTGAGGCCGGTCACACGCGCCGAGCGGTCCGACCGAGGCCGTCTCCGTCCCTGCGGATCCGTCGCCCCGGTCGCTCGGGGGGCGGCGGTGCTCCGCGCATCCGGCCTCCGGCCGAGCGCGCATGAAGAGCGCAGAATTCACAGGGACGGCAGCTTCCCGACAATTCGAGGCATTTCGCAAACCGCCCTTGAACCCGGGTGACCGATCCTGTCGGGCAGAGGTTCTCGAGGCGGTGATGTTCGAACGACGCAGCGCTCCACGCACGCTTCTCAACGAGACCGGCAGCATCTCGGTCGACGAGCATCGAAGCTTGCCGTGCATCGTCTACGACCGATCGGCCGGCGGCGTGCGGGTCGCGCTCCCGGATGCCGAGATCGTTCCGGACAGCTTCATCCTCAGCATCGATGCGAGCAGCGAGATCCTCGTCTGCCGCGCCATCTGGCGCAAGGCGGAGGAGATCGGCGCCACGACCGACATCCCCGAGACGGCGCGGTCGGGCCGCGCGAACCTCTGGCGCGAACTCGAGGCGACCTGACAGGCGCCTGCCTCGGGTCGACCGGCGCTCGGCGCGGCCAGAGTGTCGTCGGCAGGGTCGGGGGCGGCGGGGCTCCCGGCGCGCGCCGACGCGCGTCACTCCCAGTCGATGTTGAGCGAGCGCTCGAAGGCGGCCGCGGAGAGTTCCTTGCCCTTCGGATCGGCGACCGTGATCTCGCGGAAGCCGCGCCGGGCCAGCTCCCAAGTCTTCTCCATCGCCTGCTCGTCCGTCCCGCAGGCGAACGTCATGACGCGCCCGGACGGATCAATCCCCTTGACGGTGAACACACCACTCTCCCTGCTCGCACCTCCCATATAGAGCCGCGATCCGCGTCGCGCCTCCCGCCATCGTGACGGAGCCCCGGGACCCGCACACGCCCCGTCGCGTTGGCTGCAGGCAGGGAGAGACCGCATGACGCGCGAGACCGCAGACCCGACGAGCCGCGGACCGGACGCGCGCGAGGCGGACGAGCCTCCGGCGGAGCGCATCAAGGCGGCGCCGGCCACGATCCCGACCGAGGATCCCGAGGTCGGCCTCGCGCAGAAGGGCAGCGGGGAAGAGGCGATCGTCCGGCGCGAGACGGAGATCTGACCGGTCGCGCCGACGCGCGGGCGATCCCTGGACGCCGGTCCATGTGCGATGCACAAACGGGCCGGCCGAACCCGGATGGCGGCCGACAGGAGACCACGCATGGCACAGTGCATGGCACAGTCGTCGGGCCACGAGGTCCCGACCCAGATCCGCGACGTCGCCGGGACCGGTCTCGCACAGGCCCGGACGGCCTTCGGAAGCGTCGTCGGAGCGGCGCGCCGCGCCCCCGACACGGTCCGCACGAAAGGGGTGCGAGGGCAGGATACGGCCCGGGAAGCGGCGGCCGCCGCTCGCGACGCTGCCGGGGCGGCGTCGCACTGAGCGGGAGAGCCGAGCGGCCTCTGGGCGGGTGGCCGGCGGCCCTTCGCGGCGCTGCCGGCCGTGTTCGGACGCGGAGTTGGAGATGATGTACGGGGAGGTTGGCCGCTTGGCGGATGAGAGCCTGCGGCTGGGCCTGAGACAGGCCGAGAACGCCGTCCTGCTCGCGATGGCGGCGCAGTATGCGTGGGCGGATCTGTGGTTCGAGGGGTACCGCGCGGCGGGGACTGCCCTCAGCACCGCGCGCGATCAGCGGGCGCGGACGCGGCGCCTGATCCGTCGCGGCGTGGAACCGTCGGTGGCCGCGCAGGAATTGCACATCGTCTGAGCGTCGGCCGGAGACGGAGCAGCCCGGGGCGCTCCGTCTCCGGCAGCCGGCTCAGCGGCTCGCCTCGACGGCGGCCTGGACGATCGGCCGGCCGAGGGACGAGACCGTCCGATTGACGGTCGCCGGCGCGGCGACGGGCTGGGGCGTGGTGGTCAGATCGTGGATCGCGCGGATCTGCTGGGCGGGCCGGGCCTGATCGCGATAGAGCGGCGGCGTCAGGTGCAGGCGGTCGTCGGCGGCGGCGAGGCCCGTGAAGGCCGCCGAGGTGAGCGCGGCCGACGCGAGGATGAGGATCGTGCGCATGGTGCGTCTCCGGTTCGATCGCGGTGTCGACCGCGGGATGCGATCGACCAGCGCATGAGACCACGGATTTGTGCGTCGCGGCATGCATTTTTCGCATTGCACCATATCGCCAGGACGGCACGGTACTGCAGTGTTTCCCAGGAATTCTCAGCCGTGAATTCAGGCACCGATCCCGCGCGCCATGCATTCGATGCAAATGAACTAAACTTCCACCGGCACGTTCTCAAATCAAACTTGAGGAGCGGGTGATTTGTTTTTCGCGCGCGCCCCCGAACCGATCGAAACCGCCGGGCGAGCGCGCGCGTTGCTGGCGTCGCGGCCCGTGGCGCGAATCGGAGACCGCGGCGCCAGATCCGCGTCACACGGGCACGCACACAGGCACGGTAGAACGCCCACATCCCGCCGAAGCACTCTGCGAAGCACCACGAGAGCGCCGATGACGCCCTCCGACCTCGACAGACGAGCCGAACTGACCATCTGGCCCAAGGGCACACCGGCCCGCGCCGCGGAGGGGCGGCCGTTCGCGACCCTGCGCGAGGCCCTCGCCGTCGCGATCGCGGCGATGGAATCCGGCGAGGCCCAACCCTGGATCATCACTGAGGCCGGCGACATCCTCTCGCCGCGCTGGATCCAAGCGAATTCCCGAGCGCGGGCGCCGCACTAACCGGCGCCGCGCCGGAGGCGGATCGGATCAGCAGCCGATGCAGATGTCGCGGACCACGTGCTGGTGACGCTGGCCGGTGCGCTGGTTCGGGAGCTGCCCGTCGATCGACGAGAGCCCGCTGCCCAGGCCCCGGAACCGGCGCTCGACCGCCGGAACGGAGGCCGCCCTGACCGGAGCGGGCGGCTCCGCGGCCGCGGCGGGGGTCGGTGCCGCCGTCGGAGCGGGCGCGGGCGCCCCGTTGGCCATGCCGGGATCGGGCAGGGTCAGGGCCATGCCCGGCACCGGCGGGACCTGCGCGAACTCGCCCGCGCGCCCCGGCAGGGGCGCGACGACCAGAAGCGCGACGGCCGGGACCGCGACGACGCGCCGGTTCAGCGGATGCATCACACTCTCCTGCCTCGGGAGCCGGCACGCCACGGACCCCGTGCCTCTGGGCCATCGCCGGATCGGCGCCCGCTCCGATGACGGAACGGGGCCGGCCCCGGTTGTGCGCGGCGGAGCGGGGCGCCGCCACTCATCCATTCGGCGGAGCGTGCGCCGGGCGGCTCAGTAGGCCCGACCGTAGAAGGGCTGCGAGACCGGGCGATAGCGGTCGCTCACCGGCCACGTATAGGGCTGCTCCTTGCCGGTGCGCAGGTCCGAGCGGAATTTCGGCTCGTTGAAGCCGATCCCGTGCAGGCCGGCCGTGCCCTTGGCGCCGTGGGCCTTCGGCCCGGTATCGCGCGCCAGGGCAGCGCCCGAGACGCCGATCACGAGAGCGGCCGCGAGCGAGACGCGGCCCAGCATGACGTTCATCTCTGTCTCCTGTCCCGGCCGAGGTGCCGGCACAGAAGGAACGGCAGCGGTTCGGCGCGGTTCCGGCCCCGGAGGCCGCTCAGAACCCCTGGCCGAGGCAGGCTTCGGCGAAGGGCCCGCCGCAGAGGTCGCCGGTCCGGACCGGCGCGGCCGCCGCGCCGCCGATCCCGGCACCGCCGATCGCCCCGCCGCCGGTCGGCAGGGTGCGGGCCGCCTGGGCGGGATCGTCCGCGGGCAGCCCGGGCGTCCCGGGGATCCCGGCGCCGCCCGTGCCGGCGCCGCCCGTCCCGGAAACCGTCGCGGCCGTGGCTCCACTCGCGGCCGTTCCGGTCCCGAGCCCGAACAGTCCGAACAGCCCGAACAGACCGCCGGGGGACAGGGTGGCACCCGTCGCGCCGATGCCCGACGCGGCCACGCCGCTGCCGAGACCGGCCGACGCGACGCCGGACGAGCCGGTCGCGAGCGAGGAGCCGAGGCTTCCGGCAGCGTTGAGACCCGTGCCAACACCTGCGCCGACACCTGCGCCGAGGCCGGCTCCCGAGAGCCCGGTGCCCAGGCCGGGGGACAGGCCCGACCCACCCCCGAGACCGCCCGTTCCGAGGGTCGGTGTCAGGAGGCTCCCCGCGGTCGAGCCCAGGCCCGTGCGGGACGCGCCGCTGAGGCCGCTGCGGGCACCGGTGGCGCCGATCGTCCCGCCGGTCCCGAGGGTCGTGCCGGTGACGCCGGCACCGCCGGTCGCGGTGGATCCCAGGCCGCCGAGCTGGCCCGCCCCGCCCGAACCGGCGGTCGTGGCGCCGAGCGTCGTCCCGGCCGAGAGGCCGCCCGACGCGCCGATGCGGCCGCCGCCACCGCCGCCGCCCCCGCCGAAGCTCAGCTGGCCGGCATTCACGAGGCCGCCGGTCTGCGCCGAGACGGTCGGGAACGGCCCGGTGGTGGAACTGCCGCCGAGGCTCAGCTGGCCCGGATTGGCGACGGGGGCGATCGGCTCAAGCGATGCCGACAGGCTCTGGGCCCCGGCCGGGACGGCGATCGCCGGCAGCAGGGCGGCGGCGAGGATGGATCGCATGGCACGCTCCTCAGCGGGGACGGGGTCTGGCTCGGAAACCGGAGGGCGTCCGGCCGGTTCCGGCGGCGCGGGGACGCGGCGCGGCGCTGACCCGTGGGAGAAAGGAGGCCGCCGGCCTTCATGCTGCCGGAAAGACGGTGTGCTCTCGGCACCGGATCCGCCTGCCCCCACGTCCCGACCCGCGCCCGAACCTGCGACCGTGCCGTTGCCCGAAACTCTCGCCCAAGGCCTGCGCGGCGCCGGCTGGCTCGCCGGCCTTCCGGCCCTCGCGCTGATCTGGGCGAGCGCGACCCTCTACGCCGCCCCGCGGATCGCCGACGGCCTCGCGGCGGAGGGCGCGGCGATCGCCGCCGGCACGGCCACCGCCACCGGCGAGCCGTGGCTGCGCCTGGAGGCCGTCGGGCGCGACCTCGTGGCCGCCGGCGAGGCGCCGGACGTCGCCGAGCGCGCCACCGTGCTGTCCCGCCTCGCGGCCCTCGACGGCCCGCGCCGCATCGTCTCCGAACTCGGCATCGTGGAGACCGCCGCGCCCTTCCAGTGGGCGGCGATCCGCACGGGTCAGAACCGGATCGCCCTCGAAGGCAGCCGCCCGGTGGAGATCGGCCGGCGGGCCCTGGAGGCGCGGATCACCGGCGCCCTCGATCCCGGCACCGGCCTCGACGACACCGCCCGGGCCGCCCGGGGCGCGCCGCCGGATTTCGCCGGCGCGGCCGCGTTCCTCGCGGCCCGGCTCTCCGGTCTCGCCAAGGGCGGGCGGGCGGCGCTCAGCGACACCGTGCTCAGCCTGTCGGGCGAGGCCCTCGACGTGCCGGCCTACGAGGCCCTGCGGGCCGCCCTGTCGGACCCGCCGGAGGGGTTCAGCGTCGGGCGGGTCGAGATCCTGCCCCCGAAGGTGGCCGCGTACCGGTTCGCCGTGGAGAAATCGGGCCGGGGCCTCGTCCTCGACGGCTTCGCCCCCTCGGCGGCCGACCGCGAGGCCGCCCTGCGCGCCGCCACCGAGGCCGCCGCGGGCGGCACCGTGGAGGACCGGCTCCTGGCCGCCCGGGGGCTCGACCCGGCGATCGACCCGAAGAGCCTCATCGCCTTCGCGTTCAAGCTCGCCGAGCTGATCCAGTCCGGGCAGGTCGTGTTCCGGGACGGGGCGGTCTCGGTGACCGGCGACGCCATCGACGGGCAGGCGCTCCCCGACGCCGAGGCGCTGATGCGCGACGGCCGGCCCGCCGGCGTGGCGGCCGGGCGGGTGGCGCTCACGGCGCGGCCGCTCTCGCCCTACCGGGTGGCGATCCGCCGGACTGCCGACGCCGTGACCCTCACCGGCCACCTGCCGGACGCGGCGACCCGGGAGCGGGTGCTGGCCGCCCTGCGCCCGCGCCTGTTCCGGGAGCCGGTCATCGACCGCACCCGCCTCGCCGACGGCGCCCCGCCGGATCTCGGGGACGCGCTGGCCGCCGCCGCCCCGCTGGTGACGAACCTCGCGGGCGGGACCGTCGCGGTCTCGGACCGCGCCGTGACGCTCACCGGCGAGAGCCTCTACCGGGAGGGCGCCGCGCGCACCCCCGACCGGCTCGCCGAGGCGCTGCCCCCGGGCTGGACCGGGCAGGCCAGCGTCACGGCCCGGGACGCGGCGGAGCGGCGCGACCCCGCCACCTGCCGCGCCGACTTCACCGCCGCCCTGGCGGGGACGGACCTGCACTTCCCCGCGGGCGGCGCCGTGCTGACGCCCGCCTTCTACCCGACCCTCGACGCGCTGGCCGCCCTGGCGAAGACCTGCCCGTCGCTGCGCGTCGCGGTCTCGGGCCCCGCCGACCCGGCGAAGCCGCCCGCGACCCCGGCCGCCGGACCGGCACCGGGGGAGGGCGCGACCGCCGAGCCGACCCGGGTCGCCGACGCCGCCAAGCCGGCCACACCCGCGCCGCCGGCCCCGGCGCCCAAGGAAGCCGCGACGCACGCGGCCAAAATCGCGGCCAAGGACGCGGCCAAGGACGCAACGAAGGATCGGAGCAAGGCGGGCGCGGCCAGGAAGGAGCCGGCCGCGCCCGGCAAGGCGGCGGCGAAGAAGCCCGCCGAGGCCCCCGACGAGCCGCCGGTCGACCTGCCGCGCCTGCGCGCCCAGGCGGTGGTGGAGTATCTCCTCCAGGCCGGAGCCCGGCCGGAGCAGGTCACGGCCGGGCCGGACGGGCCGGCCGGCCCCGTCGTCTTCGCGCTGCTGCCGTGAGGGAGATCCGCTCCGCCGCGCATCCGCCAGCCGGGCCGCGCCCATCCGCGCGCCCGGCCGCGCGCCACCATCGCGCCCGCAGGGAGGCCGGACGGCCGTGACGCTGCTGCTCGCCGGATTCTGGCCCGGGCTCGCCGGGGCGGCCGCGCTCGGCCTCGTGGTCGGCGCGCTGGTCGGCTGGCCGGACCGCCTCGCCGCCTCGCTGGGGCTCTGCGTGGTCGCGGGGCTCGTGGCCGCGGCGGCGATCGCCGGGTTCGTGCCGGGCCTGCCCGGCCTGTGGCTCGACGGCGCGGCCCTGATGCTGCCGGTCTACTGCGCGGCCTGCCTGCTCGGGGCGCTGGGACGCCGCCTCGCCGGCCGGACCTGACGGCGCGGGAACCTCTCCGCCCCCCGACGGCGTTTTTCCGGCAGAAAGGGCCCCAGGGCCCGCCCCGAACCCGGAGAGGCCGCGATGCCCAGGACCGTCGACCGTCCCCATCCCGCGCGACGCCGCGCCGTTCGCCTGCCGCGCCCCCGCGCCGGCGCCGCCGCCACCGGCCTGTTCCTGGCCGGACTGATCCTCTCGGCCGCGACGGTGCCGCTGGTCGAGCCCGCCGACGCCACGACCGGTGGCGGCACCGCGCAGGCGGCGCTCGCGACGCCGGCCCGCTGAGCGAGGCAACCCGCGCCCGCCCCGGAATGTTGTTCGCCCGGGCCCGTCCGGCCCGGGCCTACGGGGGGAGACGCGCATGGGACTGCTCGAATCGGCGATCGGCGGCGTGCTCGGTCAGGTGTTCGGCGGGCAGAAGCAGGGGTCCGGGGGTATGTCGCCCCTGGTCAAGGCACTCCTGATGCTCCTGCTGGCCAAGGGCGCCAGCGGCGGCTTCGGCGACATCTTCGGCCGCGGGCACCGGGGCGAGCCCGGCCCCGAGGCCGACCGCTCCGGCGGCGCCGGACCCTACGGGCGCGATCCCGGCCAGCACCCCGCCGATGCCGGCGGGCGCCGTCCTCCGGAAGAGGGTGGCGATATCGGCGGCTGGGACCAGTACGGCGGCCGCCGCGACGGCGGCTTGGGCGGGCCATCGGACCCGTCCCTGCCGCCCGGCGACTTCTCGGACCTCTCCGGCATGCTCGACGGCCCCGGCGACGCCCCGCCGCCGAGCCGCGCCACCCCGGACGGGCAGGGGGACCTCGGCGGCCTCGACGGGCTGGTCGACCGGTTCCGCCAGGGCGGCCTCGGCGACGTGATCGAGTCCTGGATCGGCCACGGCACCAACCGCCCGGTGGCCCCGGACCAGCTCGCCCGGGCGCTCGGCCCCGACACGGTGGACACCCTCCAGCAGCAGACCGGGATGGACCGCGAGACCCTGCTGTCGCAGCTCGCCCAGACGCTGCCGGAGGTGGTGCACACGCTCACGCCGCAGGGGCGGGTGCCGGGCGAGGCGGAGCGGCGGGGATGGTAGCCGAGCACGGGGTCAGGGGCCGCGCGGCGCGCCCGCCGCGGATCCCGATCACGCCGGCATCCTGAAGGGCCCGGGCGCTGCGCGCGCTCGAAGACGCCCGCCGTCGCGGATGCCGCGCGGGAGGTCAGGATCTCGGTGCGCGCGGGCTCTCGCCCGCAGCGCGCACGGATCCGGACCCAGCGACGCGGGTTTCGGGAGCAGCCTCGGCGGGCACGATCGCCCGTTCGGAGGCCGCATTCCGCATGTCGGACGGAAGTCGGAGCGTCGGGACGAGGTGCGGCCGGTGTCGCGGTCGGACGGCGACGCGCCTACGCGACCCGCCGCATCACCAGCGACGCGTTCGTCCCGCCGAACCCGAAGGAGTTCGACAGCACCACGTCGACCTGCTTGCGCTTGGCCTCGAACGGCACGAGGTCGATCTTGGTCTGGACGGAGGGGTTGTCGAGGTTGAGCGTCGGCGGGATGACGTTGTCGCGCAGCACTAGGATCGAGAAGATCGCCTCGACCGAGCCGGCGGCGCCCAGCAGGTGGCCGACCGAGCTCTTGGTGGACGACATGGTCGCGTTCGCGGCGGCGTCGCCCAGGAGGCGCTCCACGGCCTTCAGCTCCAGCTCGTCGCCCATGGGCGTCGAGGTGCCGTGGGCGTTGATGTAGCCGATCTCGGACGGGGAGATCCCGGCGCGCTTCACCGCGGCGGTCATGCAGCGGAAGGCGCCGTCGCCGTCCGGGGAGGGGGAGGTGATGTGGTAGGCGTCGCCCGAGAGGCCGTAGCCCACCACCTCGGCGTAGATCTTCGCGCCGCGGGCCTTGGCGTGCTCGTACTCCTCCAGCACCACGATGCCGGCACCCTCGCCCATGAGGAAGCCGTCGCGGTCGCGGTCGTAGGGGCGCGAGGCCTTCTCGGGCGTGTCGTTGAAGCCCGTGGTCAAGGCCCGGCAGGCGGAGAAGCCCGCGATCGACAGGCGGTTCACCGGCGATTCGGCGCCGCCCGCCACCATCACGTCGGCGTCGCCGAGCGCGATCAGGCGGCTCGCGTCGCCGATCGCGTGGGCGCCCGTGGAGCAGGCCGTGACCACGGCGTTGTTGGGGCCCTTGAGGCCGTGGGCGATCGAGACCTGGCCGGAGGCGAGGTTGATGATCCGGCCCGGGATGAAGAACGGCGAGATCCGGCGCGGGCCCTTCTCGTGCAGGGTCACGGAGGCGTCGTAGATGCCGCCGATGCCGCCGATGCCGGAGCCGATCAGCACGCCGGTGGCGCACTGGTCCTCGTGGCTCTTAGGAAGCCAGCCGGCATCCTTCAGGGCCTCGTCGGCCGCCGCCATCGCGTAGACGATGAACGGGTCGACCTTGCGCTGCTCCTTCACCTCCATCACGAGGTCGGGGTTGAAGGTGCCGTCGGTGCCGTCGCCGAACGGGACCTGCGCGGCGACCCGACAGGGCAGGTCGGCGGATTCGAAGCCGCGGATCGGGCCGGCGCCGCTGTCGCCCGCGATCAGCCGGCTCCAGGTGTGCTCCACCCCGCTGCCCAGCGGCGTGACCATCCCCAGACCCGTGACCACCACCCGCCGCATGTGCCCTGTCCCGTCTTGAGGCGCCGCCCCGCCGGCACCGCCGCGGTCGCGCATCGTCCTAACTCGCTCGGAGGCAGAATCGGTCCCTGCGGGACCCGTCACCACGCCGAGCCTTGAAACGCATAACGGCGCGGGGGCTGTTTCGCCTCACCCGCGCCGCGTCAAACCCGGTCCCCGGCGCCTTTAGGCGGCGGAGTTCTTCTCCAGGAACTTCACGGCGTCGCCGACCGTCTGGATGGTCTCGGCAGCGTCGTCCGGGATCTCGACGTTGAATTCCTCCTCGAAGGCCATGACCAGCTCGACCGTGTCGAGGCTGTCGGCACCGAGGTCGTCGATGAAGTTGGCGCTCTCGACCACCTTCTCGGGCTCGACGCCCAGGTGCTCGACGACGATCTTCTTCACGCGCTCAGCGATATCGCTCATCGGTCTTCCGTCCTCGTCCTTCTGGTCTGTCAGTCTTCTCGGGGTGGTGCCGTGGCCGCGTCGCGCCCCTGCGGGCTTGTTGTGACGGGCCGGTGTCCGATCGCGCGTGCTTCTGAGGTGAACCGGCGCGTGAGCCGGGACGCCCCCGCCGGAGGGCCTTGGACTGAAAACCCGCTGAACCGTCAACCCCCTGTACGGCTGCGGGGCGTGGTAGCACAGGGTTCCAGCCCTGGCGAGGGCCCGTTCAGAAAGCCTTCATGGGTGTGGCACTTGCGTGTCGGCGGGGGTGATTCGCGCGCCGTTCCCGCCGGCCGGGAACCGGTATACGCGCCCTAGTACATGGCCATCCCGCCATTCACGTGCAGCGTGTGGCCGGTGACGTAGCCCGCCTCCGCGGAGGCGAGGTAGAGGCAGGCCGCCGCGACCTCCGACCCCTCGCCGAGCCGCCCGGCGGGCACGCGGGCGAGGATGCCCTCGCGCTGCTTCTCGTTGAGGGCGTCGGTCATGGGCGAGCTGATGAAGCCCGGGGCGATACAGTTGACGGTGATTCCCCGCGAGGCGACCTCGGCGGCGAGCGCCTTGGTCATGCCCACGAGGCCGGCCTTGGCGGCGGCGTAGTTGCCCTGGCCGGGATTGCCGGTGCTGCCGACCACCGAGCCGATGTTGACGATCCGCCCGGAGCGGCGGCGCATCATGCCCTTCACGGCGGCCCGCGACAGGCGGAAGGCGGCGGTGAGGTTGACGGCGATCACCTGCTCCCACTCCTCGTCCTTCATCCGCATGAAGAGGTTGTCGCGGGTGATGCCGGCATTGTTCACGAGGATGTCGAGCGGGCCGATCGCGGCCTCGGCGGCCGGGACGAGGCCCTCGACCGAGTCCTTGTCGGACAGGTCGGCCGCGACGGGGCTGGCGCGCTCGCCGAGTTCGGCGGCGAGCGCCTCCAGGGCCGCGGGCCGCGTGCCCGAGAGCGCCACGGCGGCGCCCTGCGCGTGCAGGGCCCGGGCGATCGCCTGGCCGAGGCCGCCGGTCGCGCCGGTGACGAGGGCCTTGCGGCCGGTGAGGTCGAACATGCGGGACTCCGTCGGATCAGAGCGCGCGGATCAGAGCGCGAAGGCGGCGACGTCGGCGGGGGTGCCGATTGCGGCGGCGCTCGCCTGGGGGGCGACGCGCTTGACGAGGCCGGTCAGCACCTTCCCGGCGCCGAGCTCGTAGAACCGGTCGACGCCGGAGGCCGCCATGGCGGCGACGCTCTCGCGCCAGCGCACGGTGCCGGTGACCTGCTCGACCAGGGCCGCGCGGATCGCCTCCGGATCGGTGACCGGGGCGGCCGCGACGTTGGCGTAGAGGGTGACGCGCGGGGCCGCCAGCGCGACCTCGGCGAGCGCCCGGGCCATGGCCTCGGCGGCCGGGGCCATCAGGCGGCAGTGGAACGGCGCCGAGACGTTGAGCATCACGGCGCGCTTGATCCCGCGGCCGGTGGCGATGCCGACGGCGCGCTCCACGGCCGCGCGGTCGCCGGAGAGAACCACCTGGCCGCCGCCGTTGTCGTTGGCGACGTCGCAGACCGCGCCGTCGCCGGCCTCGTCGGCCGCCGCCTCGGCGACGGACCGGGCGGCCTCGAGATCGGTGCCGATCAGCGCCGCCATGGCGCCGGCGCCCGGCGCGACGGCCGCCTGCATGGCCTCGCCGCGCAGGCGCAGCAGCCTGGCGGCGTCCGCGACGGTGAGGCTGCCCGCGGCCGCGAGCGCGGCGTACTCGCCGAGCGAGTGGCCGGCCACGCAGGCGACGTCGCGCCCGAGGTCGAGGCCGCGCTCGGCCTCCAGCACGCGCAGCACCGCGAGGCTCGCCGCCATCAGGGCCGGCTGGGCGTTGGTCGTGAGGGTCAGCGCCTCGACCGGCCCCTCGAACATCAGCCGCGACAGGTTCTCGCCCAGGGCGGCGTCGACCTCGTCGAGCACGGCCCGGGCCTGCGGGAAGGCCTCGGCGAGGTCCCGCGCCATGCCGACCGCCTGGCTGCCCTGGCCCGGAAAGATGAGTGCGCGCATGTTGCGTCCTGGTCGCCGGCGCCGCGCGGCGCGCGAGCGCCGCCCGTGTCGGCCGAAACTCTGGAATGGCGCGCGCACTCGCACCCGCGGCGCCGGGTGTCAACAATGCGCCGCACCATGATGCCGCAGCGACGCGGTCCTCCGGCCCCTCGGCGTTCGGCCCCTCGGCGTCCGGCCCGACCGGACCGGCACGCGCGCCGGACGCGCGCCGGGTTCGCGCCGGACGCGCGCGCCGCGCAACCCGCTGTGCTTGTTGCACAACGGCATCCGGTGTAGAGTGGCGCCATACCCGACATCACCCGTCGCTCAAGCCCAAGGAGCCGCCCCGCATGGCGCGCGTCACCGTCGAAGACTGCATCGAGAAGGTCGAGAACCGCTTCGAGCTGGTGCTGCTGGCGAGCCACCGGGCCCGCCTCCTGGCCGCCGGCGCCCCGCTGACCATCGACCGCGACCGCGACAAGAACCCGGTCGTGGCCCTGCGCGAGATCGGCGACGAGACCATCACGGCCGACGACCTCAAGGAGCAGCTGATCCACTCGATGCAGAAGTACGTCGAGGTGGACGAGCCCGAGGCCGAGACCGTGCCGCTGCTGTCGAGCTCGCCGGCCGCCGCCGCGGTGGCGCCGCAATCCTCCAGCGACGACGCGGCGGTCCAGTTCGACCGCATGAGCGAGGAGGACCTGCTGCGCGGCCTCGAGAACCTCGCCCCGCCGGTCGAGACCGACGACGAGGGCGAGTGAGCCTGGACACGTGGGCCTGGATGGGCGCGACCTGACAGAGACCGGACCCGGCGGAGACGCCGGGTTCTCTCGTTCCGTGGCCGGCCCGCCGGCATCCGGCGCGGCCCCGCCGCCGGGGGCTGGCGCCGTCCCGGCGGTTGCGGAACAATCGCGCGTGATCCAGACCCCGCGCACGACCCCGGACGCGCCGGCCCCGTCCCGGCGGATGATGCGCCAGTACGAGCTCGTCGAGCGGGTCAAGCGCTACAACCCGGCCGCCGACGAGGCGCTGCTCAACCGCGCCTACGTGTACGCCATGCAGGCGCACGGCACGCAGAAGCGCGCCTCGGGCGATCCGTTCTTCGCCCACCCCCTCGAGGTGGCGGCGATCCTCACGGACCTCCACCTCGACGACGCCACCATCGTGGCCGCGGTGCTGCACGACACCGTCGAGGACACCGAGGCGACGCTCGAGGAGATCCGCCGGCTGTTCGGGCCGGAGATCGGCGCCCTGGTCGACGGCCTGACCAAGCTCAAGCGCCTCGACCTCGTCTCCAAGCAGGCCGCGCAGGGCGAGAACTTCCGCAAGCTGCTGCTCGCGGTCGCGGCGGATGTCCGCGTGCTGCTGGTCAAGCTCGCCGACCGCCTGCACAACATGCGGACCCTCCAGCACATGCGCGACGACAAGCGTCGGCGCATCGCGCAGGAGACCCTGGACATCTACGCGCCGCTCGCCGGCCGCATGGGCATGCAGGAGCTGCGCGAGGAGCTGGAGGATCTGGCCTTCCGCAACCTGGAGCCGGAGGTCTACGCCACCATCACCCAGCGCCTGACGCGGCTCTCCGCTAAGTCCGAGAGCGTCGTCGAGACCATCGCGCAGGTGCTCACCGAGAAGCTCGGCGCGCAGGGGATCACCGCCGAGGTCAGCGGCCGGCAGAAGCGCCCGTTCTCGATCTGGTCGAAGATGGAGCGCAAGTCCGTCGCCTTCGAGCAGCTCTCCGACATCTTCGGCTTCCGCGTGGTCGTCGACACCGTGCAGGATTGCTACGCGGCGCTCGGCATCGTCCACACCAGCTGGCCGATGGTTCCGGGCCGGTACAAGGACTACGTCTCGACCCCGAAGCAGAACGATTACCGCTCGATCCACACCACGGTGATCGGGCCGAAGAGCCAGCGCGTCGAGCTGCAGATCCGCACCCGCGCCATGGACGACATCGCCGAGTACGGCATCGCCGCGCACGCCCATTACAAGGAGATCGGCACCGAGCTGGTGAAGGACCCGGCCCGCGCCGAGGGCAGCGTGCATCCGCGGCTCGCCGCGGAGAGCGGCGCCTACCAGTGGCTGCGCCGGACCATCGAGCTCCTCGCCGAGGGCGACAGCCCCGAGGAGTTCCTGGAGCACACCAAGTTGGAGCTGTTCCAGGACCAGGTGTTCTGCTTCACCCCGAAGGGCCGGCTGATCGCCCTGCCGCGCGGCGCGACGCCGATCGACTTCGCCTACGCGGTCCACACCGACGTCGGCAATACCGCGGTGGGCGCCAAGATCAACGGCCGGATGGCGCCGCTGCTGCACGAACTCGCCAACGGCGACGAGGTCGAGATCAGCCGCTCCGACGGGGCCTCGCCCCCGGCGGCCTGGGAGTCCCTCGTGGTGACCGGCAAGGCCCGCGCGGCGATCCGGCGGGCGACCCGCACCGCCGTGCGGCGGCAATATGCCGGCCTCGGACGGCAGATCCTGGACCGGGCCTTCGAGCGCGCCGCCAAGACCTTCTCGGAGGACAAGCTCCGGGGCGCCCTGCCGCGGCTCGCCCGCGCGACGACCGAGGACGTGTTCGCCGCCGTGGGGCGGGGCGAGATGTTCTCGGGCGACGTCGTCCGCGCCGTCTATCCCGACCACCGCGACGAGCGCCGGCCCTCCGCCGCGCAGGGCGCCGCCAGCGGCGCCGGCCGGCTCGTGCGCTCCTCCGACCAGACCATGCGGCTGACCTTCCCGGGCGCCGAGGGCGGCAAGGAGGGCGACAAGGAGGGGGAGGACGCGGATCGCAGCGACGCCATCCCGATCCGCGGCCTCGCGGGCGACCTGCCGGTCACCTTCGCGCCGAACGGCGGTGCGGTCCCGGGCGACCGGATCGTCGGCATCCTGACCCCCGGCGTCGGCGTGACGGTCTACCCGATCCAGTCGGCGGCACTCGCGGCCTTCGACAACGAGCCGGAGCGCTGGCTCGACGTCCGCTGGGACACGGAGGCGCTCGGCGGCGAGCGCTTCCCCGCCCGGCTGGCGCTCAAGTCGATCAACGAGCCCGGGGTGTTCGCCCAGATCGCCCAGGTGATCGCCGACCACGACGGCAACATCGACAACATCTCGATGAAGCGGCGAACCCAGGACTTCACCGACATCACCATCGACCTGTCGGTCTGGGATCTCCAGCATCTCAACGCGATCATCGCCGAACTGCGCGGCAAGCGCCCGGTCAACAGCGTCGAGCGCGTGAACGGCTGAGGTCGACGGGCGCGGCGCGCGGCGCGCGGCGCGCGGCGCATCTGAGGTTTACAGGATCAACTTACGTAAACCACCGTTTTCACGACGAAGCCCTGTCGTGGTCAATTAATCCGCCCCGAGAGTTCAGTTTTTCACGACCGCACAATCCCGTGCTCTGCTTGACACGGACCCGTTTGAAACGAATGGTCCGGCGGACGGGGCGTCGGTGGCGCGGGTCATCGACCGCGCCGGTCCACCCCGGTTTGCAGAGCGCGGCGGCCGCGATCGCGGCGCACCGTCCCGGCCACGCGCCCCGGCCTTTCGCCCCGGGCGAACCCTGACCGATTGTTCAGACGATTTCCTGTCACCCACGATTTTTCGGGACCTGACCTGTTCATGCCAGTCACCCAGCGCAGCGCCATCTTCATCGACGGCGCCAACCTCTACGCCACCACCAAGGCCCTCGGTTTCGACATCGACTACAAGAAACTGCTCAAGGAATTTCAGTCGCGAGAGAACCTCCTGCGGGCATTCTACTACACGGCCATGATCGAGGATCAGGAATACTCCTCGATCCGGCCGCTGATCGACTGGCTCGACTACAACGGCTACCGCGTCGTGACCAAGCCCGTGAAGGAGTTCACGGACTCGATGGGGCGGCGGAAGTACAAGGGCAACATGGACATCGAGCTGGCGATCGACGCCCTCGAGCTCAGCCCGCACATCGACCACATGATCCTGTTCTCCGGCGACGGCGATTTCCGCTCGCTCGTCGAGGCGATGCAGCGGCGCGGCGTGAAGGTGACGGTGATCTCCACGATCCAGACCCAGCCGGCGATGATCTCCGACGAGCTGCGGCGGCAGGCCGACGAGTTCGTCGACCTCGCGAGCCTCGCGGGCCGGATCGGGCGCGAGCCCGGCGAGCGCCCGGCGCGGGCCTCCGGCGAGGCGCCGACCCGCTACCGCGGGGAGGGAAGGGCCAATCCGGGCCTGGAGAACCGCTACGGCATCCGCCAGCCGGAGGCCGAGGAGGAGTAGCGCCTCAGGCGCTGCCCCCGTCGAGCCAGTCGAGGACCTGCCGGGCGCTCCGGTCCGGCGGGAAGACCGGATAGAACAGCTCGCTCACGACGCCGTCGTCGATCACCAGGGTGAGGCGGCGCAGCAGCACCTGCCCGCCGGCCTCGAAGGTGGGCAGGCGCGCCGCCATCGCGAAGGCCCGGTGCGGATCGGCCAGCAGCGGGAAGGGCAGGCGCAGGCGCTCGGCCGCCTCCCGCTGGTAGGCGCTCGTCTGGGTCGAGAGGCCGAAGACCTGGGCGACGCCTCGGGCCGTCAGCGCGGCGTGGTGATCGCGGAAATCGCAGGCCTGCGGCGTGCAGCCCCGGGCGCCGGGAATGGCGTCCCAGTCGGGCGTCAGACCCGGCCGGCCCGGCTCGCCGGTGCGCGGGTAGGCGTAGGTCACGGTGCGGCCCGGCAGCCGCGCCAGCGAGACCGTGCGGCCGTTGGTGGCGGTGAGCGCCACGTCGGGCAGGCGCATCCCGCGCAGATGATCGGCCGCGCCGTCGTCGACGGGGACCGGCAGGTCGTCGGGCAGGGTATCGTGGGTGGAGGGCATAGGTCGCTCCGCAGGATCGCAGGCTCGGGACGCGGCACCGGCTAATCCGGGATCTTGTGACATCGCGCGGTCAGCGCAAGGCGAGCGCATCACGGCCTGCGCGCGCCCCCCCCCCTGTCGGAACGATCGTCTTTGCGAGCGGAGCGAAGCAATCCAGGAGCGCCGCGTCTTCAGACGTCGCGCTGCCCTGGGTCACTTCGCTGCGCTCGTGATGACGGCGCGGAAGGTCGCCCCTGAGAGGCGTCCTGCGCGCCCGGCCTCAGCCCCGGTCGCGCAGCAGCCGCGCCCGGTCGCGCTGCCAGTCGCGCTCCTTGACCGCCTCGCGCTTGTCGTGGGCCTGCTTGCCCTTGCCGAGGCCGAGCTCGACCTTCGCCCGCCCTTTGTCGTTGAAGTAGATCTTCAGCGGCACCACCGTGTAGCCCTGGCGCTGGGTCGCGCCGATCAGCTTGTTGATCTGGCGGCGGTGCAGCAGCAGGCGGCGCGGGCGCTTGGTGTCGTGGTTGAAGCGGTTCGCCTCCAGGTATTCCGGGATGTAGGCGTTGAACAGCATCAGGTCGTTGCCGGAGGGTCCGGCATAGGCCTCGCCGATCGTCGCCTTGCCGCCGCGCAGGGATTTCACCTCGGTGCCGGTCAGCGCGATGCCGGCCTCGAGCGTGTCCTCGATCGTGTAGTGATAGCGCGCGGCGCGGTTGTCGGCGACGATGCGCCGACTGGGCTCCGGTTTCGGGGCCATGATGCGTGACTTCCCTCAGTCGACCAGCAGGCCGGCGTGGCGCAGGGCGTCGTCGACGATGCGCTTGGTGGGCTCGGTCACCGGCACCAGCGGCAGGCGCAGCTCGTCGGTCATGTGGCCGAGCCGCGACAGCGCGTACTTCACCGGCGCCGGGTTGGCCTCGGCGAACAGGCCCGTCTGCAGGGGGAACAGCCTGTCCTGGAGGGTCAGCGCCCTGGCGTAGTCGCCGGCGAGCGTCGCCTCCTGCAGGTCGGCGCAGAGGCGCGGGGCGACATTCGCCACCACCGAGATGCAGCCGTGGCCGCCGTGGGCGTTGTAGCCGAGCGCCGTCGCATCTTCGCCCGAAAGCTGGATGAAGCTCGCGCCCATGGCCTGACGCTGCTGGCTGACGCGATCGATCTTGGCGGTCGCGTCCTTCACGCCGGCGATGTTCTTCAACTCGAAGAGCCGGGCCATCGTCTCGACACTCATGTCGACGACGGAGCGCGGCGGGATGTTGTAGATGATGATCGGGATGCCGACCGCGTCGTTGACGGCCTTGAAGTGGGCGTAGAGGCCCGCCTGCGTCGGCTTGTTGTAGTACGGCGTCACAACCAGGACGGCGTCGGCGCCCGCGCGCTCGGCGTGCTGCGCCCGCTCGACCGCCTCGGCGGTGGAGTTGGAGCCCGCGCCCGCCACGACCGGCACGCGCCCGCCCGCCTCGTCGATGCAGGCCTCGACCACCCGGTCGTGCTCGGAATGGGTCAGGGTCGGGCTCTCGCCGGTGGTGCCGGTGGGCACGAGGCCGTGGCTGCCCTGCTCGATCTGCCAGCGCACGAACTTCCGGAAGGCGGCCTCGTCGAAGGCCCCGTCGCGGAAGGGCGTCACAAGCGCGGTGAGCGAGCCCCGCAGGCGGCTCCCGGTCATCTCGGTCATCTCAGGCGTCCCAAAGGGTCCCAGCTGGGATTTCGGCGGTCTCGGCGCCGCGCGTGGTCCGCATCGTACGGGCACGGACCGGCAGACATAGGCGGTCGCGTCACGGCGCGCAAACAGATCGTGGGGACGGTTAACGCGATCTTAATGGTCACGGCCCGATCCTCGACCTTTCCCGCTCCGGTGATCAGTAGGGGGGAATCGTGATCCGACCCGCGGCCTCGCATCCGGCCCCGAAGCGCACGTCCCTCACCGCCGCCGCGCTCGTCGCCACCGTCGGCGTGGCGCTCGCCGGCCCGGCCGGCCAAGCCGGCCAAGCCGGCATCGACGCGCCCGCGACGCCGCCGGCCACGCAGCCAGCGACACAGCCCGCGCCGCCGGCGAGCGACGCCGCCCTCTCGACCGCCCAGGTCCGAGGCGCGCAGGCCGTGAAGGCGAGCGACCCTGTCGCGGCCGACGCCCTGAAGCTCGACCCGGTCCACGCCTCGAGCGGCGACGACAAGGGCGAGGAGCCCGCCCGGACGCTGCCGGCCGCGGCCTCGGCCTACGCCTCCGCGGACCCCGACGCCCCAGTGGCCTTCCCGCTGCCGGACGCCGCGGTCACCCCGGCGGCCCCGGTGCCCGAGGTGCCGGATCCCGCGCGCCCGAAGATCTCCGGCGACACCGACCCGACGCTGCTGCGCGGCGCCATCGACCTCTACCGCAAGGGCCGCGTCGCCGACGGCGACCGGATGCGCGAGGGCTTCACCGACCCGGCCGCGAAGGCGCTGCTCGAATGGGTGGCGATCCGCGCGGGCGCCGGGATCGGCTTCAACCGCACCGTGGCCTTCGTCCGGGCCAATCCGGACTGGCCGGCCGGTCCGCTGCTGCGCCGCCGGGCCGAGGAGGCGCTGCTCTCCGAGAAGAAGGCGCCCGCGACGGTCCGGGCCTACTTCGCCACGGCGAAGCCGGTGA
Organism: Methylobacterium sp. NPDC080182; assembly: GCF_050281105.1. Taxonomy (NCBI): domain Bacteria; kingdom Pseudomonadati; phylum Pseudomonadota; class Alphaproteobacteria; order Hyphomicrobiales; family Methylobacteriaceae; genus Methylobacterium; species Methylobacterium sp. NPDC080182. The sequence continues at coordinate 436,224 of NZ_JBNNWO010000003.1, forward strand.
GCGCGCCGGGCAAGTTCGCCCTGGCGCTGGCCCTGCGCGCCGACGGCTGCGACGCCGACGCCGCCGAGATGGTCCGAGACCTCTGGCGCACCGAGAGCTTCGGGCGGAGCCTGGAAGCGAAGGTGCTCGACGCCTTCCCGGACGCGCTGACCCGGGTCGACCACCGCTACCGGATGGAGCGGGCGCTCCTGAAGGACGACTGGGAGAGCGCCGGCCGGGCCGCCGGCTACGCGGGCGGCGCCTATGCCAGCCTCGTGCGCGCCCGCCGGGCCGTGGAGGACAAGTCCTCGGGCGCCGCGGCCGCGCTCGCCGCGGTGCCGCCGTCGCTGCGCAGCGACGCGTCCTACATCTTCTCCCGGGCGCAGTATCTCCGCCGGGCCGACAAGGCCGAAGCCGCCGCCGCCGTGCTCGCGACGGCGCCGAGCAACCCGGACGTGCTGGTCGACGGCGACGAGTGGTGGATCGAGCGCCGGATCGTGGCGCGCAAGCTCCTCGACCTCGGCGATGCCAAGACCGCCTACGCGGTGGCGAGCCAGCCGGCGGCGCGCTCGCCCGAGAAGCGTATCGAGGCCGAGTTCCACGCCGGCTGGATCGCGCTCCGCTTCGCCGGCGATCCCGCCGCCGCCGCGCAGCATTTCGCCCGGGTGGCGGCGATCGCCGAGAGCCCGATCTCGGTGGCGCGGGCCGCCTACTGGCAGGGACGGGCGGCCGAGGCGCTCGGCCAGTCGGAGGAGGCGAAGCGCTTCTACGAGCGCGCCGCCCTGCAGCCGATCGCCTATTACGGCCAGGTGGCCCGGGCCCGGCTCGGCCAGACCAGCCTGCCCCTGCGGGCGCCGGCCGACCTCGAGGGCGCGGAGCGCCAGGCCTTCGACGGGCGGCTCTCCATCCGCGCCCTGCGCCTGCTCGGCGAGGCCGGGATCAAGGAGCTGGCCCTGCCGCTCTACATCGACGCCGCCCGGGACCTCTCGGACCCGCGCGAGCTCCAGGCGCTCGGCGACCTCGCCACCGACATGAAGGACGCCCGCGCCCTGGTGGCGATCGGCAAGCTCGCGGTCCAGCGCGGCCTGCCGCTCGACGCCCACGCCTACCCGACGATCGGCATTCCCACCTACGAGACCTTCACGGCGGTCCCGCAGGTCGAGCGGGCCATGGTCTACGCCATCGCCCGCCAGGAGAGCCAGTTCGACCCGCGCGCCCAGTCGGGCGTCGGCGCAAGGGGGCTGATGCAGATGATGCCGGCCACCGCCCAGCGCACCGCCCGCCGGGTCTCGACCGCCTTCGACGTCGACCGCCTGACCAGCGACCCCGCCTACTGCGCGAGGCTCGGCCAGGCCCATCTCGGCGAGCTGATGGAGGATTGGCGCGGCTCCTACGTGCTCGCCTTCGCCTCCTACAACGCGGGCGGCGGCAACGTGAAGAAGTGGATCGACGCCTACGGCGACCCGCGCAAGGGCGACGTCGACGTGATCGACTGGGTGGAGCGCATCCCCTTCACGGAGACGCGCAACTACGTGCAGCGGGTCATGGAGAACCTGCAGGTCTACCGCTCGCGGCTCGACAGCCGCAGCGCCCTGCTGATCGAGGGCGACCTCCACCGCGGCGCGCGGTAGGCCGCCCGGACGCGGCGCGGGTGCCCTCTCCCGAGCGGGAGAGGGGGCGCGACACGCACTCGACGCACGAGACCCTCCCGTTCGCGCCGCGGCCACGCGATGCCGACACCCGTTTTCCCCACACCCCGCTCCGCAGCGGCATAGCTTTTGGTTGTGCCTCCGGCGCCTCGCTCCCTAGAAGATGGTCCGGTCCGCATTGACCGGCTCCCGAGAGCCCGCGCTGCCGAGAGGTTCCCATGCTGCGTTCGAGATCGGGTTTCGCCCTCCTGCTGAGCACCGCGCTCGCGGCCGCCGCCCCGGCCCTGGCCCAGGAGGCCTCCACCGCCGAGCAGACGATCGACGTGATGAACACGCTGTTCGGCAAGCATCCGGGCGCCCGGGCCAACCACGCCAAGGGCGTGGTCGCCGAGGGCAGCTTCACCCCGTCGCCCGAGGCGGCGAAGATCAGCAAGGCCTCTCTGTTCCAGGGGCCGGCAGTGCCGGTGACGATCCGGTTCTCGGACGCCACCGGCGTCCCGACCATCCCGGACGGCGCGGCCGACGCCAACCCGCACGGCCTCGCCCTCAAGTTCAAGCTGAGCGACGGCTCCGAGATGGACGTCGTCACGAACTCGCTCAAGTACTTCCCGGTCGCCACGGGCGAGGAGTTCCGCGACCTCCTGAAGGCCGCCGCCGAGAGCGGCCCGAAGGCCGCCCATCCGACCGCGCTGGAGCGCTTCGCCGCCGCCCACCCGGCCGCCGCCACCGCGGGCGGGACCGCCAGGACCCCGTCGAGCCTCGCCCGGCAGACCTACAACGGCGTCAACGCCTTCATCCTGGTGGACGCGGCCGGCAAGCGGCAGCCGTTCCGGTTCCGCTTCGTGCCGGTGGAGGGCGAGGAGATCCTCGCCCCCGAGGACGCGGCCAAGCGCGATCCGAACTTCCTGATGGCCGAGATCGGCCCGCGGGTCGCCAAGACTCCGGCGAGGTTCCGGATGCTGGCCCAGCTCGCCGAGCCGGGTGACCCGACCAACGACGCCACCAAGCCCTGGCCGGACGACCGGAAGACGGTCGATCTCGGCACCGTGACGGTGAGCAAGGTCGTGCCCGACAGCGCCGAGGCCGAGAAGGCGCTGCTGTTCATGCCCAACAACCTGACCGACGGGATCGAGGTCTCGGACGACCCGCTGATCGACGCCCGCGTCCAGGCCTACGCGGTCTCGTTCAGCCGCCGCTCGCAGTAGCGCGGCCCGGCCGGACGGAGTCTCCGACCCGTCGCCTCATCCCGAGGTGCCGGAGCGGATCAGCGGCCCGTCCCGGCCTTCGGGGCGGAGGGCGGCTTCGCGCCGCCCGGCTGCCCCTTGCTCTCGACCGGGCCCGTGCGGGCGCCGTCCCGGGTGGCGCCGGTGCCGCTGAGGCCGCCCGCGCCCATGCTGGTCGTGGGCGCGCCGGCATCCTTGCGTCCCTCGGCCTTGCCCTGGCCCTCGGCGGCGTGAACGGTCCCCGTCGCGCCGGCGAGGAGGACGGCGAGCAGCGTGGTACGGGTCAGGATCCTCATGGGGCCTCCGCGGGTCCACCGCCGCCCGGGCGGGCTCTCCGGTCCAACCGGGCGCGCCCGGGAGCGTTCCCGTGAGGACGGGGCGTCACCCGGCGGCGCGCAGGCCCGCGGCGGCGCGGCGGCCCCGCCGCTCGGCGGGATCCTGGAACACCCCCGACCACAGGCCGAGGCGGCGCCCCCAGGCCCGGTCCGCCGCGGGCGCATAGTCCGGCGCGACGTCGCGATCGGGCAGGGCGAGGCCCTGCGCCACCATCCAGGCCCCGAGATCCGCCTCGCCGACCCGGCAGAGCGCCGCGCCCGCCTCGCCCCGCGGCTCGCAGGTGACGGCCGCCCCGCCGATCCGGTCGGCGAGCGCCCGGGCGGCGTCGCGGCCGCATGGGTAGGGCCGGTCCCGGGCGTCCGCGCAGGTCGCGTCGGCCTCCGGCGCGGCGATCCCGAACAGGCTCACCGGCCGCCCGCCGACGCGCAGCGTGCCGCCGTCGATCACCTGGGCGGGGCCGCGCAGGATCTCGCCGGCCCGGGCGGGGGCGTGCCAGGACAGGCCGCCGATCAGGAGCGCGGCGAGGAGCGGCAGGCGCGAGCGGCCGCCCCTGTCGTCCGGGCAGAGGAGGGTGCCGGCGAGGCCGGCCGCGCAGGCGAGGAGGATACCGACGTAGAGCGACATGGTCTCAGGTCTCCGGAAGGGCTATGGCGGCCCTTGTGCCGAAGCCCCGCCCCGCGACCCTGACGCCGGCTGTCAGCGTCCCGTCAGGCGGCGCGGCCTAGCCTGCGCCCGCATGAGCCCGTTCCTGCCCCGACGCGCCCTCGTTCTCGCCCTCGGCCTGCTGGCCACCCTCGCGGGCGGGCCCCTGCACGCCTCCGAGGATGCCGACCGGGCCCGCCGGGCGCTGGAGAGCGGCGAGATCCGCCCCCTCGACGCGGTGCTGGCGGCGGCCCGGTCGGCGGTGCCGGGGGACGTCGTGTCGGTCGACCTCAAGCGCGACGACGGGCACTGGCTGTACAAGCTGCGCATCCTCGGGCCCGACGGGAAGCGCCGGACCGTGAAGGTCGATGCCGGCACGCTGAAGATCCTGGACGAGGACGACGATGATTGAGGAGGCCGGCCCGTGCGCGTCCTGATCGTCGAGGACGAGCCGCGCATCGCGGCGGACGTCCGGCAGGGGCTGGAGAGGGCCGGCTACGTCGCCGACGTGGTGGCGGACGGCGAGGCGGCGTGGTTCCGCGCCGAGACCGAGACGTACGACGCCATGGTGCTGGATCTCGGCCTGCCGCGCCTCGACGGGCTCGGCGTGCTGCGCCGCCTGCGCGCGGCCGACGTCGCCCTGCCGGTCCTGATCCTCACCGCCCGCGACGGCTGGCGCGAGCGCGTCGAGGGCATCGACGCCGGCGCCGACGACTACCTCGCCAAGCCGTTCCGGATGGAGGAGCTGGTCGCGCGGCTGCGGGCGATCCTGCGGCGCACCGCCGGCCACGCCGCGCCGGTGCTGCGCGCCGGCACGGTCGAGCTCGACACCCGCACCCGCGCGGTCAGCGTCGACGGCAGGCCCACGGAGCTGACCGCCCTGGAATACCGGCTGCTGGCCTTCCTGCTGCACCGGCCGGGGCAGGTCGTGCCGGCGGGCGAGCTGCTCGACCACCTCCACGGCGTCGGGACCGAGCGCGAGGCCAACGCCCTGGAGGCGCTCCTGACGCGCCTGCGCCGCAAGATCGGGCCGGGGGTGATCGAGACACGCCGCGGCCAGGGCTACCTGATCACCGGACCGGACGGGCCGTGAGGCGCGACTCCCTCCGCCTGCGGCTCGGCCTCGCGGCGGCCGCGCTGATCGCGCTGGCGCTGGTGCTCGCCGGGATCGGCCTCACGGTGATCCTCGACCGGGTGCTCGACGCCCGCACCGTCGCCGATCTGGACCGGACCGCCAAGCTCATCGCCGGCCGGGTGGGCCTCGCGCCGGACGGGACGCCGACCCTGTCCCGGGACCTGCCGGACCCGCGCTTCGCCACGCCCTACGGCGGCCTGTACTGGCAGGTCGAGGCGGGATCGCGCGCGCTGCGCTCGCGCTCCCTCTGGGACAGGAGCCTCGACCTGGGACCGGCCGGGGCGGCCGCGCAGGCCCCCGCCACCCGCGACACGACCGGGCCCGACGGCGGCCGGCTCATCGCGGTGGTGCGGCCGCTGCAGATCGGCGCGCCGGGCGCCGAGACCGCGCTGCGGGTCGCGGTGGCGGAGGACCGGCGCGGCCTCGCGGCGAGCCGGACCACGTTCCTGCGCCTGCTCGTCCCGGCGCTCGTCGCCCTGTTCGTCGTCCTGACCCTGGCGATGGGCCTGTTCGTGCACCGGGCGCTCGGCCCGTTCCGGGTGCTGCAGGCGGAGCTCCTGGCGGTCCATGCCGGGCGGCGGGCGCGGCTTCCGGAGCAGTTCCCCGACGAGGTCCGGCCGCTGGTCACCGACCTCAACCGGCTGCTCGACGCGCAGGAGCGCGCCCTGATCCGCGCCCGCGACGCCGCCGCCGACATGGCCCACGGCCTCAAGACGCCGCTGGCGGTGCTGGACGCGCTGGCGCGCCGGACCGGGCCGGCCGACCCGGCGCTGGCGGCCGAGATCGCCGAGCAGGCGCGGGCCATGGGCGGGCAGGTGGAGCGGGCGCTGGCCCGGGCGCGGGTCGCGGCCGCGGGCGACCTGCGGCGGCGGTCCTGCCCGGTCGCCCCGGTGGCGGAACGCCTCGTCGCGACCCTGCGGCGGCTGCCGGAGGGCGGGTCCCTCGACTGGGCCGTGGCGGTGCCCGGGACCCTCTCCTATCCGGGCGAGGAGGGCGAGCTGATGGAGGTGCTGGGCAACCTCCTCGACAATGCCCGGAAGTGGGCGCACCGGCGGGTCCGGATCACCGGGACGGAAGCCGGGACGGACGCCGGCCAGCCGGGCCTCGCCGTCGAGGATGACGGCCCCGGCATGAGCGCCGCGGCCATCGCGGGGATCGGGCGCGGCCAGCGCTGGGACGAGAGCCGGCCGGGCACCGGCTTCGGCATCGCCATCGCCCGCGACGTCGCCGAGGCCGCCGGAGCCCGGCTCGATTTCGGCCGCTCGGCGCTGGGCGGCCTGCGGGCGGAGCTGCGCTGGCCGGGCGGGTAGGGCGAGCCAGGCGCCTCCCAATTCGCGCCCTCATCCTGAGGTGCCGGCTGAGGTGCCGGAGCGAAGCGCAGGCCTCGAAGGCGGGCTCCAGGGATCGCGCGGCCGGCTGGAACCCTCCTTCGAGCCCCGCTTCGCGGTCACCTCAGGATGAGGGGATGGCTGGGAGGACCCGGTGTGCGCGTCGGGAACCACACGCTCACCGCCCCGGCCTCGCACCCGCGCCCGCCCGGCTCAGCCGCATCAGCCGCGCGCTCAGGGCGCGGGCGCAGGCCGCGGTGCCGCGGCCCTCGGTGGCGATCGTCAGGTCCGGTCGCTCCGGCGCCTCGTAGGGCGCCGAGATGCCGGTGAAGCCCGGGATGCGGCCGGCGCGGGCCAGCCGGTAGAGTCCCTTCGGGTCCCGGGCCTCGCACAGGCCCAGTGGCGTGTCGACGAACACCTCCAGGAACGGGATGTCGCCGGCGATCCGGCGCGCCAGCGCCCGGTCGGCCCGGTAGGGCGAGATCAGCGAGACGATCACCACCGTCCCCGCCTCGGCCATCAGCCGCGCCACCTCGGCGGTGCGCCGGACGTTCTCGGCGCGGTCCTCCGGCGAGAAGGCGAGGTCGGCGTTGAGCCCGTGGCGCAGGTTGTCGCCGTCGAGGACCGCGCTGTGCCGGCCGCCCGCGACCAGGGTCCGGTCGGCCTCCGCCGCCAGCGTCGACTTCCCCGCCCCCGACAGGCCGGTCAGCCACGCGATCACCGGCACCTGGCCGAGGCGCGCCCAGCGCGCCTCCCGCGCCTGGAGGGGGTGCCAGGTCACGGGGCCCGGAGGGAGGCCGGCCGGAACCGTCTGCGGGATCTTCTGCACGACGCACATATCCACCGCCTGGGGCAGCAGCCGCGGGGGCGGCCGCCGGTTCTCGGACATCGACACGAGCGCGCGGGCCCTAGGGCACGCGCCAGACCGGGTAGCCGACGGCCTCGCCGAGGCGCTCCCGGCACTCCTCCAGGATGTGGGCCGTCCGCCGCCGCCACGCGGGCGGGGACCGGAAGGCGGCCCGCGCCGCCGCCGCCCGCACCAGCGCCTCGACCGCGGCCTCCGTCTCGGGCGCGATCGGACCGGCGGCGAGCTCGTTCGGCGGCGCGGCGGGCGCGGCCGCGATCACCGCGTCCCAGCTCTGCCCCCAGCAGGCGGCGGCGAAGCGCGCGTTCCCGGCCGCGTAGCGCGCCGCGACGCGGGCCAGCCCCTCCGGCGCGTCGCCGCGGAACCGCTCCGCGTCGAGCCCCCGCGCCCAGGCCCAGTCGTCGAGGACGTGGCCGAGCAGCCGGCGATGCCCGGTCACCTGCCGGTGCACGCCGAGCCGGTACAGGCGGCGCGACGCCTCGACCGCGACCGGCCCGGAACTCCGGTTGGTGCGGTAGGCGAGGTCGGCCGGGCCGAGGAGCGGCGCGAGGCGCTCGCCCAGCCCGAGCCCGTCGACCAGCCGCGCCAGCAGCGGCGCGTCGGACCGCCGGTCGCGGTACGGCAGGGCGGTGACGCGCCCCGCGGCGGCGCGGCGCCAGGGCTCGAGCCGGTCCGCGTAGTCGTAGCGCCGGGACCCGCCCTCGGAGCGCAGGAAGCCGCGGAACGTGCGGCCCTCGGCGACGACCTGCGCCCGCAGGGCGTAGGCCGAGGCCAGCTGCTCGGCCTGCGGCTTGACCACGAGCGCCGCCTCCAGGGCGAAGCCGCGGCGCGCGAACAGGTCGGACAGGATCTCGGGAACGCGCCAGAACGGGCGCTGGACGGAGAAGTCCTCGTAGGAGAGCAGGACCGTGTCGGCCGGCGTGGCGGCCAGGATCGCGTCGAGCCGCGCGAGGGCCTCGCGGCGCTCCGCGGCGCCGCGGCGCCGGTCCAGCGCCTGGCCGAGCCGGTAGTGGTTGACGTCGTCGCTGCCGGGGGCGCCCGGCGGGGCGAGGTTCGGGTAGCAGATCCCGGCCGCGGCGAGGCGGGGGCGCAGGCGGGCCAGCACCTCCTGGAACGCGGTGGAGCCGGTTCGGGGCATCCCGATGTGAACGATCGCGCGGCGCACGTGTCCTGTCGACCCTGCTGGAATTCGCGGTTGCGGCAAGTCTTCCGCGCAGCCGGGCACAGTCCACGACCCCTCGTGGACGCGCACGTCTCGGGATGAACGCCGGACGAATCCGTAATCACGGTCCGATCACGGGAACGCGACCAGAAATAGCCAAGCTCCGTTTCTGCTCTATTTCAGACGGATTGCGGAATCGCCGGGCCGGGGCGCCGCGGGTGCGCCCGGGAGAGACAGCGCCGCGCGGCGACCCTTGAGCGCCGGACAACAGCGGCGCGATGCTGGGGCCGCTTCCGATCGTGTTGCAACGGTTGGGAAGGACGACGACCCCGGTCGAGACATCCGCGCCACGCCCCCTCTCCCGTGCGGCAGAGGGTTGGGGTGAGGGACAAGACGCTTCGAGGTCGAGCGAGCCATCACGGCGCGACGGGGGTGTGCCTCGTCCGGCACGGGCTCGACGCGCCACCGCCTCGCCTTGCTCGGGAGCGGTTCTAGGGCCCGGCATCCTCGCGCCGGAGCAGGAACACGCCCTGCGCGCCGAACAGGTTCCAGACCCACCAGGGCATGGAGAACCGCATCGGCCGGCCGCGGGCGTCCAGCGCCGTGGCGTGCTCGATCCGCGCGCCGATCAGGCGGCACAGGCCGACAAAGTCGCGGATCGTGCAGTGGTGGATGTTGGGCGTCTCCCACCACGCGTCCGGCATGATCTCGGTGACCGGCATCCGCCCGCGGAAGGCAAGCTCGGAACGCACCCGCCAGTGCCCGAAATTCGGGAACGAGATGATCACCTGCCGGCCGATGCGCAGCAGGTGCTCCAGCACCACCCGGGGATTGCGGGTCGCCTGGATGGTCTGGGACAGGACCACGACGTCGAAGGCCCCGTCCGGGTAGTTGGCGAGGTCGGTGTCGGCGTCGCCCTGGATCACCGACAGGCCCCGGGCGAGGCAGGCGTTCACGCCCTCGCGGGACAGCTCGATCCCGCGCCCGTCGATGGCGCGGCGGTCGCGCAGCAGCGCCAGCAGCGAGCCGTCGCCGCAGCCGATGTCGAGCACCCGGGCGCCGGCCGGGACGAGGCCGAGCACGACGAGGTGGTCGACGCGGGCGCCGCCGCCCTCGGCCGCGTGGGGCAGGGCGTCCGCGCCCTCCCAGGGGGCGCCGTGGCGGACCTTGCCCAAGGAGATCTTGCCCAGGGGCAGCTTGCCGAAGGTCATCTTGCCGGGCCCGCCGCTCGCCATCCGCGTCACAGCCCGCGCGCCCGGGCGGCGGCGTCGATGAAGCCGCGGGCCGCGGAGAACATCGCCGGCTCGTCGAGCAGGAAGGCGTCGTGGCCCTTGTCGCTCTCGACCTCCACGAAGGCCACCGGCGCCGCAGCGGCGTTGAGCGCGTGGACGATCGCCCGGGAGTCGCGGGTCGGGAACAGCCAGTCCGAGGTGAACGAGATCACGCAGAAGCGGGTCTTGGTGCCCCGGAAGGCGTTGGCGAGCACGCCGCCGTGGTCCTCGGCGAGGTCGAAATAGTCCATCGCCCGGGTCAGGTAGAGGTAAGCGTTGGCGTCGAACCGCTCGACGAAGCTCAGGCCCTGGTGGCGCAGGTAGCTCTCGATCTGGAAATCGGCGTTGAACGAGAAGGTCGGCGCCGTGCCGCCCTGGAAGCGCCGGCCGAACTTCCGGTGCAGCGCCGGCTCGGACAGGTAGGTGATGTGCGCGCCCATCCGGGCGACGCCGAGCCCCTTGGCGGGCCGGGTGCCCGCCTCGAGGTAGCGCCCGTCCGCCCAGGCGGGGTCGGCCATGATCGCCTGCCGGCCGACCTCGTGGAAGGCGATGTTCTGCGCCGAGTGGCGGGCGCCGGTGGCGATCGGCATCGCGGCGAAGACGCGCTCGGGATAGAGCGCCGCCCATTGCAGCACCTGCATCCCGCCCATCGAGCCGCCGATGCACAGGAACAGGTCCCGGATGCCGAGATGCTCCAGCAGCATTGCCTGGGCCCGGACCATGTCGCGGATCGTCACCAGCGGGAAGTTCAGCCCGTAGGGCCGCCCCGTCGCCGGGTCGATCGAGGCCGGGCCGGTGGAGCCCATGCACGAGCCGATGACGTTCGAGCAGACGACGAAGTAGCGGTCCGTGTCGATCGGCTTGCCGGGGCCGACCAGCGTCTCCCACCAGCCGGGCTTGCCGGTCACCGGGTGGGTGTGGGCGAAGTACTGGTCGCCGGTCAGCGCGTGGCAGATCAGGACCGCGTTCGAGCGCGCGGCGTTGAGCGTGCCGGCGGTCTGGTAGGCGATCTGGAAGGGCGCGAGCTCGACGCCCGCGTCGGTGAGCAGGGGCGTGTCGGCGTCGAAGCGCGCCACCGGGCTCCGCGGGTCGAGCGCCTGCGAGCGCTCGGACGCGCGCCGCGCCGGCTCGTCGATCGGGTCCGGCCTCAGGGCCGTGTCCGTTTGGGTGTCCATGGCGGGTCTTGACGACCGTGTATCGGTTCGGATCCGAACCGAGAGAGCACGGGATCGCCTGACGCGCCGCACTCGCCCGACGCGGCCAGCCCCGCCGAGGTAATGCGCGGGGGGCCGAGCGTCAACGCGGGCGGGCCGGACGGTCAGGCCCGGCCGGGTCGCTCACGCGATCGGGGCGGCCATCACGGCGAGCCCCAGGGCGGGCAGGCCGAGCGCGAGGGCGGCCCGGGCATCCAGACGGTCCGCACGGACGCCCGCCCGCCAGTGCCGGCTCGCCGCGCTCTCGATCAGCATGCCGGTGAGCACGAGACCGCAGCCGATCAGGGCCTGCATCGAAACCATGGGAACCTCGCCCGGACAGCCGCGCGACCGGGGGCGCCGCGCGTCTCGGCGCGCCCCCGGTTGCCGCTGGGAAAGTCCGTCCGGTGTCTGACGGTTCCTCGCCGGCGCCTCAGCCGGCGCTTCAGCGCATGGCGGCCGCGCAGGCCGCGAAGACCAGGGCGGCGCCGGCGGCCGTGATGCAGCCGTTGGCCCAGGGCGCAGCCTCGGCGCGCCGCAGGCGGCAATCCGCGGCGACCGAAACGAGGATCCCGATCAGGAAGAGGCTGCAGGGGATCAGGTCACCGGGCATCGTCGATCCATCCAGGGGTTGCGGGTCGGGGCACGCCCGACGCGCCCCTGTTCTCCCGGTTCAACAGGCCGAAACGTGGCGAGTGCCCCGCGGCATTTGCGCGTCGCCGATTTGCCGCGGCGCCCCGGATGGATCGCGCTGGTTGAAGTCCGCCGATCAGGTCCTGGCCGAGGCCGGCCGGGTGTCGAAATCCTCCGGGCCCAGATCGAGGAGGTCGTTGGGGGTCTCGGTCCGGTCGTAGGCCTGGCTCGCCGCGGCCTCGATCACCGGCTGATTGCGGGCGAACAGCTCCAGGGGGGCGAGGTCGGCGCCGCCGAACTGCTGGCGCAGCACGGGAACCGGGACCTCGACCGCGATCACCCGCTGGCCGTTCGTCATGGCGAAGCGGATCAGCGAGTCGTCGGCGGGGAGGATGTGGGCGCCGCCGTCCAGGTAGCGTTCGAGGGGCATGCGGGGATCCTTCGTGGTGGGCGCCTGTCGGCGGAGCGCCGGCATACAGGCACGACTCCGTGGGGCCGGACAAGTCGCCCCGGCCGGGTCGAGTCTGGTCGGGCCGCCACCTCCGGAGTCGGCCCCGGGTTCACCGGCCGAGGAAATGCTGTAGACGGGCGCGGAACCGACCGAACCCCGCGCATCCCGAGTCGCACCGCAATGTCCGCCCCCCGACCCGCCCGTCCGGAACCGCGTCCCGGCGTCCTGGCGATCGACACCTACGTGCCCGGCAAGAGCGGGCGGCCCGGGGGCGGCAAGGTCTACAAGCTGTCCTCCAACGAGACGCCCCTCGGCCCGAGCCCGGCGGCGCTGGCCGCCCTCCACGCGGCGACCGCCAAGCTCGAGACCTACCCGGACGGGCGCGCCACGGTGCTGCGCACCGCCATCGCCCGGCGCTACGGGCTCGATCCCGAGCGGATCGTCTGCGGCGCGGGCTCGGACGAGCTCCTGTCGCTGCTGGCCTACGCGTATGGCGGGCCGGGCACCGAGGGGATCTACTCGGAGCACGGATTCCTGGTCTACCGGATCGCCATCCTGGCCTCGGGCGGCGAGCCCGTGGTCGCGCCCGAGCGCGACCTCACCGTCGACGTCGACGCGATCCTGGCCCGGGTCACCGACCGGACCCGGATCGTCTACGTCACGAACCCCAACAACCCGACCGGCACCTACCTGCCGTTCGACGAGATCCGCCGCCTCCACGCCGGCCTGCCGCCGCACGTGCTGCTGGTGATCGACGGCGCCTACGCCGAGTACGTCCGGGCGAACGACTACTCGGCCGGGCTCGAGCTGGCCCTCGAGGCCGAGAACGTCGTGATGACCCGCACCTTCTCGAAGATCCACGGGCTGGCCGCCGTGCGGATCGGCTGGATGGTCGCGCCGGCGCACGTGGCGGACGCGGTCAACCGGATCCGCGGCCCGTTCAACGTCTCGGGCCCGGCGATCGCCGCGGGCTCGGCCGCCATCGCCGACGAGGCGCACATGGCCGCCGCCGCCGCCCACAATGCCGAGTGGCTGCCGAAGCTCACCGAGGGCGCCCGCGCGCTCGGCCTGGAGGTCACGCCGAGCGTCGCGAACTTCCTGCTGATCCACTTCCCCGACGCGCCCGGCCGCTCGGCCGAGGACGCGGACGCGTTCCTGACCGAGCGCGGCCTGATCACCCGGCGGGTCACCGCCTACGGCCTGCCCAACGCCCTGCGGGTGACGGTGGCGGGCGCCGAGGCCAACACGGCGTTCCTGGCCGCGCTCGGCGACTTCGTGCGGGGCCGGCATGGCTGAGCCGCTCAAGGCCGAGGCGCCCGCCGTCGGCCGCCTCGCCATCGTCGGCCTCGGGCTGATCGGCTCCTCGATCGCCCGGGCGGCGCGCCGCTACGGCCTCGCCCGGACCATCGTGGCGGTGGACCGCGACGCGGCCGTGCGCGCCCGGGTGCGCGAGCTCGGCATCGCCGACGTCGTCACGGGCGACCCGGCGGAGGGCGCCGCCGGCACCGACCTCGTCATCCTGTGCGTGCCGGTGGGCGCGATCGGGGCGGCGGCGGCCGAGATGGCGCCGCATCTCAAGCCCGGCGCGATCGTGTCGGATGTCGGCTCGGTGAAGGGCGCCGTGGTGGCGGCGGTCCGGCCGCACCTGCCCGAGGGCGTCGCGCTGGTCCCCGGGCACCCGATCGCCGGGACCGAGTTCTCGGGGCCGGACGCGGGCTTCGCGACCCTGTTCCAGGGCCGCTGGTGCATCCTGACCCCGCCCGAGGGCACCGATCCGGCGGCGATCGAGACCGTCCGCGCCCTGTGGGCGGGGATGGGCGCCGACGTCGAGACGATGAGCGCCGAGCACCACGACCACGTGCTCGCCATCACCAGCCACCTGCCGCACCTGATCGCCTACAACATCGTCGGCACCGCGGCCGACCTCGAGGCGGCGACGCAGTCCGAGGTGATCAAGTTCTCGGCGAGCGGGTTCCGCGACTTCACCCGCATCGCGGCGTCGGACCCGACTATGTGGCGGGACATCTTCCTCAACAACCGCGAGGCGGTGCTGGAGATGCTCGGCCGGTTCAACGAGGACCTGTCGGCGCTCGCCAAGGCGGTGCGCTGGGGCGACGGCGACGCGCTCCACGCGATGTTCACCCGCACCCGGGCGATCCGGCGCAGCATCGTGGCGCAGGGCCAGGAGACCGCGGCCCCGGATTTCGGCCGGCCGCGCCCGCCGGAGGAATAGGGAAGGCGGCGGACCGACCCTCACACGGACTAGGTCCCTCAGCGCCGTCTTTGCGAGCGCAGCGAAGCAATCGAGGGGGCTCTACGCTGTGGGGGATGTCGCGCTGCCCTGGGTCGCTTCGCTGCGCTCGCGATGACGGGGAGCGCTCAAGCCGGCGGGCGGTTGACCAGCACCGGCTGCGCGGCCGTCCGCTCCGGGAACAGCTGCTTCAGGGCCTCGAGCTTCGGCGCGTCGTTGGCGGCGATGTACGGGTGGCCGGGGTGCAGGGCCATGAAGTCCTGGTGGTAGCCTTCCGCCGGGTAGAACGCGGCGCCCGGCTCGATCCGGGTGGCGACCGGCCGCGCGTAGACCTGGGCCGCGTCGAGCTGGGCGATGTAGGCCCCGGCCACCCGCGCCTGGTCGGCGTCCTGCGGGAACAGGGCCGAGCGGTACTGGCGCCCGGCATCGGGTCCCTGGCGATCCACCTGGGTCGGGTCGAGGGCCACCGAGAAGAAGATCCGCAGCAGCTCGTCGTAGCGGATGACCGACGGGTCGTAGGTGACCGACACGGCCTCGGCGTGGCCGGTCCCGCCGCCGCTCACGGTGCGGTAATCGGCCTCCGCGCGGGTGCCGCCGGCGTAGCCCGACACCGCGCCGCTCACCCCGCGCACGTGCTGGAACACCCCCTGCACGCCCCAGAAGCAGCCGCCGGCGAAGACGGCCACGCGCGGCCCCGGCGGCTCGGCGGAGCGGGTCACGGCCTCCGGCAGGCGCCGGGGCGCCTCCTCGGCGAAGGCCGGGAGCCGGGGGAGCAGGACGGCGCCCGCGAGCCCGAGCCCGAGCCCCGCCCCGAGGACCGGGCGGGAGAGGGTGCGGAACGTGTCGCGAAGGGCCATGGTCAACCTCCTGCCGGATGCTGACAGCCCGTTCGCGCCGGCGCCCGATCCGGTTACGCGCGCGGCTGGCCGCATTGCGGTGACGGCGACATGGGTCTAGGCACCCGGCAACAGATCGACACGCGCGCGCAGGATCCGTCCCGTGACCATCGCCCCCGAGCCCAACTCCTTCCGCACCGGCCCCGACGAGCGCGGCCGCTTCGGCATCTTCGGCGGCCGCTTCGTCGCCGAGACGCTGATGCCGCTGATCCTCGAGCTGGAGGCGGCCTACGACGCGGCCAAGCAGGACCCGACCTTCCAGGCCGAGATGGAGAGCTACGGCACCCACTATATCGGCCGGCCGAGCCCGCTCTACTACGCCGAGCGCCTCACCGAGCACCTGCGCGCCAAGGCGCCGGCGGGGCAGGGCGCCAAGGTCTATTTCAAGCGCGAGGAGCTGAACCATACCGGCTCCCACAAGGTGAACAACGTGCTGGGCCAGATCCTGCTGGCCCGCCGCATGGGCAAGCCGCGGATCATCGCCGAGACCGGCGCCGGCCAGCACGGCGTCGCCACCGCCACGCTCTGCGCGCGCTTCGGCCTCAAGTGCGTCGTCTACATGGGCGCGGTCGACGTCGCCCGGCAGGCGCCCAACGTCTTCCGCATGAAGATGCTCGGCGCCGAGGTGATCCCGGTGGAATCCGGCACCAAGACCCTCAAGGACGCCATGAACGAGGCGCTGCGCGACTGGGTCACCAACGTCGCCGACACGTTCTACTGCATCGGCACGGTGGCGGGCCCGCACCCGTACCCGGCCATGGTCCGCGACTTCCAGTCGGTGATCGGCCGCGAGACCCGCGAGCAGATGATCGCCCAGGAGGGCCGGATCCCGGATTCCCTCGTCGCCTGCATCGGCGGCGGCTCGAACGCCATGGGGCTGTTCCACCCGTTCCTGGACGACCGCGAGGTCGAGATCTTCGGCGTCGAGGCCGCGGGCCACGGCGTCCAGTCGGGCCTGCACGCGGCCTCGCTCACCGGCGGCAAGCCGGGCGTGCTGCACGGCAACCGCACCTACCTGCTGATGGACGGGGACGGCCAGATCGCCGACGCGCACTCGATCTCGGCGGGCCTCGACTATCCGGGCATCGGCCCCGAGCACGCGTGGCTGCACGAGATGGGCCGGGTCACGTACCTGTCGGCGACCGATTCCGAGACGCTGGAGGCGTTCAAGCTCTGCTCGATGCTGGAGGGGATCATCCCGGCCCTGGAGCCGGCCCACGCCCTGTCCAAGATCCTGGAGCTCGCGCCGCAGCGCCCGGCCGAGCACCTCATGGTGCTCAACATGTCGGGCCGCGGCGACAAGGACATCCCGCAGGTGGCCGAGATCTTCGGCACGAAGATCTGAGGGCGCGCGGCGGCGGTCCTCCGCCCGCCGCGCCCCGCCTGTCCCGCGCGCGGACCGTCGGCCTCAGGCGGTCTCGATGTCCGTGAGCGGGAAGTCGTTGCCCTTGTGGAGCAGCGGGATGCCGTGGGCGCGGGCACAGGCGTAGGCGAAGCAGTCGCCGAAGTTCAGGCCGGCCGGGTGCCGGCCCTTGCCGAAGCGGTCGTAGGCGTCCAGCGCGCCCGCTTCGGCCTCCGGCGGGACGGCCACGATCTCGATGCCGGCGAGGTCGAGATAGGCGTGCACCGCCTCGCGGGCGGCCGGGACCGGGAGATCGAGGTGGCGCGCCAAGGCCACGCCGGTTTCCCAGACCGCCAGGGGCGACGTCACGCGGCGCAGCGCCCGCTGAAGCCGGGCCGCCAGGGCGGCCGCATCCGTCTCGTCGGTGAGGATCGCCGTGAGGGCCGACGCATCCACGAACATCGGGTCCCGCCTCAGGTGCGCTCGTACAGACCGTCGATGAACGCCGCGTCGGCGGGCTTCCGGTCCGGACCGGCACGCTCGTGCAGGGCACGGACGAAGTCGGCCGTCCGCGCGACGAGATCGGGCCGGTTCGTCTGGCGGGCGATCTCGTTCTGAAGCGCGCGGCGCACCGCGTCGGTCTTGCTCGTGCCCAGCAACGCCATGAGCTGGGCCGCGAGGGCGTCGACCTGCGGATCCTTGACGTAGAGCGGCATGCGCGGACCCCTGGGATATCCCGCACAGCGCTAATTTATATCCTCGGACGCCGCAAGACGGAGCGGGCCGGAGCGGGTCGCCGGGCCGCGGCCGCTCACCGCACGGTCACCTGATCCTTGATCTTCTCGTAGACCGGCCGGCTGAGGACGCGCTTCGACAGCAGCTGCTCAACCGACGTGTAGGGCCGCTTGGCGACGATCGCCCGGCCGATGGCGCCGCCGCCGCGCAGGTGATTGAGATCCGCCACCGAGGCGGTGTTGAGATCGAGGATGGCCAGGGCCCGGGGACCGGCGCTGTCCTCCGCCCGGTCGACCTCGGCCTGACCGGCCGCCTCCTGCGCCGACGGATCGGGCTGCGCCTCCCGCGGGAGCGGCTCGGCGGGGAAGGCCGTCGCGTCGGAGGGCATCCGCGCCGGCGCCGGAGCGCCGCCGGACGGGGCGGGGGCAGGCTCGACCGCCGCCGTGGGCGGGGTGGGCGGAGCGGCCGGGGCGGGCGGCGCCGCGGGAGCCAACGGAGCCGCAGGAGGCGGCTCGACGCGCCGGACCGTGGCCGAGGGCTGGGGGGCCGCCGGTGTTTCCGGAGCGGACGCGGGCGGAGTCGCCGGTCCGGGCGCGGGGCTCGGCAGCAGGGCCTGCACCACCGCCGCGAGGATGCCGGCAATGATGAGAAGAACCGAAACTCTGAGGATTGCAGGACCGCTGAGCACGCACCACTCGACGAGGATTAAAACTATATGCATCTACAGTTAATGATATCCTTGCACGTCGTCCAATCCACGCCCGAAACCCGGCGGGTCATCCCCAGGGTATGAGCGGGCCCGCACCGCGGCCGGGGGCGGGACTGCGTCGGCGGCTGGGTGAGCGACTCGGCAAGCACCTGGGCGAGCGCCTGGGCGCGCGCGTCGGCGCCCTGCGCTACCTGCCGACCCTGTTCCGGGAGATCGCCGCCGCGAGCCCGCGCCTGCTGGCGGCGAGCCTGTCGCTGCGCCTCGTGGCGGCCTGCCTGCCGGTCCTGACCCTCTACCTCGCCAAGCTGATCCTCGACGGGATCGTGGCCGAGCACGCCCGCCCGGCGCCGGAGGCGGGGCTCGCTTCGTGGCTCGCCGATCCCGGCCGGGCGCGGCTCGCCGGCCTCGTCGCCGCCGAGTTCGGCCTCGCCCTGCTCTCGGACCTGACCGGCCGGCTCTCGAGCCTCGTCGAGACCCTGATCGGCGACCTCTACGCCAACGCGGCCTCCCTGCGGCTGATGGCGCACGCCGCCGAGCTCGACCTCGCGCAGTTCGAGGACAGCGCCCAGCAGGACCGGCTGGAGCGGGCCCGCCGGCAGGTCAGCGGCCGCACCGGCCTCATCGGCACGGTGTTCGGCCAGCTCCAGGGCCTCCTGACCCTCGCGACCCTGGCGGTCGGGGTTGCGGCCTTCACGCCCTGGCTCGTCGTGCTGATCGCCGCCGCCCTGGTCCCGGCGGTGCTCAACGAGTGGCACTTCACCAAGGCCGGCTACCGCCTCGCCTGGATCCGCAGCCCCGAGCGGCGGCGGATCGACTACCTGCGCTACCTCGGCGCCAGCGTCGAGACCGCCAAGGAGATCAAGCTCTTCGGCCTCGCGGGCTACCTCACCGGGCTCTACGCCGCGGTGGCGGGGCGGCTGCTCGCCGAGAACCGCGGCCTCGCGGTCGCCCGGGCCGGCTGGGGCTTCGCCTTCGCGAGCCTCGGGACGCTCGCCTACTACGCCGCCTACGCGGTGATCGTCTGGCGGACGGTGGCGGGCGCCTTCTCGGTGGGCGACCTCGCCTTCCTGGCCGGCGCGTTCCAGCGGCTGCGCGGCGGCCTGGAGGGGCTGCTCCTCGGGCTGACCCAGATCACCGGCCAGGCGCAGTATCTCGAGGATTTCTACGCCTTCTTCGCGATCCGGCCGCAGATCCGCTCGCCCGCCCGGCCCGCGCCGGTGCCGAGCCCGATCCGCGCGGGGCTGGTCTTCGAGGGGGTCGGCTACCGCTACCCGGGCACGCAGGTCTGGGCGCTGCGCGACCTCTCCTTCGCCGTCCGGGCCGGGGAGACGGTGGCGCTGGTCGGCGGCAACGGCGCCGGCAAGACCACGATCGTCAAGCTGATGACCCGGCTGTACGACCCGCACGAGGGCCGCGTGCTCCTCGACGGCGTGCCGCTGGCCGCCTACGACCTCGACGACCTGCGGGCGCGGATCGGGGCGATCTTCCAGGACTTCGTCCGCTTCGACCTCACCGCCGGGGAGAACGTCGCGGTCGGCCGGATCGCGGCCGACGACGACGCGGACCGCATCGCGGCCGCGGCGGCCCGCGGGCTCGCGGCCCCGGTGATCGAGCGCCTGCCCGCGGGCTACGCCCAGCCGCTGGGCAAGCGCTTCGCCGGCGGCCTCGACCTCTCCGGGGGCGAGTGGCAGAAGGTCGCGCTGTCCCGGGCCTACATGCGCGAGGCCGAGATCCTGATCCTGGACGAGCCGACCGCCGCCCTCGACGCCCGGGCCGAGCACGACGTCTTCGCCCGGTTCCGGGAACTGTCGGCCGGGCGGACGACGGTGCTGATCTCGCACCGCTTCTCCACCGTGCGCATGGCCGACCGCATCCTCGTCCTGGAGGGCGGCCGGGTCCTGGAGGAGGGCAGCCACGCCGCCCTCATGGCGCGGGGCGGCCGCTACGCCGAGCTGTTCGCCCTCCAGGCCGAGGGCTACCGGTAGGCCGGCCGGCGCGTCGCCGGGGCGGCCCAAGCATTGCCCGATTCCCTGAGCCTGCTATCTGCGGCGGACCGAACCGGGGTTGTCCATGCGCCTGCGCCTCTTCCCACTGCTGACGGCCGGTCTTCTCGTCTGCGCCGGGCCCACCCGCGCGGCCCCGCCCGCCGCGCCCGAACCGGAGGCCAAGCCGCCGGCGCCCGAGATCGTGCTCGCCAACCACCGCGCGGTCTACGACCTGTCGCTGGCCGAGGGCGGCGGCACCCGCTCGGTGGAGAGCGCCCGCGGGCGCATCGTCATCGACTTCCGGGGCGACGCCTGCCGCGGCTACACGATGCAGACCCGGCAAGTGACGGAGCTGTCCTCCGGCGAGACCGGCGCGCGCCTGTCCGACATGCGCAGCACCACCTTCGAGGGCGGGCAGGGGCGCGAGTTCCGGTTCAAGACGACGACGCTCACCAACAACAAGCCCGCCGCCCCCGTGGACGGGACCGCCTCCGAGCAGGGCGACGCCCTGACGGTGAAGCTGAAGGGCGGCCCCAAGCCGTTCACCGTGGAGGGGCCGGTCCTGTTCCCGAGCGAGCACATGCGCCGCCTGATCGAGGCGGCGCGGGCCGGCCAGTCGACCCTCGCGGTCAAGGTCTTCGACGGCTCGGACGACGGCCGGAAGGTCTACGACACCTTCGCGGTGATCGGCCACGCCGCGACCGGCCCGGCCCCGGCCTCCGGCTCGACCCGCGACAAGCCCCTGCGCGACGGGTCGCTGGCCACCATGCCGCGCTGGCCGGTCCGCCTCAGCTACTACACCGAGGGCGCCGGGGAGCGGACGCCGATCTACACCCTCGGCTTCGACCTCTACGAGAACGGCGTCAGCGGCGCGCTCAAGCTCGATTACGGCGACTTCGCCATCCTGGGCGACATGACCGCCCTCGACATCGACGCCAAGGCGGGGCGGGCCGACAGGGAGGCGGGCAAGGGCTGCACGCCCTGAGGCCCCGCCTCACGCCCATGCGTCGTCCGGCCGCGGCGAGAGCGCCTGCCAGGCCGCGGCGATCCGCTCCGGCTTGATCCCGAGGCCGTTCGCGCAGGCGACCAGCACGTTCTCGTCGCCCATCACGTGGTCGAGGACGCCGACCAGGAAGGCCGGCTCCCGGGCGCTCGCGCGGAGCGTGTCGGGGCTCAGGCCGCTCGCCGCCAGGAAGGGCAGGAGACGGTCGTCGTCCCCAGCGATCCACAACAGAACGTCCAGGGCGAGCCGTTCGGCCGACTCATGCCCTTGAAGAGGTTTGCCATTCATCAACATGTGAACGCTACAAAGGTGACGGAGGGGCTTCACGGCCCGCTAATCATGATCGGCGCGCACCGGGACAACGGATCATGAAGAAGACGGTGCTGATCGTCGAGGACAACGAGTTGAACATGAAGCTGTTCAACGATCTCCTGGAGGCGAACGGCTACGCGACGCTCAAGACCGCCCACGGCATCGAGGCGATCGAGCTGGCGCGCGCCCATCACCCCGACCTGATCCTCATGGACATCCAGCTCCCCGAGGTCTCCGGCCTCGAGGTGACGAAGTGGCTCAAGGAGGACGACGACCTCAAGAGCATCCCGGTGATCGCCATCACGGCTTTCGCCATGAAGGGCGACGAGGAGCGGATCCGCGAGGGCGGCTGCGAGGCCTACCTGTCGAAGCCGATCTCGGTCGCGAAGTTTTTGGCAACGGTTCGGGCCTATCTTGAACCGCGTTGACTCCGGCGAGGCGTGCCGTTGAACCGGACCCCCGGCCGCGCCGGGCCGGGTGACCGGTTCAACCGTCCGTCCCGTCGTGTCCGCCCCGGCCCCGGCGGCCGACCGGCGGCGCGCCCCCACGGCACACGGCGCCCGGTCCGGGCCGCTCACCCGCGCCCGCACGAGGAACCATGTCGGCCCGTGTCCTGATCGTCGACGATCTGTTCCCGAACGTCAGGCTTCTGGAGACGAAGCTCGGCCTGGAATATTTCGACACGCTCGCGGCCATGAACGGCCGGGACGCGATCGCGATCTGCGAGAAGGGCCTCTGCGACCTCGTCCTGCTCGACGTGATGATGCCCGGCATGGACGGGTTCGAGGTCTGCCGGCACCTCAAGAACAACCCGCTCACGGCCCACATCCCGGTGGTGATGGTCACGGCCCTCGACCAGCCCGCGGACCGCCTGCGCGGCCTCGACGCCGGGGCCGACGACTTCCTGACCAAGCCGGTGGACGACACCGCCCTGTTCACCCGGGTGCGCAGCCTCGTGCGGCTCAAGGCCGTGACGGACGAGCTGCGCCAGCGCGCGCTCGCCTCCCGGGAGTTCGGGATCGGCGATCCCCTGGCGCTCGCCACCGCCGAGACCGGCCTCGACGCCCGGATCCTGCTGATCGAGGACCGGCCCGGCTCGGCCGAGCGCCTCGCCGGGGCCCTGCGCCAGCACCACGTGGTCACGGTCGAGCCCGACCCGCAGGAGGCCCTGCGCCTCGCCGCCGAGGAGTCCTTCGACCTCGCCCTCGTGAGCCTCGACCTCACCGGCTTCGACGGCCTGCGCCTGTGCAGCCAGCTCCGGTCCCTCGACCGGACCCGGGCGATGCCGCTGATCATGCTCGCCGAGGAGTACGACCGCGCCCGGGTGGTCCGCGGCCTCGATTTCGGCGTGCACGACTTCCTGATGCGGCCGGTCGACCGCAACGAGCTGATGGCCCGGGTCCGCACCCAGGTGAAGCGCAAGCGCTTCACCGACGCGCTCCGGAGGGCGATGCAGGCCTCCCTGCAGATGGCCGTGACCGACGCGCTCACCGGCCTGCACAACCGGCGCTACCTCGACAGCCACCTCGGCACCCTGTTCGGCGACGAGGCCGCCCGCCGGGCGAGCCTCGCCGCGCTGATCCTCGACATCGACCACTTCAAGGGGATCAACGACAGCTTCGGCCACGAGGCCGGCGACGAGGTGCTGCGCGGCTTCGCCGAGCGGGTCCGCCAGCACACGCGGCCGATCGACATCGTGGCGCGCTACGGCGGCGAGGAGGTGGTGGTGATCCTGCCGGAGGCGGGCCTCGTCGAGGCGCAGGGCATCGCCGAGCGCATCCGCGAGCGCGTCGAGGCGGTGCCGTTCACCGTGCAGGGGGCGACCCGGACCGTGCCGGTGACGGTCTCGATCGGCGTCGCCGTGCGCCGCGGCGAGGATCTCGGCCCCGCCGACATGCTCCGCCGGGCCGACCTCGCCCTCTACCGGGCCAAGGCGGCGGGCCGGAACCGGGTCGAGTCGCAGGCGGCCTGACAGGCGTCCCCGCGTCAATACGCGCGCCCGCGCGCGCGGATGAAAAGTCCGGCCTCGCCGTGTTATCGGATTCGGCCGGCCCGTCGAGGCCGGCGGAGCGGCGCGCGGGACCGAACCCATGGACATGCAGGTACCGGCACGATCCGGCCGCGACGCGAGCGTGCTGAACCACCGCCGCCTGTGCAAGATCGCGTCCTCGCCGCACGCCTACGTCCGCGGCAGCACGGCGCGGTTCTACGAGCTGCTCGCCGGGATGCCGGCCGGCACCCTGCCCGAGGGGCCGCCCGTCTGGATCTGCGGCGACGCGCATCTCGGCAATCTCGGCGCGCTCGCCGGCCCGGACGGCGGGATCGACATCCAGATCCGCGACCTCGACCAGACCGTGGTGGCGAACCCGGCCTTCGATCTCGTCCGGCTCGCGCTCTCCCTGGTCACCGCGGCGCTCAACGCGACCCTGCCGGGCATCGTCACCGCCCGGATGATGGACGCCATGGCGGACGGCTACGCCGACGGGATCGCCGATCCCGAGGGGGCCGAGCGGGGCGTCGACCCGTCCGAGATCGTCGTCACGACGAAGCGGCGGGCGCTCGGCCGGCGCTGGCGCCACCTCTCGCGCGAGCGCCTGAAGGGCAAGGCCGCCCGGCTCCCGCGGGGCAGCCGGTTCTTCGACCTCGACGCCGACGAGCAGGACGCGCTGACGGCGCTGATCCGCGACCCGGAGATCCGCCGCCTCGTCCTGGCGCTCGGCAGCGCGGCCGACGACGCCGAGATCCGGTTGCTCGACGCCGCCTACTGGATCAAGGGCTGCAGCTCCCTCGGGCGCCTGCGCTACGCCGCCCTGGTGGAGGTGCTGGGCGGCGACCGCCCGAACCTTGCCCTCCTCGACGTCAAGGAGGCGGTGCCGCACCTCGCGCCGGCCGCCGCCGGGATCGCGGTGCCGCCCGACCACGCCGCGCGGGTCGTCGCGGGGGCGCGGGCGCTGTCGCCCAACCTCGGCGACCGGATGGTCGCCGGCCACATCGGCGGCACGCCCGTCACGGTCCGCGAGCTGCTGCCGCAGGATCTCAAGATCGACGCCGAGCAGTTCTCCCGCGGCGAGGCGGTCCGCGTCTCCCGGCACCTCGCCGCCATCCTGGGCCGGGCCCACGGCCGCCAGATGGGCGCGGCCGACCGCCGGGCCTGGATCGACGCCGTGCGGGCGCCGGGCCCGGGCCCCGACGCCCCCGGCTGGCTCTGGTCGGTGGTCACCGACCTGATGGGCGCGCACCAGCGCGGCTACCTGGAGCATTGCCGCCGGATCGCCCGGGAGGCGCTGGACGCGGCCTGACGCGGCCTGACGCGGCCCGGACCGGCCCGGACCCGGGGCGCTTCCGCCACGCCGCCGGTTGACACCATCCCCGCCATCGCCAACACCTCCCGCCCGCCGCCTCTCGCGCGGCGGACCCCGGGAAGACCTGTGATACGATGGCGGTGACGCGCACCTACCTCGACTTCGAGAAGCCGGTGGCCGAGCTGGAGGCCAAGCTCGAGGAGCTGCGCGCCGTGAGCGCGCGCGACGGCGCGGTCTCCATCGCCGAGGAGGTCGGCCGGCTCGAGGCCAAGGCCGGCCAGGCGCTCGCCGAGATCTACGCGAATCTGACCCCCTGGCAGAAGACCCAGGTGGCCCGCCACCCGCAGCGGCCGCACTTCGTGGACTACCGCGACGGGCTCATCACCGAGTTCACCCCGCTGGCCGGCGACCGCAGCTTCGGCGAGGACGAGGCGATCCTGGGCGGGTTCGGCCGGTTCCGCGGCCGGCCGGTCCTGGTGCTCGGCCAGGAGAAGGGCGCCACGACCGAGGCGCGGCTGCGCCACAATTTCGGGATGGCCCGGCCCGAGGGCTACCGCAAGGCGGTCCGGCTCATGGAGACCGCCGACCGGTTCGGTCTGCCGGTCCTCGCCTTCGTGGACACCGCCGGCGCCTATCCGGGCATCGAGGCGGAGGAGCGCGGCCAGGCCGAGGCCATCGCCCGCTCGACCGAGGCCTGCCTCGCGCTCGGCGTGCCCAACGTCGCCGTAGTGATCGGGGAGGGCGGCTCGGGCGGCGCGATCGCGCTCGCCACCGCCAACCGGGTGCTGATGCTGGAGCACGCGATCTACGGGGTGATCTCGCCGGAGGGCGCCGCCTCGATCCTGTGGCGCGACCAGGGCCGCGCGTCGGACGCCGCGACCGCCATGAAGATCACCGCCCAGGACCTGCTGCGGCTCGGCGTCATCGACGCGATCATCCCGGAGGCCACCGGCGGGGCGCACCGCGACCGCGAGGCGGCGATCCGGGCCGCGGGCGACGCCATCGCCGACGCCCTCGCGCAGTTCGACGGCCTCTCGCCCGTCGAGGTCCGCGACCGGCGCGCCGAGAAGTTCCTGGCGATCGGCCGGACCCTGTGAGCGAGCCCGGGGCGACGGGGGGCCTGTTCGGCGCGCTCGGCCGGCTGCTCGGCCGGCGCGACGCGCGGGAGCCGGGCCGGCACAACCACGTTTCCCTGGGCTGCAATTGCCAGATGGCGCACGTCCTCAAGACGCTCGACCTGCGCCAGTGGTCGGGGCCCCTCGACTGGATCTTCTCCATGCCCGGCATGGCCCGGGACTGCCTCGCCGACGACTTCGCGGCGCTCGTCGACCGGGGCCAGCTGGAGAGCATCCCGGAGGCCGAGCGGCGCGGCCCCGGCATCTGGCGGGGGCGCCACCGCCTCTACCGGGAGCGGCACGGCCTCGAGTGCGTGTTCAACCACCACGACCCGGCGACGAGCGAGGCGGACTACGCCTTCCTCACCGAGGGCGTGCGCCGGCTGCGCCGGGCCCTCGACACGCCGGGCACCGACAACCGCCTCTGGATGATGACCCATCTGCACACGCCCCGCGACGTGGTCGAGGCGATCGACGACCTGCTCGGGCAGCGCGCCAGCCGCAACCACCTGACCTTCGTGCAGCTCGAGACCGGGCACCCGCGCATGGCGGTGGTCGAGGCGCTCGACCTCCGGCCCACCCTGCGCTGGCTCACCGTGCAGACGCCCTCGGAGCCGGTCGGCCTGCGGCTCGCCGACCCGGCCGACGACGCGGCGCTGGTGGCGATCATCCGCGCCGAGGCGGCGCGGCGGCCGGCTCTGTTCGCCTGAGCGGGCGCCCGGGGGCGACGTTGCGGGGCGGCGGCCGGTCGGCTCCCGGGGCGGCCGTCAATGCGCGGCGCGCGACAGGGCAACGATCGCGCCGACGATGACGATCGTCTGGAAGCCGATCGAGCCGATCACCCATTTCATGATGTCGAACTTCGCTTCGGCCAGATCGGTCTTGGTGACGAGGTTCGTCAGATCGGAATCCCGACTCTCGCGGATCGCCGCGGTGATCGCCTCGGCCTGATCCTCGGACAGTCCGGTCGCCCGCAGGCGACGGACGAGGGCGTGCGTGTCGAGCGAGAGGGCCGTCATGGGCGACGTTCGCGTGTTCGAGCCGTCCGGGTCGATCGGCCGAATCCGGATGGCAGCCTCCGCGAACGTGGCGCCTTCATCCCGCCGAGGCAAGCAGCTCAAAGTTGGGCGCCCGGCGCGGTCGCACGCGTCCGCTCCGCCAGGGAGTCCACGGGTCCGCGCACCGGGCCGGCAGGCCGGACCGCGGGCGGGACCGCGCACGAGCACAGCATGGATCGCCGCGCGGCCCTGCGGCTCGAACGGCGCCGTCCCGCGACCCCGCCGCGGCGGCCTGTGGATAGGGCGCATTCGCCGGCTCTCCACACCCGAGAACAATCCAGTGTTGCAGCCGGGTCCTTGCGGTAAGGAAGGCGCAAGCTTAACGAGCCTATTGGGTTGGGGAGTGGCACCCGACGCGGCCAGCAAGGCCCGCGGGCGCGCGTAAGACGATCGAGGTTCCCCATGACGGCGCGTCTCGCGACCGCGCGACTGCTGGCGGCGGCGTCCCTGCTGGCCCTGTCGCTCGCCGCCTGCCAGGACGGTTCCGGGATCAACGGCCCGAGCGCGCGCAGCCTCGCGCCGATCGCCCCCCAGACCGTCGCGTTGATGCAGTCCAAGGGGATGCAGCCCTCCGACCCGATCCTGATCCGCACCTTCAAGAAGGAGGCGGAGATGGAGATCTGGAAGCGGGGGAGCGACGGCCGCTACGCCCTCCTGAAGACCTACCCGATCTGCCGCTGGTCCGGCCAGCTCGGGCCGAAGACCCGCGAGGGCGACCGGCAGGCGCCCGAGGGCTTCTACACGATCACCCCGGGCCTGATGAACCCGAACTCGTCGTACTACCTCTCGTTCGACACGGGCTTCCCGAACGCCGTCGACCGGGCCAACGGGCGCACCGGCAAGTACCTGATGGTGCACGGCACCTGCTCGTCGGCGGGCTGCTTCGCCATGACCGACGCCACCATCGCGGAGATCTACGCCGTCGCCCGCGACGCGTTCATCGGCGGCCAGCGCAGCTTCCAGTTCCAGTCCTACCCGTTCCGGATGACGGCCGAGAACATGGCCAAGTTCCGCAACGACCCGAACATCGCCTTCTGGCAGAACCTCAAGGAGGGGTCCGACTATTTCGAGGCCCTGCACGAGGAGCCGAAGATCGGCCAGTGCGGGACCAAGTACGTGTTCGGCGGGGCCGACGCGGCCGCCGGCTCGTGCAAGCCGCGGGTCGACCCGCTGGTCGCCGAGAAGAGCGCGCGCGACACGCACGCGGTCGCCGACCTCGTCGCCAAGGGCACGCCGGCGGTGCGGGTCGTGTACCAGGACGGCGGCCAGAACCCGGTCTTCCGCCCGCAGAACGCCAGCGCCTTCGCGAGCCTCGGCGGCACCGAGACGGTCCTGCCCTACGACGCCAAGGAGTACGGCCGTCACAATCTCGGCGACGTGAGCCGGCCCGAGACCCTGGCGGCCGGCCCGCAGGAGATCGAGCTCGCGCCGAAGGGCCAGCCCACGATGCTGGCCGGCGCCGAGCCGGCGGCCGCGACCCGCGCCGCGAAGGCCGGCGGCAAGGGGCACGGGCGCGAGCCGGCGGCGCCCGCCACGCCCACGACACTGATGGCGAACCGCGCCGATCCCGGCGCGCAGGTCGAGACCACGGCGGCCCTGCCCGACAAGCCCGCCCGCATCGCGGTGGCGGACGCGGACGGCGATGCGAGCAGCTACCAGAAGCTGTTCGGCCAGCTCTTCGCCAAGGACAAGCCGGCCCCGGCGGCGCCCGCGGCCCCGGCGGTCGCCGCCGCGGTCGTGCCCGCGGCGGCGCCGGAGCCGGCGAAGGTCGCCCACGCCGCCGAGACGGTCGCGCCGAAGGCCGCCAGGGCCCACGCGGTGAAGACCGCGAAGGTCGAGGGCAAGGGTGAGTCGAAGGCCGACGCGAAGGCGGAGAAGCCCGCCCTCCGGAAGGGCGAGCCCGAGGGCCGGAAGCCCTGACGGCTCAGACCAGCGGCCGGTCGCGGTTCATCAGCCACAGGGCGTGGACCGTGCCGGGCAGCCAGCCCAGGATCCACAGCAGGATGTTCAGCAGGAACTGAAGGCCGAAGCCCGTGGTGACGAGCACGGCGATCGGCGGGAAGAAGATCGCGAGCAGGATGCGGACGAGGCTGGACACGGGGACTCCGGGCGTGAGGTCGGCACGTCCCGGCTCCAACGAAACACGGTTTTATCCGTTCCGCCCGATCTGACCCTGAACCGGCCCCGAAGACCCCGGCAGGCCGGGCCGCGGGGGCGGCGCCTCAGTTCTTCGCCGGCGGCGTGGTGGCGGAGGGGACGTTGGCGGCCTGCTTCTCCGGGTGCTTCACCTGGCTGTAGGCGACGTTCGCGAAGGTGCCGATCACCGCGGGCCAGCTCGGGTTGCCGTATTGCGGGTCGTCGCGGCCGACCTTGCAGAAGGCCGTGGTCAGGCCGTTGACGATGTCGTCGTCGGTGACCCCGGTCGGCTCCGCCTTCACCTGCTGCACCAGCCGGGCGAGGGTCGGGACGAAGTCCTGCTGCTTCAGGCCCTTCAGGCTCGCCTGCAGCCCGATCTTGTCGAAGGCGGCCTTGAGCTTGTCCTGCTCGATCTCCGCGCAGGGCGCCGTGCCGGCCAGCATGGTCTTGGTGGCGGCGCGCGCCTCCGAGGCCTTCTCGCCGGTCACGACCGGCGCCTTGTTGCCCCAGGAATTGCGGATGTAGTCGGTGACGTTCCTCACCTCGACGTCGGTCATCTGCTGGCCGATCGCCACCATCGGGGCGAGCCCGCTCTGGGCGCCGAGCCCGCCGTAGATCACCCGCAGCACCGTCTCGGGGCCCTCGGACTGGACCGAGGTGTTGCCGGCGAGCGCCGGGACCGCGCCCTCGATGCCCTTGCCGTCGGGCTGGTGGCAGGAGGAGCAGTAGGTCAGGTAGGTGGAGGCGCCGGGCGCGTCGGGCGTGTCGAAGGCCGTGAGGTCCTTCGGCTTGTAGGTCTGCTTGGCCGGCACGGTGCGCAGGTACGCCACCATGGCCTTCAGGTCCTCCTCCTTCACCTTGGAGAGGGATTCCATGATGGTCTGGCGCATCGGCCCGGCGGCGACGCCCGGCCGGTCGCCCGGGGCGGTGCCGGTCTTGAGGTAGGTCACCACCTGCTCGTCGGTCCAGGCGCCGATGCCCTGGTGGCCGTCCGGGGTGATGTTGGGGGCGTACCAGCCGTCGATCACGCCGCCGCCGAACCGGCCCGCGAAGCTCGAGTTGCCGACGAGCTTGTTCTCGTTGTGGCACATGGCGCAGTGGCCGAGCCCCTCCACGAGGTAGCCGCCGCGGTTCACCTCGGCGCTGGCCTTCGGGTCGGGCTTGAAGCGCTCCTCGGTGAAGAAGGCCGTCCGCCACGTCACCAGCGCCGTGCGGACGCTGAACGGGAACGGGATCTGGCTCTCCTTCCGCTTCTCGTTCACGGCCGGGACCGACTGGAGATAGGCCCAGATCGCCTTGGTGTCCTCGTCGGTGACCTTGGTGAACCACGCGAACGGGAAGGCCGGGTACAGGTAGCCGACGTTCTTGCTGTAGCCGTGCCGGAACGCCTGGTCGAAGTCGGCATAGCTCCAGTTGCCGAGGCCCGTCTCCTTGTCGGGGGTGAGGTTGGGGGTCATGATCACGCCGAAGGGCATGTTCAGCGCGTAGTTGCCGGCGAGGTACTTGCCGCCCGGCGCCGTGTGGCAGGCCGCGCAGTCGCCCATCGTCACAAGGTACTTGCCGCGCTCGATCTGGTCGGCCGAGCCGTCCTGCGCCAGCGCCGTCGCGGCCAGGAGCAGGCCCGCGAGGAAGGGGGCGGCCCGCATCGGGGCCAGCCGCGTCGGGGCCGCGCGGCCGGAGGAGAGGGCTCTCGTGCGCTGCATGCCGCGTCTCCCATCCCGATTTTAGAGCTGTTTGAAACTTGTGACGCGCGTGAACGCGGCCGTCGCGGGCGTTGTTCCGGCCGGCGCCGCGCTGCGGCGTTGTGCCGTGGCCGCCCGGACCCGCAGGCCGAGGTCGGCGAGATGGGCGACGAGCCCGGCGAGCATCCACCCGGCGACCGCGACCCAGCCGGCCCCCACGAGCGCCGCCCGCAGGGCCAGCATCAGCGCGGCGCCGGAGGCGAGGTTGGCCAGCAGGGACGGCAGCGGCGGGCCGCCCCGGCGGGCGAGCCACGCGAGGGCGAGCGCCTCCAGGGCGACGAGCAGCAGGATCCCGTCGACGATCCGGCCCGACGCGAAGGCGGGGCCGAGGACCGGGTCGAGGACCGGGTCGAGGAGCGCCCCCATCAGGCGGGCTCCGCGAACGGCCCGTTGAGGCGGACGATCCGCAGGTTCAGGCAGGCGGCGACGCTGACCCAGGCGAGGTAGGGCAGGTTCATGAGCCCCGCCGCGCCCGAGACCCGGCCGGTCACCAGCACCAGCACGGCGATGGACAGCCACAGGACCGCGACCTCGGCCAGCGCCCAGTCGGGCCGGCGGAACCGGAAGAACAGCACGCTCCAGGCGATGTTGAGCACCCCGTTCACCGCGTAGGCGGCCAGCAGGACGCCCCGGGCGACGGGGTCGGCGTCGCCGTTCCAGGCCAGCACGCCGGCCGTGGTGGTGAGCGCGAAGATCACCGCCCAGACCGGGCCGAAGGCCCAGTCCGGCGGCTTCCAGGCCGGGACCCGCAGGCGCAGGTACCACGTGTCCGTCGTGGTCGCGACGCCGCCGGCCACCGCCACCAGCACGGCCGCGACCGCCGCCACAACGGGCGGCCCCAGATCGGCGGCGGCGAGGCTCACGGCGAGACCCAGCGGAACAGGTGCGCGAGGTCCTTGAAGAAGATCCGCGCGTGGGCGGCCGGCTTCGCGCGGACCAGCTCCTTGTTCATGTAGCTGTCCCAGGTGAGCTGCTGGACGTCCTTGTCCCGGCAGATCGAGACGAAGCGCTCGCGCAGGCCGTCGCTGCGGTACCAGACCCACTGCATCATCCCGAGGATCCAGAACACGCGCCCGTGCAGCTTCATGAACTGCTTCCGCGCGCCCGCGAGGGCGCGCGCGTCCCCGGTCCGCAGGAAGGCGGCGGCGGCCTCGGCCGACAGCCGGCCGCCGAGCATCGCGTAGTAGATCCCCTCGCCGGAGGCCGGCGCGACGACGCCCGCGGCGTCGCCCGCGAGCAGCACGTCCCGGCCGTTGTCCCAGCGCTTCAGGGGCTTCAGCGGCAGCGGCGCCCCCTCGCGGCGGACGGTCTCGGCGTGGTCGAGGCCGGTGGCGGCGCGCAGGGCCCGGATCGAGGAGCGCAGCGAGAACCCCTTCCGCGCGCTGCCGGTGCCGATGCTCAGCGTGTCCCCGTGGGGGAAGATCCAGCTGTAGAAGTCCGGCGAGTGGCGGCCCTGGTAGTAGACGTCGCAGCGGGTGGCGTCGACCGACCCGGCCCCGGGGGCGCCGGCCTCCGGGACCCGCAGGATCTCGTGATAGGCGAAGACCTGCCGCATCCTGGCGTGGCCCGGCACCTCCGCGCGGCCGACCGGCGAGCAGGCGCCGTCGGCGCCGAGGACGAGGCGGGCCCGGACGGCGTGGCGGGCGAGGCCGGCCCCCGCGCCGGTGGTGAAGTGGACCAGCGGCAGCCCGTCGTCGGGCCGGGTGATCCGGTCGTAGGCCGCCGCGCGCAGGTCGGCGCCGGCCGCCGCGGCCCGCTCGCGCAGCCACGGGTCGAAGTGCTCGCGGTCGACCATGCCGACGAAGCCCTCGCCCACCGGCATGTCGACGGCCTTGCCGCTCGGCGCCACCATCCGGGCGGACCGGATCTTCGCCACCAGGAGCGCGTCCGGGATCGCGAAGTCCCGGATCAGCCGGGGCGGGATCGCGCCGCCGCAGGGCTTGATCCGGCCGGGCTTGTCGAGGAGCAGCACCGCGTGGCCGGCCCGGGCGAGGTCGGTCGCCGCCGTGGCGCCCGCCGGCCCGCCGCCGACCACGACGACGTCGTAGCTGTCGCGGCCGGGGCCGCCATCATCCAACCGGGCCATGGCCTCACCTCGCGCTGAAGGCAGGATCGAGCGGCACCGTGTCGGGTGCCGGAGCGGGTTCGAGCCGCGCCGCCAGGACGACCGCGACGAGGAACAGCAGCCCTTCCGCGGCGAAGACCGCCGCGTAGGCCTGGACGGGTTCGGCGGTGACCAGCCGGACGGCGTCGACCGCCACGGCCCCGAGGAAGCCGCCGGCCCCGAAGGCGACGCCCTGCGCGGCGCCCCAGACGCCCATGCGGGTTCCGCGCTCCCGCGCGTCGCCGCGGCCGGCGAGCGCCATCATCGAGCCGATGGCGGCGACCGCGTAGGCGCCGTTGGCCACCCCGAGGGCGAAGACCGTCGCGCGCAGGGGGAAGTCCGATCCCGCCGCCGCGCCGCTCGCCAGGGCGAAGAGGGCGGCGGCCGAGCCGGCGCAGCCGATCCCGATCCAGAGCCGCAGGGAGGCGAGGACGGTGCCGCGGGCGAGGAGCGTCACCGCCGCCACCAGCAGCATGCCGGCGAGCACGCCGCCGTGCTGGAGGCCGGCGAGCTTGGTGGTGGCGCCGGGGCTCATCGCGAAGACGAGGCCGGCATAGGGCTCCAGGATCAGCTCCTGGGCGCTGTAGGCCAGCATCGACACGAAGACGAAGATCGTGAAGGTCCGGCTCACGGGGTCGGCCAGCACGTGGGCCAGCACGGTGAAGAACGGGCGGCGCGCCTCCGCGGGCTCGGGCGCCCGGACCGGCAGGCGGCGCTCGACGCCGGCGACCGCGAGCGCCGCCACGCAGAAGGCGACGAGCGAGACCGTGCCCGACACCGCCACGAGGCGCGGGCCGGAGAACGGGTCGAGGAAGTGCCCGGCGAGCGGCGCCGTGACGGCGAAGCCGACGATCATCATCACCCAGACGACGGTGGCGGCCGCGCCCCGCCGGGCCGGCGCGACGCCGCCCGAGAGCAGGACGAGGAGGGAGGTCCCGGCCGCGCCGACGCCCATGCCGACGCACAGGAACGAGAGGGCGGCGAGCGCCAGCCCCAGGGCGAGGCTCTCGGCCGCCAGCGCGGTGCCGCAGGCGGCGCCGAACCCGCCGAGGCAGAGGGCCGCCATGCCGCCGACGATCCAGGGGGTGCGCCGGCCGCTGCGGTCGGAGCCGTAGCCCCAGCGCGGGCGCAGGACCTGCACGGCGTAGTGCAGGGCGACCAGCAGGCCCGGCACGAGGGCGGGCAGCGCCAATTCCACCACCATGACCCGGTTGAGGGTGGCGGTCATCAGCACGACGACGCTGCCCAGCGCGGTCTGGACGAGGCCGAGGCGGACGATCTGGGGCCAGCCGAGGCCCGTGCCGGGGTCCGGTGCCATCACGCCCCTCCCACCAGCGGGCGCAGCGCGAAGGCCGAGACCAGCATGCCGAGGACGTAGAGGGTGGTGCCGGTGCCGTTGTACCAGATCGCCCGCTCCCGGGGATTCTCCAGGAACCGGGCCATCAGGGCGAACTGCCCGGCGAGCAGCGCGGCGACGAGGCCGGCGTGCCAGTAGCGCTCCCAGCCGACGAGGAGCGCGATCACCGCCACCTGCGGCAGGGCCATGACCAGGCAGGCGAAGCGCGCGGCGCGCTCGGAGCCCATCTGCACCGGCAGCGACAGCAGCCCCATCCGGCGGTCGCCCTCCACGGACTTGAAGTCGTTGAGGGTCATGATGCCGTGGGCCCCGGCCGCGTAGAGCAGCGCCACCAGGAGCACCCGCCGGTCGGGCAGGGCGGCGGCCATGACGGCGGCGCCGGTGAACCAGGGCAGCCCCTCGTAGCAGAGCGCCACCGCGGCGTTGCCCCACCAGCCGTTCCGCTTCAGCCGCACCGGCGGCGCCGAGTAGATCCAGGCCAGGACCAGCCCGAACAGCGCAGCCCCGAGGATCCAGGGCCCGAGCGCGGCGGCCACCGCCAGCGACAGCGCCGTCCAGGCGAGCGCGAGGTAGAGCCCCCAGCGGCCCGGGATCCGCCCGGAGGGGATCGGCCGGTTCGGCTCGTTGATCGCGTCGACGTGGCGGTCGAACCAGTCGTTGGCGGCCTGGCTGGTGGCGCAGACCAGCGGGCCGGCCAGCAGGATGCCGGCGGCGATCACCGGCCACTGGCCGCTGGCCGGCTGGCCCGAGGAGATCACCCCGCAGGCGAAGGCCCACATCGGCGCGAACCACGTGAGCGGCTTCAGCAGCTCGATGACTGCGCTCGGGGCGGGCGTAGCGGTCATGACGGGAGGCTACCGGCGCCCGGCGGGGTGTCAAGCCAGATTTACACCGCGCGCCAGCATGTGCGCGACGTTTGTCGAATAAATACAGCGGCGGACCAGAAATACATTATCCGGAACACCGAAAAACCGTGCCGGCGGGACCGCCCGCGCGGGCGCTTTCCGGCGCTCCGGCGGCGCCCCGGGCGCTCCCGGCGCCCCCCGTCCGCGAGGACGATTCCAGGATCTTCGAGGCCTTCGGTGCCGGGATCCGAGGGGGTCCAGCGGGCCCCGCCGCGCGCACCTTCGGGGGATGGGAAAGGATGGGATGGGATGGGATTGGATGGGACGGGTCCCGCCGCGCCCGGAGGCCGCGCCCGGATCCTCAGATGTCCTCGACCGGGCCGTCCA
The DNA here is from genome assembly GCF_050281105.1 of Methylobacterium sp. NPDC080182. Taxonomy (NCBI): domain Bacteria; kingdom Pseudomonadati; phylum Pseudomonadota; class Alphaproteobacteria; order Hyphomicrobiales; family Methylobacteriaceae; genus Methylobacterium; species Methylobacterium sp. NPDC080182. The sequence continues at coordinate 471,370 of NZ_JBNNWO010000003.1, forward strand.
GGTCGCCGACGCCGTAGCGCCGCATCTTGGCGTAGAGGCCCTGCCGGCTCAGGCCGAGCATCTCGGCCGCCGAGGCCCGGTTGTCCCGGGTGATCCGCAGCGCCGCCTCGATGCAGAGCTTCTCGATCAGGTCGGTCGTCTCGCGCACCAGGGTCTTCATCGAGACCCGGCCGACCAGCTCGGTCATCTGCTCCACCGAGCGGGGCACCTCCCGCCCGACCCCGGGGCGCCCTTCGGCGATCCGCCGCGGGCCCGACCGGATGGCGAAGCCCAGGCAGGGGCGGGCGCCGGCCACCGACACGGCGGCGACCTCCACGTCCTCCATGCCGCCGTAGGCGCCGCGGACGACGGTGGCGAAGCGGCGCACGGCGCCGTGGTCGACGAGGGTCGCGAACAGCGCCTGCGCCTCGGTCTCGTCGCGGCCGAGCCAGTGGTCGAGGGTGCGCCCGCGGGCCTGGCCCACCGTGGCGAGCTGCGCCAGCTCCAGGAAGGCGGCGTTGGCCATGAGGATCCGCCGCGCCGAATCGGTGACCACGAAGCCCTCCGGCATCGCCTCGATCACCGCGGCGGTGGGCGCCTCCTGGTCGGGCCCGGGCGCCGCCGTCGCCGGGTCGGCGACCAGCTGCAGCAGCGCGCTCGCGCCGCCCTCGCCCCGGAACAGCGAGGCCGAGACCGTGACCTCCCCGCGCCCGTGCTGCAGCGCCGCCCGGATCTCGCCCGCCTGCCCGGTCGCCCGCAGGGCGGCGAACTGCGCCTCCAGGGCCCGGGTGCTGGCGGGGTCGAACAGCTCGACGGCGTCCTGCCCGGCGATGCGCTTGGCCGGGCGCCCGAGGAGGCGCGCCGCGGCCGGGTTGGCCTCGGCCACCCGGCGCGTGCCGGCATCGACCACCAGCACCGGCTCGCCGGAGATCTGGAACAGGAGCCGGTAGCGGGTCTCGGCGGCGCGGAGCCGGTCGTAGTCCCGCTCCAGGGCCTGCTGGGTCTCCACCAGCCGGCGCTGCAGGGCGGCCACCGCCCGCATGTCGCGCCCGAGCACGAGGATCGGGCCGCCCTCCGAGGGCCGGATCGACGCGTAGCGGATCGGCAGGTCGGCGCCGTCGGGCGAGGGGTGGTTCACCTGGCGCCAGCGGGTGATGCCGTCGGCCCCGGCGTCCCGCAGCAGGGCGTCGACCTTCGGGCGGCTCTCCACCGTGACGGTGTCGATCCAGCGCCGGCCCAGCCAGCCCGCCACGGTCTCGGCCGCGAGGTCGGCGCCGACCGTGGCGTCCCGAATCACGCCGTCCGCGTCGATCACCAGGGAGAGGTCCGCGGACGCCGCGACGATGCGCCCGACCGCCTCGCCCTGGAGGAGGCCGGCCACCTGCTGCAGGGCCGCGGGCGGCGACTGCGGGGAGGGGCGGGGCTGAGGGGTCACGGTCACCGCAATGTGATAGTCGGTTGGAGGCCCTTTCAGCAGGCCAAGGCCTGTCTGTCCAGCAAAGCTTCGGCCGCGGCGGGCGCGAGGCACGCGTCCGACGCGCAGGCATCCGCCCCGACGATCCCCGCCTCGCCGCCGTGGCGCGCGAAGAAGGGGCCGCCGACCAGCACCCGGACGTCCCGGTTGCGCGAGACCCGGCGCACCTCCGCCACCGTCGCCGTCAGGACCGGCAGCAGGACGTCGCAGGAGAGCGACAGGCCGACCACGTCGAACCAGTCGGACCGGAGCAGGTCCAGGGGGTCGACCCCCGGCCCGGGCACCGCGGTGGTCACGTCCCAGCCGGCCTCCCGGAAGAAGCTCGCGACCAGCGACAGGCCGAACACGTGGGTCTCGCCCGGGCAGGGCAGCAGCAGGACGCTACGCCCGTTGGCCGGGACCGATTCGCTCTCCAGCTCGGCGCAGAGGCGGCGGCTCACGGTGTGGAGCCGCCCGAGGGCCTCGGTCACCGCCAGGAAGTCGCAGGCATCCTCCTCCCAGAGGGCGCCGAGGTGCCGGGCGGCCGGGGCGAGCAGGTCGAGGAGCAGGCGCGGGAGCGGCAGGCCGCCGTCGCGCAGGGCGTCCACGCGGGCGTCGAGGTCGACCGGGCCGGAGGCCAGGAGCAGGGCGCTGAAGTCGGCGATCTCCCGCGCGCTCGGCGCCCGGTCCGCCGGGACGGCGCGGCCGGCGGGCCGGTGGGCCAGCATCAGGCGGGGCAGGATCTCCGCCTCGACGACCTTGGCGAGCGCGTCGGGCACGGGCCGGTGCAGGTCGGGCCAGCCGAGGGCCGCGTCGCGGAACACGGGGAGCCCGTCGCTCACGGGGCTGCAGCCGGCCGCGGACGGACCGTGATCCAGACGGCCACCGAAATGCCTCCAGTTTCCCATCGGCATCCTCCCTGAGACGGCCCCGTCCCGGACGGGCCGGCGGATCCGCTCGCGCGCTCGGTGTGGCGTTGCTCGCCCGTCTATTCTTCGTGTCCGTCAGTTCCTGAGTCTGACAAGCCGAACGGCAGCAATCTCTGCCGCCACGGCCGACGATACGCTTCCTGACGATCTTGGCAATGATCTTATTCGAAGAAAAAATATCCCTGCCACTGTCATGCCGTGAAAGCGTCAAGCGCACTTGACACTTCCCGGACCCCCGCCCTAGCCTCTGTCAACGACGGAGCCTGAGGCGCCGCCGACGACCAGGGAGCGGATGCATGGGTCCCGAGGACCGGCCGGCACGACCGCTCTACACGCCCGCCGAACGGCGCCGGCGCGATTCGTCGCTCTGGACCGTGGTCCAGGGAGTGCTGGCGCCCCTCCAGTTCGCGATCTTCCTGGTGAGCCTCGTCCTGGTGCTGCGCGCCCTGGCCACCGACGACGGCCTGCGCGCGGCCGAGATCTCGGTCGTCGTGAAGACCCTGGCCCTCTACGCGATCATGGTCACCGGCTCGATCTGGGAGAAGGTCGTGTTCGGGCGGTGGCTCTTCGCGCCTGCCTTCTTCTGGGAGGACGTGGTCAGCATGCTGGTGCTGGCTCTCCACACCGCCTACCTCGCGGCCCTCGCCACGGGCGCGCTCAGGGGTCAGGCGCTGCTGCTCCTCGCGCTGGCGGCCTACGCGACCTACGTGATCAACGCGGCCCAGTTCCTCCTGAAGCTCCGGGCCGCGCGCATGGAGAGTGCCGGAAGTCGCGCGCCGCGCCTCGCGGAGGCGCTGCCGTGAACGCTCCCTTGCTTCATCAGCCACCCTGCGGCGGCATCGAGCTCCGCCAGGAGCAGGGTCAGCGGGCCGTGTTCTGCGGGCTGACCGGCATCGTCTGGCTGCACCGGAAGATCCAGGATGCCTTCTTCCTGGTGGTCGGCTCGCGCACCTGCGCGCACCTGATCCAGTCCGCCGCCGGCGTGATGATCTTCGCCGAGCCGCGCTTCGCCACGGCGATCATCGACGAGCGCGACCTCGCCGGCCTCGCCGACGCCAACGAGGAGCTCGACCGGGTGGTGACCCGGCTGATCGAGCGCCGGCCGGACATCAAGCTCCTGTTCCTCGTGGGCTCATGCCCGTCGGAAGTGATCAAGCTCGACCTGTCCCGGGCGGCCCAGCGCCTGTCGGGACGGCTCGCCCCCGTACGGGTGCTGAACTACTCGGGTTCCGGCATCGAGACGACCTTCACGCAAGGGGAGGATGCCTGCCTCGCCGCCCTCGTGCCCGACCTGCCCCGCGAGGCCGAGACGGCGGTCCCTTCGCTCCTCGTGGTCGGGGCGCTGGCCGACGTGGTGGAGGATCAGTTTCTCCGGCTCTTCGCCGCGATGGGGATCGCGGATGTCCGGTTCCTGCCCGCCCGCCGGGCGAACGCGATGCCGGCTGTTGGGCGCAACACCCGCTATCTGCTGGCCCAGCCCTTCCTGACCGACACGGCCCGGGCCCTCGACGAGCGTGGCGCCTGCCGGCTGCCCGCGCCGTTCCCTCTGGGCGCCGAAGGTACCACCGGCTGGCTTCGGGCAGCCGCCGAGGCGTTTGGCGTCTCCGAGGCCGCCTTCGAACAGGCCACGGAAGCGGGCCGCGCCCGCGCCGAGACCGCGCTCGCCCCCCACCGCGAGAGGCTCGGCGGCAAGCGCGTGTTCTTCTTCCCCGATTCGCAGCTGGAGGTTCCGCTCGCCCGCTTCCTCGCCCGGGAGCTCGGCGCGGACCTCGTGGAGGTCGGGACGCCGTACCTGCACCGGGGGCATCTCGCCGCCGAAATCGAGCTGCTGCCCAAAGGCACGCGGGTGACGGAGGGCCAGAGCCTCGACGACCAGATGGACCGCTGCCGGGCGGAACGGCCGGATCTCACGGTCTGCGGCCTCGGTCTCGCCAATCCCCTGGAGGCGGAGGGGCTGTCGACCAAGTGGTCGATCGAGCTGCTGTTCACGCCCGTGCAGGGCTACGAGCAGGCCGGCGACCTCGCGGAGCTGTTCGTGCGCCCGCTCCGCCGCCGCGCCCTGCTGGAGGTGTAGAGCCATGCAGCTCACGCTCTGGACCTACGAGGGTCCGCCTCACATCGGCGCGATGCGCGTCGCCACGGCGATGTCCGGGCTGCACTACGTGCTGCACGCGCCGCAGGGCGACACCTACGCCGACCTGCTGTTCACGATGATCGAGCGGCGGGACGCCCGCCCGCCCGTCACCTACACGACCTTCCGCGCCCAGGATCTCGGCCGCGACACCGCCGAGCTGTTCAAGCAGGCGGTCTCGGCCGCCCACGCGCGGTTTCAGCCCCAGGCGATGATCGTCGGCGCCTCCTGCACCGCCGAGCTGATCCAGGACGATCCGGGCGGCCTCGCCAAGGCCCTCGACCTGCCGATCCCGGTGATCCCACTGGAATTGCCCGCCTACCAGAAGAAGGAGAACTGGGGCGCGTCGGAGACCTTCTACCGCCTCGTCCGGGCGCTCGCCGGTCCGCCCGCCCCGCATCCGGCGCGCGAACCCGGGCAGCGTCCGCTCTGCAACATCCTGGGACCGACGGCGCTGGGCTTCCGCCACCGGGACGACCTGATCGAGATCCGCCGGCTGCTCGATTCGCTCGGCATCGCCGTGAATGTCGTGGCCCCGCTGGGGGCCACGCCCGCCGATCTCGGCCGGCTCCGGGAGGCCGATTTCAACGTCGTGCTCTACCCCGAGACCGCCCGGTCGGCCGCGGACTACCTGAAGAAGAGTTTCGGGCAGCCGTTCACGCAGACCGTCCCGATCGGCGTCGGCGGCACCCGCCGGTTCGTCGAGGAGGTTGCGAGCCTCGCCGGGATCGACCCGGCACCGGTGCTCGACGGCCCCGGCTCGCGGCTGCCCTGGTACTCCCGCTCGGTCGATTCGACGTATCTCACGGCCAAGCGCGTCTTCGTGTTCGGCGACGCGACCCACGCCATCGGCATCGCCCGGGTCGCCGCCAAGGAACTCGGCTTCACCGTCGTGGGACTGGGCACCTACGGCCGCGAATTCGCCCGCGAGGTCCGCGCCGAGGCCGCCGAGCACGGTATCGAGGCGCTGATCACCGACGATTACCTCGACGTCGAGGCGGCGATCCGCGCGGCCGCGCCAGAACTGGTGCTCGGCACCCAGATGGAGCGCCACGTCGCGAAGCGGCTCGGCATCCCCTGCGCGGTGATCTCCGCGCCGGTGCACGTCCAGGACTTCCCGGCCCGCTACGCCCCGCAGATGGGGTTCGAGGGCGCCAACGTCCTGTTCGACACCCTGGTCCATCCGCTGATGATGGGCCTCGAAGAGCACCTCCTCGGCATGTTCCGGGAGGATCCCGAATTCCACGACGGCGTCGGCCCCTCGCATCTCGGCGGCAAGTCCTACGGGACTCCGGCGGACGGGGCGTTCGAGGCCGCGGAACGGGCGCCGGCCGACACCCCTCCGACGCCGGCGCCCGTTCCGATTCTTCTGGACCGGGCCGCAGCGTGGTCGCCCGAGGCCGAGAAGGAACTCAAGAAGATCCCGTTCTTCGTGCGGGGCAAGGCGCGCACCAACACCGAGACCTTCGCCCGGGAGCGGCATCTGCCGCTCATCACCGTCGAGACCCTCTACGATGCCAAAGCGCATTTCGGCCGATAGGCCGCCGATCCGCATCGTCATCGTCACGCTCGACAATCACTTGGCGAGCGCGGTGGAACGGGCGCGCCTGCGCCTCCGGACCGAGATGCCCGAGCTGGTTCTGGGCTTCCACGCGGCGGCCGAATGGGACAACGACCCCGCGACCCTGGAGGCCTGCCGGGCCGACATCGCGCAGGCCGACATCGTGCTCTCGGCCATGCTGTTCATGGACGAGCACGTGCGGGCGATCCTGCCGGCGCTGGCGGCGCGGCGCGACGCCTGCGACGCGATGGTCGGCTGCCTCTCGGCCGGCGAGGTGGTGAAGACCACGAAGCTCGGCCGCTTCGACATGAGCGGCACCAAGCGCAGCGCCCTCGACTTCCTCAAGAAGCTGCGCGGCAAGCCGGGCCAGCAGGGCAATGCCGGACGGCAGATGGCCCTGGTGCGCAAGCTGCCGAAGATCCTGCGCTTCATCCCGGGCTCGGCCCAGGACGTGCGCGCCTATTTCCTCACCCTGCAATACTGGCTCGCGGGCTCGGACGAGAACGTCGCCGCGCTGGTGCGCTTCCTCGTGCACCGCTACGCGGCTGGCGAGCGGGCCGCCTGGCGTGACGGCCCGGCGGCGCCCGCACCCCTCGACTACCCCGAGACCGGCCTCTACCACCCGCGCCTGCCCGGCCGGATCGGCGCCGACCCGTCACAGCTGCCCCGCCTCGCGGGCGCGAAGGGCCGCGTCGGCCTCTTGGTGATGCGCAGCTACGTGCTCGCCGGCAACACCGCCCATTACGACGGGGTGATCGCCGCCCTGGAGGCGCAGGGCCTCGACGTCGTGCCGGCCTTCGCCAGCGGCCTCGACAACCGCCCAGCGGTGAATTCCTTCTTTATGAAGGACGGTCGCGCCTGCATCGACGCGCTGGTCTCGCTCACCGGCTTCTCCCTGGTCGGCGGCCCCGCCTACAACGACGCCGCCGCGGCCGAACTGATGCTGGCCCGGCTCGACGTGCCCTACCTCGCCGCCCAGGCGCTGGAATTCCAGACCCTGGAGCAGTGGGAGGCGGGCGACCGCGGCCTGTCGCCGGTCGAGGCGACCATGATGGTCGCTATCCCCGAACTCGACGGCGCCACCGCCCCGATGGTGTTCGGCGGACGGTCCTCCGCTTCCGGCAGCGACAACGCCCGGGACATGCGGGTCCATCCCGAGCGGGCGGCCCGCCTCGCCGAGCGGGTCGCACGTCTGGTCTCCCTCCGCCGGACCGCGAGGGCCGAGCGGAAGCTCGCCGTGGTGCTGTTCAACTTCCCGCCCAATGCCGGCGCCACCGGCACGGCCGCGTTCCTGTCGGTCTACGCCTCGCTGCTCAACACCCTGAAGGGCTTAGCGGCGGACGGCTACACGGTCGAGATCCCGGAAGACGTCGATGCCCTGCGCGCGGCGATCTTGGAGGGCAATACCAAACGCTACGGCACCCAGGCCAACGTCCACGCCCGCATCCCGGCCGAGGATCATCTGCGCCGCGAGCCCTACCTCGCCGAGATCGAGGCCCAGTGGGGCCCGGCGCCCGGCCGCCACCAGACCAACGGCGCCGAGATCTTTGTCCTCGGCGCGCAGTTCGGCAACGTCTTCGTCGGGGTCCAGCCGGCCTTCGGCTACGAGGGCGATCCGATGCGGCTGCTGTTCGAGCGCGGCTTCGCGCCGACCCACGCGTTCTCGGCCTTCTACCGCTACCTGCGCGAGGATTTTTCCGCCGACGCCGTGCTGCATTTCGGCACCCACGGGGCGCTCGAATTCATGCCCGGCAAGCAGACCGGCCTGTCCGAGGCCTGCTGGCCGGAGCGGCTGATCGGGGCGCTGCCCAACGTCTACCTCTACGCGGCCAACAACCCCTCGGAAGGGACGCTCGCCAAGCGCCGGTCGGCCGCGACGCTGGTGAGCTACCTCACCCCGAGCCTCGCGGCTGCCGGGCTCTACCGTGGGCTGATCGACCTGAAGAGCTCGATCGAGCGCTGGCGCGGCCTCGGCCCCGAGGCGGCGGGCGAGCGCGAGACCCTGGCCCGCCTGATCCAGGATCAGGGCGCGGCGGTCGACCTCGTGGCGGCCGATCCGGCCTGGAGCGGCGATCTGGAGGCGCGGGTCTCCGGCCTCTGGACCGCGCTGCAGGAGCTGGAGCAGACCCTGATCCCGCACGGGTTGCACGTGGTCGGGCAAGGGACGCCGGAAGAGGAGCGGGTCGATCTGCTCCTGGCGCTCGCCGAGTCGGCGCATGGCGTGAAGCCGGAGCGGGCCGGCATCGAAGCGCTCGTCGCCGGCCGGGGCATCGAGGCGGCGCTCAAGGCCTCCGGCCTCTCCGCCGACGAGACCAACCGCGAGACACTCAAGAACCTCGCCGAGACCGACCGGCTGCTGTCCCGCGACCATGAAGTTCCGGCGCTGCTGCGGGCGCTCGACGGCCGCTTCGTGCCGCCGGTGGCGGGCGGCGACATCCTGCGCAACCCGGCCGTGCTGCCGACCGGCCGCAACCTCCACGGCTTCGACCCCTACCGCCTGCCCTCGGCCTTCGCGGTGGCGGACGGCGCCCGGCAGGTCGCCCGGATCCTCGAGCGCTTCGCCGCCGACGGAAAGCCCTGCCCGGAGAGCGTCGCGCTGGTCCTGTGGGGCACCGACAACCTCAAGAGCGAGGGCGGCCCGATCGCCCAGGCGCTCGCGCTGATCGGCGCGGCACCCTGCTTCGACGGCTACGGCCGCCTGAGCGGCGCCGAGTTGATCCCGCTGGAGACCCTCGGCCGCCCGCGCATCGACGCGGTGGTCACCCTCTCCGGCATCTTCCGCGATCTCCTGCCCCTGCAGACGAAGCTCCTGGCGGAAGCCTCCTATCTCGCCGCCACCGCCGACGAGCCCCTGGAGCAGAACTACGTCCGCAAGCACGCCCTCGCCATCCAGGCCGAGCAGGGCTGCGACCTGGAGACGGCGGCGCTCCGGGTCTTCTCCAACGCCGAGGGCGCCTACGGGGCCAACGTCAACCACCTCGTCGATTCGGGGAACTGGGACGACGACGCGGAACTCTGCGAGACCTTCTCGCGCCGCAAGAGTTTTGCGTATGGCCGCACCGGCCGCCCGGCGCCGCAGCGCGCCCTGATGCAGGCGGTGCTGGCCTCCGTCGACATGGCCTACCAGAATCTCGACTCGGTCGAGGTCGGCGTCACCTCCGTCGATCACTACTTCGACGGGCTCGGCGGCATGGGCCGGGCGGTGGCCCGGGCCAAGGGCGAGTCGGTGCCGATCTACATCAGCGACCAGACCCGCGGGGAGGGGCGCGTCCGCTCCCTGGAGGAGCAGGTGGCGCTGGAGACGCGCACCCGGATGCTCAACCCGAAATGGTACGAGGGCCTGCTCGGCCACGGCTACGAGGGCGTCCGCCAGATCGAGACGCATCTCACCAACACGGTCGGCTGGTCGGCCACCGCCAACGCGGTCCAGCCCTGGATCTACGAGCGGATCACCGAGACCTACGTCCTCGACAAGGACATGCGCGAGCGCATGGCCGCCTTGAACCCCACCGCCTCCGCCAAGGTCGCCCAAAGGCTGATCGAGGCGCACCGCCGCGGCTTCTGGACCCCCGACGCAGAGATGCGCGACGCCCTCGACCGGGCCGAGGAGGAGCTGGAGGACCGCCTGGAAGGCGTCACCGCAGGAGTGGCCGCATGAACATCGCGATCCGCAATCCCGTCGTCGCCCGGAAGGAGGAGGGGAGCCTTCAGGTCGCCCTCGACCCCGACCTGAAGATCGAGACCGCCAAGGTCTTCGCGGTCTACGGCAAGGGCGGGATCGGCAAGTCGACCACCTCGTCGAACCTGTCGGTGGCGTTCTCGAAGCTCGGCAAGCGGGTGCTGCAGATCGGCTGCGACCCGAAGCACGACTCGACCTTCACGCTGACCAAGCGCCTCGCCCCCACGGTGATCGACGCCCTGGAGGCGGTGAACTTCCACTCGGAGGAGCTGCGCGTCGAGGATTTCGTGGTCGAGGGCTACAACGGCGTGATGTGCGTCGAGGCCGGCGGCCCGCCCGCCGGCACCGGCTGCGGCGGCTACGTGGTCGGCCAGACCGTGAAGCTCCTCAAGGAGCACCACCTCCTGGAGGACACCGACGTCGTCGTGTTCGACGTGCTCGGCGACGTGGTCTGCGGCGGCTTCGCCTCGCCGCTCCAGCACGCCGACCGGGCACTGATCGTCACCGCCAACGACTTCGACTCGATCTTCGCGATGAACCGGATCGTCGCGGCGATCCACGCCAAGTCCAAGAACTACGGCGTGCGGCTCGGCGGCGTCATCGCCAACCGCTCGGCCAAGACCGACGAGATCGACCGGTTCAACGACGCGGTCGGCCTGAAGCGCCTCGCCCACTTCCCCGACCTCGACGTGGTCCGGCGCTCGCGGCTCAAGAAGTCGACCCTGTTCGAGATGGATTCCTCGCCCGAGCTCGACGCCGTGACCGCCGAGTACATGCGGCTCGCCGAGACGCTCTGGGCCGGGGGCGAGCCCTGCGAGGCGATCCCCATGAAGGACCGCGACCTGTTCGAGTTCCTCGGTTTCGATTGAGTCTGGAGTTCGACCGATGGCCAGCGCCAGCTACGACGCCCGCCGGGGCGAGCTGACCACCTACTTCGACCGCACCGCGGTCGAGGCGTGGTCCCGCCTGACCTCGGACGCCCCGGTGAGCCGGATCCGCGCCACCGTGCGGGCCGGGCGCGACGCCATGCGGGCGACGCTGCTCTCCTGGCTCCCGGCCGACATGACGGGCTCACGCCTGCTCGATGCCGGCTGCGGCACCGGCGCGCTCAGCGTCGAGGCTGCGCGGCGGGGCGCCGAGGTGGTGGCGATCGACGTCTCGCCGACGCTGATCGGGCTGGCGCAGGAGCGGCTGCCGGCGATCGCGGGCGCGGGGCGCATCGACTTCCGGGTGGGCGACATGCTCGATCCGGCGCTCGGCCGGTTCGACCACGTCGTGGCGATGGATTCGCTGATCCACTACCGCGCCGCCGACATCGCCCGGGCGCTGGCGGTGCTGGGCGCGCGCACGGACGGCTCGGTGCTGTTCACCGTAGCGCCGCGCACGGCGCTCCTGACGGTGATGCACGCGGCCGGGAAGTTCTTCCCGCGCGGCGATCGCTCGCCCGCCATCGTGCCGGTGACCGAGGGCGGGCTGCGGCGGCGGATCGCCTCGGAGAGGGCCCTCGACGGCTTCGCCTGGGCGCGGTCGCACCGGATCAACAGCGGATTCTACCTGTCGAACGCGGTGGCGCTGACGCGCACCCTGCCTCGCCGCGCGGATGGTCGGCCAATGACACCCGGGGCGCGACCATGACCCCCGCCCGCAAGCTCACCGAGGCCCTGATGCGCCTCGGCCCGGCGCTGCTTCCCTTCGCGGACGCCGCCACTGCCGAGCTGCCGCTGGGGCGGCTGCTCCGCCTCGCCCTGTTCCAGGTCACCGTCGGCATGGCCGCGGTGCTGCTGATCGGCACCCTCAACCGGGTGATGATCGTCGAGCTCGGCGTTCCGGCCTGGATCGTCGCGATGATGCTGGCGCTGCCGCTGGTCTTCGCGCCCCTGCGGGCGCTGGTCGGCTTCCGCTCGGACACCCACCGCTCGGTGCTGGGCTGGCGGCGCGTCCCCTACATCTGGTTCGGCACGCTGCTCCAGTTCGGCGGCCTCGCGATCATGCCGTTCGCCCTGCTGATCCTGTCGGGCGACACGACCGGGCCGCTCTGGGTCGGCAACCTCGCGGCGGCGCTCGCCTTCCTGCTGGTCGGCGCGGGCCTGCACACGACCCAGACCGTCGGGCTGGCGCTCGCCACCGACCTCGCCCCGGCGCACGCGCGCCCGAAGGTGGTGGCGCTGCTCTGCGCGGCGCTCCTGTTCGGCATGATGGCGAGCGCGGTGCTGTTCGGCCTGTTCCTCGCCCATTTCTCACCCGTCCGGCTGATCCAGGTGATCCAGGGCGCGGCGCTGGTCACGATCATCCTCAACGGGTTCGCCCTCTGGAAGCAGGAGCCCCGCGATCCGAACCGGACGCGGACGGCACCGCAGCGCGACTTCCGGTCCTCCTGGCAGGCCTATGCAGGGCAGGGCACCGCCAGGCGACGCCTCGTGGCGATCGGCCTCGGCACGGCGGGCTTCTCGATGCAGGACATCCTGCTCGAACCCTACGGCGGTCAGATCCTGCACCTCTCGGTGGCGGCCACCACGGCGCTGACCGCGCTGCTGGCTGCCGGAGGCGGGCTCGGCCTGCTGGTCGCGGCGCGCTGGCTCGGGCGCGGGGGCGACCCGTTCCGCGTCTCCGCGGTGGGCGTCGGGATCGGGATCCTGGCCTTCTCGGCGGTGGTCTTCGCCGCCCCGCTCGCCTCGGCCGACCTGTTCGCCGCGGGCGTGAGCCTGATCGGCCTCGGCGGCGGCCTGTTCGCCCACGGCACGCTCACCGCCTCGATGAACCGCGCCGGCCCCGAGGATACCGGGCTCGCCCTCGGTGCCTGGGGCGCCGTGCAGGCGACCGCGGCCGGCCTCTCGATCGCGGCGAGCGGCCTCGTGCGCGACGTCGGCGGCGCCATCGCCCAGTCGGGGGTGCTCGGCGAGGGCATGAACGAGCCCGCCATCGGCTACCTCATCGTCTACCACATCGAGATCGCCCTGCTGTTCGCGGCGCTGCTCGCGCTCGGACCGCTGGTGCGTGAGGACGCCCGGATACGAGTTCGAGACAGCATCACCGACGGCCTCGCCGGCCGCACAGCCTGAGACTTGGGGAGGACAGCCATGCCAACCGGCGCACTTACGGGTTACGTCGACGTCGCCCAGGTCGTACTCTACGCGTTCTTCCTCTTCTTCGCGGGGCTGGTCTTCTGGCTGCGCCGGGAGGACCGGCGCGAGGGCTACCCGCTGGAGAACGAGACGGTCGGCCGCCGCAAGGCGGACGACCCGATCCTGATCCCCCGGTCCAAGGCGTTCCATCTGCCGGGCGGCGAGACGACCTACGCGCCGCAGGCGGTTCATGGCCGGGACGACATCGAGACCGGGATCCCGGCTCGCAAGGTCGAACCCTGGCCGGGCGCCCCCTACGAGCGCACGGAGACGTCGCTCCAGGCCGGCGTCGGCCCGGGCTCCTGGGTGCTGCGGCACGACGTGCACGACCGGACCTGGGACGACGAGATCCGCATCGTGCCCCTGCGGGTGGCGAAGAACTTCGTCATCCACGAGGACGGCCCGAACCCGATCGGCATGACGGTGTTCGGCACCGACAACGCGGTCGCGGGCGTGATCAGCGACGTCTGGGTCGACCGCGGCGAGTCGCTGATCCGCTACTACGAGGTCGAGCTCCCGACGGGCGGGCGCCGGCTGATGCCGACCACATTCTGCCGGGCCGGCGGCTTCACCAAGACGGTGACGACCGAGGCTCTGCTCGCGAGCCAGTTCGCCGACATTCCCAGCACCCGCGACCCCGACAGCGTGACCTTCCTGGAGGAGGAGCGGATCATCTCGTATTTCGGCGCCGGCACGCTCTACGCGACGCCGGCCCGGGCGGAGCCCCTGATATGAGCGGCGACTTCCTCCCCGAGGGCACCCTGCGGGGTCTGCCCGGCCCGCTGCCGGCGGGCGAGCGCATCCTCTGGCAGGGTGCGCCGACGACCGCGGGCCTGCTGGTCCGGGTGTTCCACGCCCGCTTGGTGATCGCGTGGTTCTCGGTCTGCGCCGTGGCCTTCGGCCTCACGGCGGGCTCGCCCGCGGCGGCGATCAAGGTGGTGGCGCCGACCCTGGTGATCGGCGCCGGCGCCGTCGCGCTGCTCTGGCTGCTCGCCTGGCTCACCCACCGGACGACGCTCTACACGGTGACCAACCGCCGCGTCGTGCTGCAGGCCGGCATCGCCCTGCCGGTGACCCACAACCTGCCCTTCGCGCAGATCGAGACGGCGGCCCTGCGGGCCTTCACGGATGGCAGCGGCGACCTGCCGCTGCGGTTGCGGCCGGGCCTCCGGATCGCCTACCTTCACATCTGGCCGCATGTCCGGCCCTGGCATCTCGCCCGGACCGAGCCCATGCTGCGCTCGGTGCCGGACGCGGACGCCGCGGCGGCGCTGCTGGCACGCGCCCTCGAGGCCCATGCCGACGGCACCGCGCCGCCGGTTCGGGTGGCGCGTCTCGGCCGAGCGGACGAGAATCCCGGCTGCCTCGTCGCGGCCGAATAGGGAGGGGCACGATGGGCGAGCGGGCGGAGGGCGCCGGCCGGGCCATGGCGGTCGCGGGACCGGCACCGGCGCTGCTGATGATCGGCGCCGGCGCGCTGATGGGCTTCACCATGCTGGCGGTCCTGATCGGCCGGAGCGAGAAGGTCGGCCTCGTCGCCCTGCCGCCCGCCAAGGTGGTGGAGCGCCTCGAGTTCCGCGCCGAGGATCAGGTCGACGGCTCGATCGCCCTGCGGGACGTCGCCGACCGGCACATCGTCGCCTGGATCCGTCCCGGCGAGGACGGGTTCCTGCGCGGGACCCTGCGGGGCCTCGCCCAGGCCCGCCAGCGGGAGGGCCTCGGCCCCGAGAAGCCCTTCAGCCTGACCCGCTACGACGACGGCCGCCTCGCGCTGGCCGACGAGGCCACCGGCCGCCGGGTGCCCCTGGAGGCCTTCGGGCCGACCAATGCCGGGGCCTTCGCGCGGCTGATGCCCGCGCCGGGCGCCCCCGCCGCGGAGACGCGGTGATGGGCCTGTTCGGCAGCCGCACCGTCACCGTGCCCTGCACGGTGGAGATCGAGCAGACGCCCGAGAGTCTGCACGCGCACGTCACCCTCGATGCCGGCTTCGAGATCGAGCCCGGCGACGAGGTCCAGGTCCACGACGCGCCGACCTCGGTGCCCTACGGCGAGCGCCTCACCGTGCGGCGCACCGCCACCGTGACGCGGGCCGGCGCGCTGGAGCGGGCCTGGACCAAGCTCATCGCGCATTTCGAGCTGACCGAACTCTACGAGGTCAGCTTTTCCGAGAGGAGGAAGCTGTGAACGCACCCGTCCCGCCGCCCTCCGGCCAGCCCGTCCCGAAGACGCCGATCAATGAATCGACCCGCTCGGCACAGGAGACGACCTTCCTCAGCCCGCGCTTCTACACGACCGATTTCGACGAGCTCGACCGCACGAACGTCGAGCCGGTGCGGCGCGACTGGGACATCCTGATCGCCGAGCTGCGCTCCGACCCGAACAAGCGCCACTTCACCCGCAACGAGGAATTCGACTGCGACCTGTCGAAGATGGAGCCGGAGCTGCGGAAGGAGTTTTTGGACTTCCTCGTGTCGTCCATCACGGCGGAGTTCTCCGGCTGCGTCCTCTACGCCGAGATGCGCAAACGGGCGAAGAACAAGGACATCAAGGAGCTGTTCGGCTTCATGAGCCGGGATGAAGCCCGCCACGCCGGCTTCATCAACGACACGCTCAAGGATTTCGGTATCGGCGTGGACCTGGGCTTCCTCACCAAGTCCAAGAAGTACACGTTCTTCCGGCCGAAGTTCATCTTCTACGCCACCTACCTGTCCGAGAAGATCGGCTACGCCCGCTACATCACGATCTTCCGCGAGCTGGAGCGGCACCCGGAGCGGCGCATCCACCCGATCTTCAAGTGGTTCGAGCTGTGGTGCAACGACGAGTTCCGCCACGGCGAGGCCTTCGCGCTGCTGATGCGCGCCAACCCGAAGCTGACGAGCGGCGTGAACCGCTACTGGATCCGGTTCTTCCTGCTCGCCGTCTTCGCCACGATGTACGTGCGCGACCATCACCGCCCGGCCTTCCACGCGGCGCTCGGCGTCGATCCCAGCGACTACGACTTCAAGGTCTTCCGGATCACCTCGGAGATCTCCCGCCAGACCTTCCCGCTGGAACTCGATATCGACAACCCGAAGTTCAAGGCGGGCCTCGACCGGCTGCTCGCCTGCTCCCGGGCGATCGCCGACGCCAAGGCGCGGGGCGGCCTCGTCGGCAAGGCCCTGCAGGGATTCCACGCCGCGCGCGCGGCCGTGACCTTCGCGCGGCTCTATCTCCTGCCCGTCAAGGCCAACGCCCTGCCGGCCGACATCCGCCTCCAGCCGGTCTGGTAGCATGGGGACCTACGCCGCCCCGGTCCTGTACGCGGTCCTGCTCTGGTGGTTCTCCACCGGGCTGATCCTGCTGCTCGACCACGCCCCGCGGCGGACGCATCCGTGGAGCATGGCCGGGGCGACTCTGCTGCTCGCCGGCGCCCTGGTGGCGATCCGGTCCAGCGCCGCCGACACGAGCGCCACGGGGGCCTACACGGCCTTCACGGCGGCGCTCGTCGTCTGGGGATGGCAGGAGATGAGCTACTACATGGGCTTCCTGTCGGGCCCGCGGCCCGTCGCCTGCGCGCCGAGCGTGCGCGGGCTCGACCGGTTCTTCGCCGCGCTCGCCACCAGCCTGTGGCACGAATTCGCCATCGTGGTCGGCGGCCTCGCGATCCTGGCGCTGGTCTGGGGCAGCCCCAACCGCTTCGCCCTGTGGACCTACGGCACGCTGGTGGTGATGAACCTGTCGGCGCGGCTCAACCTGTTCCTGGGGGTGCGCAACCTCCACGCCGAGTTCCTGCCGGACCATCTCGGCTACCTCGCCTGCTACCTGTCCCGGAAGCCGATGAACCTGCTGTTCCCGGTCTCGGTGAGCCTCGGGACCATCGCGGCGGCCCTGCTCGGGCGGGCGGCGCTCGGCGCCGACCTGCTGGAGCACGAGCTGATCGGCTTCACGGTCCTGGCGACGCTGACCGCGCTCGCCACCCTGGAGCACTGGTTCCTGATGCTGCCGCTGCCCTCGGCGGAGCTGTGGCGCTGGAGCCTGCCGGCCCGGGCGCCCGGGGAAGCGGCCGGGCCGCCGGACCACGTGTAGGCCGAGGGATCACGAGCGGGCGACGCACGTCCACCAATCTGGAACTGGTCTTGTGCGAAGTCCGGTGTCACAGGCGGGATCAACCCGCAGGATTTGTTCGGGGAGAGGCGACATGGATTACGAGACCTTCTTCGGGGCTGAGATCGCCGGGCTCCACCGCGAGGGCCGCTACCGGGTCTTCACCGACCTCGAGCGCCACGCGGGCAACTTCCCGCACGCCACCCACCACCACGCGGCCGGCACCCGGCCCGTGACGGTCTGGTGCTCCAACGACTATCTCGGCATGGGCCAGCACCCGACCGTCACCGGGGCGATGCACGAGGCGATCGACCGCTGCGGCGCGGGCGCCGGCGGCACCCGGAACATCTCGGGCACCAACCACTACCACGTGCTGCTGGAGCGCGAGCTCGCCGACCTCCACGGCAAGGAGGCGGCCCTGCTGTTCACCTCCGGCTACGTGTCGAACTGGGCGGCGCTGGGGACCCTCGCGTCGCGCCTGCCGAACTGCGCGGTCTTCTCCGATTCCGAGAACCACGCCTCGATGATCGAGGGGATCCGGTTCTCGCGGGCCGAGCGCCACATCTTCCGCCACAACGACCCGGAGGACCTGAACCGCAAGCTCGTGCTGGTCGATCCCGCCCGGCCGAAGCTGGTGGCCTTCGAGTCGGTCTACTCGATGGACGGCGACATCGCGCCGATCGCCGAGATCTGCGACGTGGCCGAGGCCCACGGGGCACTCACCTACCTGGACGAGGTCCACGCGGTCGGCCTCTACGGCGCCCGCGGCGGCGGCATCTCGGAGCGGGACGGCGTCGCCCACCGGCTCGACGTGATCGAGGGCACGCTCGGCAAGGCCTTCGCGGTGCACGGCGGCTACATCACGGCCTCCGAGAAGCTCTGCGACTTCGTGCGCAGCTTCGCCTCGGGCTTCATCTTCACCACCTCGCTGCCGCCGGCCGTCGCGGCGGGCGCGGCGGCGTCGATCCGCCACCTCAAGGAGAGCGGCGTCGAGCGGGCCCGGCATCAGGAGCGGGTGGCGAAGGTCCGGCAGGCGCTGGAGGCCGCCGACATCCCGACCATGCCGAACGACAGCCACATCGTGCCGGTGATGGTCTGCGATCCGGTGCTCTGCAAGGGGATCTCCGACACCCTGCTCGACGAGTTCGGCATCTACGTGCAGCCGATCAACTACCCGACGGTCGCCCGCGGCACCGAGCGCCTGCGGATCACCCCGTCGCCGCTGCACACCGACGCCGACATCGCCCATCTGGTCGAGGCGCTCACCACGATCTGGGGCCGGATCGGGCTCCGGCAGAAGGCGGCGGAGTAAGCGCGGGCGGGGGTTCCCTTCTCCCACCTTCGCCCTCATCCTGAGGTGCCCGCGTCAGCGGGCCTCGAAGGAGGCCTCCAGCCATCGCACGTCTTCTGGAGACCTCCTTCGAGGCCTCCGCTGCGCTGCGGCACCTCAGGATGAGGGGGTTGGGTTGGATGCCCCCGCAGCATCGAGTCATCGTGTGCCCACCTTCCCCTTCTCGGCCATCGTCGGCCAGGACGAGATGCGCCAGGCGCTGCTGATCGCGGCGGTGGACCCGGCGGTCGGCGGCGTGCTGGTCTTCGGCGACCGCGGCACCGGCAAGTCCACGGCGATCCGGGCGCTGGCCGCCCTGCTGCCGCCGATGCGGGCGGTGGTCGGCTGCCCGTACAATTGCGATCCCGAAAGTCCCGCAGAATCCTGTCCGCACTGCGCGAGCCTGCCGGGCGCGCGGAGAAAGTCCGAGAAAAAACCGGTGCCGGTGGTGGACCTGCCGCTGGGCGCCACCGAGGACCGGGTGGTCGGCACCCTCGACCTGGAGCGGGCGCTCGGCGCCGGCGTGAAGGCCTTCGAGCCGGGGCTGCTGGCCCGGGCCAACCGCGGCTTCCTCTACATCGACGAGGTCAACCTCCTCGAGGACCACCTCGTGGACCTCCTGCTCGACGTGGCGGCCTCCGGCGTCAACACGGTCGAGCGCGAGGGCCTGTCGCTCCGCCACCCGGCGCGGTTCGTCCTCGTCGGCTCCGGCAACCCGGAGGAGGGGGAGCTGCGGCCGCAGCTCCTCGACCGGTTCGGGCTGGCCTGCGAGGTCGCGACGCCGAGGGACATCCCCATCCGCATCGCGGTGGTGCGCGCCCGCGACGCCTACGAGCGCGACCCGGAGGGGTTCTGTGCTGCCCGTGAAGGCGAAGAGCGAAAGATTCAAAAAAGAATCCTGCTGGCACGGGAGCGCCTGCCATCGGTCACCGTGCCGGATGCCGCCCTGGAGCGCGCCGCGCGGCTCTGCCTCGCCCTCGGGACGGATGGCTTGCGCGGGGAACTGACCCTGATGCGCACGGCCCGGGCGCTCGCGGCGCTCGACGGCGCCGCGATGGTCACCGACGATCACCTCCGGCGCATCGCCCCGGCCGCCCTGCGCCACCGGCTGCGGCGCAACCCGCTCGACGAATCCGGATCCACCGCCCGGGTGGAGCGGGCGCTGGCGGAGGTCTTCGCGTGACGGCGCCGCTGCGCGCGCCCCGACCGCGAGGGCGTTCATCGCGCGGCTCCGGCCGAGTCGGCGCGGAGCGGAGCGCGGGGCTCCTCTCCCGTGCGGGCGCGGGACAGGGTGGAGGACGGGGACCGGCCGGACGAGGCTCGGCCCGAACGCGTCGCGCGCGTCTGCTCAGTCCTGGAACTCCGCATCCCGCACCCCGACCCTCTCCCGCCCGGGAGAGGGGGCCGGTCGCGCTCTGTCGCCCGCGTCGCGGCCCGATGGACGTGTCTGACCCTCGGCACCCGCTCGGAAGCGGGGCCCTGTCGCGCCCCGCTCGAGCCGATGCCTGAACATCGCCGTCCCGCAGAGCAGGGAGGGACACCGACCTGCGCCTGGGCCGATGCCCGCCTGGCCGCCCGGCTTCTCGCCGCGGACCCGCACGGGCTCGGCGGCGCGGTGCTGCGGGCCCCCGCCGGGCCCGTGCGCGAGCGCTGGCTCGACAGCGTGCGGGCGGCGCTGCTCCCGGGAACGCCCTGGCGGCGCCTGCCGCCCGGCATCGGCGACGACGGCCTGCTCGGCGGCCTGGATCTCGCCGCGACCCTGGCTGCGGGCCGCCCCGTCGCGCGGGCCGGCCTGCTGGCGGAGGCCGATGGCGGGATCGTCGTCGTCCCCATGGCCGAGCGTCTGCCGCCGGGCACCGCGTCGCGGCTCGCCGCCGCCCTCGACACCGGTACGGTCTCGGACCGCGGCGCCCGGTTCGGCCTGATCCTCCTCGACGAGGGCGTGGCGGACGAGACGGTCGCCGAGGCGCTTGCCGATCGCCTCGCCTTCCGGCTGGACCTGAGCGGGCTCGGCCTCGCGGACACCGCGGCGGCCGAGCCGGAACCCGCCCCGGGCGCGCCGGAGCCCGACCTGGTCGGGAGCCTCTGCGCCCTGGCCGAGGCCTTCGGGATCGCGTCGCTGCGCGGCCCGATCCTGGCGGCGCGCGTGGCGCGCGCCCTCGCGGGAGACGGGCCGATCGGCCCGGGGGCGATCGTGGCGGCCGGGCGCCTCGTCCTGGCGCCGCGGGCGACGCGCCTGCCCGCACCGGAGCAGCCCGCCCCCGAGACCGCGGAGGCGCCGGCGGAGCCGCCCGAGCCGAACGACGCGGAGGAGGCGTCGGGTCCGGCCGCAGAGGCACCCGACGACGTCGTGCTGGAGGCGGTGCGCGCCGCGATCCCGCCGAACCTCCTCGACCAGCTTCTGGCGGGCGCGCAGCGTCTCCCGGCCGCGAAGGCCGGCCGGGTCGGGCAGGCGGCCTCGGCCCGCACCGGCCGCCCCGTGGGCAGCCGGCGGGGCGACCCGCGGCGGGGACGGCTCGACCTGCTCGCCACCCTGCGGGCGGCGGCGCCCTGGCAGGCCGTCCGCAGAGTAGAGGGGGAGGCGCGCCGCATCGTGGTGCGGCGGGACGATCTGCGGATCCGGATCCTCAAGCAGCGGACCGAGACCACCACGGTGTTCTGCGTGGACGCCTCGGGCTCGGCCGCCCTGGAGCGGCTGGCGGAGGCCAAGGGCGCGGTCGAGCTGCTGCTGGCGGAGGCCTATATCCGGCGGGACCGGGTGGCGCTGGTGGCGTTCCGCGGCACCGGCGCGGATCTCGTTCTGCCGCCGACCCGGTCGCTCACCCGGGCCAAGCGCGGGCTCTCGGGACTGCCGGGCGGAGGCGGGACGCCGCTCGCGGCGGGGATCGACGCCGCGGTCGCGGTGGCGCTGGGCGTGCGCCGCGGCGGCAGCCGGCCGGCGATCGTGCTGCTGACCGACGGGCGCGCCAACGTCGCGCGGTCGGGGGAGGGGGGACGGGCCCGGGCGGGCGCGGAGGCGCTGCAGGCGGCCCGAGCCCTGCGTGCGGCCGGGCTGCCGGCCCTCGTGGTCGATACCGGCACGCGGGGCGACGAGGCCCGTTCTGTGGCGGACGCGATGGGCGCCCGCTACCTGAAGCTACCCCGGGCCGAGGCCGGTCAGCTCAGCGCGGCGGTGCGGGCGGCGCTCTGAGCGCCGCACCCGTCACCCCCGCGACAGGGTGTCAGAGGTCGCCGCCGATGCCGCTGTCGGCGAGGCGCTGGTGGTGGGCGAGCCAGGAGCTCAGCATCTCGCGGACGATGGCCTTGAGGCTCCAGCCGCCGGAGACCGGAGCGGCGATGTTCTGGGTCGAGGAGGTGAAGAGGATCATGACCTTCTCCGGAGTTGGTGGACGCGTCTTGTTCTTGCTCGCCCGAGATATGCCGTTGCTGTTGCAGCGCAGCAATCGGTCTCCGCTCACCGGTGGCATGCGGCCGCCGCATAGGATTGTTCAGTGTTACGAAATACTTCCGGCCATGAACGATAGCGCCGCCGTCGTCCCTGGATCGTCCGGCCATGCCGCAGTGCAGGATACGCGCGCATGCTGACCGGCTTCGACGCGGACCGGCCCGACTGGGCCGTGGAGGGCCGGGACTGGCCCAATCGGGAGGCCAGCCGCTTCGTGGAGGCGGCCGGCCTCCGCTGGCACGTCCAGGAATACGGGTCTCCGGACGCCCCGACGCTGCTGCTGCTGCACGGGACCGGGGCGGCCACGCATTCGTGGCGCGGGCTGGCGCCGCTCCTCGCGCGCGACTTCTCCGTGATCGCCCCGGACCTGCCGGGCCACGGCTTCACGGACCCGCTGCCCGACGCCGACCTGTCGCTGCCCGGCATGGCCCGGGCCGTGGCGGGCCTCGTTGCGGCGCTCGGCCGGCCGCCGGTCCTGGCGGCGGGCCACTCGGCCGGCGCCGCCGTCCTCGCGCGGATGTGCCTCGACGGCACCATCGCGCCCCGGCTGCTGGCGGCCTTCAACGGCGCTCTCGCGCCGCTGCCGGGGGCGGCGAACCTGCTGTTCCCCAGCATGGCGCGCCTCCTGTTCCTCAACCCCTTCACCCCCCGGATCTTCGCCTGGACGGCGGACCGGTCCGCGGCCAAGCGCCTGATCGAGGGGACCGGCTCGCGCCTCGACCCGGAGGGGGTCGACCTCTACCGGCGGCTCTTCGCCCGGGCCGGCCATGTCCGCGGGGCGCTGGGCATGATGGCGAACTGGGATCTCGCCGGGCTGCACCGGGCGCTGCCCGGCCTCGCCACCCGGACCCTGCTGATCGTCGGCGGCGACGACAAGGCCATCCTGCCGGACACCGCCTTCGCCCTGCGCGACCGCATGCCCGACGCCCGCGTCCGCCTGATCCGGGGGCTGGGCCACCTCGCCCACGAGGAGGCGCCGGAGCGCGTGGCCGAGGTGCTCCGCGCCGAGGCTTCGGACGCGGGCGTTCTGTCGCCGCCGTGAGCCGGACGGGACTGGCGCCGGCCTTGCGTGGGTCGTAGAGCCTGCCGCGGCGGGCAGGGCAGGATCGAGGAGCGGCCGGAACGATGGCGAGACCCGTGATCGGCGTCATCGGCAACGCGCGCCTGATCGACAGCCGCTTCCCGGCGCAGATCGTCGGCGAGAACAACATGCGGGCGGTCGCCGCGGTGGCCGGCGCCCTGCCGCTGATGTTCGCCGCCGTCCCGGCGGTCACCGACCTCGGGGACCTCCTCGACACCGTGGACGGCGTCCTGCTCACGGGGGGCCGCGCCAACGTCCATCCGGCGCGCTTCAACACCGAGCCCTGCGCGGCGCACGAGCCCTACGACGAGGATCGCGACGCCGTGGCGCTGCCCCTGATCGAGGCCTGCGTGGCGGGGGGCGTGCCGCTGTTCGGCCTCTGCCGCGGCTTCCAGGAGATGAACGTCGCCTTCGGGGGCAGCCTGCACCCGGAGATCCGCGATCTGCCGGGCCGGCTCAACCACCGCATGCCGCGCCTCGCGAACGGCGAGATCCACCCGGACCTGGAATTGATCTTCGCCGACCGTCACGAGGTCCGGCTGACGCCCGGGGGCGCCTTCGCCCGCCTCCTGGAGCGCGAGACGATCCGGGTGAACTCCCTGCACGGCCAGGGCATCCTGGAGCCGGGCGGCCGGATCGTGATCGAGGGCCTCGCCGAGGATGACACGGTCGAGGCGATCCGCGTCCGCGACGCGGCGGGCTTCGCGCTGGGCGTCCAGTGGCACGCCGAGCACGATCCGGCGACCAACCCGATCAACCGCACGCTGTTCGAGGCCTTCGGGGCCGCGGCGGCGACGCGGCACCGGACGCGGCGGGCCGGCCGGGGATGAGCCGCTCGCGCGCGGGGACGGCCCAGTGCAGAGGCCGCGCGCGGCAGCACAGCGCCGGCACACCGCCGGCACAGGGAGTCTTTCCGGCCTTAACCTATGTTTATTCGCTGGCGCTGATCCACGGAATATTGGCCGTCCATCCGCACAGATCTTGGTCACACGCGACCGGATTCACCTTATCCCCCGGACGACCTGTCGCAGGACGGAACAGTGGCCTCCCGGTGGTGTTCCCGGAGTCCCGAACAGCGGCCGCCTCGCGTGGAGGCCGACCGCGCAGAGACCGGGCAGGCCCTGCATGCATCTCCCCCGCGACGACCGAGAGCACCCCCGTGCCGAGGCCTTCCGCGACTTCATCCGGAACCCGCCCTTCCCCTGCGTGGGCGCCAAGTCGGCCCTGTCCCGCGGGCGGATGCGGATCGTGGTGGCCCGGGACATCACCTCGGGCTGGGACGACATGCGGATCTACCCGGCGCTGCTCGCCTTCGTGGCGCAGTACCGCGCGCAGCCCGACCTGTTCCAGAGCTTCGCGGTCGTGTTCGAGGGGCCGGGCGACCTCTCGGAGGAGGCGTTCGAGCACAACCTCTGGGCGCGCGCGCAATCCCTGACCGACAAGGACGCCTGGCTCGGCCAGCCCCACGATGCCCGCGTGGCCGAGGATCCCGACAACCCGCACTTCTCCCTGAGCTTCGGCGGCGAGGCGTTCTTCGTCGTCGGGCTGCACCCGCAGGCGAGCCGGCCGGCGCGGCGCTTCTCGTCGCCGGTCCTGGTCTTCAACCTGCACGCGCAGTTCGAGCGGTTGCGGGCGGAGGGACGCTACGAGAAGCTGCGCGCCGCGATCCTGGAGCGCGACGAGGCCCTCGCCGGCAGCGTGAACCCGATGCTGGCGCGCCACGGCGAGGCCTCGGAGGCGCGCCAGTACAGCGGTCGCGCGGTCGACGCGGACTGGCGCTGCCCCATGAAGGGCCGACCGGCGCCGGCCCCGGAGGCCCGGGACTGGAACCCGCCGGCCCTGCCCTTCGATTGCGGGCTGCCGGGCAGCGGCGCCTGAGCCGGTCGGATCCGGTCCCCAGTACGGAGCGAGCCACCCCCATGTGCCAACCCACCCTGTGCCAGGCCGACGTGCAGACGATCGCGCCGCGCTCCGGCGTCGCCTTCACCCTCGACCGGGGCCAGCGCCTCACGGTGATCGACCCGTGCGGGGAGCAGGTGGCCGACCTCCTCGCCTTCAACCGCCACGATACGGGAGAGGTGATCTCGTCGGGCCGGACCCTCGACTACGCCAGCCGGATCTACCTCACCACCGGCGACCCGCTCTACTCGAACCGCTCGAAGATCCTGCTGCGGATCCTCGAGGATACGGTCGGCCGGCACGATTTCCTGCTGACGCCGTGCTCGGCCGACACGTTCCGCATCATCTACGGCGACGCGAACCCGCATCGCGGCTGCTTCGGCAACCTCGCGGCGGCGCTCGCACCCTACGGCATCGCGCCGGACGCGATCCCGGTGGCGTTCAACTGCTTCATGAACGTGCCGATCGACGGCGCGACCGGGGCGCTCACCGTGGCGCCGCCCCTCAGCCGGGCGGGGGACCGGATCGTGTTCGTGGCCGAGACCGACCTGATCATCGGGCTCACCGCCTGCTCGGCCCTGCAGTCGAACAACGGCAGCTTCAAGCCGATCCACTACAGCGTGAGCGCCTAGCTGCGGGCCCTCAAAAGCCCCGGCCCGATCCCGATATTAATCCATGCAAAGCTGTAGACTGTACCGCATTCAATGACTTGACATCGATATTCGCCCACTGACTGCCGGCGAACGGCCGCAGGTCTTTGCGATTTACTAACCCGAATGCACGAGGTTGAGGCCGTACGGCGCCCACGGCGAGTCCCCGCCGGCCGCAGGCCCCCTCTTCCGGTGCTCGGATGACCCCCACGCAGACCAGCCGCCCGCCCGCCGACCGTGCCGCGCCGTGGCAGCGCCTCGCCGATCTCCGGCTTCGCCACAAGCTCGCGGCCGTGATGGCCCTGGTGCTCCTGGCCATCGGCGCCCTCAGCGCCCTGAGCTTCCTCGACATGCGCGGCTCGGCGCTCGAGGACCGCGCGCTGATGACCAAGCGCCTGACCGAGGTCGCGCAGAGCCTGCTCGTCCACTACGAGGCGCAGGCCCGGACAGGCCAGATGCCCGTCGCCGAGGCGCAGAAGGCCGCGCTCGCGGCGATCACCGCCCTGCGCTTCGGCAGCGAGGACTACTTCTTCGTCCTCGACGACCGGGGCCACCTGATCGCCAACGCCTTCAACGCCAAGAACGTCGGCAAGCAGGTGGTGGACCAGACCGACGTCCCCGGCGGCAAGCGCTACTTCGCCGAGATGGTCGAGACCGCCAAGCGCGACGGCTCCGGCTTCGTCGACTACATGAAGCCGCGCCCCGGCGGGTCCGTGCCGGTGGAGAAGGTCGCGAGCGTGCAGATGTTCAAGCCGTGGAGCTGGATCGTCGCCACCGGTCTGTACCGGGACGACGTCCACGCGGCCGTGCGCGACCGCGCGATCACCATCGGCCTCTGGTCCGCCGGCCTCGCCCTGCCGATCCTGGCGCTGCTCCTGCTCGTCGGCAACGGCCTGTCGCGCCCGATCACCCGCCTGACCGCGGCGATGCGCGGCCTCGCGGACGGCGACCTCGCGGTGACGGTCGCCGACCAGCGCCGCGGCGACGAGGTCGGCGCCATGGCGCGCGCCGTTCAGGTGTTCAAGGACGCCCTGATCGCCAAGCGCGACGCCGACGCGGCCGCCGTCGCGGAGAACGACGCGAAGATGCGCCGCGCCCAGATGCTCGACACGGTCACCGCCCGGTTCGACGCGCAGGTCAGCGCGTTGACGCAGGGCCTGTCGGCGGCAGCGGTGGAGATGGAGGCCACGGCCCGGGAGATGACGCGCACCGCCGCGCGGACCACCGACCAGTCGGTGCGCGTCGCCGCGACCTCCGAGCAGACCTCCAGCAACGTGCAGACCGTGGCGGCGGCGAGCGAGGAGATGGCCGCCTCGATCAACGAGATCGCGTCCCGCGTCGCCCAGTCTTCCGCGATGGCCGACCGGGCCGGCACGGACGTGGCCCAGACCAACGCCCTGATGCAGGTGCTCGCCCGCGGCACGGACCAGATCAGCGAGGTGATGGGCCTGATCGCCGGGATCGCCGGGCAGACCAACCTGCTGGCCCTCAACGCCACCATCGAGGCCGCGCGCGCCGGCGAGGCCGGCAAGGGCTTCGCCGTGGTGGCGGGCGAGGTGAAGGCGCTGGCCTCGCAGACGGCCCGGGCGACCGAGACCATCGCGACGCAGATCGCCGCCATCCAGAACGAGACCCGCCAGGCGGTCGAGTCGATGCGGACGATCGGCGGCACGATCGACGAGATGCGCACGGTGGCGCTCAGCGTGGCCGCCGCCATGGAGGAGCAGGGCGCGGCGACGAGCGAGATCGTCCGCAACGTCACCCAGGCGGCGCAGGGCACCCAGGCGGTGAGCACCGACATCGCCGACGTCCGGCAGGCGGCCCGCGAGACCGGCGCGGCCTCCGACCAAGTGCTCGGCGCCGCGCAGGAGCTGGCCCGCTACTCGACGAGCCTCGGCCAGGAGGTCACGACCTTCCTGGCCGCCGTGAAGGCCGCCTGAGGGCGGGGTCGCCGGACCGCCCGGCGACCCCGCACCCTTACAGGCTGATCCGCTCGCGCATCGCGATGTCGGGGCTCGACGCGCCGCAGGTCGGCAGGCTCTCGACGGGGCCGTGCACCGCCGACGTCGTCGCCGAGAGGTCGTGGTAGCAGATGCAGCCTTCCGCGAAGTAGTGGTGCACCAGGGCCTTGCGGGAGCGCTGCATGTCGGCCCGCGCGGAACCGCCGTGCAGCAGGTTCGCGTGCCAGAACAGCACGTCGCCCTTGCGTGCCGTGAAGTAGGCCGGCGTCGCCCCGTGCTCCCGGATCTCCTGCTTGATCGCCGGTTCGTAGCGCTCGGAATAGGCGCCGTAGCCGCGCTCGCGGAACTCGTCCGTGGTGATGCCGACGTCGTGGCTGAACAGGTACGGCAGGCGGTGGGTGCCGGGATAGTAGACCAGCGGCCCCGCATCCGCGTGGATGTCCTCCATGGCGACCCAGCAGGCGGCCAGGTAGCCGAGCGGGTAGGTCGTCATGTGGATCGAGTCCGAGTGCTCGGATTGCTGGCTGCCCTTGTGGGACGCGATGGTCTGGAACGGGATCGCGGGGCGGCCCAGCACCATGCTGCTGAAGTTCATCAGCACGGGGTGCTTCAGCAGCCGGTCGATCGCCTCGACCTTCAGGTGCGGGTTGAGGTAGCGGCCCGGATGGGGATCGTCCGGCGCCGCCTTCTCGGGGGCGAGGGTCAGGTCGCCGCCGGCGATCGCGGCCTCGTAGGCGGCCCAGACCTCGTCGATCGTGTCGGGATCGATCGCGCCGCGCAGGACGTAGTAGCCGTGCTCCACCCAGGACCGGCAGATCTCGGCCTGCCGGGGCGTGATCTCCCGGCGCGCGACGCGGCGCGCGACGATGTCGAGGGCGTCGGGCTGGTCGAGCCAGGGGCTCGGCCCGGATTCCGGGAAGCTCTCGGCCCGGAACACCTTGATGCAGCCGATATCGACCGGGATGTCGGCGTCGACCGTGTGGGACGGCGCGGGCGGCAGGTGGGGCGCGAGGGGCGGGACGTCGTCGCGCCCGAGGGCGAGGTTGCGCACCGTGGTCCCCACCGTGCGCGCCAGCGATGCAGCGCGCGCAAACCCCTGAGTCATCGTCTCAACCCGCCGGTTCCGTCTCCAGCGTAACCAGGCCGGACGATCGCGACTTTAGCGAGGCAAACAACTTTACGGCGACGGACTTTCGTCTTCGTCGCGTCGGCGGCCTCATCGATGCTCGGGTTGGCCGTCCGGCCCGCCCGGCGGCTCAGGCGATCCCGTCGATCGCCACCCGCAGGTGCTCCGGGCCGCGCAGGGCGGCGCCCGGCCGGTAGGGTGGCGGGTCCTCGACCAGGCGCGGCGCCTTCAGCCGGCGGGCGAGGGCGGTGAGCGCCGCCTCGGCCTCGAACCGGGCCAGCGGCGCGCCCACGCAGTAGTGCAGGCCGCCGCCGAAGCCGAGATGGCGGATCCCGCTGCGGTCCGGGTCGAACCGATCGGGGTCGGGGAAGACGGCCGCATCGCGGTTGCCGGAGGCCAGTAGCAGCACGAGATCGGCCCCCTCGGGGATCGTGACCCCGGCGATGTCGATGGGCGACAGCGTCCGTCGTGTCCGGAACTGCACCGGCGGCTCGTAGCGGAGCAGTTCCTCGATCAGCCGCGGGGCCCGGAGCGGGTCCTGCCGCAGGCGCTCCAGCTCGTCCGGATGCCGCAGCAGGGTCAGCAGGCCGTTGGTGATCAGGTTCACGGTGGTCTCGTGACCGGCCACCAGCATCAGGATCGAGGTGGCGATCAGGTCGTAATCGCCCATCTTCACGCCGGCCGGGGTGGCGTGGTTGGCGAGGCCCGACAGCATGTCGTCCTGCGGGTGCCTGCGCTTCTCCCTGATCAGGTCGCCCATGTAGCCGCCGATCGCGTCGAAGGTCCGGCTGTTCGCGGCGCGGATCTCGGGGTCGGACAGGCTGTCGGGCTCCAGCGCGGTGGCGAGCTGCGTCGCCCAGCCGTGGAATTTCGGCTCGTCCTCCCGGGGCACGCCGAACAGCTCGCAGATCACCGTCACGGGCAGCGGGTAGGCGAGGTCGTCGACCGCGTCGATCTCCCGGGCACCGCACTTCTCGTTGAGCAGGTCGGCCACCAGCCGGTCGGAGCGGGCGCGCATCGCCTGGACGCGCTCGCGGGAGAACTGGTGCATCACCGCCGAGCGCAGGGCGTCGTGGTCCGGCGGGTCGCGGAAGATGAAGACCCGGTGCCGGTCCATCATCCAGTCCTTGAGCGGCTTGACGATCAGGTCGGTGAGGGGGTTGCCGGTGCGCGGCCGGTCGGCCGGGGGCAGGGTCTCGGAGCTGACCCGCGGGTCCTGCAGCAGGCGCGCGATGGTGCCGTGGGTCGCCGCCACCCAGGTGCCCGCCTCGGTGCCGTCGTCCTGGCGCGAGACAGGATTCTCCCGCAGCTTCGCGTAGACCGGGTAGGGGTTCGGCCGGTTGGCGAAGTCCTTGACCTGGTCGAGGAGGGTGGCGTCGGGCATGCGGTCTCCTTCACGCATCGACCCGGATGGCGGCCACCGGCCCTCGGGAAAGATGCTGCAACGACAAAGGCTTCGCCCGATGGGCCGGTTCCGCTTCCCGACGCGTTACGGAAAGCCCGGCTCGTGGACCGTGACGCGCTTCGGCCGGTCGGTCGCGGCGTCCTCGGGCGGGAACGGCGCGCGAGCCTCCACGAGCTCGGCATGGGCCGGCAGCCAGCGGGCGGAATCCACCGCGACCGCCGCGATGCAGCGCCCGTCGCGGCCGTAGGTGGCGACGAAGCGGCCGGCCGCCGGATCGCCCTGCGTGATCGCCACCGCGTCGGCGCCCTCGGTCAGGCCGACGGATTTCACCACGAGGTCGCCCTGCGTCGACCAGAAGGTCGGCAGGGCGCCGTAAGGGACTTCAGGCTCCAAGCCGGCGAGGAGCCGGCCGGCATGGACGCCCTGCGCCGCCGCGTGGCTCCAGTGCTCCAGGGCGACGCGCCGGCCGTCGTAGAGGGGGTGGGGAAAGCGCGCCACGTCGCCGGCGGCGGCGATGCGCGGGTCGGGCCGGCCCTCGGTATCGAGGACATGGCCGCGCGCGTCGCAATCGACCCCGCCCGGATCCGCCGACAGGCCGGACCCGTCGAGCCACTCGGTGTTGCGCAGGGCCCCCAGGGCGATGACGGCGACGTCGGCCGCGAGGCTGCTGCCGTCGACCAAGTGGGCGCGCACCAGCCGGCCGTCCCGACCCTCCAGCCACTCGACCTCGCGGCCGCAGCGCAGCGCGACCCCGTGGCCCTCGTGGATCGCGCCGATGAACGCCCCGACGGTGCTGCCGAGGATGCGGGCCAGCGGCGTCGGGCCGGGCTCGACCAGGGTGACCGGCAGGTCGAGCTGCCGGCACAGGCTCGCGACCTCGCAGCCGATGAAGCCGGCGCCGATCACCAGCACGTGGTTGGGGCCGGCGGCCAGCGCCCGCCGCAGGGCGGCGGCGTCCTCCCGCCCGCGCAGGGTGAAGACGCCGGCGAGGCGGCCCTCGTGCGGGTTCGCCCAGGGCCGGGCGCGGGTGCCGGTGGCGATGAGCAGGCGATCGTAGGGGAGGATCCGCCCGTCCGCGAGGCCGACCGTGCGCGCCTGCCGGTCGAGGCACCGCGCCGCGCTGCCGAGCTGCCACTCCGCCGCGAGGGCGCCGACCCCCGGCAGGGTCGTGGCCTCCGCGGGGATCGCGCCGGTGAGGACGTGCTTCGAGAGCGGCGGCCGGTCGTAGGGCCGGTGCGGCTCGTCGCCGACGATCGTCAGCGGGCCGGAGAAGCCCGCTTCGCGCAGGGCCTCGGCCCCGCGCAGGGCCGCGAGGCCGGCGCCGACGATCAGGACGCGCTCGGAATCGCGCGCCATCAGGCGCCCCGCTCCGGATCCTCGACCCGGATCGCCTGGACCGGGCAGGCGACGCGTGCCCGCTCGATGTCGTCCCGGTCCCGCGCGGCGGGGGCGGGATCGTAGAACAGGGCCTCGTGCCCCTCGATGCGGAAGTGCCGCGGCGCCGCGTAGCAGCACTGAGCATAGGCTTGGCACAGGTTGAGATCGACGCTCACCCGCAGGCCGGGCGGGGGGCCGGAGGACGCATCGGCAGGGGCGGACATGGCGGGGCAACCGCGCGCGGCGCCGCGGGTTCCGCGGGCTCTCGTCGCGGGGGACGGCGCGGGGCACGTCGCGCGCCGTACCCCGCGACCGGTCGTCGGACGGCCCGGCCGCGTCCGGCGCCGAGCGTCATCCGTATTAAACGTGTTTCGGCGATCCTGGTGGAAATGCAGCGACGCGATTCCCCTGCGCAGCGGTTCGATCTATTGTCGCGCTGCTCCGCGGATCTGTCCGAAACCCCGCGATGACAGGAGGGCGCCATGCCGCACGGTGCGCGAACGAGCCTCGCCGCCCTCATGCTGGTCCTCGGGATCGGCGGCGCCTCCGCCGAATCCGTCGCCACGACATGGACGGATCCGCCGGCCCACAAGGCCGGGTCCCCGAAGGCGCCGGCCACGGACACGAAGGCCGCCCCGCCGGCACCGTCCGCCGCGACTCCAACCGGGACGCCGGCCGCCGCGACCGAGACCCGGCCGGCCACCGCCCGGCGGAAGGCCGTGGCGGTGCGGCGCGCGCCGGAGCGGAAGGCCGCCCGCGCGGCGGTGGCGCCCAAGCGGATCGCCGCCGCGCCGCGCCGGGCCCGCGTCGCGGCGGCACCGGTCCGGTCCGTCCGGGCCGCCCCGCAGGCCGTCGCCGCCGCGCCGCCGCCCCCGGAGGGCTACGCCCGCTACCGGGCCTACAATTACGGGCCGGGCTACGCCTACGAGCCGGGTTACGCCCAGGGCTACACCCAGGGCTACACCGACGACCGCCTCGACCGCCTGAGCAGCGCCCAGGCCGCCGGCTACGTCGTGGTCCACCGCCGGACGGTGCAGTTCCCCGATGGCCGGACCCTGCGGGTCTATCGCCCGGACGACGAGGGCGAGCCGTTCTGAGCTGAGCCCGCCGCGAACACCGCCCGCAGGGGCGCCCGCAGGATCTTCCCGGCGGGATTGCGGGGCAGGAGCCCGTCCCAGATCTCGATCCGCACCGGCACCTTGAACGCCGCGAGCCGCTCGGCGGCGAAGGCGCGGATCGCCTCCGGGTCGGTCTCGGCGCCCTCGGCCAGCACCACGACGGCGCCCGGCTCCTCGCCCAGCGTTGGGTGGGGCACCGGCAGCACCACGGCGTCGATCACGTCCGGGTGCGCGTAGAGGGCGTTCTCGACCTCGCAGCAGTAGATGTTCTCGCCGCCGCGGATCAGCATGTCCTTGATCCGGTCGACGATGGTCAGGAAGCCCTCCTCGTCGGCGTGGGCGAGGTCGCCGGTGCGCAGCCAGCCCTCGGAGAGGACCTCCGCGGTGGCGGCCGGGTCGTCCCAGTAGCCGCGGACCACGTTCGGGCCCTTCACGCACAGCTCGCCGACGCTGCCCGGCGGCAGATCCTGCCCGAGGGGATCGAGGATCCGCACCTCGCAGACCGGCAGGGGCGGTCCGCAGGATTCCGGGTGGGCGAGGTAATCCTCGCCCTGGTGGTGGGTGAAGGTCGCCGAGGTCTCGGTCATGCCCCAGCCGGTGCCCGGGACGACCCGCGGCAGGGCCTCGCCCAGCGCCCGCACGAGGTCGCCGGCGGCCGGGGCGCCGCCGTAGGTGACGCCCTCGAGGGTCGGCAGCGGCCGGCCGGCCTCCCGGGCCGCGTTGGCGAGCTGCCACGCGATGGTCGGCACGCCGCCCGCGCTGGTGCAGCCCTCCCGCTCGATCAGGTCGAGGGCCGCGGCGGCGTCCCAGCGGTGCATCATCACCAGCCGGTGGCCGCCGTAGAGGGCCGCCCCAAGGCTCGCGTGGCAGCCGGTGACGTGGAACAGCGGGATCACCAGCAGCGCCGCCCGCTGCGGCGCGGCCGGGTCGGGCTTCGGCGGCGCCTCGCCCCGGCGCAGGGCGCTGCGCGCCGCCGAGTAGGGGTAGGCCATCACCGTGGTGGCGGCCGCCCGGTGGGTGCCGACCGCCCCCTTGGGCTTGCCGGTCGTGCCGGAGGTGTAGAACAGCGTCGCGTCGTCCTCCGGGTCGAGGGCGACGTCCGGCGGGGGCAGGTCGGGGAGGGCGCCCCAGTCCCGGACCGGCCCGACGATGTCGGTGAGCGGCGTCGCCCGGGGGTCCGGCGCGGTCCGGGTGGTGAGGACCCGCTCCAGGGCCGGGCATTCGCGCAGGTGCGGGGCGATCCGGTCGAAGCGCTCGCCGTCGGCGATCAGCACCCGCGCCCCGGAATGCTGCAGGCCGTAGGCGAGTTCGGGCCCGGTCCACCACGCATTGAGCGGCGTGGCGATGGCGCCGGCGAGCAGCGCGCCGAAATAGCTCACCGGCCATTCGGGCAGGTTGCGCTGCGCGATGGCGACCCGGTCGCCCTTGCGCACGCCGGCCTCGACCAGAGCCCGCGCCAGGGCGGTCGCGGCGCGGGCGAAACCCGTGAAGGTCACGCGCTCGTCCTGGTAGACCACGAAGGTCTTGTCCCCGTGGCCGCGCGCGATCCGGAACAGATCGCCCAGCGTCGGCGGTGCCTTCTCCCAGATCCGGGTCGGCACACCCCGGATCGGCACCGTGGCGATGGCGAAGGGCCCACCTGAGGCGGTAAGCCGCGCCTCGGCCTCGCGGAACGTCAGGGCCGGCCAGCCGGCAGGGATGCGGGGATCGGGGCTCATCGGGCGATGGTCACGCCGCCGTCGATCACGAGCGCCTGGCCGGTCACGAACCGGCCGGCCGCCGAGGCCAGGAACACGGCCGCGCCGGCGATCTCGTCGGGCTCGCCGATCCGGCGCAGGGGCGCGGCGTCCGTGGTGGCGGCGAGCATCTCGGGATCCTCCCACAGGGCCCGGGCGAAATCGGTGCGGATCAGCCCCGGGCACAGGCAGTTCACCCGCACGTTGGCGGGGCCGTACTCCACCGCGTAGTTGCGGGCGAGCTGGAGGTCGGCGGCCTTCGAGACGTTGTAGGCGCCGATCACCGGCGAGCCCTTGAGCGCCCCGATCGACGAGACGATGACGATCGCGCCGTCCCGCCGCGCCACCATGCCGGGGGCGACCATCTGGATCAGCCAGTGGTTCGACAGGACGTTGTTCTCGAGGATTTTTCGGAACTGCGCGTCGGAGATGCCGGCGAGCGGCCCGTAATAGGGATTGCTGGCGGCGTTGCAGACCAGCACGTCGACCGGGCCGAGCCGGCTCTCGGTCTCGGCCACGAGGGATTCCAGCTCCTCCTTCACCGAGATGCTGGCCGGAATCGCCACGGCGCGGCCGGCCCCATGGGCGGCCTCGATCTCGGCCACGACCGCCTCGCAGGCCTCGCGCTTGCGCGACGAGATCACCACCCGGGCGCCGTGCTCGGCCATCCGCAGGGCGATCGCCCGTCCGATGCCCCGCGACGAGCCGGTGATGAGGGCGGTCTTGCCGGTCAGATCGAACAGCGACATGGCTCGCCTCCGCGCTGGATGAAACGGCGAACGGCTCCGATCCTCGTTTCACGGGATACGAAGGTCGCGACGCGCCCCCTCTCTCGTGCGGGAGAGGGCACCCGCGCCCCATCCGGCCGCGGACGCTGTCGCCGGACGCCGCCCATCCTCACGCCCCCACCCGCATCGAGCGGCGCAGTCGCGCCATGCCGGTGAGCCAGCGCTCGGGGTCCTCGGCCCGGCGGCGGGCGTACTCGGCCACCTGCGGATGCGGTAGGATCAGGAAACGCCCCGCCTCCAGCCCGTCGAACGCGGCCTCGGCCACGGCCTCCGGCGCCAGCACGCCGTCGCGCGACGCGGCGCTGGCTTCCCCCAGCATGGCGGTGTCGACGCCCTGCGGGCACAGGGCCGCGACCCGGATCCCATCCTCGGCGTGGGCGATCGTGAGATGCTCCAGGAAGGCGAGCGCCGCGTGCTTGGTCGCCCCGTAGGTGGCGCTGCCGATCTGGCCCAAGAGCCCGGCCGCCGAGACCGTTCCGAGGAACGCGCCGCCGCCGCGGGCGCGCCAGAGCGGGACCAGCACCCGCGCGGCGTGGACGTGACCCATCACGTTCACCGCGAAGGCGCGCGCCCAGCTCTCCGGGTCGGCGGAGGTGGCCAGATCCGGATCGGGGTCGCGCTCCAGGATGCCCGCGTTGGAACAGTAGAGCGCGATCGGCCCGGTCTCGGCCTCGATGCGCGCCAGGATCGCACTGACCGCCTCGGCGTCGCCGACGTCGAGCGCGAAGGCCCGCCCGCCGAGTTCCGCCGCTACGGCCTGCGCCCCGGCCCCGTCCCGGTCGAGGGCCACGACCGTCGCGCCCCGGGCCCTGGCCGCGACCGCGAGCGCCCGGCCGATGCCCCTCGCGGCCCCGGTGACGGCGACGACGCGGCCGGACAGCTCCATCTTCAGGCCCCCGCCCGCTCGGCGAAGCGCCAGGCCGCTTCGGCGAGCTTCGGCACCCGCGCCGCCATGGCGGCGGCGTGCTCGCTCGCGGCATTGCCGGCCTTGGCGCGGGCCGCCACGCCTTGGAGGATGCCGACCAGCCGGAACAGGTTGTAGGCGAAGTACCAGTCGAGGTCGGGCAGGTTTTTCCGGTTCGCAGCCCGGCAGTAGAGCGCCACCGCCTCGTCCCGGGTGGGGATGCCCAGAGCCGTCAGGTCGAGGCCGCCGAGCCCGCTGCGCCCGTCGGCGGGCAATTCCCACTGCATCAGCAGGTAGCTGAAATCGGCCAGCGGATCGCCGAGCGTCGACAATTCCCAGTCGAGCACCGCGCTGACGCCGCCGTCGCGGGAAAAAATCAGGTTGTCGAGACGGTAATCGCCGTGGACCACGCAGGCGCCCTGCTGCTCCGGCACCGTCCGGGGCAGCCACGCGATCAGTCGCTCGACATCCTCCAGGCGCCCGTCCTCGGCGGCGCGGTACTGGCGGGTCCAGCGGTCGACCTGCCGGGCGAAGTAGTTGCCGGGCCGGCCGTAATCGGAGAGCCCCGCCGCCTCCGGGTCGATGGCGTGGAGCCGGGCGAGCGTCGCGATCATGCCGGCATAGTGCCGGTGGCGGGCGTGGGGATCGAGGCCGGGCAACGCCCCGTCCCAGTGCACGGCGCCGTCCACCGCCTCCATCACGTAGAAGGCCGCGCCGATGATGTCGGGATCCTCGCACAGCGCGAAGGGGCGCGGCACCGGGAACCCCTCGCCGTAGAGGGCGCCGATCACCCGGAACTCGCGCTCCACCGCGTGGGCCGAGGGCAGGAGCGGGCCGAAGGGCTTGCGCCGCAGCACGTAGGCCTGGCCCGGCGTGTCGAGCCGGTAGGTCGGGTTCGACTGGCCACCGCGGAACTGCTGCACGGTGAGCGGCCCGGCGTAGCCGCGCACATGCCCTTCCATCCAGGCGGCGAGCCGCGCCTCGTCGATCCGGTGGCGCGGCTCGATCGGCTTCACGCCGGAGAAGATGTCGGCGTCGCTCATGCGCGCTCCGCCTCGCTTCTGTTGGTGTAGCGCCCGAATTCCAGCCGGGCGATCGAGCGATTGTGGACCTCGTCCGGCCCGTCGGCGAGCCGCAGGGTGCGGATATGGGCGTACATCTTGGCGAGCCCGAAATCCTCCGAGACGCCGGCCCCGCCATGGGCCTGGATGGCGTCGTCGATCACCTTGAGCGCCACCCGCGGCGCCGCGACCTTGATCATGGCGATCTCGAGCTTGGCGCCCTTGTTGCCGACCTTGTCCATCATATCGGCCGCCTTCAGACAGAGGAGGCGGGTCATCTCGATGTCGATCCGCGCCTCCGCGACCCGCTGCTCCCAGACCGACTGCTCGCTGATCCGCTTGCCGAAGGCGACCCGGGAGACGAGGCGCCGCGCCATGGCCTCCAGCGCGACCTCGGCGGCCCCGATGGTGCGCATGCAGTGGTGGATGCGGCCCGGACCCAGGCGCCCCTGCGCGATCTCGAAGCCGCGCCCCTCGCCGAGGATCAGGTTCCCGGCCGGGACCCGGACATCCTCCAGCACCACCTCGCCGTGGCCCTTGGGCGCGTCCTCGTAGCCGAAGACCGGGAGCAGGCGCTCCACCCGGACCCCGGGCGTGTCCATGGGAACGAGGATCTGCGATTGCTGCCGGTGGCGGGGGGCCTCCGGGTCGGTCTTGCCCATCAGGATCGCGATCTTGCAGCGCGGGTCGCCGACGCCGGTCGACCACCATTTGCGGCCGTCGACGACGTAGTGGTCGCCGTCGCGGCGGATCGCCGTGCTGATGTTGGTGGCGTCCGAGGAGGCGACCTCCGGCTCGGTCATCAGGAAGGCCGAGCGGATCTCACCCGCCATCAGGGGCTTCAGCCACCGGTCCTTCTGGGCCGCGGTGCCGTAGCGGTGCAGCACCTCCATGTTGCCGGTGTCGGGCGCCGCGCAGTTGAACACCTCCGAGGCGATCCCGACCCGGCCCATCTCTTCGGCGCACAGCGCGTAGTCGAGGTTGGTCAGGCCGGCGCCGCGATAGGCGTCGGTGTCGTGCTCGGGGGAGGGCGGCAGGAACAGGTTCCACAGGCCCTCGGCACGGGCCTTCTCCTTCAGCCGCTCCATCGTGGGGGAGGGTTCGCGGCTCTGCGCGCGCTCGGCCGACACCGCGGCGGCGGCCGGCAGGATCGCGTCGGCGATGAAGGCGCGGATGCGGGTCAGCCAGTGGGTCTGGGACTGGGAGAGATTGAAATCCACGGCGTCCGCTCCGCTCACATCCGTCGCTGCGGGCTTCTCTCCTCCCCCTTGCGGGGAGGAGTTGGAGGTGGGGGTGGCGCAGAATGAGGCGTTGCGGTGCCTTCTGGACCACCCCCACCCCTAGCCCCTCCCCGCAAGGGGGAGGGGAAACAGACCTCACAGATAGGCCGATCCCATCTCGCTGGCGAAACGCTGCGGCGGTCCCTCCCAGACGATCCGCGCCTGCTCCAGCACGTAGACCCGGTCGGCGTGCGGGAGCGCGAAGGTGACGTTCTGCTCGCCGAGCAGGACCGTGATCGGCGTGGTCTGCCGCAGCTTCTCCAGCGCCTTCGACAGCAGCTCCAGGATCACCGGGGCGAGGCCGAGCGTCGGCTCGTCGAGGATCAGGAGCCGCGGGCGCATCATCAGCGCCCGGGCGATGGTCAGCATCTGCTGCTCGCCGCCCGACAGGGTGCGGGCGCTCTGCGACTCGCGGTCCTTGAGGATCGGGAACAGCTCGTAGAGCCAGTCGCGCTGCCTGGCGCTCTCGGCCTTCGGGAAATGCTGGCCGCCGAGGTCGAGATTCTCGCGCACGCTGAGGTCGCCGAACAGCTCCCGGGTCTCGGGCACCTGGACGATGCCGGCCCGGGCGATGGCGGCGGGCTTCATCCGGGAGAGGTCCCGGCCGTCGAACCGGATCGTGCCCGTGTGCGGCACGAGGCCCGAGATGGCGTTGAACAGCGTGGTCTTGCCGGCGCCGTTCAGGCCGACCACCGAGACGAACTCACCCTCGTGGACGTGAATCGAGGCGGCGCGCAGGGCCTGCGCCTTGCCGTAGAGCACGTCGACGCCCTCGACGGTGAGCAGCGAGCCGGGCTTGAACGCCGCCTCGGGCCGGGCCGCCGTCTCGATGCTGCCGCCGAGATAGACCCGGCGCACGGTCGGGTCGGCCATCACCGACTCGGCCGAGCCCTCGGCGATGCGCTCGCCGAGATACATGGCGAAGACCCGGTCGACGATGGCCGCGACGCTCTTCACGTTGTGGTCGACAAGGAGCACGGCCTTGCCCTCGTCGCGGAAGCCGCGGATCAGCTCGGAGAAGGCCGCGACCTCGCCGCCGGTCAGGCCCGCGAAGGGCTCGTCGACCAGCACCACCCGGGGGTCGCGGGCGATGGCCTTGGCGAGCTCCAGCCGGCGGAGATCCGCGAAGGGCAGGGTGCCGGGGCGCCGGTCGACGACCGCGCCGAGGCCGACGCGCTCGGCGATTTCTCTCGCGCGCCGCGCCACGTGGGGGTCGGCCGCCAGCCGGATCAGGCTGTCGGGCAGGAGCGCGAGGCTGATGTTCTCCAGCACGGTCTGCCGCTGGAGCGGCCGCGCGTGCTGGAACACGAGGCCGATCCCGGAGCGGGCGACCCGGTGGGCCGGCATGCCGCCGATCTCCGTGCCGTCGAGGCGGATCGAGCCGGCGCTCGGCCGCTCCAGCCCCATGATCAGCTTCATCACGGTGGACTTGCCCGAGCCGTTGGGGCCGATCAGCCCGAGGATCTCGCCCGGGCGCAGGTCGAGGTCGATGTTCTTGACGGCGACGAGGCCGCCGTAGCGCTTGGTCAGGCCGCGCACGGTGAGGCAGGGCTCGGCCATGACGGGCGACACGGCCGGCGGGGGCGCGACGGCGACGGTCATCGGGCTCTCCGGAGCGATCCGAGGCCGAGCAGCCCCGAGGGCACGAACAGGATCACGAGGAGCGCCACCGCCGAGACCACGAAGGTCGAGAGGCCGCCGAGCGGCCGCAGCAGTTCGCCCGCCGCGATCAGGAACACGGCGCCGAGCGCCGCGCCCACGATGGTGCGGCGGCCGCCGAGCACCGCCGCGATGATCACCTGCACGCCCACCGACGTGTTGATCAGCGTGCCGACCGAGGCGGTGCCCATGTAGAAGACCACCAGCCCGCCCGCGAGGCCAGAGAAGGCGGCGCTGACCGCGAAGGCCGCGAGCTTGTGCTTGGCGACGTTGAAGCCGAGCGCCCCGGTCACCACCGGGTCCTGACCGGCGGCCTGGAGGATCAGCCCCGCGGGCGAGCGGGCGATGGCGGTGAGGATCAGGCCCGAGACCGCCATGAAGCCCAGCGCCAGCCAGTAATTGGTGTCGGCGTCGATCGAGATGACGTCCGGCACGGTCAGGCCGATCTCGCCGCCGGTGAGGCCGGAGAAGACCACGATCATGTTCTGCAGGAGCAGCACCGCGACCAGGGTGATCAGGCCGAAATAGGGGCCGCGGACCTTCAGCGCCGGCAGCGCCAGGGCGAGGCCGCCGACCACGGCCAGCACGGTCCCGGCCGCGAGGCAGTAGGGGATCGGCAGTTCGTAGCGGTTGTTGAGGATGCCGGCGCCGTAGGCCCCGAGGCCGATCAGGAAGGTCGGTCCGAAATTCACCTCGCCGGCGAAGCCGAAGAGCAGGTCCCAGGCCATGGAGAACACGCCGAAATAGTAGGCGATGGTCAGGAGGCCGAGGATGTAGCCGGAGACCCACCAGGGCAGGGTGGCGGCGGCCAGGACGGCGAGGATCGCGATCCAGAAGCCGGGAGTGGTGAGGAGCTTCATGGATTGGCCTCGCACACGGCAGCGATCCGGCTCGTTCGGCGCAGAGGCCTTTCCCACCCACGCCCCTCATCCTGAGGTGCCGCGCCAGCGGCCTCGAAGGAGGCCTCCAGGGATCGCGCGGCCGGCTGGAGGGCTCCTTCGAGGCGGCTTCGCCGCACCTCAGGATGAGGGCGCGGGCTGGACACCCGGGGTGCAAGAAGAACCATCACCGCCGCCCCAGCAGACCTTGCGGGCGCAGGTACATGACGGCGACCAGCAGGAGCAGCGCCGGGATCACCCGGTAGGCCGGCGAGATCAGGTAGGCGGTGGCGGTCTCGAGGTAGCCCACCACGTAGGCGGCGATCAGCGAGCCGGTGACGCTCCCGAGGCCCCCCAGCACCACGATCGAGAAGGCGCTCGCGGTGAGCGGCCCCACCGAGTACGACGACACCCCGAGGAACATCCCGAGCAGCACCCCGGCGGTGCCGGCGAGCAGGCCGTAGATCGCCCAGACCGCCACGTAGATCTTGCCCATGTCGTGGCCGAGCAGCGTGACGCCCCGCGGGTTCATGGATGCGGCGAGCAGGACCTTGCCGGCCCGCGCCCGGTTCACGAACAGCCAGAGCAGGCCGATCACCACCCAGCAGATCACCGCGGTGAAGACCTGGTTCCTCGGCGTCCGCACCCCGGCGATCTCGAAGACGCCCTCGACGATCGGCAGCACGGTCTTCGGGTTGTCGGTGAAGAAGTAGGCTACCAGCTCCTGGATCATGATCCCCCAGAGCAGCGTCCCCGTGAGCACGAAGATCTCCTTCTCCTCTCGCGGGATGGCGCGGCTGCGCTCGATCGGCGCGACCACCGCGAAGTAGGTGACCAGCGCGCCCGCGAGCCCGCACAGGATGCCGATCACCGCGCCCGCGTAGGAGCCGAGCCCGAACAGCGCCGAGGCCGCCCAGGCCGCCACCGCGGCCATGACCATCAGGGCGCCGTGGGTCAGGTTGAGGACGCCCGAGACCCCGAAGATCAGGGTGAAGCCCATCGCGCCGAGCGCGTAGAGGGACGAGATCGCGAAACCGTCGACGAGGATCTGGAGGCCGATCATCGCGCTCTCCCCGCCCGGTTACCGTCCCGCCGCCTTCACCGCAGGGGGCA
The DNA here is from genome assembly GCF_050281105.1 of Methylobacterium sp. NPDC080182. Classification (NCBI taxonomy): domain Bacteria; kingdom Pseudomonadati; phylum Pseudomonadota; class Alphaproteobacteria; order Hyphomicrobiales; family Methylobacteriaceae; genus Methylobacterium; species Methylobacterium sp. NPDC080182. The sequence goes on from NZ_JBNNWO010000003.1 coordinate 513,118, forward strand.
GGATCATGGTCCCGTTGGCGGTGGTGGCCGGCCAGATCGCCACCTGCTTGCCGTTCTGCCACTGCCCGAGGACGCTGGTCATCAGGCCGGGCCCGTACTGGATCGAGTGCGTGAACGGCTCGTCCTTGCCGTAGAATTTCAGGCGCCCGACGGTGCCGACGTAGTCGGTCTTCTCCAGGGCGTCGACGAGCTTGTCGGCCTCCGTGGAGCCCGCCCGCTTGACCGCCTCCGCCGCGTAGTGCGTGGCGTCGTACGCCATGTAGCCCGCGTAGGACGGCGCGCCGCCGAAGCGCTTGGTGAAGGCCTCGGCGAACGGGATCGTCTTCTCGGTGAGCGCCACGCCCGGCACCGCCACGCTGTCGAACAGCACGCCCTGCGTGCCGCCGTTGGTGTTGGCCCAGAAGGTCGAGGAGGTCGCCTGGCCGCTGATCCCCGTCATGGCGATCGGCACCTGCTGGTTCTGCCACTGCACGGTCGGCTGCACGCCGACATGGGCGATGCCGGTGACGATCAGGTCGGGCTTGGCCGCCTCGATCTTGTTGTAGATCGGCGTGAAGTCGCCCGTGTCCGGGGAGAAGCGGACGTGCTCGACCACCTTCAGCCCGGATTTCGGCAGGCATTCCTGGTAGGCGGCGTCGAGCGGGCGGGTCCAGGCCGCGTCCTCGCTCATGATCGCGGCGGTCTTGGCCTTGAGCTTCTCGACCAGCACCTCCTTGGCCGAGTCGCACACGGCCTGCGCCAGGGCGTGCGAGGTCAGGTAGCCGTGGAAGGTGTACTTGTTGCGCGCGTAGTCCTTGTGGACCGCGACGCTGATCTCGTTCGAGGCCGCGCCGGGCGTGATCATCGGCGTCTTGAGCCGGGCCGCCCAGGGCATCAGCGCCAGCACGACCTCCGAGATGTAGCTGGCGATGACGAGGTTGACCTTGTCCTCGGAGACCGCCCGCTGGAAGGCGCGGACCGCGTCGGAGGCGGAGGACTTGTCGTCGTAGGTGACGACCTGGATCTGGCGCCCGTCGACGCCGCCCTTGGCGTTGATCTCGTCGGCGGCGAGCTGGACGGCCTGCGGGATCGAGGCCCCGGCCACGGACTGCGCCTCGGCGATCACCCCGATCTTGATCGGGTCCGCGGCCCGGACGGGCCCGGCGGCGACCAAGCCCGCCGCGATCAGCGCGGGCAGCGTGCGCCGAATCGGGGCAACCCGGGCGGCGGCGCGCACGGTCTCGGACATCGGCGTTCCCTCATCCCAGTGCCCGAATTTTATATTCGCGGGCTTGGCCCGGACTGTACCCGGGCGCCGACGGATCACAAGGGGCCGGTCGGGACCGGCCGGTGACGTTTGCACCGAGTCGTTTTCCGCCCGGGGTATCGCCGCGCGCCGCCGCATCCTAGGCTCGCCGCGGCCCTGCGAAGCGCGGGCCCGGCGGCCTCGAAGAAGGGCACGGTCCGGTGAGGAACGCACGCTCGGCCGCGGCCGGGGTTCGCCCCGGACCGCGGCCCCGGAGCCTCGGGAAGCGGTCCGCTCCGCGGCGGGCACGGGCAGGGGAACCACAGGCATGACCCTGCGCTGGACGCGGCGGCCCGAGGGCTCGACCTGGGGGGATTTCGGCCCCGACGACGAGCTGGGCCGGCTGAACCTGCTCACCCCCGAGAAGGTGCTGCAGGGGGTCGCCGAGGTGCGCGAAGGGCTGACCTTCTGTCTGAGCCTGCCGCTGGACCTGCCGGGCGGCAACGTCCTCAACCCGCGCCGCCACCCGCCGCAGATCACCCCGACGCGCCGCGCCAACGGCCGGCCGAACATGAACTTCCCGGTCTGCGAGGAGGTCGACGGCGCCACCGACGTGATCTGCGACGACCGCGCGCTGATCCACCTGCAATACTCGACGCAGTGGGACTCGCTCGCCCATGTCGGCTCGCTGTTCGACGCGGACGGGGCGGGCGCCGCGCCGACCTTCTACAACGGGTTCCGCGGCGGCCGCGACATCGTCGGGCCGAGCGCGCCGGAGGCGGCGGATGAGCCGTCCCGGGCGAAGCGCCTCGGGATCGAGCGCCTCGCCGAGACCGGCATGCAGGGCCGCGCCGTGATGATCGACCTGCGCGCCCATCTCGGCGACGCCAGGACACGCGTCGGCTACGACGAGCTCGCCCGGATCCTGGAGGCCGACGGCGTCGTGGTGGAGCCGGGCGACATGGTCTGCCTGCACACGGGCTTCGCCGAGCGGCTGATCGCCATGGGCGGCGCGCCGGACCCGAAGCTCGTCCACACCCTCTGCGCCGGCCTCGACGGGCGCGACCCGCGCCTCCTCGACTGGATCACCCGCACCGGGCTCTGCGCGCTGATCGCCGACAACTACGCGGTGGAGGCCTACCCGGCTGGCCCCGGCCCCGCCTGCTGCGCGACGCTGCCGCTCCACGAGCACTGCCTGTTCAAGCTCGGGGTCAATCTCGGCGAGCTGTGGCACCTGACGCCGCTCGCCGACTGGCTGCGGGCCCGCGGCCGCTACCGCTTCCTGCTCACCGCCCCGCCGCTGCGCCTGTCCGGCGCCGTCGGCTCGCCGACGACGCCGATCGCCACGGTGTGACGATCGGGAACGGCCCCGCGGCGCGCTCCCGGGGTCGCCCGGATCAGCCGAGCGCGACGGGCGCGGCGTCGGCGCGCGGCGGATCGCCGACCGGCTCCGCGACCGGTTCCGCGACTCCCTGGGGCGGCCCGGGGCAGAGGACGGCGCGCTCGCGGAAATGCGGGATGGCCGCCTCGAACACGGCCTCGGCGGCCACCCGGTCGCCGGCCGCCACGGCGTCGCGCAGCCGCGCCACCCAGGCGTCGAGCCGGTCCCGGTCGGCGAAGACCGGCCGCGCCGCCATCACCCCGTCGATGCCCGGCAGGGCGATCCGGGGCTCCTCGCGGGCGAACAGGATCTCGTTGAGCCGCTCGCCGGGCCGGGCGCCGGTATAGGCGATCTCGATCTCGGTGCCGGGCTCGAAGCCGGCCAGCCGGATCATCCGCTCGGCGAGGTCGGCGATCCGCACCGGCTGCCCCATCTTGAGCACGTAGACCGCGGCGCGCTCCGCGCCCGCCCGGGCCTCGCCGTCGGCGTGGGAGGCGGCCGTCAGCACGAGGTCGCAGGCCTCGCGCACGGTCATGAAGTAGCGGACCATGTCCGGGTGGGTGACGGTGACCGGGCCGCCCCGGGCGATCTGCGCCTTGAACACCGGCACGACCGAGCCCACGGAGCCCAGCACGTTGCCGAAGCGCACGGCGATCAGCCGGGTCGGGTGGTCCGGCCGCGCCGACTGCGCGGCGTCGAGGGCCTGGGCGACCATCTCGGCGAAGCGCTTGGTGACGCCGAGCTGCGAGACCGGCTCGATCGCCTTGTCGGTGGAGATCATCACGAGCGCCCGCGCGCCCGCCGCCACCGCCGCCTCGGCGACGTTGATCGAGCCGAACACGTTGGTCTTGATGCCCTCCTGCCAGTCCCGCTCCAGGTAGGGCACCTGCTTCAGCGCGGCGGCGTGGAGCACGTAGTCGGGCCGGAACGCCGCGATCACCGCGTGCGTCCGCTCACGGTCGCGGATATCGGCCAGCACCCCCGTCACGGCGGTCTCGGCGGCCAGGATCGCGGGGTGGCTGAGGATGCCGTGGAGCGCCGGCTCGGAGGATTCGAGCACCAGCACGGCGGCGGCCCCGAAGGCCACGGCCCGCAGGCAGATCTCCGAGCCGATCGACCCGCCGCCGCCGGTCACCACGACCCGGCGGCCGGCGAGGAACGCCTCCAGGCGCGGCCGGTCGATGGCGACGGTCGGCCGCAGCAGCAGGTCCTCGATCTCCAGCGGCGCCAGTTCCGGACCCTGCACGCCCTCGCCGAGGCCGACGACCCGGGCGAGGGGCAGGCCGAGGCGCCGGGCGCGGGCGATCAGGTCGTCCGGCGCCGCCTCCGGCACGAGGGCGCTCGGGGCGGCCACGAGCCGCCGCACCGGCTCGCCGCGGGCGACGAGGTCGGCGACCACGCGCTCGAGATCCGGGAAGCCGCCGAGCACCGGCACGCCGCGCATGAACTGGCCTCGCTCGTCCGCCCGGGGCGACAGGATTCCCCGCGGCGCGAGCTTGCGCACCGAGCCCGCCTCGATCGCCCGGATCAGCACGTCCATGTCGGCGCCGCGCCCGAGGAGCAGGGTCGGGACGGTGGCGGCCCGCGCGCTCGACTGCCGGGAGCGGGTGTCTTTCAGGTAGCGGAACGCCAGGCGCGTACCGCCCAGGAAGAAGATCTGCAGCACCCAGTAGAGCAGGATCGCGATCTTGCCGAAGAAGTAGAAGCCGTAGAGGTCGGACGAGACCAGCACCCAGTCGATCACCAGGAGCGCCAGGGCCAGGACGCTGGCCGCCCGGACGATGCCGGCGAGGTCCTGCAGCGAGGCGAAGCGCCACTTGGTCCGGTAGAGCCGGAAGCGGCCGTAGACGAGGCCGGCGAGGACGAGGAACGGCGGCAGCAGCAGGGGCAGGGCGTGCAGACGCTCGGCCAGCATGCCGCCCTGGAAGCGGAACAGGAAGGTGAGCACCACGGCGGCAGCGGTCGCCGCGAGGTCGTGGGTCACCATCACCGCGGTCTTGTAGAGGCGCTGCTGCATCGGGAGCCGGATGGGATGCCGGGGGTATCCGCCGCGGCACCGGCCCTGTCAACGCGGCCCGCCCAGGGCCGGAGCCGGGGCCGGAGGCGGCGCCGGCCTCAGCCCAGCGCCCGGGCCGCCGCACCGGCCGCGTCGTCCACCCGGTCGATGTCGGGGGCGTCGATGTGCCGGTAGCGGGCCTGGATCAGCCCGAAGGCCCCGAAGGCGGCGTGGCCGGCCGCCACGAGCCCGAGCAGGATCCAGCCGTAGGGTTGTGCGCGCAGCAGCGCGAAGGCCTCGGCCAGACCCTTGGCATCCGAGGAGCGCTGGTGCCACGCGGCGGCCACGAGGAACCCGCCGATGATCAGGAAGGCGAGGCCCCGCGCCGCGTAGCCGAACCGGCCGATCGGGCCGGCCCAGCGGTCCCGGGCCCGGGCGTCGAGGGCGAGCCGGTCGGTGACGTCCCCGCGCCACGCCTTGCCGAGGAAGCCGAACCCGCCGCCGACGACCGCGAGGCCGACGAGGGCCACGAGCCAGCGGCCGAAGGGCTTGCTCAGGAGCCACGCGGTACCGTCATGCACGCCGTCGCCGCCGCTCATGCCCAGGCCGAGGCTGAGCGAGGCCGCGCTGGCGGCGAGACCGAGGTAGAGCCCGGCGCTGATCAGGTGGGCACCGCGCACCGCGAGGCCCTTGGCGGAGGTGCCCCGCCGGTCGGCATCGGTGATGCCCTCGACGAGGCGCCAGAGGGCGAAGCCGGCGAGGCCGAGGGCGATCAGGCCGACGACGGCCGCGCCGAACGGCCCGGCCATGACGGCGCGGAGCGCGTCCTTGCTGTCGCCGGCCCGGCCGCCATGCCCCAGGGCCGCCAGCAGGGCCAGGGCGCCGACCACGATGTAGACCACGCCGCGGGCGCCGTAGCCGAAGCGGGCGATGCGCTCGATCGCGTTGCGGCCGCCGGGAAGGGTCCTCATCGGCGGGACCCGGCTTCGGGGAATCGGGCGTCGGGCACGGGCGGCATCCTGTGGGGCGGGAGCGTTCAACGCCCGGCGGCGCTCACCCGATCCGTTGCCGGCACAACCTCCGGGCCGCCCTACATGGGCGTCCGGTCGGCGCGGCCGGTGAGCGCCACGTAGAAGCCGAGCCCGTCCTGGGCCGGCAGGGTCTGCAGGCGCTCGATCAGGCCGCGGCGCTTCGCGTCGAGGAGCAGGCGCCCGGCCGGCTGGAACAGGGTCTCGCCGCCGCCCTCCGGGGGCGGATCGAGCCGGATCGCCACGGTCTTGCCCTTGGCGAAGCGGCTGCGCTCCAGCATATCCTTGAGCGAGGCCTCGGCGGTCGCCCGGTTGGTGCCGCGCAGGTCGAGCACCGACTCGGCGTCGGTCACGCCGAGGGAGCCGCGCAGCTTGGCCGCGTAGAAATCTTCGAAATGGGGCAAGTCGGTGCCTTGATGCTTCGCCGTTCGATCAGGTGGGGTGCGGCCGCTCAGAAGGCGAGACCGCGGTAGAGGTCGCGCACCGGCACGGCGCCGTCGAGCTCCGGCAGCGACACGGTGCCGTCGAGCCCGAGGGCCGCGACGCTCCAGTCGTCGCCCGCGCGCCGCCAGACCTCGACCCGCGCCTCGTCGGAATAGACGATCAGCAGGACCGCGAGGCTCGGCACGGTCCGGTAGAAGTCGATCTTCCGACCGCGGTCGAGACTCATGGTCGAGGGCGAGAGCACCTCGGCGACGAGGAGCGGGTCGGCGGCGTAGCCCTCCGGCAGCGGCGGCCCGCACCGCACCACCACGTCGGGGATCGGGGCGAAATCGTCCATCGCGGCGCTGAGGATCGCCAGACCCGGCATGGCGCGGCAGCCCTTGGCATCCGCGAAGTCGCCGATTCGGCGGATCAGGTTCGCGACGATTGCCTGATGCCGCTCCCGCGGCGGCGCCATGAGCACGGGCTCGCCATCGAGCAGCTCCCAGCGCTCGTGCGCGGGCCGGCCCTCCACCCAGAGCCTGAACTCGGACACATCCATCCGCGCGTCGCGCTTCGCGGCCAGAGCCATCGCCGATCCCCACCTCGGCCGGATCGTAGCACCGGGCCGGCCGCCCGCAACAGGTCCGGCCCGGAAGGCCATCCCCGCGTGGACGTCACGGCCGATGCTAGGCCGGCCTCCCTCGGGGACTCGGAGGCCGGCACAGGGCGACCGGCACAGGGCGACCGGCGCAGCGACGGACTCAGTCGGCGCCGGGTCCGGCCGCCGCGACGGTGGCGCCGGCCTCCAGGAAGCGCTGCGGATCCACCGGCTCGCCGTCGATGCGGGTCTCGTAGTGGAGATGCGCCCCGGTGGAGCGCCCCGTCGAGCCGACGGCGCCGACCGCGTCGCCCGCGGTCACGCGCTGCCCGGGGCGGACCGCGATGCGGGCGAGGTGGCCGAACCGCGTGGTGACGCCGTGGCCGTGGTCGATCTCGACCATGTTGCCGTAGCCGCCCGCGGCCTCGGCGGCGATCACCCGGCCCGGCGCGGTGGCGCGGGCAGGCTCGCCGTACTCCGCTTTCAGGTCAAGCCCGGTATGGAGGGCGAGGCCGCGGGTGAAGGGGTCGAGGCGCGTGCCGAACGGGCTCGACACGGTCGCGCCTCCCCGGATCGGGCGTGCCAGGGGCAGGGTGGCGGCGAGCCGGCGCAGGCGCTCGCCGTCGTCGAGCGCGCGCCGGGCCAGGGCGAGGCCCTCCGCGAAGCCGGTGCCGTCCAGGGCGCGGCCGTCGAGGGGCACGAACGGTCCGCCCAGCCCGGCGGCCGGCGCGGCCGCGCCGGTGCGGTCGGGATCGAGGCGGTCGGGGTCGAGACCGGTGCGGCCGATCAGTCCGCGCAGCCGCCGCACCGCGTCCCCGGCCCGGGCGGCCAGCCCGGCGAGGCGCTCGCCCTGGGCCGCCTGCAGGCCGTCGAGCCGGGCCTCCAGCCGGATCAGGCCGGTCTCGGCCTCGCGCGCGCCGCGGCGGGGCAGGGGATCGCGGGCGGAGCGCGGCGCCGGAGCCGCACCCTCAGTCGGACGCAGGAAGAGATCGTCGTAGCTCCCACCGGGCGCAGCGCCGGGCTGCCCGGGCAGGGCGCCGGTCGTGGACGGGTCGGGCAGGGCCTGCCGCTCCAGGTCGGCGAGGGCGGCCGTGCGCCGCTCCAGCTCGGCCTGGCGCTCCAGGGCGGCCGCGACCCGGTCGGCCAGACCCGCCTCGCTCCCCGCCCGGTCGCTCCGGTCGCGGTCGAGGCGGTCCTGGAGCTCGCCGATGCGCGCCTCGTAGGCGTCGCGCAGGGCGGCCTGCCGGGCCACGAACCCGGCGAGCACGTCGTCGTGGAACACGATCAGGCAGGAGGCCCCGAGCGCCCAGGCCACCGCCAGGGCGAGGCCGGCGGCGAGCCAGGGGGCTGGCCGGTGCGGCCTGAGACGCGCGGGGAACTTCGGAAGCTGCATCGGGACGGCACCGGAGGAGCCGCCATTCAGGCCTCAGTAGGGTTAAGGATCCGTCGCGCGCCGGGCGTCAGGGGGACGTCAAGGAGACGTCAAGGGGACGTCAGGGCAGGGCGCGCGCGGCCGCCAGGACGGCCTCGGCGTGGCCGGGCACCTTCACCTTCGGCCAGATTCTGGCGACGCGCCCTTCCCGGTCGACCAGGACGGTGGTGCGCTCCACGCCCATGTACTTGCGCCCGTACATGCTCTTCTCGACCCAGACGCCGTAGGCCTCGAGCACGGTCTTGTCCTCGTCGGCGGCGAGCGGGAAAGTCAGCCCGTACTTGCTGCAGAACTTGTCGTGGCTCTTCACCGGGTCCGGCGACAGGCCGACGACCTTGGCGTCCGCCTCCGCGAAGGCCGGCAGCAGGCCGTTGAAGTCCTGCGCCTCCAGCGTGCATCCGCTCGTGTCGTCCTTCGGGTAGAAGTAGAGCACGACTTTGTGACCGCGGAGCGCGGACAGTCCGACACGCCCTCCGCCCGAGGCGGGAAGGTCGAAATCGGGGGCGGGATCCCCCTCTGACAGCGGCATCGTGCCTTCCTTTCGGCCGATTGATGATGTGCAACCGATCTCGTGCGCGGGCTCGAGCGATGGCACCGCGCACGTCCGAGCCAAGCCCGGAGTCGCGGCCGCTGTAAAGCGCGGGCGCGCTTCGATCCACCGGCCGCGGAGCCCGAGGGCGCCGCGCGCAGAGACCCCGGAACAAAGGTCCCGATGGCGGACGAGACAACGCCGGCATGCAGGCCTCGGGGGAAGGCGCGACGCGTCGGCGGCGTCTGCCTCGTGAGCGCCCTCACGCTGGTGCTGCTCGTCGGCGCCGGTGTCGGCCTCGTGGCCCTGCGCCTGTCGAACGGGCCGCTCCAGATCGACGGCCTGTCGCGCCGCGTCGCCGCCGCCGTGGCCGAGCGGATCGGGCCCGGCTGGAGCATCGGGCTGCGCGGCAGCAGCCTCGAGCTCGACCGCGAGAACGCGCTCAGCCTGCGCTTCTCCGGCCTCGACATCCGCAACCCGCAGGGCGACCTCGTGGTGCGCGCGCCCCTGGCGCTCGTCAGCCTCGACCCCTGGGGGCTCCTGCGGCTCAACCTGCAGCCGCGCTCGATCGAGTTCCGCGAGACGCAGACCACCGCGCTGCTGCACCGGGACGGCTCCATCGCCTTCGCGGCCTCGGAGGCCAACCACCCAGTCGACGTCGCGCCGCACACGCCGCCGAGCGTGGACGGGGTGCGCGGCACCGTCTCGCCGCTCTCGGCCGCGATCGCGTCGATCTTCGGGGTCGTCCTCGATCCGGGCGGCGTGGTCGGCGCCCTCGACCGCGCGCGCGTCACCGACGCGCGGCTGCGGCTGATCGACGAGGACGGCCGCGAGCGCGCGGTCTTCGCGCGGGTCAACGGCCTGTTCGGGCGCGACCCGGTCAACGGCACCCGGAACTTCGAATTGCGGCTCGACGGGCCGCACGGCGAGTGGCGCTTCGGCGGCACGCTGCGCGACGGCGCGGACGGGCAGGAGCGCTCGGGCGTCATCACCCTCGACGACCTGCCGGTCACGGATCTCCTGCTGCTCTCGGGCCAGTCCGGCCTGCCGCTGACCACGGACCTAAAGGTCTCGGCCCGCGCCGACGTGAGCCTGACGGCCGGCCGCATCCGGACCATGAACGCCAAGCTCCACACCGGCGACGGCACGTTCCTGATCGAGGAGAAGGACTTCAACCCGGTCACGGTCGAGAGCCTCGACGCCTCCCTGGACTGGGACGAGGCCAACCGCGTGATGTCGCTGACCGGCCTGGACTATCGCGGGGCCGGCAACGCCGTGCACCTCGCGGGGACGTGGACGGGCAGCCCCGCGGGGGCGAGCACGACCTGGACCGCGACGCTGGCGAGCCGCGACGCCACCTTACGCGGGGCGACCCCGCAGGACGCGCCGGTGAAGATCGACGCCCTGGACGCGCAGCTCTCCGGCCGCGACGGCGGGATCTCCATCGACGCGCTGACCCTGTCGGGGCCCGGCGTGAAGGGCGCCATCACCGGGACGATCGGCACGAGCGCCGACGACGGCGGCCTGACCCTGCACCTCGCCGGCCACGACGGCGAGGTCCGTACCGGGCTGCGGCTCTGGCCGGAGCACATCGCGCCGCCGGCCCGCACCTACCTGGTGGACCAGCTCCGGCGCGGCCGGGTCGATTCCGTCGACATCAAGGTGAAGATGTCCGGGGCGGTCCTGGCGGCCGCCACCCGGGGCGACCCCGCCCCGGACGACGCGGTCCACATCGACTTCCACGTCTCGGACGCGGCCATCGACGTCACCGCCGATTCCCCGCCGGTGACCAAGGGCAACGTCGTCGGCGTGATCACCGGGCGCTCGACCACGGTGCGCAACGTGACCGCCGAGGTCCACGGGCCGGACGGGCGCGGGCTCGCCATCTCGGACGGCAGCTTCGTCATCCCGCAGATCACCCCGGACCGGGTCGTGGCCCAGATCGGGATGCGGCTCTCCGGCGGCGCCGACGGCATGGCCTCCGTGCTCCAGGCCAAGCTGTTCAAGAGCGTGATGAGCGTCGACCTCGACCCCGCCACGATCAAGGGCAGCGCCGACCTGCGCGTCGACTTCCCCCTCGACCTCAAGCACATCCCCGACCTGCCGGACCTGCCGGTGACGCTGACCGGCTCGCTGGCCGACCTCTCGGTCGACAAGGTGATGGGCCGGGACCGGCTCGAGTCGGGCCGGTTCAACCTCGTCTACGACCGGGGCGCCTTCACGCTGAAGGGCGACGGCCGGGTCGCGGGCGCGCCCATGTCGGTCGACCTGCGCCAGCCGAAGGTCGGGCAGCCCGGCGAGGCGGTGGTCAACGTGTCGCTCGACGAGGCGGTCCGCGGCCGCAAGGGCCTGCCGACCGCGCCGCAGCTCACCGGCACCATCCCGGTCCGCGCGGTGGTGCAGATAGGCCGGCCGGGATCCGGCAAGCCGCCGATCCGGGTCGAGGCGGATCTGGCGAAGGCCGGGATCGACGGGCTGGTCCCGGGGCTGACCAAGCCCCCGGGCAAGCCGGGACGGCTCACCTTCACCCTGGTCGACAGCGGCCAGACCTTCGACCTGCGCGACTTCGCCCTCGACGCGGCCCCGGCGAGCGCCCGCGGCACCGTCTCGATCACCCAGGAGGGCGGCCTGGAGCGGGCGGACCTGAGCAGCGTCAAGCTCTCCCCCGGCGACGACCTGCGCGTGAGCCTCGACCGGACCGCCGGCGGCTACAAGGTCGTGGTCCGGGGCGCGGTGGCCGATGCCCGGCCGTTCCTGAAATCGCTGGGCGCCCCCGACCCGAAGGGCGGCCGGGAGGCGCGGGACGCGAATCCCAAGGATATCGACGCCGACATCCAGGTGCCCATCGTCACCGGCTTCAACGAGGAGGCGCTGACCGGCGCCAACCTGAAGCTCTCCCTGCACGGGAAGACCCTGCGGGCCGCCAACATCACCGGGCGCTTCCGCGCGGCGCCCTTCGCCGCCACGGTGACCCGCGGCGAGCGCGGCGTGCCGACCCTGTCGGTGGAATCGGCCGATGCCGGCGCGACGCTGCGGTTCGTCGACGTGTACCGGCGGATGTATGGCGGCCGGCTCACGGCCGGGATCGGCCTCAACGACGGCCCGCAATCCGGCGTCGTGCAGATCCGCGACTTCATCCTGCGCAACGAGCCCGCGCTGTCGAGTATCATGGCGCAGGGCCCAGAGCCGTCCGAGGCGGAGACGGCCCGCGGCCGACGGGTCGCCCCGGGCCGGGGCGCGGGCGACGTCACCTTCGACCGCATGCGCGCCAATTTCGTGCGCACCGGCACCCGCGTCGACTTCACCGACGCGGCGATCTCGAACGCCGCCATGGGCTTCACCCTGTCGGGCTGGCTCGATACCGGCCGCGAGCGCACCGACATGACCGGCACCTTCGTGCCGCTCTACGGCCTGAACAACGTGGCCTCGCAGTTGCCGCTGCTCGGGCCGCTGCTCGGCGGCGGCCACAACGAGGGCCTGTTCGCGGTCAATTTCCGCGTCTCCGGCAAGCTCGCCTCGCCGGACGTGAGCGTGAACCCGCTCTCGGCGATCGCCCCGGGCTTCCTGCGCAAGCTGTTCAGCGCCGGCGGCGGCCCCTTCGCGGACGGGATGCCGGGCGTCCCGCAGCAATAGGGCGGGCAGCCCGGAAGAGCCGCCCGCCCCTGTCTCACGCGCGGATGAAATCCGCGATCACGGCCGGAGCCGCGGTGTCGAAGCCGACCACGTCGAGCATGCCGGGATCCTCCGGGTCGGCGATGCTGAAGCCGTTGGAGACCAGCCCCACGACCACCAGCTTCGCCGGGATCCCGGTCTTCTCCCGGTACGCCCGCAGCGCCTGGACCGGGTGGACCGGCCCCGCCCAGGTCTCCGAGTCCGTGTAGACCACGAACGCGTCGGCCTTGACGCCCCGCTCCAGCGCCCAGCGCATCGGCAGGGAGCAGTCGGTGGCGCCGAACGGCAGGTCGGCGGTCACCCGCACCGCCTGATCGAGCCGCGTCGACGGTCCGATCGGCAGCGGCGTCAGCGCGGCCCCCTGGCTCCAGGCCCGGCCGGCCTCGGCGGTGAAGCCCAGCACCTGCCAGTTCTCCTCGGTCGCCGCGGTGACGAGCGCCATCGCGGCGGCCGCCTCCCGGGCCGTGAGCGTCGAGCCCGCGACCGTGCTGGCGCCCATCGAGCCCGAGACGTCCAGCGCCAGCACGAGGCGCCGGCCCGTGGGCTCGACCGCGCCGAACGCCGTGTAGAACGCGGCGTTCAGCGCCTCGACGATCGCCGCCACCGGCTCCCAGGCGAGCTTGCCCCGCTGACCGTGCCCGGAGGCGTAGGTCTTGAGGGCCAGCAGCAGCGCCATCGGGTGCAGGCGCGCCCGGAGGATCCGCTCCCGGTCCGACAGAACCGCCCGGACGTGCTCGGTGCCCTCCGAGAAGGGCGCCAGCACCCCCGCGGCCGTCAGGCGGCCGAGCTGGCGCACGAGGGCGCCGACCGGCATCCGCTCGATCAGGGCCTCGTTCACCGCGCGGCTGCCCATCAGCCCGGTCGGCAGCGCCTCCCACGGCAGGCCGTGCGAGCGCACCAGGGCGGCGGCCACCGCCCCGTCGAGGCCCTCCGCCTGCACCCGCGCGAAGGCGTGGACGATCCCGGGGGCGGCCTCGGTCACGGTGCCGCGGCAGATCCAGTCGAACAGCGCCTTCCGGGCGGGCTCCTCCGTCTCCGGGTGGGCCAGCCGCAGCAGGTCGCGGTGCGACCAGCCCTGGCGGGTCCGGTACTTCACCGCCTGGAAGGCCAGGGCCTCCACGGGCTTGGCGCAGTACCAGTCACCGACCGCCCGGCGCAGGCCCCGGCCCCAGCCGCGCATCGCCTCGACGGAGGCGGCGAACTGGAACAGGTGCGTGCCGGTGCGGCAGACCCGAGGCAGGGCCGCGAGCGCCGCGCGCCGGGTCGCGAGGTCCGCCGACGCGGCGGCCAGCGCCAGGGCGAAGATCGCCGGATCCTGCTTCGGAGCCCGGCCGCCCTCGCTCACCGCCACGATGGCGGCGACCGCGCGGGCGCCGTCCTGCGCGATGCACCGCTGCACCGCCGCCGCGTTCTCGGCGGTCAGGGCGCGCGGGCTCGCGTAGTACGAGCCGCCCTCGGAGCCGAGCACCAGGAAGCGGTCGAGCCGCGCCCAGTCGCCGACCGCGAAGGCGTGGCCTCCGGCGGCGTTCGGCACCGTGCCGGGGATCGGCTCCGTCTGCGGGGTGGCGCGGAGCCGGAACATCTGTGCGAGCTTCGTCATGGCGGGCTCCTCTCGGTCTCTCCTCTCTCCATCGCGGCCGATCGCCGGCCGGTGGCGCGTCCCGGCGCGCGGTCGGGCGGGGACGCGGCCGCGGCGCGCCGTCCACCGCCGCTCGCGCGCGGCCGGTATCTCGTGTGGTCGGTGGCGGGGTTCCGTCCGGCCGGGCGCGGGCGTGGCGGCGACGAGGGGCTTATCCGATGCTCTGCTTGAGCTACGGGCCTGACGACCCGGCGGGACTCGCACCCGCACCCCTCGGATCCCGATAACCTTCGTCTTCCGGCCCGCGTCCGGGCGATGCGGGCGTGGGGTGAGGAACGGTGTCCGGGCGCTCTATCCGGGCTGAGCTACGGGCCTCGCGGCCCGGCGGGATTCGAACCCGCGACCTCCCTTCGGTGAAGATAACCGTTCCTCTCCGGCCCGCATCGTCGGCCGGGATCAGCGCACGGTCGGCGCCCCGGTCGTCTCGCGGGGCCCTGCGGTCGTGGTATCGGGGACGGGCATGAGCTCCGGCGACCTCGCGGCCCCCGACGGGGATCGAACCCGCAACCTCCGCGGGACAAGCCCGCGGCGCTCTACCGATGATAACCGTCCCCTGCCGGCCCGCAGGGTCCTCGAGACGCGCTCAGCCTCTCGGGCCGAGAGCCCCGCGATACGACCGTAACGGTCGCATCAGCCCGGGACGGGCGAACGCCGCGACGTCGATGCCGTCGTGCTGTTTCATGCCATGCTCCGTCCGAACGGGGCTTCGGGTGACGCGGGCGTGTCGATGAGGCTCGGGGGGATCCGTGACAGGGATAACCGAGCGTCTCCGGCCCGCGCCGGTGAACTGCGATTGGCTGCCAGCGGCGACCGTTGCGAAGGGAACCGGACTCGTCCGCCGCGGCGCGCAGGCCGCGGATACGAGGAGCGTGCGGTCACTTCAGATCGCCGGCCCGGCAGGCCGATGGCGCGGTGGATACGGTCGCGCTCGGCCTGCGTCAACCCAAAACTTGAAAATTCTTTCAGTTCGGGCGATCTCCGGCCCATGATCACTGCCGCCCAGATCCGCGCCGGCCGCGGACTTCTCAAGTGGACGCAAGGGGTTCTCGCGAGCCGCGCCGCGGTCTCCGTCGTCACCCTGAACATGATCGAGAGCGAGCAGGTCCAGCCCCGCAGCCGGACCCTCGCGGCGATCCGCACGGTCCTCGAAGGGGCGGGCATCCGCTTCGTCGGCGACGCGCAGGAGGGCTACGGGGCGATCCTGCGCCCCGCCCCCGCGACCGGGTCCGGAGACGCATCGGCACAGAAAAGCCCGGCACGGCGGACCGCACCGGGCTGAGGCCGCACCGGCCTGCGCGGGCGCGCTATTTCTCGACGAAGGCCTTCTCGATGACGTAGTGGGCGGCCTCGCCGTGGTTGCCCTCCTCGTAGCCGCGGGACGTCAGGAGCTCGCGGGTGTCGCGGATCATGTCGGGGCTGCCGCAGAGCATGAAGCGGTCGTTCTCGATCGACATCGGCGGCAGGCCGATATCCTCGAACAGCTTGCCCGAGACCATCAGGTCGGTGATCCGGCCGCGGTTGCGGAACGGCTCGCGGGTCACGGTCGGGTAGTAGACCAGCTGGTTCGAGATCATCTCGCCCAGGAACTCGTGGCGCGGCAGCGTCTCGGTGATGGTCTCGCCGTAGGCGAGTTCCTGCACCTGCCGGCAGCCGTGGACCAGCACGACCTTCTCGAACCGGTCGTAGGCCTCGGGATCCTTGA